>NZ_SADD01000001.1:0-742162 GCF_004005565.1 Lujinxingia sediminis | reverse complement strand
CTCCGATTCCACGCTGTGCTTAATCTGCTCCTCATCGGCCTTTCCGAGGACGCCAATGGAAAGCGCGGCCAGGCCGACCGCGCTGACTCCCCCCGCCCACCATTTTTGGCCTCTCCTCACGTCTTTTGCTCTCATCAGCCGGCAAGGTCCGGCGCATACGGTCGTCTATGGAAACCCGGTGGCCTCTCCAGCTTAGTCTTGACGACGGCGCTCTCGAAGCGCTCAGCGTCTACGACAAGCCTCTTTACCTCAAGCGGCGTGGCGCTCAGGCGCTGGTGATCGATACCGATGAGGAGCGTAGTACGCGCCATTGCGCCCTACCTGCAAGTTGCAGCGCGCTGCGCTTTCTTCCGAACTTCGGTGAGCGGGCGTTGCTGGCCTTCCCCACCCCACAGCTTCTATGTCCGGCCGGGCTCACCATGCAAGTGGTGCTGGGACTGCCCCTGGGCCTGCGCATCGAAGCGCTGCACCCGGGTGGCAGTGTGCATCTTATGGATTTGCCTGCGCCGCACACCTCACCGGGACTTTACGGGCCGGTGGACTCCGGGCAGATCTGCACCTCCTTTCGGGCGCCAGTTTGCGCGCCCGACGCCGGCCAGGGTCTTGACGAGCATCCGATCTGCGCGCTCGATCTTCGACTCCCCGACGAGACACGCTTTGCGTTATGGGCGACGATCCCGCTGACCGTCACCAACACCACGCCGGAGCCGCGCGAAGTCAGCAAAATCATGCTTCCCACTGCCTCATTGGGTCTGTACCGCCGCCCGGATCGCGATCGTTTATGCACCAGTCAGGTGCAGATGCGCCTGCTCGGCCCCAATGAAGCCGAGGTGCTCATCGACGACGGCCCCGAAGGCGGTGAAGCGATCGCCCATAGCGGTCGCAAGCCCAACGCCCACGAGACGCGCCGCGCCTATACCTTTTTGCACGCCTACCGCGCCAAGACCGGCCTGGAGCACGGCTTTTAAGCCCCAGACACCCCTATGAATGAGACCATCAACCGCTGGCTTACTCGCCTGGGCGGCTGGGAAGGCGTGGAGCCTTATATCCTGGGCGTCTTCTGGGTCATTGTGGGCTACTTCATCGCCAAGTTTTTTGCTCGCGGCGTGGAGCGCGTGGTGCGCCTTCGTCACGGCGCAAGCCCGCACAGCGCTGTCATCGCCAGCAAGACCGCGTTCTACGGCGCCTTTATGCTCGTGGTGCTCATCGCGCTCAGCGCGCTGGGCGTACAGCTGAGCGGACTTCTGGCCGCTGCCGGCATCTTCACTGTCGCGCTGGGATTCGCCGCGCAGACCAGCGTCTCCAACATCATCTCGGGCTTCTTTCTCTTTATGGACCGGCCCTTCTCCATCGATGACACCGTCAAGATCGACACCACGCTGGGCACCGTCATCTCCATCGATCTTCTGAGCACGCGTATCCGCACCTTCGACAACCTGATGGTGCGTATCCCCAACGAAGTGCTGCTCAAGAGCACCATCATCAACTACACCCTCTACGGCGTACGCCGCATTGAGGTGCCGGTGCGGGTGCCTTTTGAGTGTGAACTTCAGCTGCTGCAGCGAAAGCTCACCCATACGATGCATGCGCTCCCCACGATTCTCGATGAACCGGCCCCGATTGTGCTGATCGACCGTTTTGGCGAAAACGGCATGGAACTTCTGGTGCGGGCCTGGTCCGAGCGCCAGAACTACGTCTCGGCCAAAAGCGAATTGACCGGCGCGATTCACGCCCGGTTGCGTGAACTGGGCGTGGAGGTTCCCCTTCCCCAGCGGGTGCTGCACCTCAGTGAAGCCATGCAGGGCTCCGCGCTGGTCTCAACGCTTCGTGAGACTGGCACCTCACCAGACGTGCGAACACGCCGCACCGCGCGCGAAGATGCAGTAGCCATCACCTCCGGAGACTCTCCGGCCTGAGAGCCGCCTCCAACACGAGGAGGGCCGGTTAAGCATCGAGCCGTTGAATCACTCGCCGCGCCATACTCTGCAGGGTCCCCGCATCGTGGAGCTGCTCCAAAAAAGCGTCGGTTTCCACACCACTCTCCCCGGCCTGCAAAAGACGTGTGCCCCCCTGCTCTCCACATTGCTGCAAGTGCGCCTGAACCAGCGCATGATCGAAACAACGCTCCATAAATCGTACGCTGCCCGGATGCCCGTGCCAGAGCGAAGCACAGGCCTCCACCAGCTCTTCGGCGTACGTCTCACTGCCCAGGTATCCCGGCGTACAGGGGCGGCGATAGCCGAAACGCCCCAGCAACGTCGTGGCCACATAGATGTTCGCCACAAACCCTTCGATCAACGCGCGCGCCGACTCCTCCAGTCGGTCACACCCGTAGAGCGCAAGCCCCCGGTTGTAGAGGACCGCCGGCTCCACAGGCACCGCCTCATAGCAACGCAGCGCCTCGTGCAGCAGCCCCATGCGGTGGTAGGCCTCGCCGGCCAGAAAAAGACACCCGATGTACTGCTCCGAGAAGTTGATGCCCAGCCACTCGAAGTGGCGCTGGGCCGCCTCCAATTCGCCGAGGCGATAGAGACAAAGCGCGCGGCCTTCCACGGCGCGCAGCACCGGGTCATCGCCGCTCTCCACCTCTGCGGTGTTTAGCCCCTCGGAGAAGACCACCTCCATCGCGCGTCGATAGGAGCGCTCCGCCTCCACCAGATCGCCCTGCTCCCAGGCGATGAGCCCCAGATAGCTTAAAAACTCAAAGTCCTGAGGGAAGCGCTCCACCGCCTGGGCCAACACGCCGCGAGCCTCGCCATAACTCTGCGAGGCAATCGCCTCGAGCGCCCGCTGCAGAAAGGGCTCGCGTCCGGCAAGCTCCGGATCGACCGGCGCATCCGCATCGAGCAGCCGATCGAGCTCCAGGCGAAGCTGGGAGAGCAGCTCTCGCATGCGATCGCGGGACTCCGGGCGAAATTCCGAGAGCGACTCCACACCTTTCAATACCCGACAGGCGTCACCCAAAAGCTCAAGCAATACTTTCATAGACCTTCCAGCGTCACTTTCACAATCCCACAGGCAACACATGAAGCCTGCACGGCCGGGGGCCAGGCAAAGAGGCCGCTCTCAGTACCCGTTAAGGCTCGTCGAGATCGGCAGCGCCGTCAAAAAATTTCCCCCTGCCCCTCGACTCCCGCCTCCTATTCCGCCAACGCCCGATCGACTCGAGGACCGCCTGACGCGGCCCGACGCCCGTGCCCTTGTTGATTCAGCGCTTCCCCCCGTGCTAAACACCGCCCCATTGACCGCGCGCGCGGAAGACTCTCGCGAGCAAGGCTGTTCTTTGCTCCCTATGCTTCGGCCGATCTCGCGTTGCCGCGGCCCCACTCTCAGCTCGAACTCGCCATACAATGTGGACGCCATGATGACTCCCAACGAACTTCGCAGCCGCTTCCTCGCCTTCTTCGAAGAGCACGACCACCGCGTGGTCCCCTCCTCGCCAGTCGTCCCCCAGGCCGACCCGACGCTGCTCTTTACGAACGCGGGCATGAACCAGTTCAAGGACTTGCTCCTCGGCAACGAAACCCGAGACTACACACGCGCAGCCAGCGTGCAGAAGTGCGTGCGCGCCGGTGGCAAGCACAATGACCTCGACGAGGTCGGCAAAGACGGCCGCCACCTGACCTTCTTCGAGATGCTCGGCAACTGGTCCTTTGGCGACTACTACAAGCGCGAGTCCATCAAGTGGGCATGGGACTTTCTGCTCAACGAACTCAAGCTCGATAAGGACCGCCTCTACGTCACGATCTATAAAGACGACGACGAGTGCTTCGACATCTGGACCCAGGAGATGGACGTCGCCCCCGAGCGCGTCTTGCGTCTGGGCGATATCGAAGTCGGCGACGAGGAGAACTTCTGGTCGATGGGCCCCACCGGCCCCTGCGGCCCCTGCACCGAGATTCACTACGATCTTCACCCCGAGCAGGGCCCCCTCGAGTTCAAAGAGGGTTACGACGACGACCGCATCAACGAGATCTGGAACCTCGTCTTTATGGAGTTCAATCGCGACGAAGACGGCACGCTCAACCCGCTGCCGATGAAGAGCGTCGATACGGGCCTTGGGCTGGACCGCACCGCGATGGTGCTGGCCGAACGCGATAACGTCTTCCACACCGAGCTTTTCACCCCGATCTTCAAGACCCTCTTTGAACTTCTGGGCGACGACGCCGATCGCGATCTGGAAGCCTTCTACAAAGCCGCCAACTTCTCGGACTACGCCGTGATCGCCGACCATGTGCGCACGGTGACTTTTGCCATCTGTGACGGGGCGAAGTTCGCCAATGATGGGCGCGGCTACGTGCTGCGCCGCATCCTGCGTCGTGCGGTGCGCCACGGGCGCAACCTGGGCTTTGGGGGCCCCTTCCTTCACAAGGTCGCGGCGACAGTGGTCGAGGCCTATGGCGAGGTCTACCCTGAGCTGCGCGCCACCGGCCAGGAGGCCGGGGAACTGATTCGCCTTGAAGAAGAGCGCTTCTTCCGCAACCTGGACCGCGGCCTGGAGCTTTTCGAAGACGCCGCAGCCCGCGTCGAATCCGAGGGCCAGAAGACCCTCAGTGGCGAAGAAGTCTTCCAGCTTCATGCAACCTTTGGCTTCCCGCCGGATCTTACCGAGATCATGGCCGAGGAGCGCGGCATGAGCATCGACTGGGAGGGCTACGAGTCGTTGTGGAAAGAGCACCAGGAGACCAGCCGCGGCAAAGACATGTACGCCGACGCCGCCGGTGTGGGCGACTGGGTGACCCTGGAGGAAGGCACCGCCGATACCTTCGTGGGCTACGACCAGCTCGAAGCCACCACCACCGTGCGCAAGGTGCGCACGATCGCCACGGGCTACGAAGTTCTTTTGGCCACGACGCCCTTCTATGCCGAAAGTGGCGGCCAGGTCGGTGACCGCGGCGAGCTGATCAGCAGCGATGGCGAGGTGGTGCTCAAGGTCGAAGACACCCAGAAGGCTCCCATCGGCATCGTCCACCGCGTCAGCGTGGTCGAGGGTGAGCCCAACTTTAAGGGTGAGTTCGTCGCAAAGGTCGACGCACGCCATCGCCAGAAGACGGCCAGCAACCACACCGCGACCCACCTCCTGCATGCTGCGCTTCGCGATGAGGTCGACAACGCCATCTTCCAGGCCGGCTCACTCGTATCTCCGGAACGCCTTCGCTTTGACTTCAGCTACGGCAAGCCCCTGACCTCCGAGGAGCTCCGCCGCATTGAGGCCCGCGTCAACCGCCAGATCCGCGAGCACCACCGCGTCGGCTGCCACACCGGCGTCGACCGCGACACGGCCGTCGAGGAGATGGGCGCGATGGCCATCTTCGGCGAGAAGTACGGTGATACCGTGCGCGTGGTCGAGATTCCCGGCGAATCGGTGGAGCTCTGTGGTGGCACGCACGTCACCAACACGGGTGATATCGCTCTCTTCCGCATCACCAGCGAGTCCAGCGTCGCCGCCGGCATCCGTCGTATTGAGGCGCTCACCGAGGAAGGCGCGCTCCAGGCCTTCCAGAAAGAGCGCGACCAGCTCCAGAAACTGGCCGAACTCTTTAAGTCGGATGTGGCCAACCTCAATGACCGGGCCCGCGCCATCCTCGACGATCGCAGCCGCCTGGAGCGCGAGGTCGACAGTCTCTCGCAAAAGCTCGCCAACCGCGGCGCCGACGCCCTGCTCGACGAAGCCGCCGAGGTTGATGGCCTTAAGGTCATCGCCACCTCGGTCGCCGCCGGCACCCGCGACCAGCTGATGGCTTACGCCGATAACCTCCGCGAGAAGCTCGGCCAGGGCGAAGCCGTCGTGCTGCTCGCCAGCGAGATCGACGAGAAGGCCGCGCTCATCTGCGTGGTGACCGACGCCGCATTCAAAGCCCGCAAAGTGAAAGCCGGCGACCTCATCAACCGCGTCTCCAGCCACGTCGATGGGCGCGGCGGCGGACGCCCCACCCTGGCGCAGGCCGGCGGCCAGAACCCCGCCGGTATTCCAGCAGCCGTGGAGGCCTTTGTGGGCGCGGTGCGCGATGCGCTGAGCTGAGGCTCCGATAAAGCACACAAAAAAGCCCGGGCTCCATGAGCCCGGGCTTTTTTTATAAAAACGTACCTACGATACATGACGACGTTCTTACATGATGCGCGTGAGACGCCCCTGCCTCAATCCTGCTCCGCAGCCTCGGCGCTGGCAGTCGCCGCAACACCTACCTCGTTCATCGAGAGCGTTGCGATCGCAGCTGCAAAGAGTGAGAGCGCCACAATCGCCGCCACAAAGTAGCCCTGGCGACGGCGCAGCGCGCGAACCTCGTCGGAGAGCGCGTCGATGAGCTCCGCACCGCGCTGCGCACCCACGCTCAATTCCTCAACGCGGGCGGTGGCCTCCTCCAGCGCCTCTTCGCTGGCAACCAGCTGAGCGCGGTAGGTAGCAACCTCCACGGAGGTCTCACTGGCCGGTCGGAGTGCCTGGTCACTCATCTGCTCGCGGGCGTCTCGGAGCGCGCGGGCAACATCCCTACGCTCCTGAGCAAAAAGCGCGGCGACCTTTGCACCGAGTCCCCCACGAAGCGCTTCGAGATCGACGCCCAGCCCGGTCAGATATCCCCGAATCGCCGCGCCAAACTCACCCGCACGCTGATAACGGGCTGCCGGATCGCGCTCCAGCGCACGCATGATGATCGGGTCAATCTCCGCCGGAACCCACTCCGAAACTTTACTCGGAGCATCGAAGGGTTCGTGCAAAAGCGCCTCTTTCACCTCCTCGACCGACCCCCGTCGGAAGAGGCGCTGCGCACTGACAAGTTCATAGACAATCACCCCCAGACTAAAGATGTCGGAGCGCCCGTCCACTCCCTCACCGCGGCATTGCTCGGGGCTCATGTAGGCAAACTTTCCGCCGATCAGCTCATCGCCGCCCGCCGCCGTCTCCCCCACCACCTGCGCGATGCCAAAATCAAAGACGCGTGTGACTCCCTGATAGGTCACCATCAGGTTCTGCGGGCTGATATCACAGTGTACGATCGAGTAGCTCTGCTGATCGATATCCACGAAGTCGTGCACGTAATCGAGGCCCTCACACGCGTCCGCCACGATGAGCAGCGACTCGTGAAGGCTCAACCCGTCCCCCTGCGCAAACGCCCGCTGCGCCAGGTCGGCAACGGTCTGACCGGCCACATAGTCCATGACCATAAAGTGCTCATCGCCCACCTGCTTGGCGTCGTGCACCGTCACCACATGCGGGTGGGAGAAGCGCGAGGAGACCGTCGCCTCCTTATAAAAAAGCGCCTCAAAGCGGCGGTCTCCCAGATTTCGGTCGGGAATTCCCTTGATCACCACCGGCCGAAAGAAGCCGTGCGGCCCACCACGCGCCGCAAGAAACACCGCCGACTGCCCACCTTTGGCCAGATGGGCCAGCAGTCGATATTCCCCCAGCTGTCGGTTCTCGCGTTCCACGCTTCGCCTACGTCTAATACGCGTCGGGCCGACCGCACACACTATGCGGTCCCTCAGACCCAACGGAGTCACCCGATCGAAGGGGCGATTGTAAAGAGGGCCGATCGACGGTGTCAATCGGCCCTCTGCTTACTCGCGCCCGTCGGGCTCACTCACCCCTATCCGACCGCTTCACTCAACGATCACGGTCTGCTGGGCGCTAAACGTCGCGCTGAGCTGCCAGGCGTCGTTCTCACCATCCTCATCGTAGTCGTAGTTCACCGATTCCGGCCCGCCGAAGAGCTGGGTGAGAGCAAGCGGCTCTTGCCCGGGAACAATGGTCAGCCCCACACCTTCGATCTCCGAGAGAAGCACGAAACCACTGAGCATCCCGTCATTGATCACCGGGTTCTCGCCAGCCGCGTCAGCCTGAATCTTCGCGTCGATGGCCAGGTCGCGAATCGGAATCACCGTCTTGTTGATGTCACCGCCCGACTCCACCGTCGCCACAAAGCTCAAAAGCGGCAAGGTCGCCTCAAAGTCGCCATTCGCCGCGATGGTGCCGGCCGCCGCTTCGGGCTCCTCGACCTCTTCATCCCAGACATACTCACCGGCGGTGTTGGTCTTGAGTCCCGCCCCGCCGCGCACCTGCAGGGTGCCCGCCTCGGTGTCGATCTCGCGAAGTTCCACCAGCACCACGACCGGGTAGTCCAGGTCCTGATCCAGGAAGTACTCAAGGGGGCTGTTGAGTGAGAAGCCCGGCGTGCCCCGCTCAAACGCAAAGGCGTTGAAGCGCATATCGTACTGCGCCGCAAAGTCCGGCTCCTCCGCGTAGTCGCCACCGGTATCGTCACCGGTTTCCACGCCCGCGTCGACCTCCTCATTGGACTCGCCACCGCATGCGGCCGTCGCGAGTAACCCTGCCGACACTAACCACACCATCCACGCATTCGACATCTTCATGGCTCTACCTCATCCAGGTTCAAGTGCGGCAGCGGGTGCCGACCCAATTCACAGTTGCCTTCAGGCGTCCAGCGGCTCCAGCGGACCAAACCCGACAAGCTGCTCAAAGAGCGCAAAGCGCTCTTCAATCGCCTTCGTATTCAGATCGCGCAGCGCATTGAGGCTGAAGTCTTCCACGCAGAAGCTCGCCATCACACAGCCCACCACGGTGGCCTGGCGAAGCTCCTTCGTTCCAATGGTCTCACAGCTCGACAGATACCCCAGAAGCCCGCCGGCGAAGGTGTCACCGGCCCCGGTGGGATCGAAGACCGACTCCAGCGGGTAAGCTGGCGCAAAGAAGATCTCCTCGCCACTGAAGAGCAACGCGCCGTACTCACCGCGCTTGATCACCAGATGTTTCGGACCACGAGCCTGAATCGCGCGAGCCGCCTTGACCACGTTGGCTTCGCCGCCGAGCTTGCGCGCTTCGCCCTCGTTGATCACCAGCATATCGACCTTACTCAGGACCCGCTCAAGCTCATCGCGCCGGGGACCATCGATCCAGAAGTTCATCGTGTCGGCCACGACCAGACGCGGATTTTTGACCTGCTCCAACACCTCCAGCTGCAGGCTGGGGTCAATGTTGGCCAGAAATACGATCTCGGCGTCACGGTAGCTCTCGGGCAACTCCGGGTGGAAATCTCCAAAGACGTTGAGCTGGGTGTCGAGGGTGATGGCTTCGTTGAGATCAAAGCCGTATTTGCCCTCCCAGCGGAAGGTCTTGCCGGCGACGCGGTGAAGCCCCTCACAGTCGATCTGGCGGGAGCACAAAAAGTCGACCTCCTCCTGCGGGAAGTCTTCTCCAATCACCGCGACGAGCTGCACGTCGGTGAAATAACTGGCGGAGGTTGAGAAGAACATCGCCGATCCGCCGATCGCCTCTTCTGCCTTACCAAAAGGCGTCTCAACCGAATCAAACGCCACCGACCCTACGACCAAAAGACTCATGCCTGGACTCACTCCGTTCAGACGCACCACGGCGTCCGATGCTTTAATGAACTACGTGCTCGACCCATTCACTCTCAGGCGTTGGCCGGGCTCTCATTGCGAAACTTTTCCAGCCGCTTGCGCACATGCGGCGGCTCCTTCTCCCCGGGCTTACCGAGCTGACCACATGCGGCCATCTCATCGCGTCCCCGGGTGCGCCGACGGTACACGCCGACGTTGCGATCGACCAGATACTTCTGGAAGGCGTCGATACGCTCTTCCGGCGGAGTTTGGAAGGGCGTGCGCGGGTGGGGGTTAAAGGGGATGAGGTTGATCTTGGAGGGGATATCCCGCGTCAACTCAATGATGCGCTGCGCGTCTTCGAGCGTGTCATTCAAATCGCGAATCATCACGTATTCAAAGGTGATGCGCTCGCGGTTGGTCAACGGAAACTCTTTGAGCGCCGCCATCAACGTCTCCAGATCCCAGCGGTCGTTGACGGGCATGATCTGCCCGCGCGTCTCGTCGGTGGTCGCGTTGAGGCTGATGGCGAGCTGCACATCGGTCTCCTCACCCAGGCGCTTGATCGCCGGTACCAACCCGGAGGTCGAGACAGTGACTTTGCGTCGCGAGAAGTTCAGCCCCTGCTCATCGGTCAAAATATGAATCGCGCGGATGACGTTATCGACGTTATGCAGCGGCTCGCCCATGCCCATAAAGACGATGTTGCCGATATGCCCGTTGACCTCCCCCATCCGCCGGCGCGCCTGCACGACCTGCTCAACGATCTCAGCGGTGCTAAGATTACGCTTAAGCCCCATCTTCGCCGTGTAGCAGAAGGTGCAGCCCATCGCACACCCCACCTGGCTGGAGATGCACAGCGTATTGCGCCCCTCCGAGGGGATGTAAACGGTCTCAATGACCGCGCCGTCGTCACACTTAAAGGTGAGCTTGGTGGTGCCGTCGCTGGCCGTATGCGAGCCGTTGAACTCCAATGACGAGACACGCACCTTCGCACTGAGCTGCTCACGCAGCCCCTTGGAGAGGTTGGTCATCGCCTCAAAATCGTCGGCCAGGTGCAGGTAGAGCCATTGGTAGACCTGTTTGGCGCGAAATGCCTTCTCGCCAAACCCCTCGGCGAGCAACTTCTTGAGCTCAGCCTGTGTGAAGTTTTTCAGGTCAATGGGACCGAGTTCGTCGGTGCCCTGGCTCAGCGCTTCGAGCGCCTGGTCGATGCTCGGGGAGCGTTCGCGTCGCATGGGTGTCTCTCTCTCAGAAAAAAGGCGGCCGAACTGAGCCTACGCCGCGTGCGAAAGGATCTCAAATCGTGCCGCCACCTCAACACACGCATTCCCTACAAGGGTGCGTTGGCTGAGCATTCACCTTGCGCCAGCCCTGCAAGGCGCGAGGTGAAGACCGTCGCCAGCCCAACGCCGGCGACGGCCTCAAAACATCAGCCGCGCGAGAAAAGCTGCACGTCGCTGAAGAAGTACTTGATCTCGATCGCGGCGTTCTCCGCCGAGTCCGAGCCATGCACGGTGTTTTCGCCGATGTCGGTGGCGTAGAGCGCGCGCAGGGTCCCTTCGGCAGCTTCCGCCGGGTTGGTAGCACCCATGATCTCGCGGTTCTTGGCCACGGCATCTTCGCCTTCAAGCGCCATCACGACCACCGGGCCGCGGGTCATAAACTCAACGAGCTCACCGAAGAAGGGACGCTCTTTGTGTACAGCATAGAAGCCTTCGGCTTCGTGCTTGGCCAGGTGCGCCATGCGGATGCCCACCGGGGTGAGGCCTTCTTCTTCAAAACGCGCGATGATCTTGCCGATCACGTTCTTTTCCACGCCGTCGGGCTTGATGATGCTCAGGGTGCGTTCAATCGCCATCGTGTGTCTCCAGATTCAATCGTTGAATGTTGGTGTCGCTATCAAAACAAAGGGCGAACTTAGCCCATCGCTTTTTTGAGGGTCTCACCGATCTCGGCCGGCGAGCGCGAGACGGCAATACCTGCGGCCTCCATGGCCTTGAACTTCTCTTCGGCCGTGCCTTTGCCTCCGGAGATGATCGCACCGGCGTGGCCCATGCGCTTTCCGGGAGGGGCCGAGGCACCGGCGATAAAGCCCGCCACAGGCTTGCTCATGTTCTTCTGAACCCACTCGGCGGCCTCTTCTTCAGCCGTACCACCGATCTCGCCAATCATGACGACGGCTTCGGTGTCCGGGTCGGCCTCAAAGAGCTCAAGCGCATCGATGAAGTTCATGCCGTTGATCGGGTCGCCGCCGATACCGATGCAGGTGCTCTGCCCGATGCCCAGCGCGGTGAGTTGACCAACCGCCTCGTAGGTCAGCGTACCGGAGCGGCTCACAACGCCGACCTTACCCGGGAGGTGAATATGACCGGGCATGATGCCGATCTTGCACTTACCCGGGCTGATCACCCCGGGGCAGTTCGGGCCGAGAAGGCGCACGTTCTTGTCTTTGAGGTAGCGCACCACCGTGATCATGTCCTGAACGGGCACGCCTTCGGTGATGGCGACAATGAGCTCCACACCGGCATCCGCCGCTTCCATGATGGCATCGGCCGCAAAGGGCGGCGGCACGTAAATGACGCTGGCGTTGCACTGCGTCTCCGCGACAGCTTCAGCCACCGTATCGAAGACCGGCGCGCCGTGAACTTTCTGGCCGCTTTTGCCGGGGGTCACACCACCGACGACGTTGGTGCCGTACTCGATCATCTGCTCGGTATGAAAGCTACCGACCGAACCGGTGATCCCTTGCACGATCAGCCGGGTGGACTCGTCTACCATTACACTCATCTTCAACCTCTATATGTCTCTGGGCGGCGCCCCACTCTGAGGGGCGCTCGCGCCGGTCAACGCGTCTTGGTTTGCGCCGGGCCTATCAGCCCTGGGTCAGCTCGATGGCCTTGCGGGCGCCGTCGGCCATGCTGTCGGCGCTCACGATATCGAAGGGGCTCTCGTTGAGAATCTTCTTGCCGAGCTCCACGTTGGTGCCCGCCAGACGGACCACAAGCGGCACCTTCAGGCCCACTTCCTGAACCGCGTTGACCACGCCGTCGGCGATCACGTCACACTTCATGATGCCGCCGAAGATGTTGATGAAGATGGCCTTCACCGCCTCATCCTGCGTGATGATCTTGAAGGCTTCGGCGACGGTTTCTTTGGTCGCTCCACCCCCGACATCCAGGAAGTTGGCCGGCTCGCCGCCGTAGTGCTTGATGATGTCCATGGTGCCCATGGCCAGACCGGCGCCGTTCACCATGCAACCGATGTTGCCGTCGAGACTCACGTAGCTCAGCCCGTGCTTCTTCGCTTCGAGTTCGGCGGGATCTTCCTCAGACACATCGCGCAGCGCTTCCACGTCCGCGTGACGGTAGAGCGCGTTGTCATCGAAGTTGACCTTGGCATCGAGGGCGATGAGGTCGCCGGAGCCGGTCACCACAAGCGGGTTGATCTCGACGATGGAGGCGTCTTTTTCGACGAAGAGCTTGTAGAGCGCCTTCATGAACTTGACCGCCTTGAACACCGCTTTGCCTTCCAGGCCCAGCGCGAACGCGACCTGACGGCCCTGGAAGTCGGCCATGCCGGTGAGCGAGTCGATGAAGACCTTGTGGATCTTCTCGGGGGTATTCTCGGCGACATCTTCGATGTCGACGCCACCCTCGGTCGAGGCCATCAGCACCACGCCGTCGCGAGCGCGGTCAACGACCATGCCAAGGTAGAGTTCGCGGGCGATGTCGACGCCGCTCTCGACGTAGAGACGACGCACGACCTGGCCTTCGGGGCCGGTCTGGTGGGTGACCAGCGTCGAGCCGAGCAGCTCGGCAGCGATCTCGCGAACTTCGTCAAGGCTCCTGGCGAGCTTAACGCCACCGGCCTTGCCGCGACCGCCGGCGTGAATCTGGGCCTTGACCACCCAGAGCTCTCCGCCGAGCTCTTCGGCGGCCTTCACCGCCTCGTCGACGCTAAACGCCGCGGTCCCCTGGGGGACGGTCACCCCGTACTCGCGAAAGATCTGCTTGGCCTGATACTCATGGATGTTCATACGAACTTACCTGCCGTTGGAAGATCAACCTACGCGCAGCGCGACCCGCTTAGCCGGCCTCCACGCCCTGCCAAAATCACAAAATGAGCGGCCCGCAAAGCGGGGCCGCCGCCTTATTACCGCCGGGGTGCCAGCGCGTCAAGGCGGCCTGCCCGCCCATTTTTGACTCGCCAGCCCGCCCGGCCATCGCCTTATTTGATGCCCATACCGACATAGGTCAGGGGCACTTCCAGCACCCGGGCGAAAACCTGGCCGATCTGATGCGTCTCCCCCTTATTAGGCGACGCCTCGACGATGGGCACGAGCCTCCCCTGCGCATCCCGCAGGAGCAATGAGAAGGCGTGCACCCGGGTGCCTTCGCCGTCGCTGGAGATCGGGTAGTGCGTCATGCCAAAGACCAACTCCTCGACCTCATCAAAGGTCACCGCGAGCTCCGTACCCTGTACAGGCCAGGTCACAATGCCCCGCATCAAGTCGAGCTCGCATAGAAGGTGCTCTTCCAGGCTGGTCTTCTTGCCAAGTTTGAGCATGACCGAGCCGGCCACGACCGCGAGCATCACCCAGAGCAAGTCCCACATCGACTGCAACCCGGAGGTACCACGAAAAACAATCATCGCCGCGAGCAGCCCCGCCAGCATCACCGCCCCCCAGAAGCCCCAGGGGACCACCGACGGATTATCGCGCTCACCAAGGACCTGCAGCGCGCGCCCGGGGCGCTCCTTTAGATAAGGGCTGTAGACCATGCTGGCCCCGGGGGCTGACACAATCTGGGCCCGTGCTGCTTCGCTTGAAACCGCCTTTTTGCCCCATGTCACGGGGAGCTTCTCATCCATCGCCACTTCTCGGGTCAGTCCCAGTTCAACGAGCGCCATCATCGCCTCCTTCGTCTTAGAAAGTCCATATGGCGAGTGCGCAGCTCACCAGAACGCTTTGGTGGTGGGATGATGTGCACGCCCTTAAAGTCACAAAACACTTTCTCAATGAAAAGGACTCGCCACGGCAAAGAGCGCCGTCGTTGACACTGCGCTAAAGCGCGTGTTTTAGTCCGCGATTGCATCGACGCCCTGCGTCAATTTCGCCCGGCCCACCTCGCACGACGACTTCCGGGCATGAACCTTTGATGATCCCTAGTAAGGAGCAGCTCGTGAGTACCTTCCTCGATCAGCACAAGCGCACCCATATGTGTGGCGAGCTCAGCGAGAGCCAGATCGGTCAGACCGTCACCCTGGTCGGCTGGGTCGCCAGCCACCGTGACCTCGGCGGCATGGTCTTTGTCGATCTCCGCGACCGCACCGGCATCTGCCAGTTGCGCTTTGATCCGGATCTGGATGAGGCGACGCTCTCCCGCGCCGGTCAGCTCCGCTCGGAATGGTGCGTGGCGATCATCGGAGAGGTGGTCAGCCGTGGCGAGAACGTCAACGAAGATCGCTCCACCGGCGCTGTCGAAGTCGTCGTCCGGACGCTTGAGGTCTTCTCCGAGGCCAAGACTCCCCCCTTTGCTATCCGCGACGATTGCGACGCCAACGAGAACCTGCGTCTGGAATACCGCTACCTGGACCTCCGTCGCCCCTTGTTGCAGCGCTCGCTGCTCACACGAAGCAAGGTCTACTCGCTCACCCGAAACTACCTCACCTCGCAGGGATTCGGAGAGTTCGAGACCCCCGTGCTCACCCGCTCCACCCCGGAAGGTGCCCGCGACTATCTCGTGCCCAGCCGCGTGCACCCGGGCAAGTTCTTCGCACTGCCGCAATCGCCGCAGATCTTTAAGCAGCTTTTGATGGTCTCCGGCTTCGACCGCTACTTCCAGATCGTCAAATGCTTCCGCGACGAAGATCTGCGTGCTGACCGCCAGCCGGAGTTCACCCAGATCGATATGGAGCTCTCCTTTGTGACCGCCGAAGACGTGATGAAGGTCTGCGAGGGCCTCATCAAGTCGATCTTCGAGGGCACGCTGGACATCGCGATCACCCTGCCCTTTGAGCGCATGGCCTACGCCGAGGCGATGCGCCGCTTTGGCGTGGACAACCCCGATCTTCGCTTTGGCATGGAGATCTGCGACGTCAGCGAGCTTGTGGCGACGAGCGGCTTCAAGGTCTTCAGCGCGACCGTGGAAGCCGGCAACACCGTGCGCGGCCTCTGCATCAAAGGCGGCGCCGAGACGCTCAGCCGCAAAGACATCAACGGGCTCGAAGACATCGTCAAAGTCTACGGCGCTAAAGGCCTGGCCTGGGCCAAGGTGGGTGAAGGAGAGTGGAGCGGCTCGATCGCCAAGTTCTTCGACGACGACGCCCGCGCGGCCATCGAGCAGAAGATGGGCGCCGAGGCCGGCGATCTCGTCGTGTTTGTTGCCGACCGCGAGTCGGTGGTCAACCCGGCGCTGGGCAACCTGCGTAAGCAGCTCGGAAAAGACCTGGGCCTGGCCGATCCCGACGCCTTCCGCTTTGTTTGGATCACCGAGTTCCCGATGTTCGAGGCCGACGAAGAAGAGGGCCGCCTTTACGCGATGCACCACCCCTTCACCAGTCCGCTTCCCGAGGACTTCGACAAGCTCAAGACGGACCCGCTCTCGGTGCGTGCCCAGGCCTACGACCTCGTACTCAACGGCAACGAGATCGGCGGTGGCTCCATTCGTATCCACCGCCAGGATGTGCAGAACAACGTCTTTGAGCTCCTCGGACTTTCGCAGGAAGAGGCCAACGAGAAGTTCGGATTCCTGCTCAAGGCGCTGACCTACGGCACCCCGCCCCACGGCGGCATCGCCTTCGGCGTGGACCGCCTGGTGATGCTGCTCACCGGCGCGGCCAGTCTGCGCGACGTCATTGCCTTCCCGAAGACCACTCGGGCGGCCGACCTGATGTCGGAGGCGCCCAGCGCCGTCGACACGGCCCAGCTCGATGAACTCAGCCTGAGCGTGCGCGCCCGCGAAGCGGCGATCGAACACGAAACCGAATAATATCAACACCTTAACACATCAACCACTACCCCGGGCGACCTGCATGGCAGGCGCTTCGGGGTAGTTGACAGAGTTTTAGAGGGTCCAGTAGCTTACGCCCTCTTTGATGGCGAGCCTGCGCGCGCCTGAGTGCGCCCGGTTGTGTTCGCCGGATGCTAACGTCTTAAAGTGATCGTTGAACCTGGCCGGCGCGGCTCTGCGTCTTCGCCACACGTCCTGGTCCGACCCCTGGAGCGGTAAAGTTCATGCCGAGAACATTCAAAGCCACCCTCGCCCTGATCGGAGTCCTGATCGTGGTTGCCCTGCTGGCGATTGTCAGCATCGCGCAATCCTACCAGGCCAACAAAAAGATCATTGAAGTCAACCGCAGCCTGGGTGACCTCAATCGCATCACCGAGCGCATCCTCTCGCAGCTGGAGTCGGGTGTGGCTGTGGCCGGCAACGCCGGCGGGGGTGCCGGCGCCTCGAACGACCGTTACGCCGCCGCCATCAACGATCCCGACAACCTGCTCAGCCCGGCCACCGACCAGCTCATCGCCCCCAACGCGGTGCAGGGTGGCACGCTCAAGCGCCTGATCTCCAGCGACCCCAAAGGGTTCAACTGGCTGACCGAAAACTCAGTCGACGTGACCGAGATTCAGTCTTACGTGCACAGCGGCTTTGTGCGCCAGGACTTCAACAACCCGGACAACTTCGTCTCGGACCTGGCCTACATGGTCAAAGTCAACGACGAGAACACCGAGTACACCGTCAGCCTGCGCGAAGGTGTATACTGGCATGTGCCCAAAGTTGACTTCAGCAAGCCGGAGTTTGAGTGGCTGCGCGAGCCGCGTGAGCTCACGGCCGAAGACGCCATCTTCTACTTCGAGATGGCGATGAACCCCCAGGTGGAAGCCGGCTTTATCAAGAGCTACGTCGAAGACATCGAAAAGGTCGAAGTCATCGACCGCTACACCTTCAAGGTCACCTGGAAGCGCCCGGTTTACCACTCGCGCACCACCACGCTGATGGCCTATCCGCTGCCCAAATGGCTCTTCTCACGCGACCGCGAGGGCAACGAACTCCCCGCAGAGAGCATCCCGGTGGAGTTCAACACCCACTGGTCGGCAGACTACCCGATCGGAACCGGCCCCTACCTCTTCGACAGCTACACCCCGAGCGGTCAGATCGTGCTCACCAAGAACCGCGACTACTTCGGCGCGAAGCCTCCGATTGAGCGCATCGAATTCCACATCATCAAAGACCCTGAGCAGGGCTTCGCTCGCCTGCTCAGCGGCCAGCTCGACTTTTTGCCCAAGCTTCCCGAGCCCCGCTACCGCAGCGAGATCATGAACGCCGGCGCCAACAGCCCCTTTAAGAACGGCAAACTTGAGCACGAAATCATCGACGCCTTCGCCTACTACTACGTGGGCTGGAACATGGATAAGCCGATGTTCGCCGACCAGAAGGTGCGCCTGGCGATGACGCACGCCTTTAACCGTCAGAGCATCGTCGACAACGTGCTCAACGGCCTGGGTGAATTGCAGAGTGGTCCTTTCTACTATGACCACCCGGCCAACGACCCGACGATTGAGCCCATCCCCTTTGATCTTGAGCGCGCTGCGGCCCTTCTTGATGAAGCGGGCTGGGTGGATACCGACGGCGATGGCATCCGCCAGAAGAATGTCGATGGCGAGAACATCAACTTCAGCTTCACGCTGACCTCCTACAACCGCCCCACCGTGCGCAGCTGGGTGACCGTCTACCGTGAAGATCTTCGTAAGATCGGCGTGGAGATGCGTGGCGACTTCGTGGAGTGGCCGCTGATGCAGCGCCGCATGGACGACAAGCAGTTCGACGCCTTCACCGGCGGCTGGGGCTTGAGCTGGTTCAACGATCCCTTCCAGATCTGGCACTCCAGCCAGGCCGACATTCCCAAGGGCTCCAACCGCGTGGGCTTCCGCAATGCCGAGGCCGACGAGATCATCGAGACCCTGCGCGTGACCTTCGACACCGAAGAGCGCACCCGTCTTCTGCGTCGCTTCCACCAGATCGTGCATGAGGAGCAGCCCTACAGCTTCTTCTACGCGCCCAAGGAAGCGGTCGCCTGGAACCCGCGTCTTGAGAACGTGGTCTTCCAGAAGATTCGCCCGCAGACCTATTCGCTGCCCTGGTACATCGACGAGTCCGGCGAGTAAGCGGCGCCGGCGCCGAGGCAGGCCTCGGCGTTGTGCGCTTAAGGCATCCTTCGCGCGTTCCATTGGTGCGCGCAACCGGCCCCCTTGAGGGCGAGGCAGCATGTTTACCTACATCCTAAAGCGCGTCCTGTTGATGATCCCGACGTTTACGATCATCTCGCTGATCATCTTCCTGGTGCTCAACCTGGCACCCGGCGATCCTGCGGCCGCATCCAATCCCGACGGCACCGAGACCGTCTCGCAGGACGCCCGCGAGAGCTATCGCATCTTTAAAGAGCAGTTCAATCTGGACAAACCGATCCTGCTCAACACCCGCTACAACCTCTCCATCGAAGAGGTTGAAGAGCAGCTCCGGGTTGTGGCCGACTTCCAACGTCCGGTCTGTCCGGAAGGCGCGCCGGCCGACACCTCGTGTACCCCGGCCGATGAGCGCCCGATGTCGGCCGACATCATCGCCGCTCAGGAGCACGTGGAGAACCTGGGCAACTACGCCGTCCCTCTTCTCATTGCGCTGGCGCAGAACCACGAGCGCCTGGACATCCGCCGACTCGCCGTGCAGCGCCTGGCGATTAACGCTCAGCGCCCCCAGGTGGACCGTTTCAACCCGGATCCCACGCCTGAACTTCGCGAGACGAACCGAAAGATCGCCTCGGAGAACAACCAGCTTCGCGCCTGGACCATCCCTCAGGATGTGACCGAGGAGGATATCACCACCATCCTCGACGAGAAGTGGCTCCCCTGGTTCAACGAGAACAAGGATCGTTTCGAGTACTCCGCGGCTGATAAAGTGAGCATCTTCTTTCTGGATACCCGCTTTGCCAAGTACTGGGAGAACCTGCTTAAGCTGGACTTCGGGGTGAGCACCGTCGACCGCCGTCCGGTCTTCGACACGGTCATGCAGAAGCTCCCCTACACGATCACGCTGAGCTTCTTCTCGATCCTCATCGCGTACCTCATCAGCGTACCGCTGGGCATCTGGAGCGCGTACAATCAGAACACCAAGCGCGACCAGGTCGTGACCATCGCGCTCTTTGTGCTCTACAGCCTTCCGAGCTTCTTCACCGCGGTTCTGCTCATTCAGTTCTTCGCGGTGGGTCGCCCCTTCTCCTGGTTTCCGGCCGGCGGGTTCATCGGCGACGGCGCCGAGAATATGGAAGTGCTTGAGCAGATGGGCTCGATCGCCTGGCATATCCTCTTGCCGCTGATCTGCCTGACCTACGGCTCGCTCGCCGCTCTGAGCCGCTATGCGCGTACGGGTCTTCTGGACGTGATCCGCGCCGACTACATCCGCACCGCGCGTGCCAAGGGCCTGGCCGAGTCGATGGTCGTGCTCAAGCACGCGGTGCGAAACGGCATGATCCCGATCCTCACCCTGCTGGGCACCCTTCTTCCCACGCTGGTCAGTGGCTCGATCGTCATCGAGTTCATCTTCAACATCCCCGGCATCGGGCTCTACCTCTATGAGAGCATCTACATGTACGACTACAACGCGATCATGGCCTGTCTGCTGATGTCGACGGTGCTCACGCTGATCGGGTTGCTGCTCTCCGACATCAGCTACGCGCTGGTCGACCCGCGCATCACCTTCGATTGATGTTCGATCACTGAGCCCGCAGGATTCGACCTTTTTTGCCAGGGCGCGCTCCGCGCCCGGCTCGCACCTTACGTTGGACAGGCGACGATGACCTCTTCCCAAACCTCCTCCAGCCCTCCGCGGCCCGAGTACAAGACCTACGGGCAGATTGTCTGGGGTCAGTTCAAAAAGTACCGACTCAGCTACTACAGCGTGTACGGCGTACTGGCGCTCTTTGTGATCGCGATGGTCGCGCCGGTGGTCGCCATGAACGTGCCCTTCTACATGCACATCCCCGAGGGTGTGGGGCCGTATGCGCAGCTGCACGGCACGACGAGCTTTCCGTGGTTTGCGGCGCTCTTCGATCAGAACTTCTTCGATAGCGGCGTCGACATCTTCTTTAACTTCCTGCTCTTCTACGTCCCGGTGAGTTTCATCGCCTGGACGGTGATGATGCGCTTTAAAAAGGACCTCGCCGCCACCGAACGAAGCAAGGCTCGCCTTCGCTTCATCGGTCTGGTCTCGGCGGTGGGCATCGTGCTCTTCTCGGTCGTCTACCTGATGGCCTTCCGTCAGCCCTACGTCGACTACGCCTCCCTCAAAGAACTGGAGGGAGCGCGGCTGATCTTTCCGCTCATCGAGTACTCCTACCGCGATGTGGACCTGATGGCGGTGAGCCAGGGCCCGAGCCTGGAGCACTTCCTGGGCACCGACCGCCAGGGACGCGACGTCTTCACGCGACTGATCTACGGGACGCGTATCTCGCTTACGATCGGGGTGGTTGCGGTGAGCATTTACACCGCCATCGGCCTTGTGCTGGGAAGCCTGGCGGGCTTTTTCGGCGGTCGGGTCGACAACATCATCCTGCGCATGATCGAAATTATGATGTGCTTCCCGGTGCTCTTTCTCATCCTGACGCTGGCCGGGTTTATCGAGGAGCCCTCGATCTTCCACATCATGCTGATCATCGGCCTGACGGGCTGGACGGGCATCGCGCGCCTTGTGCGCGGGGAGTTCTTGAGGCTGCGCAACCAGGACTTTGTGCAGGCGGCCATCGCGCTGGGCTTTACCCGCGCGCGCATCATCTTCCGCCACGTTCTGCCCAACGCGGTGCAGCCGGTCTTTGTCTCGGCAACCTTCGGGGTGGCCGGAGCGATTCTCATTGAGGCCACGCTGAGCTTCCTGGGCGTGGGCCCGGCCAACGCGCCGAGCTGGGGTCAGATTCTGACCAGCGGTCGGAACACCCAGCAGATGACGCTGATTCTCAGCTCGGGCTTTGCCATCTTCGTCACCATCAGCCTGCTCAACCTCATCGGCGAGGGGCTGCGCGACGCCACCGATCCTAAACTTCGCAAGTAGAGCGACCTTATGGCCAACGATAGCAACAAGACTGACGCGTCGGACGACGTGATCCTGAAGGTCGACGGGCTCAAGACCTACTTCTTTACCGACGACGGGGTGCTGCCCTCGGTCGACGGGGTGAGCTTCGAGATCAAGCGCGGGCGCACGCTCGGGCTGGTCGGCGAGTCGGGATCAGGTAAATCGGTGACCTCGTTGAGCGTGCTGCGCCTGATCCCGCAGCCGCCCGGAAAGATCGTTGACGGTCAGATTCTCTTCGGAGGAAAGGACCTGACCAAGCTCACCGAAGCGCAAATGCGCAAGGTGCGTGGCAACGACATCTCGATGATCTTCCAGGAGCCGATGACCAGCCTTAATCCGGTCTACACGGTCGGAAACCAGATCATCGAGGCGATCCTCCTCCACCAGGACATGGAGTACGCCGAGGCGCGTGAGTACGCCATCGATATGCTGGCCAAGGTGGGTATTCCGGCCCCGGAGCAGCGCATCGACGAGTACCCCCACCAGATGAGCGGGGGCATGAAGCAGCGTGTGATGATCGCGATGGCGCTCTCCAGTAAGCCGAAGCTTCTGATTGCCGACGAGCCTACCACCGCGCTCGATGTGACGATTCAGGCGCAGATCCTGGAGCTTCTGAAGTCGCTTCAGGGCGAAGCGGGCATGTCGATTCTCTTTATCACCCACGACTTAGGTGTAGTGGCTGAGACCTGCGATGATGTGGCGGTGATGTATGCCGGGCGCATCGTGGAGTACGGCGACGTCTACACCGTCTTTGAGAAGCCGGCCCACCCCTACACCATTGGACTCTTCAACAGCCTGCCGACCATCGACACCTCCGGGGCGCGCGGGCGCGAAGATCGCCTCTATGTGATTCCCGGGATGGTGCCGCGCCCGCAGGACTTCCCCTCGGGATGTCGTTTCCGCACGCGCTGTCAGTTCGCCACCGAGAAGTGCTCCGAGCTTCCGCCGACGGTCGAGCTTGAGCCCGGCCACACCGCGGCGTGCTGGTACGCCGAGAAGGTACGCGCGGGCACCCAGCCCACCACCGACGGAAGCGTCGCGGCCGATGGCTCGGTCGCCCCCAACGACGATGCGGCGGAAGTCGCACGGTAACCTGCTTAAGGCCCCAAGGTACTCGCTATGAGCGTCGCCCCTACTCTGCTTGAAGTCCGCAACCTTAAGAAGCACTTCCCCATCAAGAAGGGCCTCTTCAACCGTCAGGTCGGCTCGGTGAAAGCCGTCGACGGCATCTCCTTTGAGGTCAACGCCAACGAGACCGTCGGGCTTGTGGGGGAGTCGGGTTGCGGCAAGACCACCGCAGGACGCACTTTGCTGCGCCTGCTCGAGCCCACCGATGGTGAGGTGCTCTACAAGGGGCAAGACATTCTGAAGATGGGGCCGGCGGAGATGCGCAGCCTTCGGCGCAACCTTCAGATCATCTTCCAGGACCCCTTCTCCAGCCTTAACCCCCGTATGACGATCGAAAGTATCATCGGCGAGGCGATCACCTTCCACAAGGTGGCCCAGGGCCCGGAGGTGCGTGAGATGGTCGAGGGGCTTCTGGAGCGCGTGGGTCTTCAGCCTTCGTACATCACGCGTTACCCCCATGAGTTCAGCGGTGGCCAGCGTCAGCGCGTGGGCATCGCCCGAGCTCTGGCGCTCAATCCCGACTTCATTGTCTGCGATGAGGCGGTCAGCGCGCTTGATGTGTCGGTTCAGGCCCAGGTTATTAACCTGCTGATGGATCTTCAGCAGGAGTATAACCTGAGCTACCTCTTTATCGCCCACGACCTCTCGGTCGTGCAGCATATCTCGGATCGCATCGCGGTGATGTATCTGGGACAGATCGCGGAGTTCGCCGAGTGTGACGAGCTCTACGACAACCCGCTGCACCCTTACACTCAGGCCCTGCTCTCGGCGATTCCGCAGCCCAACCCGCGGCGTCGGGCCCAACGCATCATCCTCAAAGGAGATGTCCCAAGCCCGATGAACCCGCCCTCGGGTTGCCGCTTTCATACCCGCTGCCCGGCGTGTTTTGCGCCCTGCAAGACGGTAGAGCCGCGCACCGTGGAGCCGACTCCGGGCCATAAGGTGCGCTGCCACCTCTACGACCCCGAGTTTGCGCCCAACGATCCCGATATCTGGGCGCGGCTTCCCCGCCAGCCCGAGGCGCCGACGAAGGTCGAGAGCCCTGAGAGCGAAGCCCCTGAGAAGAGCGCCGCGTCGAGTGAACCTGCGCCCGATGGCACCGACGGCGTGGCCAGCACCGAGGCCACCGAAGCGGCCCCTCCTGTGGAGGCAGGTGCGGAAAGCTCCGATGGGCCGCAAAGCGAAGCCTCTTCGGGGAAGGTAGCAGCCGAAACCACCGAGAAGAACAACGTCTGATCCCCTGGCCGGCCAGCAGGGTTCTTGACACCCTTTCGACCCGATGCGACCATCCGGGCAGTTTGAGATGGGCCTGAAATCGCGCGCCTGATCGCCCCTTTCTTCGGAAGTCACGGGCGCGTCAGGCCCCTCTGTCGCGGCGGCCACCGCTGCGAGAGCGTTGACCTCTCTGCACCTCACGTCCGTTTATCTTTTAAGGAGGATCTGCCCCTCATGTTCAGCGTAATTATCAGCGAGAAAGGTGGGCAGCAGTCACGGCTCGACTTCGACACGTCCGAGATCACCATCGGGCGTATGAAGGGCAATGATATCGTCCTTCCCAAGGGCAACGTCTCCAAGCAGCACACGCGTATTGTGCTGCGCGACAACGCCTTTTTCATCGTCGACTTAAAGAGCACCAACGGTACCTACGTCAACGGGCGCAAGGTCATCGCGGAGCAGCCGGTTGGCGAGGCTGACAAGATCTACATCGGCGACTTTATCCTGCAGGTAGAGCAGCCCAACGCGGCTGCGAACCCTGGACCTCCGATGCCGCCGCTGGCTCCCGGCCGTGGGATTCCTCCGCAGCCTCCCCAGGCCCCGGGCGGCCCTCCTCCGATGGATCGCCACTTCCCCACGGTGATGGACGGCCCGCAGGCCAGCGGCTTTGGCGTCCAGCCCCAGAGCGGGGCTCAGCAGCCCTTCCAGGCGCCACAGCATAGCGCCAGCGGTCCGCAGGCGACGCCTCCCCGAGCGCCCTCATTCCCAGGCGCTCCGATGACGCCTCCGACGCCGACCCCGCCGCCGGCGGGTGCGCTGGGCCAGGACGTGCGCCAGACCTACGCCGATATCGGCGCCCATCCTATCGACGCGGACGTGTTGGAGGTGACTCCCGAGGTGGAACCACTCGCCCAGGACGAGCGCGTTACCGGTGAGGGTCAGGCCTTTGAAGCCGACTACGAAGAGGTCGATCCCTTCGATGTGGCGGCCACGCCCACTCCGACTCCCCAGGCCGCGCCACAGGCTCCTGCCAGCCCGGAGCCCCCGGTGCCCTCCTTCGACGCGCCAGCCTATGAGGTGCCGGTCTTCGACGCGCCCGCCGAGGAAGAGACGGCTCCGCCTTCCCCGCTGGATGAAGGCGTGGTGGAGACGCCCGGACCACTGGGCATTCGCCCGCTCGCCACGCGCATCGCCCTCGAAGATGAGTTCGACCCTGAAGGGCATATGGCCCAGGTGGATGTCGCGCGTGTCTTCTTCGAGAGGGTCGGTGAAGACGAGCTACCGCTCTCCTACCCGCCGGAAGAAAGCGATCGTGCGCGCTTTGAGAATACCATCGATGAGGCCATTGAGGTGGTTGGCCCCTCGGGTGATCGCGAAGCGCTCATCGAAACGCTGCTCACAGAAGCGGTGGGACTGGGGCCGGTGGAATCCTATCTGGATGACCCGGAAGTTCAGGCGATTTACGTCAACCGCTTCGACCGCATCATCCTGCGACGCGGCGGCAAGCTCGTGATTGCTCCCCGGGTCTTCAGCCATCCAGAGTTTTTGACTTTGGCCGCTCGACGGCTTCTCGGTCCACAGGACGGTGTCTCGCCGGCTGATGAAGTTCGCTTCGGTGACGGGACGCGCGTGCATATCGTGATGCCCCCGCTTGCAGTCGATGGCCCGGTCCTGTCGATCCGCAAGCCCAGGCGCTATCAGCCTTCGCTCGATGAACTCGCCGCCCAGGGCACGATGAGCGCGGGCATGGCCGACTTCTTGCGACGAGCCGTCGAAGCAGGCCGCTCCATCGTGATCGCCGGTCCGACGAGTTCCGGTAAGACCACGCTGCTCAACGCGCTGAGCCGACTTGTACCGGAGAGTTCACGGCTTATCGCCATCGAAGAACACAGCTCTCTGAACCTTGATGCTCCGACCGCCCTGCGTCTGGAGGCCAACCCGGCCCAGGGCTATGATATGCGCTATCTCCTCCGGGGCGCGGTCGCGATGCATCCGCAACGCATCGTGCTCGATGAGTGCCGCGGCGCGGAGGCCTACGACTGGGTCACTGCAGCGGCCAGTGGCACCGAAGGCAGCATGCTTACCCTGCACGGATCCAGCGCGATCGATGCGCTGGGACGACTGGAGAGCCTGAGCCTGCTGGGCGCCACCGACTTGAGCCCCCGCGGATTGCGCGAGCAGGTGGCCCGTTCGGTCAACCTGGTCGTTGTGCTGCATGCAACCAGCGAGGGCGGGTTCCGCGTCCAGCAAATCTCGGAGGTTCAAGGTGTCGATCTCGACACCTTCCGCCTGGGCGACGTCTTCTATTACCGCGTTGAAGGCGGCACCGGCGAGTTCTACCCGACGGGTTATATCCCGATGTTTTATGAAGACCTGCGCCATGCCGGCGTCGACGTCGACCTGGGCATCTTCCGCGAGTAGCGAGCTGAGCCTGGCGCCGCAGCCTTCTTAGAGGTTGCGGCGCCTTGTTCTGCCGCCATCATCATCGGCGAACAACATGTTTACGATTACGATCGAAGACCAGAACGGGCAGGTCGCCGACACCTTCTCTTTTGACCACGGCTCTTACGTGGTGGGGCGTCTGGACACCTGCGATGTGGTGCTGCCTTCAGGCAGCGTCAGCCGCGAACACGCGCGCATCTTTGTGCACGAGGGGCGCTGCTATATCGAAGACCTCGGGAGCGCCAACGGCGTCATTGTCGACGGGCAGAGAGTCGTGCAACAGCGCGATCTGGGAACCGCCAGCCAGATTCGTATCGGCGACTACTACCTCTATCTGGAATTCAAGCGCTCGGCGCGCATGCAAAACCAGAATGTGCTCTCGACCCTCTTCATCGACTCGGGAAGCGAGCATCATAAGCTGGTGCGCATCAACGATGCATTCGCCGGCGAGGAGTTCAGTCTCTCGGAGGTGGAGAACACCATCGGTCGTACCGACGAGAACTTCATTCTCCTCTCGGACGCCTCGATCAGCCGCCGCCATGCGATCATCGCGCGCCATGGCGATCTCTACTCGGTGGTCGATTGCGGGAGCTCGAACGGCACGCGCCTCAACGGCAAAGCCGTGCAGTCGCAGCAGGCCATCTCCCCCGGCGATCGGGTGGAATTCGGCAACCTGGAGTTCGTCTTTGTCGAAGGCAACGCCACGGTCAACCCGGCCGAGTATGCGGCCAGCGGTAGCAGCAATGCCATGACGACGTACGGGGGCCTCGCCGTGCTCGTGCTTCTGGGGCTGGCGCTGGGTGGAGCTGCGGTATTCGCGCTTGTGAACTCCGGCGATGGTGAAGGCCAGGCACAGGCTCACGCCCCTGCCCCGCCCACGCTGGAGGAGCAGGTCGCCGAGCATGTCGCAGGCGGTCGCACTCAGCTGGAGCTTGGCAATTGGGACGGGGCCATCGCGGCGGCCAATGAGGCGCTTGCCCTGGCTCCGCAGAACACCGAGGCGCGCGCGCTTCGCGATCAGGTCGATGTCGAGCGTCAGGCCGCCGAGAAGCTCGCTCAAGGAGAACTTCTCAGCGAACAGGGCCGTCATGAAGAGGCCCGCGAGATGTTGCTGCAACTTCCCCAGGGCTCCATCGCTGAGCAACGTGCTCAGACCACGCTCGCCCACCTCAACCGCACCATCGCCTACAATCTTCGCAGTGAGGCGAGCCGTCTCTTTAAGAGCCGCCGCGAAGCCGACCCGAAGGCTGCTCATGCGCTGCTGGTGGAAGCGCTGGAAGTGTTGCCCGAAGACCAGGAGTCGCGCGCGCTCCTTGATGACGTCGAAGCACATATGCGCAAGAAGCGGATCGCGTTTGAGAGTTACGCCCCGGCTCCTTGAGCGTCTGACGACGCATGTGAACAAAAAAACGCCGGCCCGAAGAGGCCGGCGTTTTTTATGTTCGATGCTCAGCGAAGATGGAGGGATTAGTCCTTTTCCATCTGGTCGATTCGCTCGCGCATCAGTCGGATCAACTCGCCCCAGCCCTCATCTTCGATGATCGGCACGTAGCCCTCGCGGTAGGTTTCTTCCAGGCTGATATCGTCGATCACGAGGTCGTAGATGCGCCAGGTTTCACCGTCCTGATAGAGGCGGTAGACCACCGGGTAGGTCTTTCCTTCGCGAGTGACCTCGCCGCGCACAAACGCTCGCGAGTCGCGGGTACGCGCATCACCGAAAGTGATGGTGTAATCTTCGTTGAGAGTCCGGCCGCTGAGCTTGTCCTGATAGTTGGCCTGCAGCATACGCTGGAGAAGATCCAGAAACTCCGCGCGCTCCTCCGGCGTGCGCGCTTCCCAGTGCTCGCCGAAGGCCTGGGAGGCCAGGTAGGCAAAGTCCAGGGTCTGATCGAGCTCCCGGGTCAACTCCGCGTT
This sequence comes from Lujinxingia sediminis, assembly GCF_004005565.1. NCBI lineage: Bacteria > Deltaproteobacteria > Bradymonadales > Lujinxingiaceae > Lujinxingia > Lujinxingia sediminis. The sequence goes on along the minus strand of NZ_SADD01000001.1, from coordinate 713,984 downwards.
GCGCGCTTCGCTGTCGGGCTTCTCAAGCACCTTTGCGATCGCCGAGGTGCGCTCCTCCACCACCTCGGCCGGGGCGTCGGCCCAGGCGTTCAGGCTTAAAAGGGCCAGCGAAACGCCGGCGGCCAGCCCTGCAACCAGTCGTTTTATGGACGTGTGGGTCTTCATACGTCGTGCTCCTGCTAAGTCAGTCATTTTGTGCGACGCACCTCGCCGCGCTCATCACTAAGACAGTGGAGCGGCGGTCTTCATTCAACCCGGCGCATGAGAAAGTTCAGTTCGCACCTGGCTGCGCATTGAGCTCGGAGAGCAGATCCAGAGAGGGCGCACCGATGCTCCGGGCCAGGCGAGCGCGCGCATCGAGATAGCTGTGCGCCGATTCGAGCACGGCAACCTGCGCTTCGTAATAGGCGCGCAGCGGATCCAGCGCGTCACGCATATCGACCGACTCGCTGAGCTGCTGGGAGAGCCCGTACTGATTTCGCCAGCGTCGCGCTGCATCGAGGCGACGCTGCTCGATATGCATACGCTCGCGGGCGTCTGCTGCTGTGCGCCAGGCCTGCTCGACGTCCAGCGCCACCGCGCCGCGCGCGCGCCGAGCCTGGGCACGAAGCTCGGCGAGTTTTGCGTCCGCCTCCCCGACCTTGCCACGCTGCTGGGCGAAGTCGAACTGCCAGCGCAGCCCGAGGGCAACCCCAAACGTCAACGAGTTCAATGGGTTGGCATAGGGCTGAGTCCACAACGTGTCGACGTTAACGCAGGACTCCCCCGGCGCAGCGCGGCGGCAGACGCGCTGCAACGCCGGCGACTCCGTCGACCAGGCGAAGCCGAAATCTGCCGCCGCAAACACCTGGGGGAAAAAATCGCGACGCGCCAGGGAGCTTTGCAGCTCCCGAGCGCGAATTGCGCCGTCGAGTTTTTGGAGATCGGGACGATTTTCCCCGGCAAAACTCTGGCAGGCCTGAAGGCTTGCCAGCGGAACATCGACCCGCTCTGGGTCCAGAGGCGGCACGCTCAGCGGCTGCTCGATGTCGGTGATGTAGCGCAACGCCGCCTCGCTCAGATCGCGGAGGCGGGCGTTATCAAGAACCATCGTATCGAGCTCGGCCTTAAAGATCTGAAGGCGGCGCAGATCTTCCGTCGAGAAGTCAGCATCGCCGAAGGCACGGGCGTCTTCCATCTCGCGCAGAGTCGTATTGACCAGCGTCTCCCCCTCGGCCAGCAGAGCGCCGAAGGCTTCAGCAAGCTGACGTCCAAAATAAGCCTGGCGAGCGCGAAGCAGCTGAGTCTCAACGGCTTCTAAGGCCTGAATCTCGGCGACGTCCACCCCGACCTCAGCCAGCTCCTGCGCCAGCCCGATGCGTCCGAATGTGTAGACAGGCACGATCACCCGCGCTGTCTGACGCACAAGCGGACCGAGGTTAAGCGCCAGGATCTCATCGAGGTTCTCGTCGAGGCGCGAAGGGTCGGCATTGGCCGGAACCGGGGCCACCAGCGTCTGCGCCTCAATCTTCGGCCACCAGGCGCGATCAGCGCGGTAGGATTGCCAGCGGGCATGGTCGCGCCGGGCCTGCTGCTCGGCCTGGAGATCGTCACTCTGGCGCGCGCGCGCCTCGACCGCCTCCAGTGTCAGAGAAACAACCCCGCTCCCACCCCGCCCTTCTTCTGCGATATCGGGAGCCTCTTCGGCTCGTGCATCCGGCAGACTGGCAAGGAGCGATACTGCGATAACCAGCGCGAGTGCACCGGCAGAAAAACGTGTGCAAGCCATGAACTCACCGCGGTCCGGTGTAGAGAAGCTGCACGCGCGGAGCGGCTTCGGCCCGGGCGGCCTCGGCGGTCGAGCGCACGCTGGCGCTCAGCAACTCCTGCACAAATCCCATGCTCTCTTCGGGCGGATAGACCACGGGAGGATCATCCAGTCCGACCTCGGCGGCCAGAAAGTCGATGGTGTCCTGCAGGGTTCCGATCTCATCGACCAGCTTATTGGCCTTGGCCTGACGGCCGGTGTAGACGCGCCCGTCGGCCAGGCGACGAACTGTGGCCTCATCAAGCTCGCGGCAGGCGGCAACGTCTTCGACAAACTGATCGTGGATGTCGTTCACCATCTCGGCGAAGATGGCCTCGTCCTGCGGCAAAAACTCCCGGAAGGGAGATCCGGAGTCTTTGAACTCCCCGCTCTTAATGGTGTTTACCTCCAGATCGACGCGGTTGATGATGCCCTCGACATTGAAAAACTGAGTAATCACCCCGATCGATCCGGTGAGCGTGCCGTTGTTGGCAAAGATCGTGTCGGCTCCGCAGGCGATGTAGTAACCGCCGCTTGCGGCGGTAGCCCCCATCGAAATGGCCACCGGTTTGACCTCTTTGAGATCTTTGACCGCCTCGTAGATCTCCTGCGAAGGGGCTACCGCCCCCCCCGGGGAGTTAACGCGTACGACGACGGCTTTGATGTTATCATCTTTCTGAAAGCGACGGATGTCATCGATGGTCTCCTTCGCGTCCATGATCGTGCCCTCGACCTCCACCACGCCGATGCTCTCCCCGGTGCCACTAAGGCCCTCCGGGGAAAACGCGGTGATGAGCACGCCAATAAAGACCATCAATCCAAAGAAGAGCGCGCCAAAGATGGCGACCAGGGTAATAATTCCACGTTTCTTCATGCGTTATCCTCAGGAGTTACGCCGAGAGCCGGGTCAGGGACCGGCGGCACGATCGTTCGATCTCAATCGCGCCTCTCATACCATGGAGGGCTTCGAGATCGAAACCAGACGCTACACGTTCAGCCAGATCGCTGCGGCGAAGGTGAGCGCGAGCGCCAGAGCGAGCCACTCTCCGGAGAGCCAGCGAGCCCAGAGCTGGTAGCGGGTTCCCGGCGTCGCCTTCACGCGCAAGATGATCCGATCCACGCGGTCGTCGAGACGCGCGACCCCTCGCGTCCAATGGCGCTCCAGAAATGCGCTGAGGCGCCGGGTTCGGCGCGACACATACAAACTCAACACGACGGCTGGCCCAAGCAGGTCACCCGGCTCCACTCGCCCTACCCCGCGATGCAAGACGGCGCCAGGGGGCCCCAGGGCGGCCCAGGCCAGCCCCGCGACCACCATCAGCGGCCAGAGCGCCGACCACATCGCCGTCGTTGTCTGAATGCTCCCGAACCACTTCGCGGGAAGCGTCAGGGGCAGGATCGCCAGCGCCCAGAACGATCCTGTGGCCAGGACGATCCAGGCTAAAAGCCCCGCTCCCGGCAAGGTCTCCGTGTCGCGCGTGGAGCGCGCGCGCCACACGACGATGAGAAAACGCGCCATCAGTACGCCGGTCGCCAGGGCTCCGGCGACCAACCAGACGTTCAGCAACGCTGTGGGAAGTCTCACTTGCTCGAGATGCGAAACGCTTTTGAGCGCGTATTTGGCCAACGCGCCGCTGGTCAGCGGGGCCCCGCAGAGAGCGAGAGCAGGCAAGAGGACCAGCGCCGAGCTGATCGACGTGCGCACACGGGAGCCCGAGGACGCCAGGCGAGGCGCAGCGTCGACGCTCAAAAAGAGCGCACCTTTGGCCAGACCGTGGTGCACGACAAACACAACGATGGCCAGGAGCGTCGTCGGGTAGATCGAGGGCCAGCGCGCTGCGATGCCGATGAGCAGGGCGACATACCCCATCTGACTGACGCTTGAGTAGGCCAGGATGGTTTTGGGTTTTCGTTGCATCAACCCGACGACGACGGCACCAAAGGTGCCGAGCGCTCCGAGCGTCACCGCGCTCGCTCCCAGGGTGGGAAGTTCGATCTCTCCCAGCGGCAAAAAACGAAGCCAGCCGAGCACGCCGGCTTTGATCATCGCGGCGCTCAGAACAGCGCTGGCAGCGGTGGGTGCGGCCGGATGCGCCAGAGGAAGCCAGATATGCAGCGGAACGAGCCCGGCCTTGACGCCGAAAGCGCCGAAGATCAGGGCAATCGCCAGTGGTGCAACGCCCTCGGAGGTAGCGAGCGCATGACGAATCTCGGCCAACTCCCAGGTGTCGGCGATCGACCACGCCAGCACGGCACCGGCCCAGAGCGCCAACTCGGCGGCGACCGTCAACACCAGATACACTCTCCCCGCTCGCCAGGATGAGACGCTCATCGCATGCGCGACCAGTCCGTAGGCCGCGTAGCTCATCAGTGCAAACCCGGACATGAAGCTGATCATATCCAGCGCGCCGATGAGCACAAAATTGCCAGCCATCGCGCCGAAGAAGAAAACGCCGAAACGGCGCAGATTTCCATCTCCTCGCATGATCGCCGCGGCATAAACCGATGCCATCGACCAGACCACGGCACACACCGCCAGAAAGGCCATGGAGGTCGGATCCAGTCCAAATCGCGCCTCCATCAACATCGTCGGGACACGTCCGCTCTGCTCGCCGACCACAACGAGGGATGCCAGCGCCGGTGCCGCCCATATCGGCCCGGCCATCAGCGCTAGCCTCGCCAGCCCTAGCGCCGAGAGCAGCGCCCCCAGCAGTGGAAAAGCAAGGGCGATGACCAACCCCACAACCGCGACCTGCTCCATATCCGGCATTCTCAAAGCCCCCCGACGCCGGTCTCTGGACCGGGATAAATCCGTGTGACGATCAGCTCCACCCAGGAGAGGGGGCTGGCTGGTGAGCTGGCAGCGAGCCCCATCACGATCACAAGAATTGCGGTGATCACGGGCGGCACGAGCAGGCTCAGGTGGGTCTCCAGACGTCCTGCATCGCCCTCCCGGGGCCAGGGACGCAGCGGCTCCTGAAAGTAGGCGCGAAAGACCACCGGGAGAAAGTAGGCGGCGTTGAGTGCACTGGAGACAGCGAGTACAGCCAGCGCCCAGGGCGACCCGCTGGCCATCGCGCCGGTGCCCAACGTCCACTTCGAGATAAAACCTGCCAGCGGCGGCACCCCGATCATCCCCAGTGCCGCGATGGTAAACGCAGCCATGGTCCATGGCATGCGCCGAGCGACGCCGCGCGTCTGGGAGATGCGGTGAATTCCCAGGGTCTCGGCCAGGTTTCCAGCACAGAAAAAGAGCGTGATCTTCATCACCCCCTGATGCACCAGATGAACAATTCCCCCCACGCTGGCCAGAGGCCCGCCCAGCCCTACGCCCAGGATGATATAGGCCACCTGACTGACGGTGGAGTAGGCCAGCATGCGCTTGATCTTGTCCTGGGAGAGTGCACGCATCGAGGCATACAGGATGGTGATCGATGCCCAGAACGCCAGGCCCGTCCCCAGCCCCAGATCCCGCACAAAGGTGATGCCGTAGACGTCGTAGACCAGTCGGACAATTCCGTAGGCTCCGGCCTTGACCACGGCCACAGCGTGCAACAGTGCGCTCACCGGGGCGGGCGCGACCATCGCCACGGGCAACCAGCCATGCAGCGGCACCAGAGCCGCTTTCACACCGAGCGAGGCCACCATCACCCAGAAGAGGACCATCAGTGCTTGACGATGCTCCTCGTAGTGCGCCGACAGCGCTCCGCCCTCGGTGAAGTCGAAGGGCCCGACCACCGTGTGCATCCACACCACTGCGACCATCAACGCGGTGCCACCGGTCAGCGTGTAGGCCAGATAGATCTTACCCGCACGCAACGCCTCGCGAGTGCCCCGGTGGACGACCAGCGGATAGGTCGCCAGGGTGAGTAGCTCGTAGAAAAGCACGAATGTAAAGAGGTTGCCGGAGAGGGCAATGCCGGTGGTCGCGCTGACGCACACGCTAAAAAATCCGAAGAAGCGACTGCGCCCTGGCGAGCGCTCCAGATAACCGATGGCGTAGATGGTGGTGATCAGCCAGAGCACCGCCGAGAGCACGACGAAGAGCATCGGCAGGGCCGAGGCGTGAAGCACCAGATCGAAGCCGGGCATCAGGGGAAAGCGCGTCTCATAGACCTGGCCCTGGTAGACGCCCAGGACCATCGCCGCGATCAAGGCCAGCTTGGTCAGCGCACCGAGCAGGTTGAGGGTGGTGCGCGTGACGATCTGGTCTTCGCGCAACAGGAAGATCGCCAGCCCGGGAACCAGAGAGCTCAGCACCACCGCCAGCGGTAGCCAGAAGAGCACGCTCAAGGGGTGACTCCTTCGGCCAGACTCTGCCCAAAGGGCAGGCCCTCCTCCAGGAGTGCCAGCGGAGCGCCGGCGGCTAGCCCCAGCGCCACCGCCACCGCCCCCAACACCAGCGCTGCCCACTCCAGGGTCGAGGGAATCGGGCGCAGCTGAGGCGCCCCTTCCCGCGGTGCACGCTCAAAGGCCAGCGCCAGTACACGAAACACATACGCCGCCGCCAGCAGCCCCCCCAGCGCCACCGCAATCACCACGATCACGTCTCCGCTCGCTGCCGCCGAGGTGATAAAGAGCCACTTGCTGACATAGCCACCGCTGGGAGGTAATCCCATCAGGCTGATTCCCCCCAACCCAAATGCGAAGAAAGACCGCGCAAGCTGTGCTCCGACTCCGCGCATCTCTTCCATCTGATCATGGCCGACGGCACGCGCGATCGCCCCGGCTGCCAGAAACATCGCGCCCTTAGCGCAGGCATGCGAGATCGCGAAATACGCCCCGGCCTGCCACCCCGCGCTCCCATCGACTCGGGGGGCCAGCCCAAACACTAAAAACAGATACCCGACCTGAGCGACCGTCGAGTACGCCACCAGCATCTTCAGACGCCGCTGGCGTAGCGCTCGCCAGCTCCCCCAGATCACCGCGATCAACCCCAGGATCATCAACACCTCCCCCACCGGCTGACTCACAGCGGCCGGGAACACCACGACCCAGAGGCGCACTAAAATGTAGAACGTCACCTTGATCACCAACGCGGAGAGCAGCGCACTGACCGGCGCTGGTGCGTCAGCGTGTGCCGGCGGCAGCCAGAAATGCAGCGGAAACAGCGCGGTTTTCAGCGCCAACCCCACCACCATGACCACGAGTGCGGCCTGCGCGAGCGTCCCCGCCATCAGCGACTCACCGGCCTGAAACAACGCCAGGGTTCCTCCCTCGCTGTAGATTAAGACCACTCCCAGCAGGTAGAGCAACGAACCGCTCAGCGTCACGAAGAGATAACGCATCGCCGCCGGCAGTGCCCGGCCTCCGGCAAGCGCCACCAAGGCCACAGCCCCCAGCCCCACGACCTCCAGCGTGACGTAGAGATTAAATAGATCGGCAGAGGCAAACACCCCGTTTATCGCGGCCCACACCAGAAGCCAGATCCGCCAGAAATAAGCCTCACGACGACGTTCAACCTCCCGGCGCTCCGCATCGTCCTGGCCCTCGTCGACCCGAAAGTAGGCTAAGGCATACATGCTGACGACCACGCCGACCACGGCCGTCATGGCGATCATCAAGGCCGAGAACCCATCGACCCACAACTCGATGCCCGCCGGCGCCCCCCATCCTCCCAGACGCTCGCGACGCGGTCCCGAGAGGGCCACCATAACCACAAGCCCCAACCCCACCGCCGCGCTAACGATCGCCCCCCCCATGCCACACCGCGCCGCATAGCGGCGCGGCCACAACGACACCACCAGCGCCCCGAGCAAGGGAACCCAGATCGCCGCGCTGACCAGAGGAAGCGAGTTCACATCGGCCCCCTCTCTTCGACAGAGCGCTCACCACGCTGATCGTAGATGCGCTGAATCAACGCCAGCCCCAGCGCCGTTGCGCTTACCGCAACAACAATCCCCGTAAGCACCATCGCCTGGGGCACACCATCAGGCCCGCCTTCCACCTGGCGAGCCCCCCCGATCAACACCATAAACACGCCGGTGCTCAGGATGTTGACCCCCATCATCCGGCGCACCAGGTGGCGCCGAACAACCCAGGCAAACAACCCCACAGAGACCAGCCCCGCGCCGGCGATCACGTAGATCTGCGAAGAATTCATAGCGACTCTCCCGGCCTCCTCCCCACATCCAATCCCTCTCGCCCACCGGCAAAAAGCCCCAGGAGAACAAACGCAATGGTCGCCGCCCCCGCGACCTCGATCGCCAGGATCCACCCTCGAGCTTCGCTCGCGGTATAACTCCAAACCTCTGCGCCCCCCTCAGCGCTCAACGCCCCGGCCACACCGGCGACCATAAAAGCGAGCACCCCCACGACCACCACAAGTTTTCGCGCCGGACGAGCCCCTGTGGCAGGCACCCTCTCGCCGATCAACAACGTGAGCACCCCACACGCTCCCAGCACCGCGCCGCTGGCAAACTCTCCGCCCGGCCTGCTCGTCCCCGCCCAGAGCAAATAGATGCCCAGCAGCCAGAGCACCGGCAGCATTCCACCCACCGTCCGCATCAAGATCGGGTCGGCTGGCCGCCGGTGCACCTGCGCGTCGACCGGTTTCAACGACCACGCCCCCCAGAACGCAACCACAAGGACCACGACCTCCAGCATCGTATCGTACGCGCGAAAGTTCAGCAGCACTGCGGTCACGACGCTGCTCACCCCGCTCTGCTCCAATGCCCCCTGCACGACATGGCCTGCGGAGGGCTCCAGGGACCGGCGATTGAGCGCCCCCAGCGCGACCAGCCCTCCAAGTCCCAGGCTTGCCAGGGCAACTCCGTACTCAAAGACGCGCCTTGTCCTCACCCTGCCCCCCTTTGCCCGGTCCCTGCTCGAGATGCCCCAGTGTATTCAAAAAGAGCGCGCCGGTGATCCCCGCTCCCACGGCCACCTCGACCATCGCCAGGTCCGCCGCTCCCAGCCGTGCCCAGGCCACCGCCACGACCACCCCCATCGTCACAAAGAGCACCACCGACTTGAACAGGCCGGCCTGCGAAATCGCTCCGACTGCCAGCACCCACAGCGTCACCATGAGAACCACATCGAAGACGATCACCGCTCTCCCCCCTGCTCCGGTTTCACGCCCTGACGGTAAGCCTCACGTGCCACAAGATGGCACGATACAGCCCCGGCGATCATGACGAAGATCCAGATCAACACCAACTTTAGAACCAGCTGCCACCCCGGAGCCCGAAGGCTCAATCCGACCACCAATAAACCCATTCCCAGGTTATCGGCCTTGGTCAGAGCGTGAAGTCGCGTATACACGTCCGGAAAACGCAGCATCCCCACCGAGCCCGCCACAAAGAAGAGCGCCCCCAACACCATCCCCCCGACGGCAAGCGCCTCCCTCACCCCCTCCATCACGCTCCTTTCACTGCGGCGTGGATGCCCGCTCGGTTCGCTCAACAAATGCAACCACGGTGACCGCGGCCAGAGACGCGAACACCAGCGCCACATCGATAAGCGACCAGTCCTCCCGCATCGCCGCCAGAACCAGCACGGTGGCCGCACCCGAGCTGCCAAAGAGCTGGGCGCCCATCATCCGGTCGGCCCCACTGGGCCCTCGCCAGATTCGGATCAACGCAGCCGAAAAACTCCCCAGGATAAGCGCCGCCGCCACGATCATGTGGCCCCCCCGCTCCCGGCACCGAACATCACCGCGATGCGTTCCTCCAACTCCTGCAACTGCGCCTCCACCGGGGCCTCCAGGTCAATGGCGTGAACCATCACGGATCTGGCACCCAGCTCAACGCTGAGCGTCCCCGGCAGCAAACTGATGATGTTGGCAAAAAACACCGCGGGGGCTCTCTCGCCATCGAGACGAAGCGGGTACTCAAGAAATCCCGGGCGCAACCTCATACGCGGGCTTATCGCCCTCCACGCCACATCAAGCCCCCCCTTAAAAGAGGCGCGAACAAAGTAGAGCAAAAACACCACAAGCCCCCGAACCCGCACCCGCTGCGACTCATCGCCAACTCGCCGCGCGGCCATTATCGCCGCGCCGAGCACCGATGGCGCCCCAAACCACCAGGACGCCGGCTTATCACCCGCCCAGATCCACCATAGCGACGCGAAGAACACCACGCGCCAGAACACGCCCACCGCCATCGCTCCCCCCTCGTCCATCTTAGCCCGCCATTACGACGTCGACTTCGAAGCCTCTAACCCCTCAAACCACGCCATCACCGGACGACTCGATGCCCGAGAGTAGTTTACGGTATGAGCCCCCACCGCCTCGCACGCACTCACCTGGGAATCATCCATCAAATTGACCCAGACCGGTGTCCCCTTCGCCACACGCTCGGCAACCTGTTCCACATGCGCGAGCTTGCCGGTGGTAATCATCACCGCACGCGCCTGAGACAGATTCAGCGCTTCTAACGCTCGCGGATCGTCGGCATCGCCCCACACCACCTGATAGCCTCGCTCCCGCAGGTGCGACACCTCCGCCGGGTCGTAGTCCAGCCCGACGGCCTGCATCTGCGCCTGTTTGATCTTCTCCATCAACTTCGAGCCGGCCACCCCCAGACCAATCACCACCACGTGATCCTCCACATCGGTGCCCCCCTCGACTGCCCGGGGCCGCGGATGAAGCCGCATTCCCCAGAGCACCATCCGGCGCCCTGAAATCCAGGGTGTAAGACCGATGGTCACCACCGTTACCAACGTGATGATCGTCAACGTCCCCTCGCTGAGCTGGCCGCTGGCCACGCCCTGCAGCGCCACCACCAGGGAAAATTCACTGGTCTGCGCCAACAAAAGCCCCGCCTCCACCGCCCCGCGCGTTGTAAATCCGGCGCGCTCCGCCACCACCACAACCACAACCGGAGTCACGATCCATAGGAGGACAATCAACCCCAACCCGACCCGCAACTCCTCCATGGAGGGCACCACCAGAAAGGCCCCCAGCGCCACAAAAAACAGCGCCATAAAAAAGTCGATCAGCGGACCAATTAACCCCCGCACCAACGCATTGGTGGGGAAGGACGAGAGCGACAACCCGGCAGCAAAAGCACCGACAATAATCGGCACCCCCACCAACGATGCCAGTCCCAGCATCGCAAAGAGCGTGGCGACGACCACCAACAAACCGATCTCATCATCGTCCTCAAAGCGGTCGATCACCCGTGGCAGCACCTGCCAGTAGAGCAACGCCGCAAGCCCCATGAGCAACGCACCGCCTCCCACCCGCTGCAACACCACCACCGGCCCCTCGGGCAGTCCCGAGACCACCACAAGCCCCAGAATGATCAACACATCCTGAAGCAACAATACCCCGATGAGCATACGGCCAAGCGGCTCAAAGATCTGGCGACGCTGACGCAAAATACGCACCACCACCAGCGTCGAGCTCGCCGCGACCGCCAGAGCCACATAGAGCGACTCCTCCACGCTCTGCCCCCCCAACCACAGCACGACCATGGCCAGGCCACCTAGCAACACAAACTGCGTCAGCCCCACCCGCCATACCGCTCCCACCTGCTCGCGCACCCGCGAAGGGGCCATCTCCAGCCCCGCTGTGAACACCAGAAAGGTTAATCCCATCTCCAGCATCGCCCCGACAACCTCACGATCGTCGAGCAAGCCTGTGAGCGAAAAGAGCAACCCGGCCACGATCAACAGAGGCATCACCGGGATGCGCAGCCCTCGCCCCAGCCCGTAGGCTACCGCCGCTCCGAACACAATGACCGCGACCTCAATCATCCCCAGACTCCTGGCCTCTTCCCTGTTCCATCAAGGACGCCTTCAAGCGCTCCCACTCCTGCTCGATCGCATCGGCCCTCGGCGTAATCAGGTAGTCGACCCCCAGCGCCTCGAGCTCCGAGATGAGCGCACCATCAAATGCATGAATCGCCACCGGCACCCCCGCTCGTCGGGCCTTCAACGCCACCACCCGGTTGGTATCATCGATGTGCAACGCGCTGATGATCGCCCGCGCATGCTCAAGCCCCGCCTCCTCCAGAACCGGACCGTGCTCCACATTGCCCAGAATGGTCTCTGCCGGAAGATCGCTCAGCTTGAACACATCTGTATCAATCACCACCACCCGCTCCCCACACTCGTGGAGATACCGCACAAGTTCGCGACCCAGCGGGTTCATCCCCACGATGATCACATGGTCGCGCGCGCCCTCCTCTTGCCTCGCTTCCTCCGGATTACCGGCTGCCCCGAACACCTTCAGCGCCCCCGTCTTCTTAATCCGGCGATAGAGCGGATCGCTGTACTGAATGAGCATCGACGAGAGCGCGATCGTCAGCAGCCCCACCATCGCCACAATGGAGAGCACCTCTTCGCCGATTAACTGCGCAGAGAGCGCCATGGCGGCGAAAATGAATCCAAACTCACTGATCTGAGCCAGCGACACCGCCGTGCGAAAGCTCGTCTGCTCGCCATAGCCGCTTCGACTCACGCTCGCCATGAACATCACGAACTTGCCCACCATCACAAACGCCGAGAGCACCAGCGCCACCCCCACCCCTTGACGGGCCGAGCTCAGATCAACTTGCAGCCCCAACGTCACGAAAAAGATCGCCACGAAGAAGCTCATAAGAGGATGAACTCGCCGCTTCAGCTCCTCGCTATAGGGCAGCTGCGCCAGACTCAGACCCGCCAGAAACGCCCCGATCTCCAGGCTCAGATTGAGCACGTAGCTCACGAGCACGAACACAAAAAACCACCCCAGACTCCACATAAAGAGCGTATCGGCGGAGCGCGCCGCCCAGGCCATCGGCCGTGGAAGCACCCAGCGCGCGGCTGCCAGCGCGGCGACCATCAACATCGCCGTGCCGCCCAGCGCAAAGCCCACGCTTGAGAGCAGGCCCTTGATCCCGACGTCTGCGCCCCCCTCCGAAACGCCGGCGAGCACGGTGAGCGCGAGCACCACGACGATATCCTGCACCAGCAAGATTCCCACAGCGATACGTCCGTAGAGGGCGTCGAGTTCCCCTTTCTGGTCGACGAGTTTGACGACCACCACCGTACTACTAAATGTCACGGCGATGCCCAGCAGCAACGCCTGCATCGGCTCATAGCCCAGCGCATAGCTGATCCCGAATCCGCCGGCTGCCGACAGCCCGACCTGCGTCAAGCCGGCGACCGCGGCGACCTTTCCGACATCCCGAATCTTCTCCAAACTCAGCTCAAGCCCCACCACAAAGAGCAGGAGCGCAATGCCCACCTCCCCGATCAACTCCACAGCGTGGGTGACCTCCAGAAGCCCGAAGATCGGCCCCAACAAAAGCCCCGCCACAATGTAGGCCACGATCGAGGGCACACGCAGGCGATCGGCCACCAGCACCACCAGGGTCGAGGCGCAGATGATCCACCCCAGATTTTCTATGAACCCGGGCTCCATCATTCCCACACCTCGGCGGCCGGCTCCCGACGCACTGTCGCACGCGTATCAAGCATCATCGACACATCCATCATGACGTACGTTCCCAGTATCACATCAGCACATCGTCTATCGGCACAAAGAGTGCGCACATTCGGCGGGCATTCAACGCCGGATATCAGGCTCCCGCCCCCTGCGTCGACACTCGTTTCTATTTGTACTAGGCTGCTCGGCGATGGTGATAGCCCCCCAGTGACCCACGTCCCGCAATCCGGGCGTGACGCCAAATCTTTCGGCAGGAGACTTCGCAATGACCCCACGCTTCTCCCTCTTCGCGCGCACCGCGCTCACCCTGAGCGCGGCAGCAAGCCTGTTCGGCTGTGAGCCCCAGTTCAACGACCAGGTCTGCGAGAGCGACCAGGACTGCTTCCCCGACGAAGCATGCCAGGCCGGCGTGTGCATGCTGCGAAGCGACCTCCCGGATGTCGACCCGGACGCCGAACTCAACGCCTGCGGCGGCATCCAGGAGTTGGAGAACGCTCCGGGCGATCCCTGTGGCTCCTGCAACCTGGACCAGTTCCAGTGCGAGGGTGCCGAGCTTGTCTGCTCCGGCGATACGCCCTGCCCCGAGACCGACGTCATCACAACGACGCCCACCGACATCACCGCCCGGGGCGCGCACCTCAATGGCGAGCTGGCAGAGCTCCCCATCGAAGGCATCAGCGAGCTGGGCTTTTGTTGGTCTTCGAGCGAGGCCAGCCCCACGCTGGACAACGCCAACTGCGAGGCCATTGGGACCCTTCTCGAAGCCCCCGGCACCTTCTCCTTGCCGGTTGAGGGCTTAAACCCGGGTACCAGCTACAACGTCGCCACCTACTTCATCGATGGCGATTCCGACTCCGGCTATGGCAACACCCTGGCTTTCACCACCATGGCCCCCACGCCCACAAACGTCACCGCCGTCGTTGACGGCGGCGTCATCACCCTGAGCTGGGATGAGGCCGACGGGATCGTGGAGTATGAAGTGCTTCGTGACGGCACGTCCATCGCCGTCGTCGGCCAGCCCTCCTATGCCGACGAAGACGCGCCGGCGGGCACCCTCTCCGGCTACGAAGATCTCAGCGCCACGCAGGGCACCGAAAGCGCAGGCGTGCGCCTGACCTGGTCTGCGGCTACCGGAAGCCAGGGCGATGAACTCAGCTACGAAGTTGTCGCATCCTATCCCGACGCCGACAGCGCTCCTTCCGAAGCAGTCGTCGCTCAACTTCCCGCTCCGGCTCCGACCTCCTACGAAGTTCAGATCGACGACGGTGCCTGGATCGACGTGGGTCTTGTCACCGAGTACCTCGACGAGGACGCCCCCGAAGGCACCATTACCGCTGGCACCACCACGGTAAGTGCCGGCGAATTCGCCGACCGTGTCGAGGTGAGCATCAGCGGCAGCACAAGCGCAGACGGCCAGCCGCGACAGTACCGGGTTCGCGCCCTCGCCGACGCATCGGCCGGCGCTCCCAGCCCGCAAGTGTCGGGATTCCGCGACGCCGGCGAGCTCAGCTACCAGTGGCAGCGCACCACCTCCGACCTCGATCAGGAAAACGATTATCAGGATATCAGCGGCGCCACCTCGGCCACCTACAGCGACTTCGACGCCCCGGCAACCGGTGAAACGCGTTTCTACCGCGTGGTCGTAGGCGCCCCGGCTGCGCCCTCGGTCACCACCGCGGGCCAGGCCGGCTACCGCGCGTTTGGCGCCCAGATCAATCTGGCGTCGATCTCCGGGGTGGATACAAACAACGCCACCATCAGCGCCACGGTCACCGGCCTGGGCGATCCTGCAGCCACGGAGCATGGCATCTGCATCAGCACCCAGACCAACCCAGCCTATCCGGCCTCCGGCGCTACCGACTGCAGCTCGCGCGGTGCTCCCGCCTCCACCGGCCCGTTCACCGAATCCTTCTCCTCGCTTGCCCCCGCCACCACCTATTTCGTGCGCGCGTTCATCGTCAACGCCACCGGCACCTCCTACTCCGGCGAACAAACCTTCGTCACGATCCCCGGGGCCCCTACAAACCTGACCGCTTCCAACACCAACACGCAACACGTCGCACTTAGCTGGAACGCGGTCAGCGGCGCCGAGGGCTACCGCGTCTACCGCGACGGCAACCTGCTCACCGAGATCAACGACGCCGGTCAGACCGGCTTCAACGACACCACCGCCACCGAAAGCTCTCTGAATGCTCCGACCAACCTTCAGGCATCCACGAACAATGTGGATCAGGTCAACCTTACCTGGGAGGCCTCCGTCGCCAGCCCTGTCGTCACGTACGACTACACTGTGCGCGCCTACAACAGCGCGGGTGACGAGGGCAGCGCGAGCGACATCGCCACCGGCTCACGCGCCGCTCCCGCCATCACCGGCTACAGAATCTTCCGCGGGTCCAACATCATTAACCCTCCCGGAGTTGCCACCTCCTACGCCGACACCTCCGCCGACCCGGGCACCCTCGGCGCCCCGAGCGGCCTCACCGCCTCCACCACCAACGCCGCCCAGGTTGACCTGAGCTGGAGCGCTGCTGCAGGCAGCGCCGGAACTTCCTACGCCTACACCGTGCGCGCCCTCAGTGCGGCGGGCCCCTCGGCCCCCTCCAATGTGGCCACCGGCTCGCGCGCCGCGCCTGCCATCACCGGCTATGAGATCTTCCGAGACAGCGACCCGCTGGCCTCCCTCGGCCTCGTCACCTCCTACGCCGACACGACCGCCGACGCCGGCGCTATCGACACCGTCAACGACCTGAGCGCCTCGAACTCCAACCCCGATCAGGTTGACCTCAGCTGGAGCGCCCCTGCCACCGAAGCCGGCATCTCGCACGCCTACACCGTGCGCGCCCTCAGTGCGGCGGGCCCCTCGGCCCCCTCCACGTCCGTCAACGGCTCGCGCGCTGCACCCTCCATCACCGGCTACGACATCCTCGACGCCAGCGATGACTCCGTGCTCTCGACCGTGCCCTCCGCCGGGTCGGCCGCGCTGGCGGCCAACGCCCCCGACTACACCTTCGACCAGATCGACGGCACCTACGACAGCGGGAACAACGACATGGCGCTGACCATCACCAACGGCACCCCGGTGAATGGCGCCCCCATCACCGTCCGCATCATCGCCCGCGGTGAGAGCGGCATTGACGCCACCGCCTCGGCCGACGCCACAGGCTTCCGCCCCGCAACCTCCCTCGCCTTCACCTGGGAGCGCGCCAGCCTCGCCGCCGATCCCGTCGTCTGGGAAACCTTCGGGGCCGCGGACGCGGACTCCGTCACCGACGCCGACGTCGACGCGTCCAAGCTCACCTACCGCGCCCGCGTCGACATCGGCACCAACATCACCGTCGAAGTCCCCGCGGTCACCCTCAACATAAACTGAGGTCACTCCACACTCTTAACAGCTGTTAAGTTTGAAGCCGCGCCCGCCCCGGGCGCGGCTTCGTCCTTTTTGAATGTTGCGCTGGCGCCCATTGTGAAATCTTGTAAAATACTGCAATCGCCCCGCGCCCGAACCTATCCCTGGTGTTATAGTTCCGCCGCGATAACGTCTGCCGGAGCATTCGTAATACCGCGCGGTTCGTTGTCATGCTTGCGACACGACGCCACGAACAGGTGGTGAGCAGTATCCATGGCGCACAACTGCAGCCGCTCCCTCCGGCGAGCACGTAGTGAACTTAACTCTCCCCGTATTCGATTTCGCGTCTTCCTGAGGAGACTGTTGGCATGATGGAAAGTGAAGCGACTGTCTTGATCGTCGAGGACGACCCCGGCCTCGCCAGCGCTCTTGGTGAGTTGTTGGAAGCCGAGGGTTATAAAACCCGGGTCGAGCACAATGGCGAGCGCGCCATTGAACACATTCGCAGCGAGAACCCTGACGCGGTGCTCCTGGATCTGGGCCTGCCCGACTCCGACGGCTTTGAGGTGTGCAAGGCGGTGCGTCCCGCATATATGGGCGCCATCATCATGCTCACCGGCTCGCACGGCGACAATGACCACATCCGTGGTCTGGAGGTCGGTGCGGACGACTATGTCACCAAGCCGGTATCACCGCCTCTGCTTCTCGCGCGGCTTAAAGCCTTGCTGCGCCGCCTGGAACAGATCAGCGAAGTCACCGACCTTTCGGTTGCCAGCGGTGACTCCAAAAAGCTCAACATGGGGCCGCTCTTCATCGATCGACGCGCCCGCCAGGCCACAATCGACGAGACCCTGGTTGAGCTGACCACCTTCGAATTTGACCTGCTCTGGATGCTCGCCAGACGCTCCGGCACCACCGTGCGTCGCGATGAGCTCTACCGCCACCTGCTCGACCGCGAGTACGACGGCCTCGATCGCACCATCGACGTGCACATCAGCCGCCTGCGCAAAAAGCTCGTCGAGTTCGGCGGTGAGGCCGACTGGATCAAAACGGTGCACGGCAAGGGCTACCAGTTCTTCGTAGCCTGAACGCAGCCGCGGCGTACGTCGCGCTCACCGTCGCGAAGCTGAGCCAGGGCGCACGCGCCCTGGCTCAGCTTCGCTCGCCAGCGATGTCCCGCAACAGATAGTCGCGCCGCGCAGCCGAGGTCTCAAAGTTGGCCAGGGCGTGCATCATCTTGGTCACTGCCGCCTCCACATGCAGTCCTCCCCCACCGATCGCTCCGGCGTCGGCCAGGCGACGGCTATTCTCGTAGAGCCCCAGGTCAATTTTGCCTGCGGCCTGGGTGATCACGAGCACCTCCACCCCCGACGCCACCGCGCGCGAAACCATCGCCGTCATATCAGGCTCACTCGCAGGCACCGTCCCCATCCCGTAGGCCGCAAGCACAAGCCCGCCAAGCTCCCCACCCTCAAAAAGCGGCTCGATGAGCTTTGGGCTTAAACCCGGCGTCATCTGAAGCATCATCACACGAGCGTCGAAGCCGGGGCGAAAAACGTACTCCCCTGTCGGGTGACGCAGCCCGGCGCTCAATTCAATGTCGACGCCCAACTTCGCAATCGGGGCGGTACCCGGGCTATCAAAGGCGCGATAATCGTTGGCGTGGCTCTTGGTCGCGCGCGTTCCTCGTACCAGAATACCATCAAAACACACCCCGACCTCGGGGATCGCCCGGGTCGCAAGCTCCACGGCATCAGCCAGGTTGCGGCGCGCATCGGTGCGAAGGGCTCCCAGGGGACGCTGCGCACCGGTGAGAATCACGGGTTTGCCCAGATTCACCAGGGCAAAACTCAACGCCGCCGCGGTGTAGGCCATGGTGTCCGTGCCATGCACGATCACAAAACCGTCAAACGCGTCGCGACTCGCGTCGATCTCACACGCCAGCGCCTCCCAATGCGGTGGCCCCATATCACTGGAGTCGAGGTTGAAGACGATGCGCGTCTCAATCGTCGCCAGCTGCTCAAGCTCCGGCACCGCCTCGGTCAGGCGAGTGGCATACGCATCCGGGTAAAGCGGTGAACCGCTCATCCCCAGCGTCCCGCCGGTGTGCAAAATCAATACGCGTGGCATCTCAGACCTCTCGTCCATCATCACGGGGCCGTTTTGGGCGCACCGTCTCGTGGCTTCGCGCGCCGACTATGCGCCAGGCCATCCTCGCTATCAAGCAAGGAGCGCGTCGATCGCTGTTAACGCCCAGATCACCGCGTCTTCACGACGTGCCCCGGCCTTCAACGTACCTACCAGCGTTTGAAGGCGATAGAGCTCCACCACCTCCCAGCCCCGCGCCCACCGTCCCGGGGGCCACCTCGCTTCAAGCAGCTTGAGCACCTGCGCACTCTCCTCACGCCAGCGGCTCAACGTTCTCGATGCCGACCATCGCCCGAGCTCGATCAGCGGATGCCCCGCCCGCCCCATCTCCCAGTCAACCAGACACCACCCCCACGCCCCACCCACACGCCGCCCCATAACATGGGCATCTTTAAGATCCCCGTGCATCAAATACGCCTCCGCCCCCAACATCGCCAGCGCCTCCCCTCCGGCCGCGATCGTTGCGCGCACCCGGGCCAACCTCGCCACCCCGAGACGCTCCACCACAACCTCCTGGCCCAGCGCCCAGCCCATAAACCCGTCAAACTCCGCACGGTGCGTGTCCCAGCGCTTCGTCAACGCCAGCCCCTCCCCCAGTAGCCCCGGACACGCGTAGCGACGCGCGCTCGCAATCCTCACGATCGCCTCCGCCACATCGACCTGCGTCGGGCAAGCAGCCGCCTCGCCATCCACATACGCAACCAGAGACCAGTAGTCCGCGCGCCGGCTTCCATCGCGCTCCTCCCCGCAATCCAGCAACGCCGGCGCGCCCACCACCCCGGCCAGCTCGCCACATACCCCGCACTCCGTCTGCCAGGCACGCCGCCCGCCGGCGTACTCCCGATAGACCGCTCGTCGCCCCTCTCCCAACGACACAACCACCCCGGGATTGGTGCCACCGGCCAGGCGCCCGATCACCTCGATCGACGCCCAACGCCAAAGACGACGTCGTAGCGCGTCGCGATCCATCGACTGGTCCTCAACCAACTCCCAGGGGCGCTCATCAGGGACGACCAACGCTGGCGCATCCGTGGTTTTAGTGCAGCCCCCCGTCCTCGTATCGTTCGCATCAACCAAGTCTCACTCCTGCCTTCCTCCAACCAGCCGATCACCGCATCCTGCAAGCACGTCACGGCATTCAAGCGCATTGAGCAACGCTGGCACGGACGGCTCCCCCCACTCCCCCTGACGCTTTCCAACACCCTCGCACTGCTTACATTCTCGCCGTCTAAAATCGCCCGGCCGCCCGCCGCGCCCACATCTTCTCAGGAGTCCCTATGCTTGAACACCTCCCCGCAACGCAACGCGGCAGCACCCGCATCGACTGGCTCAACTCTCGCCACTCCTTCTCCTTCGGCGGCTACCACAACCCCGACCGAATGGGCTTTCGCAACCTGCGCGTTATCAACGATGATATCGTCTCCCCCGGCGCGGGATTTGGCTCCCACCCCCACCGCGACATGGAGATCATCTCCTACGTCGTCGACGGACAACTCGCCCACCGCGACTCCATGGGCAACGGCTCCACCATTGGCCCGGGTGAAGTCCAGCGCATGAGCGCGGGCACCGGTGTGCGTCATAGCGAGTTCAACGACTCCGACACCCAACCGGTGCGCTTTCTCCAGATCTGGATTCCCCCCTCCGAGCCCGGGCTGACGCCTTCCTACGAACAACGCAATTTCGAGCTGAGCTCCTCACCCAACACCTTCCACCTCATCGTCTCCCCGGACGCCGACGGTGACGCGCTGAAGATCCACCAGGACGCCCGCATCTACGCCGCCCGCATCGACGAGGGGCACGCCGTCGACATCACGCTTCCCGAAGGACGCTACGGCTGGGTTCAGGTGGTGCGCGGTACGCTTAAGGTCAACGACCAGCCCCTCGGCGAGGGCGATGGCCTGGCCGCGTTTCAGGAGCCGACACTCCGTTTTAAGGCCACCGCTGCGTCCGAAGTGCTCTTCTTTGATCTGGCCTGATCTCACGCTGCCAACCGGAGGCCTCTTGCGCCGGGCCAGTGGTGCGGGCATCGTCCCCCACGCCACTGGCCTACTCCCTGCCCCGACTGTCTCTATGGCTCAGACCTATTTCGCCACCACCCAGCCCGGCCTCGAAGAGGCGCTTCTCGCGGAGCTTCGCCAACTCAAGATCAAAAAGCCGCGAATGCTTACCGGCGGCGTCGAGTTCCAGGCCACCTACGCCACCCTCTATGAGGCGAACCTCACTCTGCGCAGCGCCACACGCATCTGGCTTCGCCTTGATGAGTTTCGCGCCCGAGACACCTCCGAGCTCTACCGAAAATGCAGGCGCTTCGACTGGGAGCGTCTCATCGGCTCGGACCTCACCCTTAACATCCACGCGCACAGCCAGCAGAGCCGTATGGTGCACACCGGCACCATCGCGGAAGTTGTCGCGCAGGCGATTGGCGAACGCTTTGCCGACGAGCTACAGCGCCCGGCCCCCGAGTTCGGCGAAAGCGACCAGGCCCAGCGAATCATGGTGCGCATCGAGGGCGATCGCTGCCAGCTCAGCCTCGACACCAGCGGACCGCGTCTCCAACAACGCGGCTGGCGAACCGAATCGGGCCCGGCCCCCCTCCGCGAAAACATCGCCGCCGGCCTGTTGCTACTCTCCGGCTGGCAGCCCGACCAACCCCTGCTCGATCCGATGTGCGGCAGCGCTACCATCCTCATTGAGGCCGCGCTCATGGCCACGAAGACCCCGCCAAACCTCACGCGCAGCTTCGCCTTTGAGGGCTGGCAAAACCTCGACAGCGCCCGACTCGCCGCATTTCGAGACTCACTTCGAGCCGCCCGCAAGCCCGAAGCTCCCACCCGGATTCTGGGATTTGACCGCGATCCCCACGTGTTGGAAGCCGCCGCCGCAAACGCCCGCCGCGCCGGCGTCGACACTCAACTTCATCTTACGCCCGCCCCCCTCGCGGAGCTCTGCTCCCCCGACACCCCTCCCGGCCTCATCCTGACCAACCCACCCTATGGCGAGCGCCTGGAGAGTGGCGACGTCCTGCCCACGCTCATCGAGCGCTGGCAAAACGAGCTCCCCTCATGGTCACTGGCCTTTATCTGGCCCCGCGAGCGCGCCACCGAGGTTCAGGCACTCGCCACACATCGCCTCAAAAGTATCGCCACCATCTTTAACGGCGGCATCTCCGTCGATCTCTGGCACAGCAACCCTCCGGGCTGACACGCACGTCACGGCGTATGGAGCCCCTGGCTCCATGAATTTTCATTTCGGACGCAAAACCCGGGCGCCACACTCGATAATAGATCGAGTGCCCACCACGGGCACCCTGACGGGGGGGCCGTTCAACCCGACAGCACACCGTGAACAGAAATTGATTCCGATGGATGTAACATCGGGACTCCGTGACGCGGGCAAGGCGCATAAAGAAAGGCGATTCACATCGTCGAGGCTTTGCAACGCAGTCCGCGGGGCTATCGATGCAGCACACCCGGCCTCAACGCGAGTTCACGGCGTCACACTTCAACGACGTTGCAAACCATGACGAGGGGACGTGATGGGACTGAACTTTCGATGGAACATCTTCGGGCTAAAAACGCGACGCATCGTTAAAATTCGCCGCGAACTCGATGCATTGCTTACGCGTCGACACCAACGCGACGCACTCGACGAGCCCCCCGACGCCGAGCCGGTGCTGGTGGCCTTCCCGCCCGGTGGTCGACCGCAGATTTATCACTTTGAGCGCGGCCACCGAGAGAGCCAGGCCGCCCGGCGCAACGCCGGGCAGGCCAACATCTCGGCACATGCACGTTCGACCTACGCTCCGCCAGCACTCGAAGATCTGGGAGCGGCCAGCGCGCTGGCGTCCAACCCCAACATTCATATCCACAACGCCCCGGAGCCCGCCTCAGCCGAAGATCATGAGCAGGATCGCCTGCCCCAGAATCATCCCGTCTAATGCGCCCGCATAATAGAGTTCGCCGGGGGGGCGGCGCGCCGCGAAGCGGCGCTTGCCGTAGAGCAGCAAGCCGAGCGAAGCGAGGCTGGCGAGCATCACTGCCAGCCCCCCTACGCCCGGACCCGAGAAGGCGCGCACCGCCGCCGAGACGATCACCGCCAGCACCGCCGTCTGCGCCAGCACAAAACTCCAATCTTCCCCCAGCCGCCCGGCGAGCGTACGCAGCCCTCCGGCCCGATCGCTGTGCAAATCGCGCACATCAAAGGGGAGCGTCAGCGCATACACAAAGAGCGCACGTTCCAGCATAAGCCACGTCCATATGCCCGGATTGAGCGGCCCCCCCAACTCCAGCGCCGGCAACCCGCAGGTCACCACCGCCCACACCAACGCCGTGACCGGCGTCTTCACATGCGGAAGATCTTTAAGCCGCGCCCCCTTCCAGAAGATCAACGGCAGGCTGTAGCCCACCGACACCACGGCCAGCGGCACCAGCGCCACCAACGTCGGCAGACGCAACATCCAGGCCGACACAGCACTCCCTGCTACGCCCAGCCCGATCACCACTGTCACTATCCCCCGATGCCCGCTCAACCACCTATGACGCACACTCCCCGCCAGGCGATCTTCGCCGCGGCCTCCTACCCGGCGATCCAGGCTGTACACCGCGAGCGTCGCCCACAAGACCGTCGACCCCAGCGCAATGATCGCCCCGGACGCCCCGCCAAACTGGCGCGCGCTGGCCAGCGTCAACGCGGCCGCCCCGGTCGCAATCCAGATGTTCGAAAAGATCAGTGCGCTGAGAACGCGCATCGCAGACTCCTGCCACAAATCACCGCCGCTTCGCCTGGCAGCCCAGAGAGTCGAGCAAGCGCGCGGCGCATCAAACCACCCTACGCCGCATCACAGGGGGAGGCCACCCGGCGAATCGCCGCGCCCGTTGCTCGCCAGCACCATCCTCTGGCACCATCGCAACCCTTCGCCAATTTCCGGACTTCCTTCCCACGATGGACCCATGCACGTTTTTGACCCGCTTACGCTGGACGACGCCGCCCGAGATAAGCTCGCCAGCGAACTCAACACGCTGCTCCTTCCCTACTTCCCCGAGAGCACCACCGAGGCCATCCACAGGCAGTACTTTCACAGCGGCATCGAGCGCAGTCGCATCGCGCTTCTTAAAGAGCACGACAGGCTGACCGGCTTTCAAATCGTCACCTCCTCCCCGGTGACGCTGCCCGCCGGCGACTTCATGATCATCCGCAGCGTGGTCGCCCGTGCACAGGCCAACCGCACACGAGGCTCCCGGGCCTTTGAGCGCTTTGGCCCCACAGAACTCATCCGTCAGGCGCTGCGCGCCCACGCCTCGGGTCGCAGACCCTGGCTTCTGGGCCAATCCGCTGGCCCGGTCACCTACATGCGCCTCGCACCCTACTTCCGCACGATCCTCCCCCCGCCCGACCCACACGCCAACGCATCACCCGCACAACGCGCGATCTTCGTCGATCTCCTCCGCACGATCGACATGATCCCCGAACATCCCGAAGCCTGGTCGATGCGCAATGGCCCCATCTACCCCATCTCCCCCGATGAACGCGCCACCTGGCTCGGTCGCCCCGAGCCGACCGTCCACCGCTTCTTTCAAGAATGCCCCGACGCCGGCACCGGTCAGGTCTTGCTCTTCGGCGTCGAGCTCACACTGCCCACCCTGGCCGCTATCCTCCCCCGCCAGCTCCAGCACCTGATGCGCCGCCGCAAACGCGCCACGACCTGAGCGGCCCCGGTGTTTCGGGCATAAAAAAACCCGCGAAGCTTTCGCTTCGCGGGTTTCTTTAAGTCGGGGCGACAGGATTTGAACCTGCGACCCCTTGCACCCCATGCAAGTGCGCTACCAGGCTGCGCCACGCCCCGACATCCGACTCTCTCAGGCCCCGTGTTGCAGGCCCTCGTTGAGTGGAGCGCTTAAATACCCAGCCCCCCCGATGGCGTCAACACCCTTTTTGAAAAACTTTCATTTTTCTCCGAAAAGCCCCTCCTCCCAACCCTTGAACTTTCCCGATCGGCGATCCATCATGCGCTGCCCTCGTCGGCCCCGCGCCGACATGTGCCAGGGAGGCCGGGGCAGACGTCAACGTCGGGGCTTTGAGGGCCCGCGCAGCACTGAAGGTGCGATCGTGAAGAAAATCGTCGCAATTGCGAACCAGAAAGGAGGCGTGGGAAAAACCACGACCTCAGTCAACCTGGCCGCCTGCCTGGCCGCAGAGTCCTGCCGGGTGCTCCTGATCGACCTCGACCCCCAGGGCAACGCCACAAGTGGCGTCGGCGTCGATCGCGAGGAGTGCGACACCTCGATCTACGATGCGCTCGTGGGACTGCGCTCCGTCGAGACGCTTATACGCTCCACTCAGACCGAGAACCTCGATCTGATCCCCAGCACCACCGACCTTGCCGGAGCCCAGATCGAGCTGGTCAGCGCAGATGACCGCGAATTCCGACTTCGTCAGGCCCTGGAGAAGGTCCCCGACGACTACGACTTCGTGATCCTCGACTGCCCTCCCTCCTTAGGGCTGCTCACCATCAACGCGCTGGCCGCCGCCAACACCGTGCTCGTACCCATCCAGACCGAGTATTACGCGCTTGAGGGCCTGGGCCATCTGCTTCGCACCATTGAGCTCATCCACGAGCACCTCAACCCGGCGCTGACCATCGAGGGCATCCTGTTGACCATGTACGACTCGCGCACCAACTTAAGCGAGCAGGTCGCCACGGAAGTCTCCACCCATTTCGGCGAGCTCGTCTTCCAGACGGTCATCCCCCGCAACGTGCGCCTGGGGGAGGCGCCCTCCTTCGGGATGCCGATCAGCGAATACGACCGCAGCTCCCGCGGCGCGATCTCCTACCGTGACTTCGCCCGCGAATTCCTCAAGCGTAACGGGCACGGCGGCGTCAGCGCCTCCGCCTGATAAGGACCACTTATGGCACCGACCGACGATCAGAAGCCGACGCGCAAGGCGCTCGGCAAAGGCCTGGGCGCGCTCATCCCTAAACAGGCCGAGAGCGCTGAGAAGCGCGAATTTATTCGACTTCCCATCGCTCGCATCGACACCGCGCGCCCCCAGCCCCGCACCTACTTCGATGGCGAGCGCATTGAGGAGTTGGCAGAGAGCATCAAAGAGAGCGGGCTGATTCAACCCCTGGTCGTGCGCGAACGCCAGGGCCGCTACGAGCTCATCGCTGGCGAGCGCCGCCTGCGCGCCTGCAAACGAGCTGGCTTGAGCGAGGTCCCGGTCGTCATCAAAGACGTCACCGACTTTGAGGCCTACACCCTGGCGCTCATCGAGAATATTCAGCGCGAAGATCTCAACCCGGTTGAAGAAGCCCTGGCCTACCAGAAGCTCCTCGACGACTCCGGCCTGAGCCAGGCCGATCTGGCCATCCGCGTGGGCAAGTCTCGCAGCGCGCTGGCCAACTCCGTGCGACTGCTCACCTTGAGTGAGTTTGTGCTCGATCTTCTCGCCAGCGGCGAACTCAGCGCCGGCCACGCCCGCGCCATCATCACCCTCGAAGCCGAGGCCGCCGAACGGCTCGCCGCTCAGGTCGTCGCCGAGGGCTGGTCGGTCCGCGAGACCGAAGAGTACGTACGCAACCTCAAGGAGCCGCCGGGCAAAAAGGCCGAGCCCAAACGCAACCGCTACCGCGACGACGCGCTGGTGCGCGACCTCACCGAACGCCTCCAGCACAGCCTTGGAACCCGCGTCAAAGTCAAAGACCGCCAGGGCAAGGGTAAGATCGAGATCTTCTACGACGACGTCGAGATCCTGCAATCTGTCCTCGACCGCATCATCGTCGACGACAAAGAATCGCAGGGCTGAACGTCTTTAAGAGTACAAAAAAAGAGCCCGGCGCTAACGCGCCGGGCTCTTCTCTTTTCGTGATGCTCACCGCCCTCATCAGGCCCGCATCACTCAGCCGCAACAGCCCTTTCGACCGCAGCGCGCCGCGACTTCCGGCTTAAAGAACGCCTCCAGAAACTCCGGCGAAAAATACTGCGCGGCGATCTCCGGCTCCACCTCCATGGCCTGGCGCACCCAGTACTGCACGATGTCGGCATCGGAGCGCGCTGCGGCCTCGGTGATCAGGCGCGTCGCCGTCTCGCGCTGGTAGGCCTTCCACAACTCCCCGATGGCGTGATCCCAGAGCGTGGGCTGCTCCGAGGGCGATGCCGATTCCACCGCCGCCAGCACCCCGGCCAACTCCCCGGTGCGCATCGCATGCGCCAGGGGCTTTTGCAGCCGCCCGGCCCCGAACTGCCAGAGCACCACAACCACCGCCGCCACGGCCGCCACAATCATCCACAGTGTTAATGTCATCGTCTCACCCTGGTTCGTTGCGTTGTTCAGACCGGCCGCACGCCGCTCTTTCGATACGGGCGCTCCACGCGCTTCTCACGCGCAAGCTCCAGCCCTGCCAGTAAATAGTCGCGTGTCTCCCGCGGATCAATCACCTCATCAATCAGCCCTCGCCCCGCCACCTTGTAGATATCGATGTAGGGGCGGATCGCCTCGACCATCTGCCCCTTGACCTCCTCGGCGTCCGGCGCGCCCTCCAGCATCTTGCGAGCAAAGATCGACACCATCCCCTCCGGGCCCATCACGCTGATCTCGGCGGTGGGCCAGGCCACAATCAGATCCGGCTCATAGGCCCGCCCGCACATCACATAATAGCCCGCACCGTAAGCCTTTCGCACAATCACGGTCAGCTTGGGCACCGTGGCGCTGGCCACCTCAAAAAGCATCTTCGCACCGTGGCGAATGATGCCCGCCTTCTCCACCTTGCTGCCGATGATGAAGCCCGGCACATCCTGAAAGAAGATCAGCGGGATGTTGAAGCTGTTGCACAGGTTGATAAAACGCGCGGCCTTATCGGCCGCGTCATTCTCCAGAATCCCCCCGAGGTATTTAGGGTTGTTGGCCACCACCCCCACCGGCTGCCCACCCAGACGCGCAAAGGCCGTGACGATGTTGCGCGCAAACTTCGGCTTCATCTCAAAGATCGACCCCTCATCGACCACCGCCGCCACGAGCTTCCGCATATCGTAGGCTCGGCGACTCGACTCCGGCAGCACGTCAAGTAGCCCCTCACACAGCGCACCGCCGGGCTCGCGCGCCTCGTCCGGCACCGCCTCGGCAACCGGTGCGCGATCTTCGCAATGCTGCGGCATGTAGCTCAAATAATCCTTGATGGCGTCAAGACAGTCCTCATCGCTTTTGTAGATCTGGTCGGCCACCCCCGACGCCTCATTATGCACCCGCGCTCCACCCAACGCCTGCTCATCGATGTCCTCCCCGACCGCCGCCTTCACAAGCGGGGGGCCTCCCAGGGCCATAAAGCTCGTGCCATCGACCATCGGCACAAAGTCGGCGAGCCCGGGGATATACGCCGTGCCCGCGGCCCCCGGCCCCAGCATTGCGGCCACCTGCGGCACCACTCCGCTCATGATCACCTGCTCGCGAAAGAGATAGCCCGTGTTAGCAAAGAGCGTGACCTGGTCACCATCAATACCCGAGCCCCCGTGCACCCGCGCCCCGGCCGAATCAATAAGCCAGATCATCGGAACGCGGTTTTTCAACGCGAACTCCCGGGCGCGCGTCACCTTCCGCTCTCCCACATCACCGATCGAGCCGCCCAGCACCGTAAAGTCGTAGGCCGCGCAGACCGCCATCCGCCCGCGGATCTTTCCAAAACCACACACGACCCCGTCGGCCGGCGTCCGCACCTTCTCCGGTGGCACCGGTTGACTGTTGGAATGAAAAAACGCGTGCTGGCCGAACTCCCTGAAGCTCCCCTCATCAAAGAGGTAAGCGATGCGCTGGCGCACATCGAGCTTGCCCCGCTCATGCTGACGCGCCACGCGCCGGGGCCCTCCCATCTGCGCGACGTCTTCGCGACGTTTCCACAATGCCTCGACCAGCTCTCGCATGCGTTTGTTTTCCGACATCGCTCACTCCTACAACACACCCGCAACACACAGGGTCGCCCGGCGCGCGTCATTGAAATTCGGCATGATTTCGTGTCGCCTGCAGAATAGAAGCCCGAGGCGATCGCGCGCAACAAGGCCCCCCATCACATTTCGCCCCTCGCCGGGAATCCTCGCCCACCCCACAACGTTGGTCGGCGGATTGAAGCGCCCCCGCTTCGTCCCCGCCTTACTTGACGCGTCGCTCTTTCCCCTTCGGGCGTCGCCCTCCCCCCTCACCATCGAGCCCCCCCCCTATGGAACACCTCATCCCCTCACGTCTTCGCCCCACCCTCAACGATCTCGGCCTGCTCATCCTTCGCCTGTGGATCGGTGGCGCGATGCTCGTTGCCCACGGCATGCCCAAACTCTCGAACTTTGGCGAATACTCGACCTCCTTCCCGGACCCGCTGGGCCTCTCCAGCCCGGTGAGCCTGACCCTGGCCGTGGGCGCCGAAGTCGGGGCCTCGCTTCTGCTGATGCTCGGTCTGGCCACGCGCGTCGTCAGCGTGCCGCTTCTCGTCACGATGCTCATCGCCGCGTTCGTGATCCACGGCGACGATCCCTGGCAGAAAAAGGAGTTCGCGCTGATGTACGCCGTCCCCTACCTCACCTTCATGCTCACCGGCCCGGGGCGCTTCTCGCTCGACCACCTCATCGCCCGCAAAAAAGGCGACGCCTGAGCCTGCTCCCCTCGGATGCACGCATCGTAACGACGCCATAACGCGCCCCTTGTGCCCGAGGCCCGCTCGCGTTCTACTTCCGCGCACCCAACATGTGTGATGGCGAAGTCTCAAGACGTGAGCGTGCGCGATGCGAAAGATCAAACTTCATTGGTGGATCCTCCTGGGCATGGTCGTCGGCGTTGTCTGGGGCATGGCCCTGCACGGCACCTACTACGAGACGCTGCTCGAGCAGGCCCGCCAGCAGGTGCTCGGCCCGAGCTACCGTCCCGACGACCTGATCGGTGCGACCCGCGAGATCAACACCGCGCTGCAAAGCCTGATGAACCAGACCCCGGCCGGGGCCGCCGCCCGGGGTCTGGCCGAGCTCTTCCTGGCGCTCCTGCGCATGATCGTCATTCCCCTGGTCTTCGCCTCGCTGGTCTGCGGCATCACCGGGATGCGCGACTTTGCTCGCCTTCGCCGCATCGGCGCGCGCGCCGCCGCCTGGTACGTCACCACAAGCCTGCTCGCCATTCTTCTGGGACTCCTCCTGGTCAATCTCTTCGAGCCCGGCGTCGGCCTCTCGATGCCCATGGCCCTCGGCGAGGTTGACATCCCCGCGCCCAGCGGCCCCTGGGAGATGCTCCTCTCGGTGGTGCCCACCAACGTGGTCGCCGCCGCGGCCAACTTCGATCTTCTGGGGCTGATCTTTTTTGCGATCCTCTTCGGGATCTTCACCCTCCAGGTTGATGAGCCCTTTCTGGAGACGATCGACGGCTTCTTTCAGGCTGTGTTTGCCGTGATGATGAAGATGACCCTCTTCATCATCGCCCTGGCCCCGGTGGGCATCGCTGCGCTCATCGCCCGCCTGCTCGCCATCACCGGTCCGGAGGCCCTGACAAGCGTAGTGGGCTACGCGGGCACGGTCGCCGCCGCCCTGCTCCTGCACGGGCTTGTGACCCTGCCGCTCCTCTTCTGGCTTCTCACCCGCCGCAACCCCTACCGGGTGCTCGGCGCGATGGGCGCCACGCTGCTCACGGCCTTCTCCACCGCCTCCTCCGCCGGCACCCTGGGCATGACGCTTGAGCAGCTCGAAGATACCGTCGGCGTCAAAAACGAAGTCGGCGGCTTTGTGCTCCCCTTAGGCGCCACGATCAACATGGACGGCACCGCCCTCTACGAATGCGTCGCCGTCCTCTTCATCGCCCAGGTCTACGCCAGCGCCAACCCCGACTTCGTGCTCACCTTCTCCACCCAGCTCACCATCGTGGCGCTCGCCTTGATGGTCAGCATCGGCGCGGCCGGCATCCCGCACGCCGGCCTGGTGATGATGGTCATCATTTTCGAGGCCGTGGGCCTGCCCCTGGAGCTCATCGCCCTTCTGTGGGCCATCGACCGCCCCCTCGACATGATGCGCACGATGATCAATGTCTGGAGCGACTCCATCGGCGCCACCGCCATCGCCCACTTCGAAGACGCCATCGACGAGAGCAAGCTCTTCGCCCCCGAGCGCGAAGACGGCTCCTACGCCACCCCATAACCCCCACATTCACTCAAGGATTCGTATGTCATGGGAAGACGCCTGGCGCGAGGGACGCACCGGCTGGGATGCCGGCCAATCCTCGCCACTTCTCCAACATCTGGTAAGACGCGGCGAGTTTCGGGGAGAGCGAGCGCTGGTCCCGGGATGCGGCGCGGGCTATGACGTGATCACCCTTGCCAGCACCTTCCAGGAGGCCCGCGGCCTGGATCTCGCGCCGACGGCCCGCAAGCGCTTCTTTGAGCTTCGCGACGTGGCGAACCTCTCCGAGGAGCGCGCCCCCTACCAGGTCGGCGACTTCTTCGAAGACGATCTGCACGCCCCCTTCGATCTCGTATGGGATTACACCTTCCTCTGCGCCATCGACCCCACGCTTCGCCCCCGCTGGGCCGAGCGCATGGCCGCCCTCATCGCGCCGGGCGGCCTGCTCGCCACGCTGATCTTCCCGGTGCTCGAGGATGACCCGCAGCGCGAGGCCGAACGCATGGCCAACGGCCCGCCCTTTCCCCTCCGCCCCGCCGGCGTCGAGGCGCTCGTCGCCGCGAACTTCAAAACTCGTCGACTCGAACCCGTACCCCCGAGTTTGAGTCATCCCGGACGCGAAGATATGGAGTGGCTGGGTATCTTTGAGCGCGCGTAATCGCCTCAGCGATCGCCCTTCTCCAGCGACGCGCTACGCGGCCCCAGCAGCACGCGGTCCATCGCAAAGCTGCCATCGTCCTCGATATGCAGAATCGCCGCGTAGCGCTCCGTATGAAAGCCCACTCGCCCCGCAGCCCCGGGGTTGATCCAGAGCGTCGGCCCCACCTTGCCCACCACCGGGATATGGCTGTGCCCGACCACCAGCACATCGGGCCTCAGCCTTGAGATCAGCTCCCGCGCCGCTGGCCGGGGGCGTTTGGGCGAGCCCGCGATATGAAGCGCGCTGATCTTCTTGCTGGCGACCATCACGCTGGCCTCCAGGGGATAAAAACGCAGCTCGCCACCGTCGATATTGCCCCGCACCACCGTGACCGGCGCCACCTCCTCCAGGCGATGTATCACCGCCTCTTGTCCGATATCGCCGGCGTGCACAATATGCGCAACGTCTTTGAATACCTCGCAGACTTTTTCGTCCAGCCAGCCGTGCGTATCTGAGACCAGCCCTACGCTTGTTCGTCCCATCACACCCTCGTAAAGACTCGTAAACCCTTGAAATGACTGGCCCGTCACGACGCGACGTGTCTAAAAAACATCTTGCACCGCCCCGATGACGTGTGCACGATGGCGCCGTCTCACACCCGAGAAAACCCGACCCCACAAAACTCGCGATTCGCGGGATGAGATGTACGTTGAAGTACCCATGAGCAGAAGGTGATGTCGATGGAAGCGATGATGAGAATGCCCGCGCAGGCCACACAATGCGCACCATGCACAGGCATTCTCGCGGCACGCCAACCTCGCCACAGGCGCTCTCCACGCAGCAGACACGGCCTTAACGCCTGCTCCCGGCGTACTACCATGCAGAAGTTTAGTCGTCACTGTATCACCGTTTGAATCGTTGGCCGGCACGGCTGCCGGCCGCTTTGGATGGACGCCACTCACGGCGTCGCAAACACGGAGCTGTACATGAAGATGAATACGCAACTGCGATGGATGTTCACCCTGGCCGCCGCTGGCGCCATGACCCTGACCCTTGTGCCGGAGGCCGACGCCGCCCGTCGCGCCAGCCTCGGCCAGAACCGTCTGATCCTCGACAAGAACGACGTCTACCTCTTCCCCCAGACCTCCACCGAGTACAACAACCTGCTCAGCCTGGAGTACGGTGGCTCGCAGAACTCGGGCTCCGGCCTGGCGCTGATCGGCAACGACGCGATGGTCTTCGGTCTGGGCATCTACCGCGGGGATCTCTTCAGCGCGCAGAGCTACCCTTACAACCTGGGCCACCCCAACCTGGGTAATATCGGCAACCCGCTGGCGCCGATCAGCCCTCAGCCCCACACCATTGTGGATCTCTTCGCCGGCTTCGACCTGGGCGCTGGCTCCGCCGGTGCGCGCCTCTCGGTGGGCAACGGTGGGCAGCGCAACGTTGATGCCGAAGACGTCGTCGACGCTCAGACCCACAACTTTGTGGGCCTGACCCTGGGCTACTCCATGATGGGCGATACCCGCGTGGACACCGGCCTGAACATTCAGTTCAACTCCGGCAACCAGATCAATGGTGGCGACGACGTCATCGACCACTCTCGCCTGGCCATCGGCGCCACCGCCCGCGCCTTCGTCCCGATGGATGATCGCACCAGCCTGGGCATCCTCGGCGACGTGACCTTCGAGAGCGAAGGCGCCACCGGTCGCACCTACGACGCCAACGGCAACGAGACCTCCAGCAACGAAGCCAGCGCCAGCGCCTTCGGCATCATGGCCGGCGTCGGTCCGGTCTTTGAAGTCAAAGAAAACACCACCCTGGCCGGTTACGCCCTCTTCGGTGTGGCCACCGAAGGCACCGACCCCGACACCGACGCCGACTTCGACAGCCAGCGTCTCACCACCTACCTGACCCCGGGTCTGCATGTCGCCGCGGACATCCAGCTCCTCGACTGGCTCTACTTCCGCACCGGCGCTCAGTACACCTTCATCGGTGCGACGAACTCCTTCGAGCGTGACCCCAACGCCGGCAACAACGTGCGTGACACCGAAACCGCCAACGTGCGCACCAGCGACTTCGGCTGGCGCGCTGGCCTCGGCATCGAGCTGGGTGACTTCACCCTCGACGGCGCCTTCCAGGCCGGCTTCATCACCAACGGCCCCGACTTCCTCGGTGGCGCCGGCGGTGGCATGTTCACCTCGGTGGCCGCGGGTTACCGCTTCTAAGCCACACCCGGCGGGAGCAGGCCCTCGCTTAGCGAGCTCCTGCTCCTGACCTGAAGCCACAGACGCCCCGGCCGCTCTCGCGGCCGGGGCGTTTTTGTTCCCGCGTCAACGCGACAAAGCCCGCCTCATGCCTTCAGGCCCCCCTTCGTCACCGCTACGAATACCCTCTTACGGACAAACGTGGCCTTTCGTCGACGTCACGAAGCCCTTCTCACGCCCTTCAGGCCCCCTTCGTCACCGCTACGAATACCCCCTTATGGGTAATAGCGACCCTTCGTCATCGTCACGAAGCCTACCTCACGCCCTTCAGGCCCCCTTCGTCACCCCGACGTGCTGCCTCTCAGGCTCATGCCTTACCCCACGGGCGCTCATCGACTCCAGAGCCAGGGTCGTCGCGTCGCATAAAAAAAGACCCTGCGGCTCACCAGGGAGCCAGCAGGGCCTTCGATCCACGAGCGCAGACTCGGGGGGCTATCTCAACAGGAACGCGACGCTCATTTCTCCTCGTGAGCGCTCACATCCTTCTCGGTGCTCGGCGACGCATCATCGCTGGCCTGGCCCGTCACGCTTTCAAACTGCTCGGTCGAAATACCCATGCGCCTGGCGCGACGCAGCCACTGCTTGCGCGCCATATCGCGCATATCCTGCTCGACATCCGACTCGTCGACGATCTCCAGGCCCAGCAGCGTCTCCACCACATCCTCCATGGTCACCAGCCCGGCGATGCCGCCGTACTCGTCGACCACCACGGCGATATGGTGCTGCTCGGCCACAAAGAGCTCAAAAAGCTCGCGCACCGAGAGGTGCTCCGGCACAAACTTGATGTCGCGACGATGCTCCACAAGTTTGCGGGTTTCGTGATCGCGCGCCAGATCCAGCAGAAGGTCACCTTTCAAGACGTAGCCGACAATCTCATCGGCCTTCTCGCGGTAAATCGGGATGCGCGAAAACACCGGGTTGGGATGCGCCTCAAAAAACTCGCCAATGGCGGTATCCTGCTCCACGGCCAGGAGCACCGTGCGCGGGGTCATGATATCGCGCACCCGCAACGCCCCGACGCGCAGCACGTTCTGCAGAAGAATCGACTCCCCGATATCAACCACCCCCTCCTGCACACCGATCTCGGTCATCGCGCTCATCTCCTCGCGGCTCAGCTGAGGCTGCGCCTCTTTGGAGGAGAGCAGCTTCATCAGCAGCTGGGAGACCACCACCAGCGGGTAGCTGATGAAGATCAACACCGGCAGCATACGCGCGACCGGAGCACTCAAGCCTCGCCAGTAGTTTGCGCCGACGGTCTTCGGAATGATCTCGGTCAAAAAGAGAATCGCCAGGGTCATCACCGCCGAGACCACCCCGACATACCCCTCGCCCCAGATCTTGGTGGCTTCCGCACCGACGCCCACCGCACCGACGGTATGGGCGATGGTGTTCACGCTCAAAATGGCCGCCAGCGGCCGATCCACGTCGCTCTTGAGCCGGTGCAAGAGCTCGCCGATGGGCTGCCCCTCGTTGCGAAGCGCCGCGACGTAGGAAGGAGTGACGCTCAGGAGCACCGACTCCAGCAGCGAACACAGAAAGGACGTCCCGAGCGCAAAAAGCGCATAAATGATCAGCAATGTCATCGACTTATCGTCCTCGCGCTCAACGGCGCGTTAACGCTCTGGCAAATTCAACGAATTCAGCGAGCAAACCATCGAGCTGCTCATGCAATTCAGCGTTTTTGAGGCTGCCATCATCCTCAAACGCCTGGTGGGCCATCGAAAGCCCGAACATCTGCGGTGAGACCACCGCTCCCATCGCCTCCAGCGGGATACGGGTCTGCCACAGACCGCGGTTGCCGCCGATCATCGAAGGAGACGCACTCATCAGAAGCAAGGGCTTATCACGAAGCGGCCCGGGACGGTAGCGCGAGAGCCAGTCCAGCGCATTCTTGAGGTTTCCCGGGATCGAGTAGTTGTACTCCGGTGTCACCAGAATGAGCGCATCGGCAGCTTCCACCGCCGCTTTCATACGCTCGGTCCCCTCAGGGAAGCCGCCCTCCTGAAGGTCCTGGTTGTAGAGGGGCATCTCAAACTCGGCGAAGCTGCGTCGGTCCACCTCCACGCCCTCCATCGCGTCGAGCAGGTCCGCAGCCACATCGAAGAGTTTTCCGTTTTGCGAGTTCTGCCGCAGGGATGCGGCAAAACCCATGATCTTGACAGTCATCGTCGACCTCTGAGGCCCGAAGGCGCTCCAAGAGAGAAGGGTCACGCGCGAGACGCGCGCATAAAAAAAGCAGCGCTCCCCGGATGCAATCCGGGGAGCGCCGCCTCTTATTGCTCAGAACTCAAGCCCATCTTGCTCAGCTGTTCTCAGCCGCACGCTTGGCCTGGTACTCCTTGATCAGCTCTTCCTGAACCGAGCGGGGCACCGGCGCATACTTGGCGAACTCCATGGAGAACTCGGCCTTGCCCTGGGTCGCGCTGCGCAGGTCGTTGGAGTAGCCGAACATCTCGCTGAGCGGAACGTCCGCCATCACCACCGCGTAGCCCTGGCGGGTACGCGAGCCAGTGATCATGCCGCGGCGCTTGTTCAGACCACCGAGCACCGAACCGCTGAACTCCTCGGGGCTCTCGACCTCAACCTTCATGATCGGCTCGAGAATGACCGGGTTGGCACGCTTGTACGCGTCGCGGAAGGCCGCACGAGCCGCCAGACGGAAGGCCATATCGGAGGAGTCAACCGCGTGGGAGTTACCGTCGACGATCGCCGCCTTGACGTTGACCACCGGGAAGCCGATGAGACCACCTTCGTCCATCTGGTCCTGGAAGCCCTTATCACAGGAGGGCTGGTACTCTTTGGGGATCACACCACCGGTGATGTTGTTGATGAACTGGTAGTGCTCACCCTCATCGGAGGGCGCAAGCCAACCCACCACGCGAGCGTACTGACCCGAACCACCGGTCTGCTTCTTGTGGGTGTAGTCGAAGTCGGCCTGCACGGTGATCGTCTCGCGGTAGGCAACCTGCGGCTGGCCCACTTCCACGTCGACGCCGTACTCACGGCGAATACGCTCGATGTAAACCTCCAGGTGAAGCTCGCCCATACCACCGATGATGGTCTGGCCACTCTCCTCGTCACGCGAGACGCGGAAGGTGGGGTCTTCCTTGGAGAAGCGGTTGAGCGCCTTGGAGAAGTTCTGAAGACCGTCCTTCTTCTTGGGCTCGACGGCGAAGGTGATGACCGGGTCGGGCACGTGAATCGAGGTCATCGTCACTTCGAGGTCGCCGTCGGTGAAGGTATCACCCGAGGCGCAGTCGATGCCGAAGAGCGCCACGATGTCGCCGGCGGTCGCCGTGTCGATGTCGTGCATCTCATCGGAGTGCATGCGCACCAGACGACCGACCTTATGCTTGTTCTGGTTGCTCATGTTGTAGATGAAGTCGCCCTTATTGAGGCGGCCCTGGTAGATGCGGCAGTAGGTCAGCTGACCGTAGCGCCCGTCTTCCAGTTTGAACGCGAGCATGACAAGGGGCTTGTCGTCGACCGGAAGAAGCTCAACCTTGCTCTCTTCTTCGTCCATCGCCAGCGCGTCGTAGCTCATCTCCAGCGGGCTGGGCAGGTAGCTGACGACGGCGTCGAGCAGAAGCTGAACACCCTTGTTCTTGTAGGCCGAGCCCATGAACACCGGGGTCATCGAACGCGAGATCGTCGCCTTGCGAATGGCCGGGATCAGCATCTCGGCGGTCACAGGCTCACCTTCGAGGTAGGCCATGGCGACTTCGTCATCAAGGTCGGCCACCGCCTCAACGAGCTTGGCGCGGTACTTCTCGACCTCATCCTTGATGTCTTCGGGGCAATCTTCGGTGCGGATGATTTCGCCACCGTCGCCTTCGAAGTAGTGCGCCTTGCGGGTAAGCAGATCGACCGCGCCGACGTGCTTGTCTTCAAGACCCAGGGGGTACTGCATGAGCACGGCGTTGTGCTTGAGCTGTTCACGAAGCTGCTCGGTCACCGCAAAGGGGTTGGCACCGGAGCGGTCGCACTTGTTGATGAACGCCATGCGCGGAACGCTGTAGCGGCGCATCTGACGGTCAACGGTGATCGACTGCGACTGAACGCCGGCAACCGAGCACAGGACCAGGATGGCGCCGTCAAGAACACGCAGAGCACGCTCAACTTCGATGGTGAAGTCGACGTGGCCCGGGGTGTCGATGATGTTGATGGCGTTCTCGCCCCACTTGCAGTAGGTGGCCGCCGACTGGATCGTGATGCCTTTTTCGCGCTCCAGATCCATGTTGTCCATCTTGGCCCCGACGCCGTCCTTACCGCGGACGTCGTGGAACTGGTGGATGGTACCGGTGTAGTAAAGAATACGCTCGGTGAGCGTCGTCTTGCCGGAGTCGATGTGGGCGGAGATCCCGATGTTACGAAGTTTGTTCAGGTCCATAATCCTACTCGGTTATGTTGAGACGAGGGGCTAGCGCGATTTGCGCGTAGCGCCTACCCCATTTCGGAGCGTCTGTCACGTCGGTTGACGAAGTTTTTTGCCACGCCCCGACGATGTTCGGGATACGGCATACGAAGCCACCTCCCGGGCAGGAGGCAGTGGCGAGGCCCTCACCAGCGTGAGTATCTCACCGTTGTACTCTGCGAAAACGACGCGGCGCCTGCGTCGCTCCCACGAGCGCCGGCGGACTCTATAGCGGCTCTGCGCGAAATTTCAAGCCCCACTCCCCTCTCCGCGACGCCCCCCTCAACGTGCCCCACCACAGACTTCTTCCCGAAACGCTCCTCAACCGGCTCTTTTCTACCACGGCCTGCCCCGGTCACGACCCCATTGAAAATTTGCAGGCGCCAATGGCCGTGGTAGGTTGCCGGAGGAATCGTCTCGCAGACTTGCTCGCCCCGGGTTGATGGGGGCGCGAGTCACGCGCACGGAAGCGCGCTACTCGACAGCCCCTCGCGGCGCACACGCAAGCCTTGCGACCCCAATGCATTGCCACGGAGGGCAGTCATGGCGGCCAAGAGCGCTGCATCCTCATCCTCAAAGAAAAAATCGACCGCTCGCTCCTCGAGCAGCAAGACCACCAGCAGCAAGGCCAAAGCGGCCCCCCGGGTCAACGGCACTTCATTTGCGCTGCAGCGTGAACTCAGCGGGGTGGTGCTCCTGGCACTGGCCCTGGTGCTCTTGCTCTCCATCGCCAGCTTCAACCCGGCCGACCTCATCCGCGGCGAGGCGCCACCGACCAACCTGATCGGCCCGGTGGGCGTGTGGGTGGGCGATGTGCTGCTGACGATCTTCGGGCTGGGGGCCTTCTTCCTCAACGCCCTGCTCTGGTACTTCGGCATCTCCATGCTGCTCGGTCGCGAGATTGAGGCGCGCCCGGGCGAAATCATCGGGCAACTTCTCTTCGTGCTCTCAGGCACGGTGCTCGGGCACCTGGCGCTGAGCGGCTATCTGGTGCTCGGCCATGAGCCCGGCGGCTGGATTGGCGCCTTTGGCGGCGAGTTGATGCGCGGTGCGGTCGGCACGGTGGGCACGGCCATTCTGGCGGGAAGCGCGTTTCTGATCGGAGCGGTGCTCGTGACCGACCTGAGCCCCGGGGCGGTCGCCCGCTGGTTCGCCGCGCACATCCACCGGTTCACCGCCTGGATGCGCCATCGCCGCGCGGTGCGCCGCG
Source organism: Lujinxingia sediminis (assembly GCF_004005565.1). Lineage (NCBI taxonomy): Bacteria > Deltaproteobacteria > Bradymonadales > Lujinxingiaceae > Lujinxingia > Lujinxingia sediminis. The sequence continues at coordinate 674,662 of NZ_SADD01000001.1, read as the reverse complement.
AGTTCAAACAACGCTACCAGGAGGAGCGCGACCGCCTGCTCGCCGGCGAGGAACTCACCATCGCCGAGGAAGCCCGCCTTGAGGCCGAGCGCGCCGTCCTGGGCAAAACCACGCGCGGCTACGACTTTGAAGAGAGCCTCGACGACGAGGTCGAGCGCAAAGTTGCCGGCCGGCTGGCCCGACTCTTTGGCCCGCGCCTGCGCAACGCCGAGCTCGCCGGCGACGACGCTCCGGTCTCCTCGGTCGACGCCAGCGTCGACACTCCGGCGAAGAATGCCCCCGAGAAGAAGAGCAAAAAGAGCGACGACACGAAGAAGGCCCCCTCAAACCCCATCCCCGACGATGAGGGCTGGGAAATCGGCGAGCTCGCGACCGACGCCGATATCAAAGCCGAACCCATTCCGATCGCCGGGCTTGATGAGGCTGGGCCCTCCGAAGAAGCCATCGAGGTCAGCGACACCCAGGTCATCGACATGCGCTCCGAGCGCGAGGCGAGCGCGCCGGTCAAAGGCGACTTCGGCCCGCAGATCGTTGAGAGCGAGGCCACCCGCAAGGCCCGCGAGCGCCAGCAGATGCTGGAGAGCGACGCCGAGGGTGGCCTGCTCTTCAAGCCGCAGAAGAAGGGCAACTACGAGCTGCCTCCCATCTCGTTTTTGAACTTCGATCGCGGCGAAGAAGTCGCCGTCGACTCCGACGCTCTGCGCGATATGGCCGCCCAGATCGAGAAGACCCTGGCCGACTTCAAGGTCGAAGGCACGGTGGTGGAGATCTGCCCCGGCCCGGTCATCACGATGTTTGAGTTCAGCCCGGCCCCGGGCGTCAAGCTCTCGAAGATCGCAAACCTCTCCGATGATCTGGCCATGGCTCTGGCCGCCCACAGCGTTCGTATCGTCGCGCCCATTCCCGGCAAGGGCGTCGTCGGCATTGAGGTACCCAACCCCTCGCGCGAGATGGTCTACCTCAAGGAAATCATTGCCGATGAGGCCTTTGCCGATAACAAGAAGATGCAGCTGCCCCTGGCCCTGGGCAAAGATACCGAAGGCGGACCGGTCATCGCCGACCTGGCCAAGATGCCTCACCTGCTCGTCGCCGGTGCCACCGGCGCCGGTAAATCGGTCGCCGTCAACACCATGGTCTGCAGCCTGCTCTACAAGCACACCCCCGACGATGTGCGCATGATCATGGTCGATCCGAAGATGCTCGAGTTCAGCATCTATGCGGACATCCCCCATCTTCTGCTGCCGGTTGTGACCGATCCGAAGCAGGCCACCGTCGCGCTCAACTGGACCGTTCAGGAGATGGAGCGTCGCTACCAGGCGCTGGCCGATATGGGCGTGCGCAACGTCACCGGCTACAACGACAAGATCAAAAAGCTCACCAAGCAGGCCGAGCTCGACCAGCTCAACGGGTTGGAAGACTCCGAGGCGTTGCGCTCCCTGGGCATCGACCATAAGGGCGACCCGGAGCACAAACACCTGCCCTTTATCATCGTGATCATCGACGAGTTTGCCGACCTGATGATGACCGCCTCCAAAGACGTGGAGACGGCCGTTGCGCGCCTCGCCCAGAAGGCTCGCGCGGCGGGCATCCACCTCATCCTCGCCACCCAGCGCCCCTCTACCGACGTCATCACCGGGCTTATCAAGGCCAACTTCCCCACCCGTCTGGCCTTGCGCGTGACCAGCAAGACCGACAGCCGGGTTATCCTCGACGCCAACGGCGCCGAGAACCTGCTGGGTAACGGCGATATGCTCTTCGTGCCCCCGGGCACGAGCTTTCTGCAGCGTACCCACGGCGCTTACGTCTCCGAGAAGGAGATCGACAAGATGGTTGAGTTCCTCAAAGTCCAGGGCGAACCCAACTACGATGAGTCCATCCTGGCCGACGATGGTCAGGACGATGAGAGCGCGGTGGCCGACGAAGATAAAGATGAGTTCTACGAGGAGGCTGTACGCCTGGTGGTCGAGTCAAAGCAGGCGTCCATCTCGATGCTCCAGCGCAAGTTGCGCGTCGGGTACAACCGCGCTGCCCGCATGGTCGACATCATGGAGATCGAGGGCATCGTGGGCGAGTCCGATGGCTATAAGCCGCGCGAGGTGCTGGTCGACCAGTCGCCTTATTGAGCTGCCCTGCCCTCAGGTTTCATGACGACTCCAACGAAAAAACGCCGCGAATCGCGGCGTTTTTTCGTTCAGCTCTTTTCGACGCCCGCACCTGCAAAGGTTGTCGGGTCGCCGTAGAGCGCCTCGCGCACCGAGGCGTAGACATCGCGGTGCGCGAGCTCCGAGAAGCCCTGCCAGAAGGTCTTAACGTCGCGGCGGCTCGACTGCGGAAAGCTGTCGCATACCGGACAGGCCACCGGCTGAAGCCCAACCTCATCGACCCAGGCTTCAATCTTGCGCTCTTCGACCAGAATCAAAGGCCGAATCGTGGTGACCGGGTGCGTCGACGCCGGCGTCGCAGGCTTCAGCGGATCGAGGCGACTGCCGAAGAGGAGGTTCAAAAAATAAGTCTCCACAGCATCATCGAGATGATGGCCCATCGCCAGCTTCGTAAACCCGCGCTCCGCGCAGTACGCATTGAGAATGCCACGGCGCATCCGCCCGCAGATCGCACAGGGGATCTGTCCGGGCTTGAGCATCTTCTGAACCACCGAGTGGGTATCGCGATCGATGACCTCAAGCGAAGCTCCCAGGCGCGCCATCGCCGCGTTGAGGCCCTCGCGGTCAAAGCCGGGCTGGTTCTGATCGAGGTGAATCAGCGTGACCTCAAAGCCCATATCCTCGCGCGCCGCCAGCTCCAGCATTGCTGCGGCGAGCAGAAGCGAATCTTTGCCCCCGGAGATCCCCACAGCCACGTGGTCGCCCGCCTCCACCAGTGAGAAGTCGCGCACAGCGCGCTCGACAAGTTTCATCACCGGGCGGCTCACGCGGGGTGGCTCAGGGGTTTCAAAGGGCGCAGCGCTCATGGTGGGGCTCTCAGGGTGCAGGTTTGGCAACACGCAGGTCGCGGGTTGATTTGGCGGCGAATTCTACCGGCTGCGCGCCGGTGTGCAAGGTCCACAGCACCGCACTTCCACGCCGTCCTGCACAGGCCTAGGCGCGCGGACCGATCGTAGAGTAGACTGCGCGAAGCGAGGCCGTTTCTCGGCCGCACCCAACGTCTGGAACCATCCCTGGAGGAGACCATGTCCGACGCCATCATCTGCCCCCAATGTCAGACTGCCCATTACGCCGGTGAGGCGTACTGCGAGAGCTGCGGCGCCGACCTCAGCGCCGCGGTGCCGGCTGCTGAAGACGATCCCTTTGCCATCGATGACGCGGTGGACGAGGCAGACGTCCCGCACGCTGAAGTTGCCGATGATGACGATGTCGAGTTCGCCGAGATCCCGGTTGAGCCCCTCGACGCCGAGGCGGACTACGACGATGGGGCGCTGGAACTGGATGCCGAGGGTTACGACCTCGTAGAAGTCAGCGACGTCTCCGACGACACCCCGCCCCCGCCTCCGGCCGGTGGGGAGTTCGACTACCCCGAAATCGCCGTGGAAGCCGCCGTCGATGGGGAGTCCGAGGAAATCGCCGAGTTTGGAACGATCGACGTCGATCCGCTCGACGCCGACGAAGCCCCGGCCTTTGCAGGGACTGACGACGATCTGAGCGACGTCCCGGATATGCTGGCCGGTGAGCCGGGCGTCGAGGTCGAGCGAACGCCTGCGGCGAAACCTCAGCCGCAGCGCACCACACCGCGCGAGCGCCCCGAGGTTCAACCTCTGCCAGTTCCCGGCCCCTTTGAGGAGCCTGCCCTGCTCACCCTCTACCGCGACCAGAAGGCGCTGGAAACCTACGCCGTAGAGCTCGACGCACTGGTCGTCGGCCGCGCCGATGCGGACGCCGACCACACCCCGCATATCGACCTGAGCGAGCACGCCGGTCAAGCAATCGCGCGTCGCCAGGTGGCGGTGTATCGCCAGAACAAGAACTACATCGTCTGCAATCTGGCAGCCTCGGGCACCCAGTACAACGACGAGCTTCTGGAGCCGGGCGATCGCCGCCGTCTTCATGAAGGCGATACGCTTGTCCTCGGCGAGAAGCTCGCGCTGCGCTTTTCCCTACCGGCGATCTAAGAGGCCTGTTCGCCAACGCTGAGAGATAAAAAAAGCCCCGGAGCCTGACGGCACCGGGGCTTTTCTGTGGTCTTGTAACTCGGTCGCTCAACCGGCACGCCGGAGCATGCCGTTGAGGTCTATCGCCAGTGCCTTATTCGGCGGCCTGCCGGGCTTCCAGCGCTTGCTGACCAAGGTCGATCGTGGCCTGAACCGCCGACGAGACGCCCTGGAAGTCGAGAATCGACTCCTGCGTGATCTCAATGGCACGCGCCGGGAAGAGGCCAAGGTAGAGAGTCATCGCAGCGCAAACCACCATCGCCACCTTCGGACCGGTGTGCTCCAGCGGGCGGAAGACGCGCTTCTCAGGCTTCATGTACATGTAGATGAGCACCTTCAGGTAGTAATACACACCGGCCACACTGCTGAGCACGCCCAGGATGGCCAGGCCAATGAAGGAGAACTCATCGGTCTGCATGCCCACATCGATCGCCGAGCGGAAGATGTAGAACTTACCCAGGAAACCCGCGGTCGGAGGGATGCCGGCTGCCGAGAAGATGCTGATGCCCATCACAAGACCCATCATCGGGTACTTGATGCCCAGCTGACCCAGGTCTTCAAAGGTTTCTACCGACTCGCCGCGACGGCTGAAGTAGGAAAGCACCGCAAAGGAGCCAATCGTGCCGAAGGTGTACGCCACCAGATAAAAGAGGATGGCGTCGTTGTGCAGGAAGAAGCGCGGATGGGCGTTGGCCGCCGTAAAACCGAGCAGCAAATACCCCGCATGAGCGATCGAAGAGTACGCGAGCATGCGCTTGACGTTGTTCTGCACAAGCGCCACCACGTTGCCCAGCACCATCGACAAGGCAGCGAGCGCAAAAGCGATGTCAATCCAGCCATAGCCGAAGAAACCGCCGCGCAGCACGTCGAGGGGGAACGCGACAACAAAGACGCGCAGCAGACCGGCGAACGCGATCGCCTTGACCGCCGTCGCCATGAATCCCACCACCGGCGTAGGGCTACCGGTGTAAACGTCCGGCGTCCAGATGTGGAAGGGTACCGCCGCGACCTTAAACGCAAAACCGCTGAAGATCAGGAGCACACCCAACATCGCCAGGCCAAAGCCCGCGTGCTGCCCTTCTCCACCTTCGAGGTAGTAGAGGTTCTGGGCGATCATCTCGAGGTTGGTCGTACCGGTAGCACCGTAGATCAACGCGATACCGTAAAGCATCAGCGCGGCGGAGAAGGCACCCAGCACAAAATACTTCATGGAGGCTTCGGCGCTGCGCGAATCTTCACGCAGGAAGCCGGCCAGCACGTAGATCGGGATCGACATGATCTCAAAGGCGATAAAGAGGCTGAGCAGATCCGCCGAGCCCGCCATAAAGATCATGCCCGCCACGCTGAAGAGCACCAGAAGGTAGTATTCTCCACGATCCATGCGGTGGCTTCGAAGCACCGCCGGCGAGCAGAGAATCGCCAGCGCTCCGCTCACACAGGCCAGCGCGCTGAAAAAGAGCGCGAAGCGATCGAGGTAGAGCATCCCGAAGAAGGTCGGTGCCTCCAGGGTGCCGTCCCACAGATACCAGCTGCTCGCGGCGGCAACGCTCAGACCGATGACCGAGAAGTAGGCCAGGTAGTCGCGCGGCGTCCCCTTGCGGTGAAAGACGTCGATGAGAATAAACGCCAGCGCCACAAGCGTGACGATCATCCCGGGGACGATCGCGGCGAACTCCGCGCCCTGGGGCGGTGTGAGCATCGCGAGCGTGTTCAATGTGGAGAGCAATTGCATGGTCATTACATCCGTCTCAGCAGCTACGGCGCAGAAAGGCACGCCGAGTTAACGTCCGGGCGCGCGCGCTCAGCGCTCGTTACGACGCTCTTTGGCCAGGTCGATCATCGAACCCTGCGGAACCCAGGTCGGGTCAAGAGGCTCAACCACCACAGTGTTCGCCTCAGTGACGTTCTGGTCCATGTAGGTCAAAAACTGGTGAATCGAGGGGTCCATCCGGCTCAGGAAGTACTTGGGGAAGACGCCCATGAAGATGGCCATCAGGACGATCGGCACGAGCACGCCAATCTCGCGAGCGCTCAGGCGCGGCATCGTGCGGATCTCATCGTGAACGACAGAGCCGAACATAACGCGCTTGAACATCCACAGCAGGTAGGCCGCGCCCAGGATGACGCCGGAGGTCGCGAAGATGGTGAAAATAAAGGCCGTGATCTCCGGACCGGCCTGACGCGCCGAGCCAATCGCCACGTCGGTCATCGCCGAGAGTTCATAGACCCCGTAGCCCGAGCCGGCGTTCTCCGGCTTGATGAAACCAAAGGGGGTCTCAAACCACAGGAAGTGGCTTTGTGAGGTGCCCATGATGCTCAAGAACTCACCGACGAAGCCGTTAAGACCGGGCAGACCGGCCGAGGCGAAGGTGATGACCATGAAGAAGGTCGCGAACATCGGCATCACGCTGGCCACCCCGCCGAAGTCGGCGATCTGGCGCGAGTGACGACGCTCGTAGAGCACGCCCACGCACAGGAAGAGACCGCCGGTGGCGATACCGTGGGCGAGCATCACATACATCGCACCGCTGATCCCCTGGGGGGTCATGGCGACCAGGCCCAGCACACAGAAACCAAGGTGGCTGACCGAGGAATAGGCCACGAGCTTCTTCACATCATCCTGCACCAGGGCCACGATAGCCCCGTAGATGATGCCGATGACCGAGAGCACCGCGATATAAGGCGCGAAGGTCTTGAGCGCATCGGGGAAGAGCGGGAAGGCATAGCGGAGGATCCCGTAGGTCCCCATCTTCAGCATCACCGCAGCCAGGATCACGGAGCCAGCCGTCGGAGCCTGAACGTGCGCGAGAGGCAGCCAGGTGTGGAAAGGGAAGAGAGGCACCTTGATTGCAAAGGCCAGGAAGAACGCCGCAAAGAGCCAGAACTGCTCGGTAGCGCTGAAGTCCGCCGCCAGAATGTCGGTGTACAGGAAGGAGAAGGTCCCGGTCTGCACGCCCGCCTGGAAGTAGACGTACATGATGGCCAGCAGCATCAGGATCGAGCCCAGCATCGTGTAGATGAAGAAGGTCGCCGCCGCTTTCACGCGATCCGCCCCACCCCACACGCCGATGATGAAGTACATCGGGATGAGCATCACTTCCCAGAAGATGTAGAAGAGAAAGACGTCGGTGGCGACAAGCGCACCGATCATCCCCACCTCCAGGAAGAGCAGGCAGATCATGTATTCTTTGACGTTCTCGTGCACCGACGAGTAGGTCGACCAGATCGCCAGGGGCATCAGGAAGGTGGTCAACATGACCAGCCAGTAGCTGAAGCCATCAACTCCCAGCGCGTAGCTCACCCCCAGCGAGGGAATCCACTCGTAGGGCCCTTCGGTCAGCTGGAAGGTAAACGCTTCGCCAGCAGCCATCGGCAACGAGGGGTCGAAAAGCACGAGAATGCCGATGCTCACCGCGAAGACCCCCAGCGAGGTAAGCAGAGCCACGTTACGTAGCACCTGCACCTGTTCGCGCGGGATCAAGAGTAGCGCCAGAATCCCCAGAAGCGGCCCGAAGGTCGTCAAGGTCAGCCAGGGGATGCCCCCCTCACTGACCGCGGCGGCCTGTGCCAGAAGCGGGTTGCCCACCAGGGCACCAAAGATGTTCGTCAATTGAACCATCGGTCCTAATCCAGTGCTCGGTTCACGCGTGTTGCAACCTCTGCGACACGCGCGCCTTAAGGGTTACCTCGAACGTCCCAACGTCTGCTGCCTTTAAGCGAGGCAGCCCGGGTAGAAGATCGCCAGGACGACAAGCGCCAGCGCAAGGCTGATGTAGGTCGCATAGCGCTGCACATTACCGCTCTGCAGGTTGCGCAAGATCCGACCCAGGTTCTGGGTCATAAAGGCCGCACCACCCACAAGCAGGCCGGCGATGATGTTCTTATCGAACCAGGTCATCACCTTACCGATAAGCAGCGTCGGGCGAACAAATGCCGCGAAGTAGCCCTCATCGACGAAGTACTTGTTGGACAGCACGTAATGAAGTTTGGTCGCGCGAGCGTAGATCACGCCCGGAAGGTCGGTGCGCTTGACGTACATCAAGTACGCCAGACCAATGCCCGCGCCGGCAACGATCACGCTGGTCGCTGCGGCCAGGCCCTCGGCCAGGTAGGGATGCTCCCCGAAGCGGCCGAGCACCCGGTAGGTATCGGAGACGACGAAGACCTCGGAGAGCCAGTTCTCCAGACCCAGCGCGTAGACCTTGAGCCCTGCGGGGAAGGCCGCAGCGATAAAGTGCGGCCACCCGATGTAGCCACCGACCACCGAGAGGAAGGCCAGCACCAGCAACGCCACCAGCATCGCCGAGGGCGACTCGTGGATGTGGCTCTTGGTTTCTTCGTCGGCGCGGCACTCACCATGGAAGGTCATGAAGTAGGCGCGGAACATGTAGAAAGCGGTCAGACCGGCGGTGAGAACACCGACGATGAAGACGAACCAGTTGATAAAGAGCGCACCACCGAGGACTTCGAGCGCGTGGCCATCGGCGGCCACAACCGCCGGAGCAAGCGTGGTGGTGAACATCTCCATCTGGGCCGTCTCCAACACACCGACGACGTTGAGCACATGCACGTTGGAGAGTGCGCTCCACAGGATGAAGTCCTTGGAGTAGAAGCCGGCAAAGAAAGGCACCCCGGCGATCGCCAGCGTCCCGATAAGGAAGGCGGCGTGGGTCCAGGGCATGTACTTTCTGAGCCCGCCCATCTTGCGCATGTCCTGCTCGTGGTGCATGCCGTGAATCACGCTACCGGCCGCAAGGAAGAGCAACGCCTTGAAGAAGGCGTGGGTCATCAGGTGGAAGACCGCCGCGGTGAACGAGCCCACGCCCACGGCCATGAACATAAAGCCCAGCTGCGACACGGTGGAGTACGCCAGCACCTTCTTGATGTCGGTCTGAACGATCGCGATCGTCGCGGCCATCAGCGCAGTCAGTGCCCCCACCACGGCGACGATGGCCATCAGGTTGGGGTCGAGCGTAAAGATCCAGTTGATGCGCGAGAGCAAGAACACACCGGCGGTGACCATGGTCGCGGCGTGAATCAGCGCGCTGACAGGCGTCGGGCCGGCCATCGCGTCAGGAAGCCAGACGTAGAGAGGAATCTGCGCGCTCTTCCCGGTGCAGCCCAGGAAGATCAGCACGCCCACCGGAAGTGCGACCGGCAAAAGAACAGCGGCGGTGGCCGTGTTCGTGGCCAGCTGCTCGAGCTCCAGGTAATCCCAGGTGCCCGCGGTGAAGAAGAGGATGAACATCCCCAGCAGGAAGAAGAAGTCGCCAACACGGTTGACGATAAAGGCCTTCTGACCTGCGGCGGCCTTATCAGCGTCGCTGTACCAGAATCCGATCAGCAGGTAGCTGGCCATCCCCACGCCTTCCCAACCGATGAAGGTCACGAGCATGTTCTTGCCCAGGGCAAGCAGCAGCATCGCAAACACAAACAGGTTGAGGTAGGCGAAGTAGCGCCACTTCGACGGGTCCTCGGCCATGTAGCCGGTCGAGTAGATGTGAATCAGCAGACCCACGCCGGTGATGATCAGCACCAGCACCGCCGAGAGGGGATCGAAGAGAAACGCGATCTCCGCGCTGAGACTGCCGCTGAAGATCCACTGGAAGGCGGTGTAGCTTAGATGCCCCACCTCCTCACCATTGCCCTGATTCACCAGAGCCTGGAAGCTCACCAGCGCAAACGCGAAGGAGAGCGCCATCGCCCCACAGGCCACCCAGTTGACCAGGTTCTTGGGGAGCTTCGCGCCAAAAAGGCCGTTGATGATCGCGCCGAGCAGAGGCATCAGCACAATCAGGCCAAGGAAGTAAAAACTATCGGAGTAAAGCGGTTCCATGATCGCCTATTCTATCGCCAGGGAGTCGCACCTGCGGCCCTCCCCTGCATTCACATCGAGGGGAGCTGCCCATCCATCATGCGGCCCGTGTCCTAGTACTGAAGCTGCTGCATTTCGTCGACGTTCACGCTGCGCTTATGCCGGAAGACATGCAGCACGATGGCCAGGGCAACGGCCGCCTCGGCCGCCGCAACCGCCATGACAAAGAAGGCAAAGATGTGCCCGTCCATGTCGATGCGGTAGCGGCTAAAGGCGATGAAAGTCAGGTTCACCGCGTTGAGCATCAACTCGATGCTCATAAAAAGGATGATCGCGTTACGACGCACCATCACCCCGATCATCCCGATCGAGAAGATCGCCGCCGAGAGGATCAAATAATGTGCGAGGGTTGGTTCCCAGGACATGCCCACACTCCATCCACAAAGACGTGCAACCGGTTACTCATAAGCCGCCTTCAAAGAGGTCGGCCCGGGTTGCGCATAAGCGTCGATTAACCGACGCGTCGTTTAGCGATGATCATGGCGCCAATGATGGCGGCCAGAAGAAGAATCGCGGTCAACTCGAAGGGCACCACAAAGCGATTCACAAGAGCGATGCTGATCGGCTTAAACGTACCGTAGAGCCCCTGACGACCGGGGGTCACCTGCCCCTGACGCGCTTCCGCACTGAGCGCAGGAGGAAGCTCAAAGGGGACGCTCTTGTCGAAGCGGTTGTATTTGCCCTGAGCGGGATTGCCCTGACCTGCCTCCCACGCCGTCAGCTGCGCCTGGTAGGCAGCCTCCAGACCGACTTCATTGAGGTCTGCGGCAAGGCCCGGGATCGCCGAGCGCGTCAGCAGTGCGACCTGCTCACCCTCTTCGGCCCCCTCCACCTGCTGGGCGTATTCCTGACGACCCTGTTCGACATCTTCGCTGCTGACGACGGCCAGAATGGACGCCCCTGCAAAGAAGAAGATCGCAAGACCGCTGGCAATTGCCGCCACAAAATGCAGCTGGAAGCGGTTCTCGCCCAGCTCTTCATCACGCAGGTTTAAGAGCATGATGATAAAGAGGAAGAGCACCATGATCGCACCGCCGTAGACCAACACCTGAACGATCGCCAGGAAGTGGGCCGAGAGCAGCACGTAGAGGCCAGCAAAGAAGAAAAAGTCCACGATCAGCGCCAGCGCGCTGTACAGGGGGTTACGCACCAAAATCACAGTAAGGCTTGTGATCAGCGCCCCCAGCGCAAACATCCAGAAGAACAGGGGTTCCCAAAAACCCATTGAAACACTCCACGCGAGAGGCCGGGACGCGTACGCCCGCTGCGGCCAACTTCGAAGCATTGGCAGAGCCTGCCGAAGCCGACCTTCATTCTGAAGGCCGGTGCAGGCGAAGGTCTGATAGCGCACTTTCTCAACGAGGTCAAAGCCCCAGACAGTGCGCGGAAGGGTGTAAATTAGGCCGCTTCGCTGGAGCCCTTGCGGCGCTTCGACCAGGCGGGGAACGAGCAGCACCCCTCTTTAATGTGGCGTTCGAATTCTTCGCGGAACACCTGCACATAGCTGCGAACAGGGATGGCGATGGAGTCGCCAAGCGCACAGATGGTGTTCCCTTCGATGTTGCCGCACATATCCAGCAGAAGATCGAGATCTTCCATGCGCCCACGACCTGCCTCGATCTCATCGAGAACCTTGGCCACCCAGCCGCTGCCTTCGCGGCAGGGCGTGCACTGACCGCAGGACTCGTGGTGGTAGAAGTGCGCCAGGCGTGCTGCCAGGCGCACCATGCAGGTGTCGGTGTCCATGAACGTGATGCAGGCCGTGCCCATCGAGCTGCCCGCCTCACGCATCGTCTCAAACCCCATCTGCGAGTCGAGCTTATCGGGAGTCATCACCGCGCAGGAGGATCCACCGGGAATGAAGGCTTTGAGTTCATGCCCCGGGAGCATGCCGCCGGCGTAATCTTCCAGAAGTTCGCGCACGGTCACGCCCGAGGGCGCCTCGTAGACACCGGGACGCACCACCGGTCCGGACACGCCGTAGAGCTTGGGTCCACCGTTCTTCTCAACGCCCATCGACGCGAACCACTCCCCGCCCTTCTCGATGATCCAGGGGATCGAGGAGATCGTCTCGACGTTATTCACGATGGTCGGAGCCTGGAAGGCGCCGACGACCGCAGGAAACGGCGGCTTCATACGCGGTTGCCCGCTCTTACCTTCGAGCGCTTCGATAAGCCCGGTCTCCTCACCGCAGATATAGGCACCTGCGCCCGGATGCACGTAGAGGTCAAAATCAAAGCCGGTGCCCAGGATATTCTCACCGAGGTATCCCTTGGCGTAGGCCTCCTTGATCGCGCCCTCCAGGCGACGAATCGCGCTCTGAAGCTCGCCACGCACAAAGATATAACCGTAGCGAATCCCCAACGCCCACGCCGCGATGATGCAGCCCTCAATGTGGCGGTGCGGGTCGAGCTCCATCAGGTAGCGATCCTTGAAGGTGCCCGGCTCGCCCTCATCAGCGTTGATCACCAGGTACTTGGGAAGATCGCTCTCTTTGGGAAGAAAACTCCACTTGATGCCGCAGGGGAAGCCGGCGCCACCACGACCACGCAGGTTGGAGGTCTTCACCTCCTCAATGATCGTCTCCCCATCCATTTTAAAGGCCTTGCGCATCGCCTGATAGCCCCCGTTGGCCTCAAAGACCTCCAGGGTGTGCGCATTGGGGATATCGAAATTACGGCTGAGGTACTTTTCCTGCATCATGACGTCTCTTCCCTTCAGGCTCGCGGGTGACCTTTGGAGGTTGGCGGCGAGCACCTTCTCAGTGCCGGTGGCTGCAAAGCAGTCGGGCGGCTCAGTGCATCTTACGAGGATCGGGCAGGCTGGCGAGCCGCGCGTTGAGCTGCTCGATCACCTGGTTGACTCGCGCCTGATCGTCGAGGTTCTCGAAGTATTCGATCTCGCCATCGGAGTAGCTGACCTGGAACATCGGGGCGGTTCCGCACGACGCCAGACACTCGGCCTCCGAGAGGGTGTATGCGCCGTCCTCACGGGTCTCGCCGAGTTTGACACCGAGCTTCTCTTCAAGATGCTCGATGAGCTCGTAGCCCCCCCGGATCGCGCAGGAGAGCGTCGTGCAAACCTGCACGTGACACTTCCCGACCGGCGTCTTGTTGTACATCGTGTAGAAGGTCGCCGCGTTGAGCACCTTGGTCGGGTGCACCTCCAGGCGCTCGGCGACGTAGTCCATCACCTCCACCGAGATCCAGCCGAACTCGCGCTGCGCCAGGTGAAGCACCGGAAGCATCGCAGCGAGCGTATTGGGGTATCGTGAGACGAGCTCTTTGAACTCGGCGTCCGCTTTCTCAGAGAATTCAACTGCCATGATCAAACGACCTTTCGATGTGGTGGCGTAAATCGGAGTGCAATTTGAGCACGCCTTTAGCCGGGGAAACCTAATTGCGGGGGCCGAGCGGTGTCAACTACACCGCGGCCTGATTTCATCAAAGGTACTCGGCCGGGCCGAGCCGGTAATAAAAACGTTCTCGCCCGAGGCGATAAAACCCCAGGGAGCGGTAGAGGATCGAGGCCGGGGTATTGCCCTGATACGCCTCCAGGTCGATGCCACGGATGCCGTGGTCCTCGGCCCAATCCAACACGGCTTCGACCAGCCGCCGCCCCAGACGACGCCGGCGAGCCGAGGGCGTCACATAGAGTTCCTCGATCCACAGCGCCCTGCCGGCAAACTTGAGCGACCAGTGGAAGTTCGCAAGGACCACGCCTACCGCCTCGCCACCCTCCTGCTGGCGAGCCACGAAGCAGACGCAGCGCGCCGGCTCAGCGCGCGAGTCTTCAATCACCTCCCGAGCCAGCGCTTCCAGGTCTTCCAGCGCCGTTTCCACTCCCAGGTCGTCCATATCCTCCTGGAAGAGGCGCGCCAGTACGGGCGCATCCTCGGCCACAGGAAGCTCGATCACCTCTTCAGACATCGCGTTTTATCCCTCAGCGTAAAGCCTGCTCACTTCAGATCTCCCGCATTTTTTCAAGCAAGACACGGCGCTCATCGGCCGGGATTTTGGTCAGGACATCATCAAAGAGCGCGGTTTCCTCCTCGGTGTGTTCCTCGATCATGCGCGCCATGGATTGCACGACATCCTGGATCACCGTGAGGTTGCGGCTGATCTCGTCGGCCGGCTTACCCAGCTGCTCATGCAGCCAGCGGGTGCGCTGCCCCATAAGCTCATGGCTCTTAACCAGCGACGCGATACGTCCGGCAAGCTCCGGGAAGCGCTCCTCGATCTCCACAAAGAAGATCTCTTCCTCCTGATTGAAGTGCTCCAGCATATCATCAAGCGCAACCTCCATATCCTCGGAGGCAGACTCGATCAGCTCGCGCTTGCGTTCCTGGCCGGTTTCTTCCGCGCCAATGCGCTCAAACGTGCCGCTGAGGTCCTCAAAAAGTCGGCGCAGGTGCACATGCTCGTGGTGAACACGGTCAATCAAGTCCGACGATGGCGTTGCTTTGGATGAGTCGTGGTCCATGGCTGCTTGGCTCTCCGGTGCTGCGTCAGGGCGGTGTGCCGTCGGGTCGACGCGTACGATCCGGCAGGCGCGCGAAAGATAACGACCGGATGCCAAAGGTGCAAGCCAGGCAGGTGCGCTTTGTCCCACGCGCTCATGACTCCGAAGCTCGTGCCCTTCCCATGTTTACGGCCCGGCCGGTAGCCTTCGCACCATACCCTATTGCAATAGACTTGCATCTGTGCAAGTTATCGTCTGGCAAGCCGGGCGCCAGGGACGCGCCCCATCCATGACCGGACGCCGCCGGCGCGTCCATGCCACGAGATCGCATCATGCCCAGGCCCTCTGCCCTCTCATCACGTTGTCGCACCGTCTTGAGCACGCGCGATCGCTACGCCCTGTTCGTCGCCATTCTGGCTTTCGTAGCACTCACCGCCCCCCTCTCAGCCAGCGCACAGGCAACCGACGACACGGTTGACGCCGAACTCGAGGCGCTGGAGACCGAACTCCAGGAGACCGAACTCCAGGAGTCCGACCTCGAGCCGCCTTCTCTCGCCACGCCAGCAGATGAGAACGTCCCCTCTGAGGGCGTCGATGACGAGCTTGAGCGTCTGGAGATGGAAGTATCGCAGGGGGCGACGAGCGATCAGGGCGATACGCAACTCCCGACTCGCGCTGCGGCGATGCCGGGGGCAGGCTCGGGCGTCGTGGCTTCGATGAACCCGGACATCTCCCTGATTGCGGACTTCGCGCTGGCATGGTTCTCCGAAGAGCCTTCGCTCCTGGGGGGGCACGACGCCACGCAGACCGGCTTTAACCTGCAGGGACTGGAGCTGGGGCTGGCAGCCGGCATCGATCCCTACTGGCGATTTGATAGCCATATTCTGCTCTCGCTATTCGGGCTGGAGATCGAGGAGGCCTACGCCACGACTCTGGCGCTACCCTTTGGGCTCCAGGCACGGGCCGGCCAATTTTTGACGAACTTCGGGCGAGTGAACCCCACGCATTTGCACGCGTGGAACTTCACGACGCAGCCGCTTGTCCTGGGGAAGTTTTTCGGCGGGGAAGGCTTGCGAGGCCTGGGAGCGGAGCTCGGAGGGCTCCTACCCGTACCCTGGCTGGCGAGTTGGACGTTGAGCGCGCAGAACATCGCCGGCGGTGCCACCGGGCGCAGTTTTCTTGCCTCCGACAGCGACCTCACCGCGCTCAGCGATCTGAGCGTGGCGTTTCGGCTCGAACAGTTCTGGGACGTGGGCAGTCGCACCGGAGCGTTGCTCGGCATCAACGCTATCAACGGGCCTAACAGCAGCGGCCGCGGGAATCGCAGCGATATCTACGGGGTCGACCTTTTGCTTAAGCGTACGGTGACCGGCAACCGAGGTCGCTCGGAGCTGGGTTGGCAGAGCGAGGTGATGCTTCGCCGCCGTCAGGACGCCGGAGCAAGCGACGAGGCAACCGGCACCGTCCTGCAAGACTGGGGCGCTTATACCGAGGTCTTTTACAGCCCTGACCTCTTCTGGAGCGTCGCCGCACGCTACGAACGCGTCTCGGGCCTGGAGGGCGACCCACTTGACCCGGACTGGCGTCATACGCGCCAGCGCGGCGCGTTGAGCCTGAGTTATATGCCCTCGCATTTTAGCCGTCTTCGGCTGGAGTACGGCCTTGACCACCAGCCCGACGGCGTGCACCCGCTCGTTCACATGGTCTTTCTACAGCTCGATCTGGTCGCCGGTGCGCACGGCGCGCACGCGTACTGAGCTTGCCCGACCAGCACCCACTTCTTCCCGACCTCTCTGCCTCCCCCTGTCGCTCACGGAACTTACGATGCCACTTGCCGCTCGCCATGTCGTTGCCCGACGTCCCATCGCCCTGTTCGCCCTCGCCGCCCTGGCCCTTCTGAGCAATGCCGGGTGTGCGTTTAGCGATGGCGAGCCCTGGGGCTGGATCGAGGTGGAGGTACAAAACGCCGCCCCTGGCTCCACGACCTCGCCGCGCATTACCTCGGTGAACCTGGAACTCGCCACCCTTCGCCTGCTCAGCGAGAGCAGCGCCTCATCGGCGCCAGCGGAATTTGATCCGGCCAGCCCGCCGCCAGGCTTCTCGCTCTGTCACGGCGGCCACTGTCACGCCGATGATGGCCGCCTGGTCCCCTATGAAGACGTTCTTCGAGAGAGCGCCAGCGGTCCGCAGGTCATCTCCGCTATCGCGCTTGATGAGGCGCTTTCTCCGGGAGATTCCGCCAGGGGACGGCTTAAAATCACGCGTCGGGGCACGCTCTCGGCAGCCGAAGTCGAACTTAACGCGATGGAGCTGCACGGTACGCTGCCCCACCAGGAAGCGACCGTCGCCTACCGCGCCAACATACCGGTGAAGGGATTGCGCCTGACTATGCCCCTCGATCTTCTGGTCGACGCATCTTCGCCACTGCAGCAAACGCTGGACGCGAAAATCTATTTAAACGGCGACATCACCGAGGGGCTCGACCTCCAGCAGGCAACCTTTGAAGAGGACGGCACTCTGCGTATCACCAACACCCGAAATCGCGCCCTCGCCGAGGAGCTGCTGGAGCGCGTCGCGCTCCAGCTGGAGCTGAGTCCGGCGTCGATGTGAGGGCTTTGAACTTTGGCGATTCAGGGTCGCGCCTAGCTTCGAGAGCAGCACACCGCGAGCGTTTCGCGGTGATCTTTGACCTGTCGACGCGGAGCTAAGCGATGTGGTTCACCAGAGTGCAACCGCCGGCACGTTCCGGCTACATCTTCGTGAGCGTCTATCTGGCCCTCCAGGCCCTGCTCTTTCTGGGACTAACGGCGCTCGGGCTAAGCGTAGCAACTGGCCTTCTCGACATCCCGCTGGCCATCTCCCAGATCCGCATCGATCCGCTCTTTTTCACGTCGTTGATGTTCGGATTCACGCTGGCGTTTGGGATCGCAGCGGTGCTGCCCCTGCGTCCCTGGGCCTGGCAATATATTCTTTCGGTCCTGGCGCTCTCGCTGGCCTTCCTGATCACCCTGCCGCTGTCGATCTTCGCCATCAGCATTTGGATGCGCGATGATATCAAAGAGCCCTTCGGTCTTAATGTTCAGGGGCCCGATGTCGCCCTCCCCCCGGAGGATCGACGCGCCCATCAGAGTGAGCCCCCGGCGGCGATCATGTAGCCCCCCACGACGTCGGTCCAGGCTCAGAGTTCGGACTGATAGTACTCGCGTGTGCCCTGGGCGTGGATCGCCTCATTAAGATGTCCGAGCGCGACAAGATAGGCGGCAACCCGCCAGGAGACCCCGTGTTCCTGGCGCGCATCGCGAACTCGCGAGAACGCATCACGCATCCGCTGGTCGAGTCGCTTCACAACGCCCTCTTCGGACCAACGTTCACCGCGCCGATTCTGCACCCACTCAAAGTAGCTCACCGTCACCCCGCCAGCATTCACCAGAATGCCCGGCAGCACGGAGACATCGCGCGCCTCAAGCAACCGGGCGGCCTGTGTGGTTACCGGACCGTTGGCGACCTCGAAAACCACCCTGGCACGGATGGCACCGGCGTTCTCCTCGGTGATCTGGTTTTCCAGGGCGGCGGGGATCAAAAAATCCACGTCCAACTCCAGAAGCTCCTCATTGCTGATGCGCTCAAAACGAGTCTCATCACAATCGCGCAACGCGTAGGCATCGTAGACACCATTCGCCTCATCGTGCGTCTTGTACTCCCGAAGCGCAGGCACATCGAGCCCCTCGCGATCACAGACCGCCCCTTTGGAGTCGCTCACCGCCACGACCTTGTAGCCCGCCTCATAGAGCCGGGTTGCAAGCTCGGCGCCCGCGTTACCAAAGCCCTGGATGGCGACGGTGGTTTGCTCGGGACTGCGGTCATTCTCGGCCATGAACGCGTCAATGATCATAAACGCACCGCTGGCGGTGGCCTTGTCGCGATGACGAGAGCCCCCCAGAGCGAGCGGCTTGCCGGTAATGACAGCCGGGGCGTGGCGTCGCATGATTGTTGCGTACTGGTCGGCCATCCACCCCATGATCATCTCGTTTGTGTACACGTCTGGAGCGGGCACATCGCGGTTGGGGCCGATAAAGTCCGCGAACGCATCAATGTAGGCGCGGGAAAGCCGCTCAAGCTCCATCTTCGAGAGCTCTTTGGGGTCAACACGCACACCACCCTTGGCACCACCGAAAGGCAGGCGAAGCAGCGCACACTTCAACGTCATCCAGAACGCCAGCGTTTGCACATGATCGACGTCGACTTCAGGATGAAAGCGAAGCCCGCCCTTTCCCGGCCCGAGCGCTGTATTGAAGCGAATCCGGTAGGCTGGAAACACCTTAAGGTGGCCGCTATCCATGCGCACAGGAAGCGACATTTTCACGCTGGCACTGGGATGGCGAAGACGTTCGATGACGTCCTCGCTCAAGTTCAATCGCTCGAAAGCAGGGGCCAGGGCCTGACTTGCATCTTCAAATAAGGTCATACAGATTCCGGACTAAGATAGCGTCATCTTCTGTTTCGGGGGTTGCTCGGACACTTTGCACACCGAGCACCATGCATCAAGTTTAGGAGCAAGAAGGGGCCTACCTGCACGACTTTGCTTCCATGATGCCTCGATCCTGGTATTGCGCTGACTGCACGACACGACCTGCACGCCCGAGACGCGATGAACCTGGTGATGATCGGCTTTCGCCGCGACGCCCATGAAGCCGCACTGACGCGCGGCTGGCGCGCTCATTTTCTGGTCGACAGCACACGCCAGCCTCCCCGAAGCGGTGTTTCCTGGGCGAGTGTTGACCTCAACGGCGACGTGGAGAGCTGGGAGAAGGCCGCGCGTCGACTGGCCGGTGACGCCACCATCGACGCAGTCATCGCCTCTGGGGAGTCGTCGGTCGTTCCGGCCGCCCTGCTCCGTGAGCGCCTGGGTGTGAGTGGGATGAGCGTCGCCACCGCACGGCGCTGCCACGACAAAATTTGGATGAAAGACGCCCTCACAGCAGCAGGCGTCCCCTGCGCACGCTACCTGACGATCACCCCTTCAACGGGAGTCGATGATCTGATCGAGGCACTCGGTCTTCCGCTGGTCATCAAGGCCCCCGACAGCTCCGGGGGGCGCGGCACCCACATCTGCGAAAGCAGCGCCCAGGTCGAAGCCGCGCTCCGTCCGGGATTGCTCGCCGAGGCCTTTGTTCCCGGCACCGAGTTTAGCGTCGAGAGTTTTGTGCATCGAGGCCAGGTGTGCTTTCTCAACGTCACCAGCTACCTGCGACCGGGATGGGCGAATATCGTGCCCGCTGACCTGCCCGCCGAGCGAATCACCACGATCGCAACGCTCAACCGACAGACCATCGCTGCGCTGGGTGTTGACCAGGGGATGACGCACATGGAGTTTTTCGCCTCCGAGAGCGGCGACGTCGTCGGCGAACTCGCCGCGCGTCCGCCCGGAGGCGCCCTGATGGAGCTCATCGGGGAGGCCTACGGATTTGACGCCTGGCAGGCGTTTCTGGACATCGAGACCGGAAGGCTCCCGCGCTTTCCCTCCGGCCTTCGCCGTTTTGAAGGCGTTTACTTTCTTCACCCGGGAGGCGGGCGCGTGACAGCGGTGCGCGGGCTCCGGCGCAGTCGTCAACTCGCGCACGTCAGCGCGGTGAGTTGTCGGGTGCAACCCGGCGACACGATTGAGGAGCGCGTGGGCGTCGGGCAGTCTGTCGGGCGAATTCGCGCTGGCGCTTCCGACTACGCCAGCGTGGCCCGCGCACTCCTTGAGGCCCACCGCTGCGTCGAGATCGAGCTTGCCCCGGCGCAAAGCGTGCCTACATCCCCTGAGCCGTCGCATGATTCGGGTGGATAAATCGCTGCCACTTCGCTAAGAAACGCGTTTTGGCACCACGCCAACAACGGCTGCCCCCACAGGTCTCCATGAAGAAGATCGAAGCCATTATCAAGCCCTTCAAGCTCGACGACGTGAAAGACCGTCTCGATGAGGCCGGCATCCACGGGATGACCGTCTCCGAGGTCAAAGGGTTCGGGCGAGGGGGGGGGAAAGCGCCGATCTATCCCGGCGCTGAATACATCGTCGACTTTGTGCCCCGCGTTAAAGTGGAGCTCGTCGTCCCTGACGAGCTTGTTCACAGCGCGATTGAGGCCATCACCGACGCTTCGCGAACCGGCCATGTCGGCGACGGCAAGATCTTTGTCTTGCCGGTCGATGAAGCCATCCGCATTCGAACTGGCGAGTCCGGCCCGGACGCGCTCTCGTAAGCCTGAATCGATGTTCGCTGCGCACGCCCCCAGCGATGTGTGGCGATCGTATTTTGTCCTGGGGAGTTTTTTCGCGTTGATCGCGCACCCAACTAAAAAAGGATCATCATGACCACCGCAACGACCGTCACTTCGATCAAAGATGCGATTGATTTCGCCCGGGACAACGACGCCGTCATGGCGGATTTGAAGTTTATGGACTTTCTGGGCACCTGGCAGCACCTGACGATCCCGGCCCACCGCCTCACCGAGGACCTCTTTGAAGAGGGCGTGGGCATCGACGGCAGCTCCATGCGGGCCTGGCAGCCGATTCAGGCCTCCGATATGCAGGTTCGTCCCGACCACATGACCGCGCGCATGGACCCCTTCTGCCGCGAGTCCACCGTCAGCTTTATCTGCAACGTCTTCGACCCGATCACCGGCCAGCCTTACAGCCGTGACCCGCGCTACATCGCCCAGAAGGCCGAAAACTACCTCAAGACCACCGGCATCGCCGACACCGCCTACTTCGGTCCCGAGGCCGAGTTCTTCGTCTTCGATGACATCCGCTACAGCACCGCCACCCACCACTCCTTCTACAAGGTCGACTCGGTGGAAGGTGCCTGGAACACCGGCCGCGACGAAGGTCCCAACCTCGGCTACAAACCCGCGCACAAGGGCGGCTACTTCCCGGTTGCCCCCAACGACAGCCTCCATGATCTGCGCACTGAGATGTCGCTTGTCCTTGAAGCCTGCGGCATCGAGGTCGATGTGCATCACCACGAAGTGGCCACCGGCGGACAGAGCGAGATCGGCATTCGGTTTAACAGCCTGGTGCGCATGGCCGACGATCTGCAGTGGTTTAAGTATATCGTCAAGAACGTGGCGCGCCGTCACAACAAGAGCGTCACCTTTATGCCCAAGCCTCTTCACGGCGACAACGGCTCGGGCATGCACACTCACATGAGCCTCTGGAAGGGCAGCCAGCCCCTCTTCGCCGGTGAGGGCTACGCCGGGATGAGCGAGACCGGACTGCAGTTTATCGCGGGCATCTTGCACCACGCTCGCGCCCTTATCGCGCTGACAAACCCGACGACCAACTCCTTTAAGCGTTTGGTTCCGGGTTACGAGGCCCCGATTCGCCTGGCCTACTCCAGCCGCAACCGCTCGGCGGCGGTGCGTATCCCGACCTACGCCTCGAGCCCCAAGTCGCGTCGCATGGAATTCCGCACTCCGGACGGTGCTGCCAACGGCTACCTGGCCTTCGCAGCCATGCTGATGGCTGGTCTGGACGGCATCGAAAAGCAGATGGATCCGGGCGCCCCGCTCGACAAAGACATCTACAACCTCCCGCCTGAAGAGCTGGCCAAGGTGCCCAGCGCTCCGGCGAATCTGGAGGAAGCGCTGGTTGCGCTGGCCGAAGATCACGAGTTCTTGCTGCGCGGCGACGTCTTCACCGAAGACGCGATCGAGGCCTGGATCACCTACAAGATGGAGAAAGAAGTCCATCCGGCGAACCTCCACCCCACCCCGCTGGAGTTCGCAATGTACTACGACGTCTGATCGGACGTCGTTGAGCGCGGGCTCCCCGACGAGCCCGCGCTCTCGCACTTCGCCTCTTATGGCCTCCTCGGGAAGATCCCACGAGCACTGTCCGTTGGTGCGATGGTAGGGATTGCCGCCTGATGTTCGGGCCACCTCCGTCATGAGCAACAATGACCCTCTTTCGCCTGCTGATTCTCTTGCCTGTCGCGCTGCTCGTACTGATCAGCTCTACCGGCTGCGGTGGCTGTAACGAGGGGGCTTCGAGCCACCCCGCCTGGCGAGTTGAAGGGCAGCGCGCTCCCTATGCGCTGACCTTCCCGGCGGAGTGGATCGCCGAGCCCCCGCAGAGCATCAATCCCCACGCCGAAATCGCTGCAAGCCTGGACGACACACTCTTTTTGATGGTGATCCCCCAGAAACTTCCCAGCTTTCCAACCCCTGACGTTCACCAATTGCAACGCCTGGGTATGGAGACCCTCGACCGCTCCGTTGATAACCTTATCATTGACCGCCAGAGCCCGATCCGGTTGGGCGGCGCCGAGGGCCTCTCGGTGATTGCCCGTGGAGAGCTCAACGACGACCCGGTGCGCTACATCAATGCCTATCTGGTCGATCAGGGCTTTGGCTATCAGATCATCGCGTTTGCCGGTGACGAACACAGCGAAGCGCTCATTGCCCAGGTCGATCTCATTCTGGCCTCCTGGGAGAACCTCGCACCACCCACTGCCGTGCAACCCGCGGCAACCTCCCCCTGAGATATCCTCAACCTAGCCGGCCCGAGCCCAGGTTCGACGCCGACCCCACCCCTGTTGTAACCCGCAGTCCTACGGAGAAAGACGATGCCCGAACTCAAGAAAGAACTCTACGACGTGACCATCATGGGAAGCGGCCCGGCCGGGCTTACCGCGGCTATCTACACCGCCCGCGCCAATCTGGAGCCGGTCCTCTTTGAAGGTCCCCAGCCCGGTGGCCAGCTGACCATCACCACCGACGTCGAGAACTTCCCGGGCTTTCCCGAAGGCGTTATGGGACCGGAACTTATGGAGCGGATGCGCAGCCAGGCGATGCGCTTTGGTCTGGAGAACCACATCGCCCTGATCGCCGACGTGGACACCTCCAAACGCCCCTTCAAGGTCACCCTTGATGACGGCACCGTGTTTCATACCCGCACCATGATCATCTCCTCCGGTGCCTCGGCGCGTCTCCTTGGGCTGGAGTCTGAGAGCGAGCTGATGGGCTACGGCGTGTCCACCTGCGCCACCTGCGACGGCTACTTCTTCCGCGATCAGGAGATCGTGGTCGTCGGCGGCGGTGACTCCGCCTGCGAGGAGGCCAACTTCCTCACCAAATTCGCCTCCAAGGTCACGCTCGTGCACCGCCGTGGCGAACTTCGTGCCTCCAAAATCATGCAGGATCGCGTGCTCGCCAACCCCAAAGTCGAGATGGTCTGGAACAGCGAAGTCCAGGAGGTCCTGGGCACCCGCGAGTCGGGTGTGACCGGCATCAAGATCTACAACAACCAGACCGAAGAGGTCAGCGAGTTGGCCTGCACCGGGGTCTTTGTGGCCATTGGCCACACCCCCAACACCGCTGTCTTCAAAGGACAGCTTAAGACCAACGAGAACGGCTACATCATCACCGAAGACGGCTCCACCGCGACCAGCGTGCCGGGCATCTTCGCCTGTGGTGACGTCCAGGACTTCACCTACCGTCAGGCCATTACCGCGGCCGGTTCGGGCTGCATGGGTGCCATCGATGCGGAACGCTTCCTGGAGAGCGAGCACGTCATCGAAGAGCGCCGCACCGAAGACTGGAACGCCTAATACCTGAGCAAAACCAACCACTTAAAAGCTCGCCGACCTCCGGGGCCGGCGAGCTTTTTTGATCGTATCGGAGATATCTGCTTGGGGGGGCTGTTAGCGGGCTGCCTGCTTCATGGACAGACCAATACGCCCTCGATCCTTGTCGATGGACACGATGGCTACGCGCACACGATCCCCAACGCCCACCACATCGTAGGGATTTTTGATGTAGCGATCGGCCATCTCACTGACGTGCACGAGCCCATCCTGCTTCACGCCGATGTCGACGAACGCGCCGAAGTCGACCACGTTGCGCACCGTGCCCTCAAGCACCATGCCCTCGCGCAGGTCGTTGACGTTGAGCACATCGCTACGGAGCTTCGGCGGATCGAGTTCGTCGCGGGGGTCGCGCCCCGGTTGCACGAGTGCGTGGAGCACATCTTCCAGCGTCATCGCTCCGGCCCCGTGCTTCTCGGCGATCACGCGCAGTTCGCCCGAGCGCTCCAGAGCATCAAGCGCGGACTTCAGCCCGTTGTCACCCGGAGCCTTCCCGGCGCGCTTGAGAATGTCCCGCGCCAGCGGATAGCTCTCCGGGTGAATTCCGGTGGTATCGAGGGGCTCCTTCCCGTCGCGGATGCGCAGGAAGCCGGCGCACTGCTCGTAGGTCTTCGAGCCCAGACCGCGCACATCTTTGACCGATTCGCGAGAGCCGAAAGGACCGTTGGCGTCACGGTGCGCCACGATCCGCTTAGAAAGGGTCGGTCCAATGCCCGCCACACGCGCCAGCAGAGGCTGTGAGGCCGAGTTGAGGTCCACGCCGACAGCATTGACCACGTCTTCGACAACCGCATCGAGCTCCTGACTGAGCGCGTTCTGGTTGACGTCATGCTGGTACATCCCCACGCCGATGCTCTTCGGATCGATCTTTACCAGCTCGGCCAGCGGGTCCTGGATGCGGCGAGCAATGGAGACCGCTCCGCGCACGCTGACATCAAGGTCTGGGAACTCCGCTCGCGCCACATCGGAGGCGCTGTAGACGCTGGCCCCGGCCTCATCAACGATGGCGTAATGCACCCCCTGCTTTCCGCGCAGGCCCTGTGCCACGAGTTCCTCGGTCTCGCGGCTGCCGGTTCCGTTGCCGATGGCCACGACCTGCACACCATGTTTATGTACCATCGCCGACACAATGTCGGGCACATCACGTTTGCGGCCATCATGCACATACATATGGCCGGTATCGATCAGGCGCCCGGTGGCATCAACCACCGCCAGCTTGCAACCGGTACGCAGTCCGGGATCCACCCCCAACACCACGCGACCGGCCAGGGGCGGCTGCAGGAGCAGGTTCTTCAAGTTGAGCGCAAAGACTCCGATAGCGTGCTTATCGGCCTGCTCCTCAAGCTCCCCGCGCACATCACGCTCCAGCGAGGGGTGAAGCAGACGACCAAAGCCGTCGCGAATCGCCTCGCTGTAGTGTTTGCGGGCCACCCCGCCCACCCGGACACGCTGACCGACGATCCAGTCGATGAGTCGCTCTTCGGGCACATCGACGCCGGCGCTTAGGACCTTTTCCTTCTCCCCGCGGCGAATTGCCAGCACCTGGTGAGGGCGCATCTTCTCAACCGGCGTGGAGAACTCAAAGTACATGGTGTACTTGGGATCTTCGTCGCCCCCGCGGCGACGCTTGCTCATCAGCTTGCCCTGGCGTCGCATGGCGTCCCGCACGTAGGAGCGCACGTTGGCATCATCGGCCATCGCCTCCGCGAGAATATCCCGCGCGCCGGCGACGACCTCGTCGTCGCCGGGGAAGTCGTCGCAACGAAACGTCGACGCGAGTCGAAAGGGATCTTCGCCGCGCTCAATCGCCTCGGCCACCGGACCCAGACCAGCTTCCAGGGCTCGGGTCGCGCGGGTCTGGCGTTTAGGTCGGTAGGGGGCGTAAAGGTCTTCGAGTTCCGAGAGCGTGGAGGCAGCGAGCACGGCGGATCGAAGCTGGGAGGTCAACGCGCCCTGCTCTTCGATCGACGCGAGGATCGTCGCGCGACGATCTTCGGTCTGCCGGATCTGCTCACTGAGGCGCGCCACATCGCGGATCTGCACTTCATCAAGCCCACCGGTGCGCTCTTTACGATAGCGCGCGATAAAGGGCACGGTGTTGCCTTCATCGAGCAGTGCCAGCGTGCCCCGCACCTGATCTTCGCGAACTCCTAACTCTCGAGCAATACGAGTTTCCATAACTTCCCTTATCACCATCGTTTTTTTGATTCACGGGGTACAGGTCGTAGGGCCCACGACTCTCAGTGAAGGCGCCGCACACCCACCGACGCGAGAAAGGTCTGCGCGTCAAAGACGGCTGCCGGCGAAGTCACCCCGACTTTTACCGGGCCTTCATCCAACGTGCGGCAGACGCACTCGGCCGCGATGCGCACGCTCGTCGCATACACATCTTCGCCGGTCAACATCGCATAGGGCTCGGAGGTCCGGGGGTCGAAGGCGATCACCAGATACTCCCCCAATGATGCATCCGATGCATCACTCTCATCGCCCTGCTCTACGATGCGGTCGGCCACAGGCCTCAACGCCCGAAGCACCGAAGGCAACACCCCGGAGAGCGTCGCCAGGATCCGGACCACCGCCTCCCCCGTCACCACGCAGCTCTCCACACGCGACACGCCGCCGCGAGGTGGCACGAAGATGGCTTCCGCACCGGGAATCCACACCCCTTTTCGGTGATGCCCCCCGGGAAACGGAACATCAAAGAGGCGATAGGCTGCTCGGTGTTGCTCTAACTTGCCATCGATAAAGCTGTAGCCCCCCTCGCCAAGCGCGTGCACAAAGGTCTTGCGCGCCCCCTGACTGAGTTTAATCTCGCGCACAGCGTAGCAGACCACGATGCGAGAGGCGGCTTTCACCAGCGCGATCTCGGCGGCGAAATCTCCCACCGCGTATTCGATCGCGCAGGCCGGCATGACCACAAGTCCGCGCTCCCGCGCCGGCTGGTCCACATGTTCCCACATCCAGTGGACCTGGGACTGTTCTCCGGCCATATCAAAAACATGCACGCCCTCATCGAGCGCGGCCTGTACCAACGCCCGGGTCTTGTTGCCCAGGGGGCCCGCGCAGTTGACGAGCGCGCAGCAATCGCGCAACGCCCCCCGAAGTCCGGTCGCATCGCTGAGGCGAGCCTGACGCACCGAGAGTGCGGTGAACCCGTCTGCGCGAAGCTCCTCTTCGAGTTCTTCCAGCCGCCCGAGATCGCGCCCGATCAAGCGCAGCGACCGCCCGCCCTCACTGAGTGTTCGCGCGAGCATACGGCCCACAAAACCACTCGCACCGTAGATCGCAATGATCGGGTCCACCTCTCACACCTCTGCTCAAAAGAGTCACGCCGTCGACGATGGTGCAACACGCCGGGTTGAGCAAGCGCCTAAATCAGCACGCGTCGAGGTGCCAGGCGGCTTCCCTGCGGGTCGTGACTCTCTTTGCGAGCCATGATCGCGACGAGCTCCTCATTCGCATCGATCACGGCGACAGGCGCGTCCATCGGCAATTCGGAATCCACGAGAATCGTCTGCCCGAATCCCACCGCGCGGCGTTGCTCCTCGTCGATACGGACCCGGGGAAGACTGCCGACCATCCGCGCCGGAGAGAGCACCTTTTCCCAGAACGTGTCTTCGCTGAGCTCATCGAGGCGGAGGGCCATGGAGAGGTCGAATGCCCCCACCGAGACTCGCCTGATGCTTCGGGTATGCGCTACGCTTCCCACCGCTCTCCCGAGGTCGCGGACCAACGCCCGAACGTAGGTCCCCGAGCCGCAGCGCACCCGCATCGCGATATGCGGCGGTTCAAAGCGCGTCAGCTCCAACTCGAAGATCTCCACCGGACGCGCCTCAAGACGCACCTCTTCTCCGGCGCGCGCCAGGGCGTGGGCTCGCTTCCCGTCGACTTTTAGAGCGGAGTAGATCGGCGGCACCTGCTGGATGGTCCCCAGAAATCCGGACATCGCCTCTTCGAGCGCCTCGCGCGTCACATGCTCCCAGCCCGCCTCCTCAATCACCTCGCCAGAAGCATCTTCGGTGTCGGTGGCGCTTCCGAGCACCATCTCGAAGTCGTACACCTTCTCATCGAGGGTCAGGAAGTTCGCAAGTTTGGTACAACATCCCAGGACCACCCCCATCAGCCCGGTGGCGTCGGGATCAAGTGTGCCGGTATGCCCAACTTTGCGCGTGCCGGCCAATCGTCGCACTCGACGCACTACGTCGAAGCTGGTCATGCCGGCGTCTTTGTCGATCAGGATCAAGCCATCCTGGCTTTGCATGCGTACTACTCCACGTGGATCGCTGCTGGCGAGACAGCGTCGAATCAGGGGGACGCCGGTCGGTCGAGCATCTCAACGAGAGCCGCCGTCAGCTGACTCTCCACCTCGCCAGGGGTGCCGCTTACTCGGCACCCCGCGGCGTTATGATGCCCGCCACCTCCGAACTTCTCGGCCAGCGCGGAGACATCAACCTTGCCGCGCGATCGGAACGAGATGCGCCACTCCCCTCCCTCGGCTTCCCGAAGTTGGGTGGCTACTTCCACACCGCGGATGGAGCGCGCGTAGTTGATAAACCCGTCTGTGAGATCTTCCTCCGAACTCAGCCCCTCAAGCATCGCATCCTCAACACGCAGGAATGCCAGGCGACCACACTCCGAGACCTTGAGTGTGGCTAACACCCGGCAGAGAAGGTCGAGGCGCTCACGAGGCTGATCTTCGTAGATATGACTGGTCATATGCCAGGGATCAGCCCCGGCCGCGACCAGCTCACCTGCCACACGAAAGGCCGTCTGGCTGGTATTGGAGTACCGAAAGCTACCGGTGTCGGTCATCATGCAGCAGTAAAGATTCTGCGCGATTTCCGAGTTCAGCTGCCCGTAGCGGCGTACAAGGCGATAGATCAGCTCGCCGGTCGATGCCGCACTCACATCGCGCACGTAAACGTTGGCGAAGTCGGGATCCCAGGTCTTGTGATGATCGACAACCGCCACCGTCTGACCCCATGCCCCCTTCGGAAACCCTTCGCCAAGACGACCGGGCTCGGCGCAGTCCAACATCACCGTGACCTCCGGAAGCTCTGAAGGAGCTTCGGTGGTCCAGCGATCGGCCCCCGGCAAAAAGCGAAAGTTGTAAGGAATCGGGTCGACATTGAAAAACGTAACGTCTTTGCCGAGTTGCTCCAGAAGAAGCCCCATCGCAAGCGTTGAACCGACCGCATCGCCATCGGGATACGCATGAGCCACCACCAGAAAGCGCTGGTGCTTATCGAAGAGCTCGCCGAAGGCGTCGATCTGCGCTTCGAGCTCAGGGCTGGTCGGGATGGCAACCGGCGCTGTGGCAGCGCCCGACGGATGGTGTGTCTCCGCACTCATGACAACAATCTCCATTCAGGCGCCGCGCACATCGCGGGCAATCACTGGCTCACGTCTCCGAACTCCCGGGGAGCTTTGAGAGGAGCTCATCCATCGCGCGCCCGCGCATGACCGCCTCGTCGAACTTGAAGGTCAGACGAGGCACAAATTGCAGGCGAAGCCGCTCGCCAATGACGCGCTGCGCAAAGCCGGCGAAGCGTTCCAGGGCAGGCTCCACGCCTTCCTCGGGTTCCTCGCCGTCGAGCATGATAAAGTAGACCTTCGCATAACGAAGATCCGGGCTCATCTCCACCGCGGTGACCTGCACCATTTGAAGGCGCGGATCATCCGCGTCGGTCAGGAGCAGCCCCGCGATAACCTCGTGGAGCTGCTGCCCGACCCGTTCGGTGCGTTTGTAGCTGCGTTTCTGTTTCATGATGTTCTCCGGCTACCCGTAACCGAGGTGACATTCACCCTCAGTCGAAGGTCGCCTTGACCTCTTCGAGTTCGAAGACTTCCACAACGTCACCGACTTTGATGTCGTTGTAGTTTTCAATGCTCAAACCGCATTCAAAGCCCGTCTTGACCTCTTTGGCGTCATCCTTGAAGCGACGCAACGAACCGACGGTCGACTCGTAAATGACCCGTTCGCCGCGGAGCAGGCGAGCCTTGGCATTGCGGCGGACGATCCCGTCGGTGACGTACACACCGGCGATCGTACCGATCTTCGGCGCACTGAAGGTCTCGCGCACCTCGGCGTGCCCCAGGACCTTCTCCTGAACAATCGGGGAGAGGAGCCCTTCGAGAATACCGCGCACCTGCTCGATGGCGTCATAGATGATGCTGTGGGTGAGGATCTGCACGCCGTATTTCTCGGCGACCTCAGCGGCCCGGTTGTCCGGACGCACATTGAAGCCCACGATCACCGCACCGGCATCCGAGGATGCAGCAAGGTTAACGTCGTTCTCCGTGATGCCACCAACACCGGTGTGAATGATCTTGGTGCGAACCTCGTCGTTACCGAGCTTGCCGAAGGCTTCCTTAATGGCCTCGACCGAGCCCTGCACATCACCCTTGAGGATGATCTTGAGGGTCTTCATCTCACCACGAGCGATCATCGCGGAGAGATCTTCAAGGCTACCGGCCGACTCCTTGGCCCGGCTGGCCATGACCTCTTTACGACGCTGGTCGGCGACGTTCTCGGTGATCCGCTTCGCGTCGCGCTCTTCGGTCACCACAAAGAAGGGCTCGCCAGCTTCGGGGATACCGCTCAGACCGGTGATCTCGACGGGCTGGCTGGGGCCGGCCTTATCGATGGTCTGTGCACGGTCATTGTGCATGGTACGCACTCGACCGTAGTAGCGACCGCTGACCAGGATATCGCCCCGGTTGAGCGTACCGCGCTGCACGAGCACGGTAGCAACCGGACCGCGTCCGATGTCGAGTTCGGCTTCAATCACGATACCCTGGGCATCGCGATCAGCCCTGGCCTTGAGCTCCTGAAGTTCAGCCTGAAGCGAGATCGCTTCGAGCAACCCGTCGATATTGAGTTTTTCAAGCGCGCTTACCTCCACGAAGAGGGTGCTTCCGCCCCACTCCTCGGGAATGAGGTTGTACTCGGTCAGCGCGGTCTTGACGCGGTCAGGGTTTGCACCGGGCTTATCGATCTTGTTGATGGCAACGATGATCGGCACCTCGGCGGCGCGGGCGTGATTAATCGCCTCCACCGTCTGAGGCATGACACCGTCGTCGGCGGCAACGACCAGGACCACGATATCGGTAGCCTTGGCACCACGCGCACGAAGGGCGGTGAACGCCTCGTGACCCGGGGTGTCAAGGAAGGTCACCATACCGGCGGAGGTCTCCACCATGTAGGCACCGATATGCTGGGTGATGCCACCGGCTTCACCGCTGGTCACCGAGGAGGCACGCACCGCATCGAGAAGCGAGGTCTTACCGTGGTCGACGTGACCCATGACGGTGACGACAGGAGCACGACGCTCCATGCTCTCTTCCTCGTCCGGGGTGGTGTCGTAGAAGTTCGCGATATCGAAGGCGACGTTCTCAACGGTGTAGTCGAACTCATCGGCGATCAACGCCGCGGTCTCGAAGTCCAGGGTGGTGTTCACCGTGGCCATCATGCCGCTCTCGATGAGCTTCATGGCGACCTGTGCGGCCTTGATGCCCATGGAGTGCGCGAGGTCACCGACCGAAATGACGTCCTCGATACGGATCACGCGCTTGTGCTCGGCTGCCTGGGTGATCTCGGTCTTCTGCGTCTTCTTGGCGCGACCTCGGCTACGTCCTCGGGATCCCCCGCGACGGCTGCGGCGAGACTTCGGTCCGTACAGATCGGAGCCCTCCACCACGCGTTTGGTTCGACCACGACGGCGGCTGCTCGAGGAGCGCGTTCCGCCTCCTGCGCTCGGACGACGCGAGGGGCCCGGAGTGAAGTCTTTGTTCTCGGCAGCAAGACGGTCCTTGAGCACGCTCTCGCTGATACGACCAAGCACCTTGGCACCGCCCTTGGGGCTGCGCGGCGGCGGGCGACGAATCGGGGGTGCCACCGGAGCGGCTGGCGTCTCAACGGTCTCGGCCACTTTTTCGCCGGCTTCGCTCTTCGCTTCTTCGGCAGGCTCTTCGGCGGCCTTCTCTTCGGGAGCCGGTGCCTCTTTGGCGGGCTCTTCCTCGGCAGGAGCGGCAGCGGCGGCCTCTTCGACCTCCTCAACCGGCTCGGAGACCTCCTGGCTCACCTCAGCCTCTTCCTCAGCAGCCTCCTCGACGGCGACTTCCTCGGCAACCGGCTCTTCGGCGACAGGTTCTTCGGCAGCCGGCTCTTCGACAGCTTCAGCCTCTTCAACCTCTTCAGGCTGCTCAGCCTCGATGGCCGGCTCCTCGGCGCTTTCTTCGACCTCATCGGCCGTCTCGACCTTGCGACGACGACGCACCGTCGGGCGAACCACCTCAACTTCCGTCTCGGTGCTCTCCTCGGTGGCTTCGTCTTCCTCGGTCGCGGTCTTACGACGGCGGCGAACGACCGGCGCAGCCGGTGCGGCCTCAACCTTGTCTTCGACGGGCGCTTCAGCCTTCTTCGAGCTCTTCTTCTTGCTCGACTTGGTGGCTTTCTTCTTGGGCGCTTCGGTCTTCGTGCCACCGAGCGCGGCCTTGATCGAGTCGATCTCCGGCGGATTGAGCACCGTCATGTAGTTGTTGACGGAGAAGCCCAGATCGAGCTCGTTAATCTTGGATACCAACTCTTGCTTATTGATCTCTAGCTCTTGGGCTAGCTCATATACGCGTTGCTGCTTAGGCATATCGTCTCCACTCTGTCCGTCGGGGTTTGATGACGCTCCGCGCGGACAGTCTTCTTTCTCGTCGCGATCGTCGGCTTTCTTGACCATCTATCGCCTTCTCGTGCGCTTACTACCACAAAGAGAAGGCCCTTCAAAACGCAGGCACCCTCACCTGCTGGTGAGGATCCGCGACGGGTTCAGTCACTATGTTTTCGAAGTCGCACTGAGCGCCTCCAAACTCTTCCAATGCTTCAAGATTCGCTCGGCGTGGGGGCCGGCTTCAACGCCAATCACTGAGACGTAGGCCTCGCCCTTCGCCATCTGGCCCAGCTCGTCGCCGGTCCAGAGTTCGATCACGTCTATGCCCTTGCGCTGCGCGTTGGTGGTGAACTTGGTGCGGGTACTCTCACCTGCGTCCGAGGCAAGGATGAGCACAACAATAGCGTCGCTGCGCATCGCCTCTTTGACAAAGGTCTGCCCCGGTGTGGTGGCGCGAGCCCGCAGCGCGATCTGCAGCGCCTCATCGAGGCGACGTCGCGCGCCCGTCTGGACCTGTTCAAGCAGGTCTGAGAAAGGGGGCAACTCCACACGACGCTTGAGCGAGCGTTGAAACCCACCGCGCTCAAGCGCCGTCTGCAGACAGTGCGGATCGGCGTGAACCCACACCCCGCGGCCGGGAGCTTTATGACGCACGTCGTGAATCAATCCATGATCCTCGACGTACACAAAGCGCTCCCAGGCTGCGGGCTCCCCGACCTCCCGACACCCCACGCAGGTGCGCTGCGGGGTGTGGGGACCATCCGGGTTTTGTTCACCTGGTACTGTGTGCTTACCGACGTTCAGGCGTCCTCCTCATCATCACTCTTGGTGGCTTCCGCCGGCTCGGTGCTTGCATCGCCGGCGGTGGCCGGTTGTTCGTCCTGTGTCTCAACAGCCTCGGCCTCGGCGCCCGATTCGGCGCCCTGCCCCTGCGCAGCCTTAAACTCGGCACGACGCGCCTCGAAGGCTTCATCGTCGAGCTCAAGCTCCCGCTTGAGGTGATCTTCAGCCGCGCTGAGAATCTGTTTGGCCTTCTTCACATTCTTGCCCAGGCCCGCAGCCTCAGCCAGCTTGCTGGCGTCTTCGGCGAACGCGATATGCTCCACGGTGATGTAGCCCGAGTCGTGAAGCGAGGCAGCAACCTTGGTGCCCACACCGCGGATGTCCTCCAGTGCTTTACGCTCGTAATCCGCCTCGGTCATCGCCTCCGGCGAGCCGGGGGCAGGACGCGCGAGAATCTCGGCGGCAGCCGCAATGATGCGCTCGGCCGACTCGGCGTTGAGCCCCGGGATCTGCGCAAGCTCAGGAGCGGCGGCATGCGCCATATGCTCGAGCTTGTTGTATCCAAGCGTGAAGAGCGTATCGACCATATCCTCGGTGATCCCCTCAAACTCAAGCAGCTGGGCACGCGACTCAGCCATCATATTCTTGAGTCGGGTCTCGCTGATGATGTCGAGGTTCCAGCCGGTGAGCTGAGCGGCAAGACGCACATTCTGACCGCCGCGACCGATCGCCAGGCTGAGCTGATCGTCGGGGACGATGAGCTCCATGGTCATGTTCGATTCGTCGATCAAGACCTTGGCCACTTCCGCAGGGCTGATGGCGTTGCACACAAAGCGAGCCGTATCTTCGACGTAAGGCACAATGTCGATCTTCTCGCCGCGCAGCTCCTGAACCACCGCCTGAACGCGCGAACCGCGCATCCCGACGCAGGCGCCCACCGGATCGACATCGCTATCGCGGCTGTAAACGGCCACCTTGGTACGCACGCCGGGCTCACGAGCCACGGCCACAATGCGGACCGCGCCTTCGTGAATTTCCGGAACCTCCTGTTCAAACAACTTGAGCAGAAGCATGGGATCGGCACGCGTTAAGACAACCTGCGGATCGCGGCTGGACTTCTGAACCTCTTTGATCATCGCCTGCAGACGGTCGCCGGGGCGGTAGCTCTCGCGGGGGGTCTGCTCGCGGCGAGGAAGGATCGCGTCGGTGCGCCCCAGGTCCACGATGATGTTGCCCTTCTCAAAGCGGCGCACTCGCCCGATGACCATGTCACCGACGGTATCTTTGTATTCGTCGTAGATGATGTCGCGCTCGGCCTCGCGTACGCGCTGGATGATGACCTGCTTGGCGGTCTGCGCGGCGATGCGGCCGAAGGTGGAGTTGTACGAGTCGAGCTTGAGCAACTTGCCATAGCGCTTGTCCTGCGCCTTGGCCTTCTCTTTGTCGTCTTCACGGTAGAAGATCTGGAAGAGGAGTTCATCGCCAGGCTCGGCTTCAAAGCCCGCCTCGCGCACCTCCTCCACGGAGACCTCGCGGTAGGGGTTCTCCACATCATCACTCACCGTGATGATCTGGAAGAGTTGCACCTCACCGCTTTCTTCATTGTATTCGGCTTCGATCTCGCGTTGCGCGCCGTAGGTCCGGCGCGCCGCGGTCAAGATGGCCGCCTCAAGGGTCTCCACAAGGATCGAACGATCGATCCCTTTGGTCCTTCCGACCTCTTCGATGACACTGTTGAGATTCATCGTTGCTTCGCTCCTGAAAAGTCGAACGTCAACTTCGCCCGGCTCACCCCGCTCAGGGGAATGCTCACCGTGGCGCCGTCCATCTCGAGGGTCAGCGTGTCGTCCTCAAAAGACGTCAGCCGCCCGACTACCTTGTTCTGTCCATCGATCTGCTCGCGAACCACAAGTTCAACCTCGCGATCGATCGCTTTTTCGTAATGCGCAGGCCTGGTGAGTTTGCGTTCTACGCCCCGGCTGGAAACTTCCAACACGTACCGCTCCGGGACCCTCTCATCGGCGTCGAGCAACGCCTCAATATATCGGCTGACGCGGGCGCACTCTTCAACAGCCACCCCCGTGCCAGGCTCGGCATCGGGGCGGTCTACAAAGATCTGCACCGACCAGCCGCCGGCGCTGCTGGTGATCACATCGTAGAGTTCCAGCTCGTGCACCTCGGCGGCCTCGTGCGCCCAGGCCTCGATCGCCTCGGCGATCTCATTGCTCAGGGGCAGCGCCGGAGCCTTAGCGCGTCGCTCTTTTCGTCGTTTCTTACCCACGTGTCCTCGGCCTTACCTGTGTTTGAACGCATCGCTGTGAGGGGACGCCACCCCGGGCCTGAAAAATAAAAAAAGCGGGCTTGGAGGGCCCACTTTCGCTCAGCGCCGCGAAATGTAGCGAGACGCCAGATCATCCACACTTTACCTGACGTCGCCCGAGAAGAGACTTTCAAAAACTGAACACACTCTCAGGCCTCTCCCTGCCAGCTCTATCCCGATGAACTGACAGCCCGACACGCTTCTTCCACTGAATCTGCATGCCGCGGGCCGATGTAGTAAACAAGGGCTTAGAATCTGTCAAGGTGCAGTCTGCGAAAGCGCCCCCGGAACGCCCGCAAGAGCCGGCTTTTCTGAGGACCTTAGAGCGACGTGAAGCGACGTTGACAGCGCGCAAGACGCTCACAATCTTTCAGTGCTCTGACCGCACTTCAATGCCATACTCGCAACGCCTGATGACGTTCACCGCAGGCCTCTTCCCTCCGCACCGGAGTCTTTATGCGCGTCGCACTCGCCCAGATCGCATCAACCCGCGATATCGAAGATAACCTCAGGACCTGCGGCCAGCTCGCCGAAAGCGCCGCGGAGCAAGGCGCAGGCTGGGTGATCTTTCCGGAGTGCGCGCCCTTCCTGGGTCCGGATCGCGACAAACTTCCCATCGCCGAGCCTCTCGACGGGCCGCAGATTCAGACCTACCAGACGATCGCCCGCGAGCTGGGCGTCTACCTCACCGTGGGCAGCTTCGCAGAGACCTCCCCCGACCCCACGCGCACCTTTAACACCCAGATTCACCTCACCCCCGACGGTGCCATCGCGGCAATCTACCGCAAGATTCACCTCTTCGACGCAAAGGTCGACGGGGATCTCACCCTGATGGAGTCCAAGAGCGTGATGGGCGGCCGCGAACTCGTACTCACAGACGTGCTGCTCAAGCAAGAGCAGGCGCGCGTCGGCCTGACCATCTGCTACGATCTTCGCTTCCCGGAGATCTACCGGGAGCTCGCGCTGAGAGGCGCGGAAATGTTGACGGTGCCTTCGGCGTTCACGCTGCCGACAGGTCGTGCCCACTGGCACACCCTGCTGCGGGCTCGCGCCATTGAGAATCAATGCTTCGTGCTCGCGCCCAACCAGTGGGGACATCATTACGGAAGCCGCGCCTCTTTTGGCAACTCCGTCATCTACGACCCCTGGGGCGACTGCCTGGGGTGTCTCGAAGAGGGAAATGGCGTGGTGCTCGCGGATCTTAACCTGGAGCGTCAACGCGAGATTCGTCAGAGCATGCCGGTGCTCACGCATCAACGTCTGGGGCTTCGCGCCCCGGACGCAGACGAGGTTTGACCCGCCGCCCCGTGCGGACTATCAGTGCGCGCGGAGGCTATGATCGATTCGGTGAGCGACGCCCTACAGGTTGCTTACCAGCTTCACTTTGCCCCTTTGCTGTTAGCCGTAGAGGCCCCGCATGTTGCAGGTCTTTCAACTCATTGAAATTGCGCTCCCGCTGGCTTACCTGGCCATCTTTGCGCTTTATGTACGCCGCTTTGTGGCCCGCCGAGATCGGGATCAGCGCTTCTGGGGCTCCCCACTTCTCTACGGGACTCTGGGCGTACACGCCGCATACCTGGCGATGCGTGGCGTGGAACTCAGTCATTTTCCCGTCTCCTCGAAGGGTGAGTTCCTCTCGCTGCTGGCGCTGGCCATCGGACTGATTTATGCGCTGACCGAGCGTCGTCACGGCGAGCCGAATACCGGCGCTTTCTTCGTAGGACTGGCGGCGGTGGCACAGAGCTGGTCGTCGCTGCTCATCGATCCGAACACCGCCCACCCCCTGTTGCACGAGCACCCGATCTACGGCGTGCACGTCATCTTCATCCTCTCGGGCTTTGTCTCCCTGGCCATTAGCGCTATCTACGCCCTGATGTATGTCCTCCTGGCTCGCCAGCTCAAGAGCCGGGAGCTAGGCGCGCTCTTTCGACGCCTGCCCCCGCTAAACACCCTTGAGAATATGAGTCGGCTGGCCACGCTGGCAGGTATCGTGCTTTTGGGATTGGGGCTTTTTTCGGGGCATTTTGTCGCGATCTACGTTCTGGACGACTTTAGCTTGCTCGACCCCAAGATCGTCATTACTTACGTGGCCTGGGCCGCCTACGCGGTCGCCTTCATCTGGGCGAAGCTGCGCAAGCTCTCTGGACTGCGCATGGGCTACCTCTCGCTCGGGGGCTACCTGGCGCTGATCGCGTCGATGGTGCTCGTCAACACCCTCTTTAGCTCCTTCCACACCTTCCAATAGCATGACCTCACCCAACCGGCTCACCCTCATCTCGTTTAGCCATCGTAACGCGACACTGGCTGAACGTGACGCCCTGGCGATGAGCGCCGCAGACATTGCGGCGTTCGTACCGCTCTGCCGTCAACGATGGCTCAGTGAGGCTGCGGTACTCTCGACGTGCAACCGCACCGAGATCTACCTCTACGGCCCCACGCCTTACGCGCTCTGGGAAGAGCTCGCCCCGGAGCTTGCCCGGCTACGGGGCATTGAGCTGGCCGCTCTGCCCTCCCCGATGGTCGCCTACGACGACGCGGCGGCGCGTCACGCCTTCCGCGTGGCGACCTCTCTGGAGTCGCTGGCCCTGGGAGAGAACCAGATCCTGGCCCAGATCAAAGACGTGCATGACCAGATTCTGGCTAACCCGGCGAAGTCCCCGGTGCTTGACCGCCTCTTTCAGTTCGCGATCCGCGTGGGCAAGCAGGTGCGCACCGAGACAGCCCTCTGTGAGGGGGCCGTCTCCATCAGCTCGGCGGCGGTCGATCTGGCCAGCAAGATCTTTGGCGACTTTAACCAGCGCGAGATCCTACTCGTGGGCGCCGGTGAGACGGCCGAGGCCGCCGCGATGCATTTTGAGAAGAGCGGCGGCACCCGCTTCGTGGTGCTCAACCGCTCCGAAGAGCGCGGGCGCCTGCTGGCCGACCAGTTTCATGGCATCTACCGCCCCCTCGATGAGCTTGAAGACGCCATTGTGAGCGCCGAAGTTGCCGTTTTTGCAACGGGCTCGCCGGACTACCTGCTCACCCACGCGGCGTTGAAGTCCGTGATGCGCGCGCGCGAGCGCCGCCCTCTCTTCCTCATCGACATCAGCAACCCGCGAAACGTCGATCCGGAGGTCGCGCGCTTTGACAGCGTTTTCCTCTACAACATCGATGATCTTGAGCACGTGGTGGCGGCAAACCTGGCCACCCGGAAAGACGAAATCCCGGCGGCCGAAGCCATCATCGAGCAGATGCTTGCGCAGTGGCTCGCATGGCAGCAGTCCATGGCGGTCACCCCAACAATCGCCTCGCTGGCCCGCTACTTTGAAGACGTCTGCACCCAGGAGATCGACCGCCATAACAAGCGCATCTCCGAGCAGGAGCGAGTGATGCTCGAAGAGTTCAGCCGCGGGCTGGTCAAAAAGCTCTTGCATAACCCGATCTCGTACCTGCGCACCTCGGTGGCCAACAACACGTTGCGCTCCGAAGACCTGAACCTGGTGCTCTCGCTTTACAACTTACAGAACAACGATGAGAACCCCGATGAACCTTAAGCTTGGCTCGCGAAAGTCAGCGCTGGCACTGTGGCAGACCCATCACGTGGCCGACCTGTTGAGGGCGGCCCACCCGGGACTCACAGTCGAGATCGTCACGATGGACACCCTGGGCGATTTGCGCACCGATGTGCCGCTGCCGGCCATCGGCGCCAAGGGGCTCTTCACCCAGGAGTTGGAGGCGGCGCTTGCCAGCGACGCTATCGATCTGGCGGTTCACTCGCTCAAGGATCTGCCCTCCACACTCCCCGAAGGCATGAAGTTCGCGGGAAGTCCGCGACGCGCCAGCCCGCTGGATGCGTTTATCTCCACGCGTTACGCCTCCTTCGATGAGGTACCCGACGGGGCGACCATCGCCACCGGAAGCCAGCGCCGCAAGGCCCAGCTTTTGCACCGCCGGCCCAACCTGAAGTTTGCTGATCTGCGCGGCAACATCGGCACACGTCTGGAGAAGTTGGAGAGCGAGGGATTCGACGGCATCATTATGGCGCATGCCGCCCTGGAGCGCCTGGAGATGGGCGGCCGGGTGACCTCGGCGCTGCCCGCCGACCAGTATGTTCCGGCGGTGGGTCAGGGTGCGATTGGCCTGGAGTCCCGCATCGGTCGCGATGATATCGACGCGCTGATTGCGCCGATCCTCGACGAGGCGACGATGCGCGCGGTCACGGCCGAGCGCATCTTTATGCGCCGGCTTGAAGGGGGTTGTTCCGTGGCACTCGGGGCTTACTGTGAGCCGGCCGAGAGGCCCGGCGAGTGGATCTTCCACGCCTGGGTCTCCTCGACCGACGGCCAGCGATGCCTGCATGAAAGCCGCACCGGCGTCGAGCCCGACGACCTGGCGAACGCCCTGGTTGAGGACTTCCTGGAACGCGGCGCCCGCAGCATCCTTCGCGCATGATCCTTCGCGCATGACCTTCACCCCGGAGACCGCGTTGCGCATCCTGGACACAGGCACTCGGCCCGCCGCACCGATGGATGGGGTCGAGCTTTTGCACTGCCCGGCGCTGCAGGTGGCCTGGCTTGAGATCGACGCCGACGCGCTGCGCGCGCGCCTCAACGCCCCTCATCTGGTGATCTTCTACAGCGCGCGCGCCGCCGAAGCCGTGCTCGCCAGTACGATTCTGACCCGCGACAACGCCCGCGACCACCACCTGGTGGCAGTCGGTCCAATGACGGCCGAGCTTCTGGCCAACGCTCTGGGGGTCGCGGTATCGGTGCCCGCTGAGCATTACTTTGAAAACCTCAAAGACCTGCTCGAAAAGGTGGAGGCACGCGATATCCTCGCCTTTGGGCTGCTCGATCGAGAGCGCGACCTGCGCGAGCTGGCCGAACGCCGAGGCGTTGCCTTCCACCCGGTGCCGGTCTATGAGAGCTTGCCCGACGTCGCCGCGCTTCGCGCGGCCCTCATTGAGCATCGCCCCCACTGGATCACAGTGACCAGCTCCCGCGGCGCCGAGGCCCTGCATCAAGCGCTTGAGACGCTGCCCGCTCTTGAGCCCCGGCCGCGCCTGGCGGCCATCGGCGAGCGCACCGCGGAGCGACTTCGCGACCTTCACCTTCGAGTTGATCGGATAGCCCCGAGCCCCGACCGCGATCGCCTGATCGAGGCCATACTTCAGGACCTTTCATGAACCGCCGCCAACGCTTTCTCGCCGCCTGTAAAAGCCAGCCCGTTGACCGCCCCCCCATCTGGGTGATGCGCCAGGCCGGCCGCCACCTGCCCGAGTATCGCAAGCTCAAAGAGAAGTACTCCTTCCATGAGCTCGTGCAGACCCCGGAGCTGGCGCTGGAGGTCACCACCCAGCCGCTGCGCCGCTACAATATGGATGCGGCGATCCTCTTTAGCGACATCCTGGTGATCCCCGAGGCGCTCGGCCAGCCCTACCACTTCCGGGATGTGGGCGGCATCGAGATGGAGTTCGCCCTCAGCTCGAAGGCCGACATCGACAAGCTCTCCATCGACGCCATCGAAGAGAAGCTCGCGTACGTGCCGGCGGCCATCAAACTCATCCGCGAGGAGCTCGGTGATGACCGTGCGCTGATCGGGTTTGGAGGCAGCCCCTGGACGCTGGCGACCTATATGATCGAGGGCGGATCGTCGAAAACGTACGCTCGCGCCAAGCAGATGTTCTACGCTGAGCCCGAGCTCTTTGAAGCGCTCATGGAGAAGATCACCGCCGGACTGGTCCGCTACTTCGAGATGCAGATCGAGGCCGGTGTCGACGCCCTGCAGATCTTCGACAGCTGGGGCGGCGTGCTCTCCCCCCACGCCTTTGAGCATGCATCCACGAAGTGGATGGGCCGGGTGGTCGAGGCCATCGGCGGGCGCGTGCCCACGGTAGTCTTTTCCAAGGGCATGCATCACTTGCTCGATCCGCTGGTGGCCACCGGCGCCGATGTACTGGGAGTGGACTGGACCACGCGCCTGAGCGATGTGCGTCGCGCTCTTCCGGCCAACGTCGCGGTGCAGGGCAACCTCGATCCGATCATCCTCAACACCACCCCGGAGATCGTGCGCGAAGAGGCCACGCGCATCCTTGATGATATGCGCGGCATCGATGGGCACATCTTCAACCTGGGTCACGGGATCACCCCCCAGGCCAAGATCGAATGCATGGAAGCGCTGGTCGAGACGGTGACCACTTACGGTCAGTGAGCAGCATCTTGCGCGGAGCCACGATGACACCTCATATCGCCGTATTGGGAGCGGGCATCTCCGGGCTCTCGATTGCGTACGCGCTGGAGCAGGCCGGGATGCGCGTGACCCTCTTTGAGGCCAACGCGCGTGTGGGAGGTCCTCTGCGCTCCTCGCGCATCGATGGCTACCTGCTGGAGCACGGCCCCCACACCCTTTTTCAACGGACCTCGGCCCTGGCCTCGCTGCTTACGGAGCTTGGGCTTGATGACGCGATCGTCGATGCTCGCGAGAGCGCCTCGCGACGCTACGTGGTACGCTACGGCCGCCCGCTGGCCTTGCCGCAGTCGCCTGCCGCTTTTCTCAAGAGCGAACTTCTCTCGACCGCAGCCAAACTTCGCCTTCTGGCCGAACCGCTGATTCCCGCCTTCGATCGCGAGGGTGTCGATGAGAGCCTGGCGAACTTCGTGGAGCGCCGCCTGGGTCAGGAGGTGCTCGACTACCTGCTCGATCCCTTCGTCGGAGGCACCTACGCCGGCGATCCCCGCCAGATGTCGGCCCGCCATACCTTCGGCATGCTCAAAGAACTTGAAGATGAGGCAGGCTCGCTGGTGCTCGGCGCGCTCAAGCGTAAACTTCGCACACCGAGCTCCGAGACGCCGCCGGCAAAGCGACGCCTCCTCTCATTCACAGGCGGCCTCCAGACCCTGACCGACGCGCTCGCGGCAAAGCTCCACGGCGAGCTCAAGCTCAGCGCCACCGTCACCGGGCTCCGGCGCGACGAAAGCAGCTGGCGGGTGCTCTACCGCCGCGGCAAGTCCAGCGCCGGCGTCAGCGTCGACGCCATCGTCTCCACCCTGCCCTCCTACGCGCTGGCCGAACTTCGCTTTAAGGGTGTGACGCCTCCCGAGCGCGAGCTTCAGCGCGTCACAAACATCACCTTTGCGCCCTGCACGCTGGTCGCCACCGGCTTTAAGCGCGAGGACGTCGCGCACCCCCTCGATGGCTTCGGAGTGCTGGCCCCCCGGGCCGAAGAGATGCACACCCTGGGCACCCTTTTTGTCTCTTCGATGTTTCCGGAGCGTGCCCCCCGGGGACGGGTCAACCTCACCACCTTTGTCGGCGGCGCCCGTCAGCCCGAGCTCGCGCTCCTGGATGATGACGCCGTCATTGACC
Source organism: Lujinxingia sediminis (assembly GCF_004005565.1). NCBI lineage: Bacteria > Deltaproteobacteria > Bradymonadales > Lujinxingiaceae > Lujinxingia > Lujinxingia sediminis. Next base: position 631,425 of record NZ_SADD01000001.1, on the reverse strand, counting down.
TTGTGAAGTTCGACCTCAACCGCATCCTGGGGCTGCGCGCCGAGCCCGAGTTTGTGCACGTCTCACGCTGGGAGCGCGCCATCCCTCAGTTTGAGGTGGGCCATCAGCTGATGCTCGACGCCTACGCCTCGCTTGAGGAGGCGATGCCCGGCGTATTTTTTGCCGGCAACACCCGCGACACCGTCGCGCTGCCTGCCCTCCTCAACGCGCGCCACGATCATGCCGCGCGCGTCACCGACTTCCTTCAACTCGCAACTTCCCCGGCTTCATCATGAGCTCTTTTGACCTGACTCGCCGACCGCGCCGCCTGCGCGCGACCTCGCATATTCGCGACCTTGTGCGCGAGACGCATCTGCGCCGCGATGACTTGATCATGCCCATCTTCGTCTCGCACGGCAGCAACATCCGCCGCGAGATTCCCTCGATGCCCGGCATCTTCCAGCATTCGCTCGATGCGCTCGACCGCGAGCTCGACGCCATCAGCCAGGCCGGCGTGCCGCGGGTGATCCTCTTTGGCATTCCCGAGCATAAAGACGCGGTGGGCTCCGACGCTTTTGATACCGAGGGCGGCATCATTCAGCGGGCGGTGCGCCACATCAAAAAGAGCCACCCGCACCTCTACGTCATCACCGACGTATGCTTTTGCGAATACACCGACCACGGCCACTGCGGTGTGCTGGCCGACGACGGGCGTCTTCTCAACGATCCGACACTGGCCAACCTGCAACGTCAGGCCCTCTCCCATGCGCGGGCGGGGGCCGATATGGTCGCCCCCTCGGGCATGATCGACGGCATGATCGGCGCGATGCGTCAGGCGCTGGACGAAGACGGCTATGACGATCTTCCGATCATGAGCTACGCGGTGAAATACGCCTCGGCCTTCTACGGACCCTTTCGCGACGCGGTCGACTCGGCGCCGCAGTCCGGCGACCGTCGCGCCTACCAGATGGACCCGGCCAACGCCCGCGAGGCCCTGGTGGAAGCCGCCCTCGATGTGGAGCAGGGGGCCGACATTCTGATGGTCAAACCCGCCCTTGCCTACCTGGACATTGTGGCCAGTATCCGCGCCAACTTCGATCTGCCGGTGGCGGCCTACAACGTCAGCGGCGAGTACGCGATGGTGAAGGCCGCCGCGGCGAAGGGCTGGGTGGATGAGCGCGCGCTCGCCACCGAAAAGCTCCTCTCCATGAAGCGTGCCGGTGCCGACATCATCATCACCTACTTCGCCCGCGATCTGGCCGGCGACCTTAGCTGACCTCTCTTCTTCAGGCATGCAGTCATGAGTAAAGGTGTCCTGCTCATCAATCTGGGCTCTCCCGACTCCACCGAAACCGGCGATGTACGTCGCTACCTGCGCGAATTTTTGAGCGACCCGCGGGTGCTCGACATCAACCCGATTCAGCGCTCGGCGCTGGTCAACCTGATCATCGCGCCGACCCGCGCTCCCAAATCGGCCGAGGCCTACAAAGAGGTCTGGACCGAGCAGGGCTCCCCGCTTATCGCCACGACATATCGAGTGCGCGACCTTTTGCGCGAGCGCATCGATCTTCCGGTGGAGGTGGGCATGCGCTACGGCAACCCCTCGGCCGAATCGGGCATCCGTGCGCTGATGGCCCGCGGGGTCACCGAGCTCTTTCTCATCCCGCTCTACCCGCATTACGCCATGTCGAGCTACGAGACGGCCGTGGCCAAAGTGCAGGACACCATGGACGCCATCGCTCCGAAGATGCGTCTTGTCGTGCAGCCTCCCTTCTACAATGACCCGCAGTACATCGACGCGGTGCTCGATCGGGCAAGCGAGGCGCTGGCCAAGAACCCCGACCACGTGCTCTTTAGCTTTCACGGGATTCCGGAGCGCCAGGTCAAAGCCACCGACCCCTCCGGCTGCTACTGCCTGCGCATGGAGAAGTGCTGCGAGATGAGCCATCCCGCTCACAGCTTCTGCTATCGCCATCAGTGCTTCACCACCGCGAAGATGCTGGCTGAAAGGGCCGGTCTGGAGCGGGAGCAATGGTCGGTGTCCTTCCAGTCGCGCCTGGGTCGTGACCCCTGGCTCAAACCCTACACTGACTTCGTGCTCGAAGAGCTCCCCTCGAAGGGCGTCAAGTCCATTGCGGTCTTCTCGCCGGCCTTCGTGGCCGACTGCCTGGAGACGATCGAAGAGCTGGGTATGGAGGGCAAAGAAGACTTCCTTAAGGCTGGCGGCAAAGCCTACGACCTCGTGCCCTGCCTCAACGACTCCACCCTGTGGATCGACCTTCTTGAACGCTTTGTAACCGACTACCTCGCCGGCACACTCGCCGTGTGAGTGTGACTTCGAAGACCGCACCCTAACGTCACGTCTCATCACTACAGGAAGCCTCCGCTATGCTCGAAAAAAGCCAGCAGCTCCTTCAGCGCGCCACCAAGTCCATCCCCGGCGGGGTCAACTCGCCGGTGCGAGCGTTCACGTCTGTTGGGGGCACCCCGCCCTTTATGGAGCGCGCCGAGGGGGTCTACCTCTATGATGCCGACGGCAACCGCTACATCGACTACGTGCTGACCTGGGGCCCGGCGATCATCGGCCACGCCCATCCCGAGGTGGTGGAAGCCTGTCAGGCCGCGATGGCAAAGGGCTCGTCCTTCGGGGCCCCCACTGAGCTTGAGATCGAGCTGGCCGAGACGATGATCGCGCGGGTGCCCGGGCTGGATGTGGTTCGCATGGTGAACAGCGGCACCGAAGCCTGCATGTCGGCAATTCGCCTGGCACGCGGGGCGACCGGCCGCGACAAATTCATCAAATTTGCCGGCTGCTACCACGGCCACGCCGACTCGTTTTTGATCGCGGCGGGCTCCGGTGCGCTCACCCTGGGCACGCCCAACTCCCCGGGTGTGACTGCGGGCACCGCCAAAGACACGCTGCTGGCGCAGTTCAACGACCTGGACTCGGTGCGCAGCCTCTTTGAGACCTTCCCCACCGACATTGCCGCCATCATTCTGGAGCCGGTCTGTGGCAACACCGGCTGCATTCCCCCCGACCCCGGGTTCCTTGAGGGCCTGCGAGAGCTTTGCGATGCCCACGGCACGATTCTTATCTTCGATGAGGTCATGACGGGCTTCCGCGTGGGCTACGGTGGCGCTGCGGCCCGATTTGGGGTCACGCCCGACCTCTACACCTTTGGAAAAGTCGTGGGCGGGGGCTTCCCGCTGGCCGCCTACGGCGGCCGCGAGGATCTGATGCGGCACATCGCCCCCGATGGGCCGGTCTATCAGGCGGGCACCCTCTCGGGGAACCCCATCGCGGTGACCGCGGGCCTCAAGACCCTGCAGCTCCTGACCCCCGAGGTCTACGAGCAGCTCGAAGCCACCAGCGAGCGCCTGGGCACGGGCATGCAAGCCATCATCGACAAGCACGGCTACCCGATGACCCAGACGCGCGCCGGCGCGATGTTCGGGGTCTTCTTTACCGATACGACCGTGCATACCCATCAAGACGTCCATCGCTGCGATCTCGATCGCTTTAACGCCTTCTTCCACGCCATGCTTAAGCGCGGCGTGTACCTGGCGCCCAGCCAGTATGAAGCCGGATTTTTGTCGACGCACCACAGTGACGAAATTATCGATCAGACCCTGGCCTATGCCGAAGACGCACTGGCCGAGGTTTTCGCCGACTGAATCCCGCCCGCCTCACTCCCATGAAAGGAGCCACCGTGACCGAACACGAGCCGAATTTTTCGCATCAGCAGACCGAGGCCGGTGGCTCCATCTATCTGGAGAAAGACGGCGCGCGGGTGGCGACGATCGATTACCGACGCGCCCCATCCGGAGCGATGGAAGTGCATCATACCTTTGTGGATGCGTCGCTTCGGGGTCAGGGCATGGCGCGCAAGCTCGTGGCCGAGGCCGTGAAACATGCGCGCAGCACCGAATGCAAGATCACGCCGACCTGCTCAGCGGCCCGTGCGATCCTGCAGAAGACGCCCGACTACCACGATGTGCTCGAAGCGGCCGATCTGCCCTGAGCCTCGGGCGCCCTTCGTTTAAAACCAGAAATCCCCGCGAGAGGGCGCCTCATCGGCGCCCTCTTCGCCGATCAGGGGCACAAAACGCACCTGGCCGAACTCCTCACGGCGGTAGCGGCGCTCCGAGGTACGCGTGACGCGCACCAGAGTCTGCGGAGCACTTTGTGTGCCCAGGGGCATGACCAGCCGGCCTCCCACACTAAGTTGCTCAAGCAGTGGCTCGGGGATGGTGAGGGCGCCGGCGGTCACGAGGATGCCATCAAAGGGAGCAACGCCGGCCCAGCCCAGCGAACCATCGCCGCTGCGCACCGCAACATTATCAACGCCTACATCAGCGAGCGTGTCGCGCGCGCGCTCCGCGAGCTCATCGACACGCTCAATGGTGAAGACCTCATCGACGAGCCTGGCGAGCACGGCGGCCTGGTAACCCGAGCCGGTACCCACCTCCAGCACCCGGTCATGGGGGTGCGGCCGAAGGAGCACCGTCATCCAGGCCACCAGATAAGGCTGGGTGATGGTCTGGCCGCCTCCGATGGGCAGCGCCACATCCTCGTAGGCGTCCGATCGGTAGCGCCGGGGGACAAAGCGCTCCCGGGGCACCTCGGCCATCGCCCTGAGCACCGACTCAAGCTCGATGCCCCGGGAACGGATCTGTTGCTCCACCATTCTCCGGCGTGCCGGGGCGTAGCGATCCTCTCGTGCGTCTGACATTACGGCTCCGCGAAACGAGGAAGTCCATCGCTGCTGATCGCAAAGCTGCGCACCTGCGGGGTTGTACCAAACCTCCGGCCCGGCACCTTGAGCGAAACGGGAGGCTTGATCAGGCTCGCCGGACGCTGCCCTCCTTCATCCCGGATGACCGATGTTGCGACGTCCCAGAATTCTCATTCGCTGCTGTGCTGCGTTGCTGCTCAGCGCGCTGATGGTTGCCAGCTCCTCCGACGCGGCGCTCGCCAGCCAGAGCGCTCTGGACTTCTTTGGGGGCGAAGCCTGCCTGGGAGGACGCTGCGCGAACGCATGAGCAGCGAGCCTTGCGACGACAATGCGCCATGCACCTCCAACCGGTGCATCATTCGCCTGGGAACGGTCTCCGAGTTGCACTGCGCCTGATTCCTGAGCAGGAGACCATGGCATGCTCTCTGCACTGATTCAGTGCTGAAGCCCGTACCACGGGCGCGTTGGATACGTTCCACCCCACGCTCGAGAGGCCTGCCATGTTTTCTGGACAACGCCCCCTCCACCCTTTCGCGCTCGCACTGATGACGCTGGTGATGGGCTTGAGCATCAGCCTCGGTGAAGCCAGCGCAACGAGCCCCGAGCTCGGTCCCTTGCGCTGCAGCGCCTCCGCCAACCTCGCCGAGACGCTTGAGTGCCTGGAGAGCGACGCGCCCTTTGAGACGTTTCCCGATGACGATCATTGCGCCATCACCATCACGCTGACCAACAGCTGCGCGGGTGCATTGAACTTCTATGACGGGGAGTGCATCGCGCTTGAAGCCGAGGGCGAGCTCAATGAGAGCTGCCTGTTGGCCGAGCTCCCTTCCGGTGGTGAGTGGGAGCTTCCCCTGGAGGCGGGGCTTGATGAGGAAGGCGAGCCCTTTATCGGCCAGGACCTGACCTCGGCGTTCTTACTGGCCCATGACGGGCAGGCCTCCCATGAGGTGAACCTGAGCCTGGAACAGTCCTACCGGCCAGCCCCCGGGAACGACGCTGGCGAGGACGCCGCCGATTGCAGCACCGGCAGCCCTTCGAGCCCCAACCGCCTGCTGATCATTCTTCTACTGTGCTGGATTGGTCTTCGCGCCATGGCCGCCGCACCGCGCTCCACCGCCCGCACCTGACCCCGGGTATGACTGCGTTGTAGACGCCACCATGACCTCATGCGATGGTTCCCTCCTGGCTGCATTCCCCCACCGAGGAGCATCGCATGGCACGCGTCACAGGTATCGGCGGCATCTTCTTTCGCGCAACCGACCCCGAGGCCCTCAGAGCCTGGTACGTGGAGCATCTGGGCCTTCCGGATATCGATGGCTACGTCATCTTTCAGAACAAAGACGAGACGCAGCCCGATGCCTACAGCATCTGGGCGCCTTTTAAGAACGATACTGAGTATTTTGGCAGCGCGCGCCAGGCCTTCATGATCAACTTCCGGGTCGATAACCTCGATGCCATGCTCACGCGTCTTCGGGATGCGGGCGTCGAGGTCGATGCGAAGATCGAAGACTCGGAGTTTGGCAGGTTTGGCTGGGCGGTCGACCCGGAGGGACATCGCTTCGAGTTGTGGGAGCCGCCGGCCCCCCAGCTTGCCGCCGATGTCTGAGCCTTCCGGGGCGTTCCCGACGTCGCGCGATATCCCGGATCCAAAAATACCCCCGAGATCCACGTGAATCTCGGGGGTACTTTTCGTTCAGGCAGTGCGTCCGGCGTCGGGAAGTGCTCGAGATCTTCTCCCGGCATCAACGCTCTCCCCTGATTAAAAATTACCAGATGCGCACGCGCTCTTCCGGCGGCAGGTAGAGGGCGTGGTCTTCGGTCACATCGAAGGCCTCGTACCAGGCGTCGAGGTTACGCACCACGCCATTGACGCGGTACATGCCGGGAGAGTGCGGGCCGTTGACGAGCTGGGCGCGCAGCGCGTCGTCGCGGTAGAGCGAGCGCCAGACCTGAGCCCAGGCCAGAAAGAAGCGCTGGTCGCCAGTAAAACCGTCGATCACCGGCGCTTCGCCTTCGGGGTAGGTCTTCTCGACGAAGTTACGGTAGGCCGCGTAGGCCATCTGCATGCCGCCCAGATCGCCGATATTCTCTCCCATGGAGAGCTTGCCGTTGATGCAGAGGTCGTCGATCGGGCAAAACTGCGAGTATTGCTCACCCAGACGACTGGAGGCTTCCTCAAACGCGGCGTTGGTCTCGGGGGTCCACCAGTCGCGGATCCGTCCCTGAGCATCAAAGCGGCGGCCCTGGTCGTCAAAGCCGTGGCCAATCTCATGGCCAATCACCGCCCCGATCGCGCCATAATTCATGGCCGGATCGGCGTTCGGGTCAAAGAAAGGCGCCTGAAGAATACCCGCCGGGAAGGTGATCTGGTTCATCAACGGATTGTAGCTCGCGTTGACCATCTGCGGCGGCCAGCTCCAGCGCTCGCGGTCGACAGGCTCTTTGAAACGCTTGAGCTCCTCGTTCCACCGATGCTCACTGATGCGCATGCGGTTGCCAAAGTAGTCGTCGGCCGCAAGCGCCAGGCCCTCGTAGCTGTCCCACTTCTCGGGGTAGCCGATGCGGGGCTCAAAGGTCGACAACTTATCCAGGGCCTGCTCGCGGGTGGCGTCGTCCATCCAGTCGAGGTTTTTGAGGCGGCCTGCGAAGCCTTCGGTGAGGTTTTGAACCAGATCTTCCATCTGGGCTTTGGACTCCGGCGGGAAATGCAGCGCGACGTACTCCTGGCCGACCGCATGGCCCAGCGTCCAGCCCACAAGCTCGGTGCCGCGGCGATCGCGCTCGCGCTGCTCCTCGGTGCCGCGCAAGGTCTTCGAGTAGAAGTTGAAACTGGCCTCATCAAACGCGCTCGGAAGCCAGGAGGCGCGGTCCGAGATGAAATGAAAGGTCAGGTAGTCTTTGAGCAGATCAAGCGAGGCGTTTTCAAAGACCTCGCCAATCCCCTCCACCGCGCTGGGCTGGGAGACGACGACCTTCTCGACGCCGGTCAACCCGCGGAGTTCCAGCCCCTCGGCGAGCTTGAGGGAGGGTGCCAGGGCCTCATACTCGGCGATGCTGAGCACGTTGTAGGTCTCCTCCACCTGACGCGATCGCTCGCGGGTCCAGTGCGCCCGGGCGATCGCCGTCTCAAGCTCGAGGATGGCCCGGGCCTTCGCCACACCGTCTTCGATCTCGGCCAAGTCAAAGAGGTGCGCGATGTACTCGACGTAGGCCTGGCGGTACTGCACAAAACGCTCAGACTCGTCGAGATAATAGTCGCGGTTGGGCATTCCCAGCCCGCCCTGCCCCGAGCTCACCGTATAGACGGTGGGGTCAGCCGGGTCGGGCATGATGCGCACACGGACCATCACCGGGTAGGCGGGGTCGGCCATCTGGCGAGCGGCCGCCTCGTGGGAGTCCAACGCGTTAATGGTGTCCAGATGAGGCTTCAGAGGCGTCAGCCCGGCCTCTTCGATGGCTTCGGCGTCCATCCAGCTGGCGTAAAGATCACCGATAAGCTGCGTGTTGCTGCCCGGCTCACCGCCCTCTTTTGCGGCGGCGAGGATGATCTGGTTGACCTGCTCCTCAGCTTCGAGGCTGAGCATGTCGAAGACGCCGTAGCGGGCGCGGTCCGAAGGAATCTCGGTGACCTCTTGCCAGGCGCCGCTGGCGTAGGCGTAGAAATCATCACCGGGAGCCACCTCCGTGTTCATGCCTTCGGTATCAAAGCCGAAGTTGCCAAAGCGCGGCGTTGCCGTGGCCTCGGCCTCCGCGGCACCTTCGACCTCCACGCCGAGCTCGGGCTCGGTCCCTTCGCTCGCACTCTGCGGCTGGGTCGCACAGGCCGCCCCCACCGCCAGCCCCAACCCTGCCAACCACCAGCTGCTCTTCTTCAACCTCATACATTCCTCGCTGTTCTCTGCCGTATGCGCGGGCAGACCCCGCGTCTTCTCAAAAACTCGCAACCTGATTAACCGCCACAGCCCCCCTCGGCAATCCTCGCGCAAGAGTGAGGTCCGGGAGAACCTCCGACCGGCCCTCCTCAAAACACCCGGAATTATGTATACTCTCCGCGCTCTAAGGGGGGCGCAGCCTGCCTCTTTCTACCCTGCCTTGTGCTGCGTCCCGCGTTCGTTGCCGTCTGTATAGACAGCCTGGTTGACCCTCTCATAAGGCCCCCATGACTCTCGGGCTTGGCATTATTCTTAGTCTCATCGCGCTTGTCGGCGGCGTGTGCATCACCACCATCGGCCCCGGTGGCATCTTCGTCACCATCGCGCTCTTTCTTCTGCTCAACATCGACCCGGCCACCGTCGCCGGCACCGCCAGCGTGACCTTTATCGGCACGGGGCTTCTGGGAAGTTACGCCTACCTTCGCTCCGGACAACTCGCCACAACCACGGCCCGCAACGCCGCGCTGGTCTTGAGCCTGACGAGCGTTGTCGGTGCTTTTGTAGGAGCGCGCCTCAACACGGTGCTCGACGCCGACCTCTTCGGGCTTTTGCTGGGGGCCTTCGTACTGATGACCGGCGTGATCATCGTTGTGCGAGAGCGCTCCCGGGCCCGCGCGCTGGAGGCTCCAGCGGACTTCGAGCTCAACTCCCCGAAAGGCCGCCTTGCTATGGCCGGGCTGGGTCTGGCGGTGGGGCTTCCCGGCGGCCTGCTCGGCGTCGGTGGCCCGGTGCTGGCGGTACCGCTGATGGTGGTGCTGGGGGTGCCGATGCTGCTGGCCGTCGCGCTGGCCCAGGTGCAATCGATCTTCATCGCAGCCTTCGCAGCCCTTGGTTTTGCGATGGTCGATGCCATCGACTGGGGACTGGCCGTGCTGGTGGGCATCCCCCTCTTCATCGGCACCATCGCCGGCTGGGTTATCGCACGTCGCATCGACCCCACTCGCCTCAAAACAGGGCTGGCGTTCGTGCTCGTCGCGCTGGGCATCTACATGCTCTCGGGTGCCGGCGCGACCTAGCGCCGCGAGACGTTCCACCACGCCATCCTTCGCGAAGCTATCCCCCTGCAATGCTCTCGCTGCGCGAAACCTCTCGCCCGGGTTCCGCGCGCCTTTTGCCCCCCTTCCCCCCCTCGCACAACGAGATCCCATGTTGAAAGTGCAGTCCCTCCTGAAGCGTTTTTTTGAAAAGTACGGCCTGAGCTTCGTGATGGTCGCCAGCTACTTCGGTAGCGGTTCCATCTACATCGCCAGCCAGGCCGGGGTTGAGTACGGCTACACGCTGATCTGGGCCGTCATCGGCGCGGTTCTCCTGGGGTTTATGGCCCAGGATATGAGCGCGCGCCTGGGTATTTTTGGCGACACCCTGATGGGCTTTATCCGCAGAAAGCTCGGCAAAGGCCCGGCACTTACCATCGCGCTCTTTCTCTCGCTGGGATGCATCGCCTGGACCGTCGCGCTGACCGCAGCAGTCGGCATGTCGGTAGAGATCCTGACCGGGGAGGCGCTCGCCTGGCAGCCCGTCGCGCTGGTTGCCGGCGTGGCCGCCATCCTCACCGGCGTGCTCAAGTATGACCGCGTCGAGATGTTTGTGACGGCGATGATGTTCGTGCTGCTCGTACTCTACATCGTCGTCGCCGGGGCCAGCGGTCCCTCCCCGATCGAGATGGCCCGGGGCTTTGTGCCCTCCCTCCCCGACCAGGGTGCGATGCTCCTGGGAGCGGCCATTCTCGGGACGACAGCGCTCTGGCCGAACTTCTTCCTGGAGTCGATTCTCGTAAAGAAGAAAGGCTGGACCACCGAAGACGACCTCTCCGATGTACGCCACGACCTGAGCTTTGGATACATCGTCGGCGGTATCATCACCGTGTGCATCATCGTGGTCTCGGCCGCCGTACTCCGCCCGGCAGGCTATACCGAACTGACAAGCTTCATTACGCCCGGCGAAGCCCTGGCCGAAGTCCTTGGCGAGTGGGCCATGGTCGTCTTTTTGCTCGGTGTGATCGGCGCTGCGTTCAACAGCATCGTGCCCATCATGTGGACCATCCCCTACATGATCCTCGAAGCGGTCGACGCTCCTGAAAAAGACCAGGACTCCCGGGCCTTTAAGACCATCTACGCCGGCGGCATTCTCCTGGGGATGTCGTCGCCGATTGTCTCGGCAGTGACCGGGCTGAGCATCGTGCAGATGATCACCCTCTTTCCGGCCTTCAACGGGGTATTCGGCCTTCCTCTGACCGCGGCCTTTCTCTTCTGGGCGGTCAACGATAAAAAAACAATGGGCGACCACGTCAACGGCTGGAAGAGCAACGTGATCAACGTGGTGCTCGTGATCTTTGCGACCTACGTGGCGCTAAGCTCCGGGCGCGGCGTTCTCAATGCCATCTTCGGCGAGATGTTCGGCTAACCCTGCCCGTAGACGTGGTGCGTACCGTACAAGGTAGAAAAGGCCGCGAAGCTCCGGGCCTGCGAAGGGCCAACGCTTGCCCGGATTGAAACATCGCCGGCGCTCCGATCGGAGCGCCGGCGAAACTTCTGGAACCCCGTCAAACCATGCACCGCGCGCATAATAAACATGCGCCACATCTATGAAATGAATCCTCATCCGCCCACGTTGGAGTCCACGTTGGTAAATCCGCTAAATATCCCCGAGAACCCCGTCTCACAGGCCTGATGTATGACCCCCGAAGATGCCCTGCAGCGCGGCAACGCGTTTTTGGATGAAGCCACCGAAAACCTCACCTTCGATGCCTTCGACTGGGCCTTCGAGGAGGTCTGGCACGGCGTGGGCTGGCTGCTTAATGCGCTGCATCCCGAACCGCTCAGCGACATCCAGAGCGGCGAAAAAGGCCAGCTCCCCCACGCGGGCTCTCTCAAACGTCTCTATGCTCGCCAGAGCTCGCCGCCTCGGCAGGCGAAGCTCGCGCTGCGCCTGGAGGTGCTGCACGCCCGCGTCTCCCGCGGCCACACGCTGACCGGCGACGATCTGGCCGACCTTATCTTCGACGCCTGGAAGCTCCACGATCATTGCGGCGAAACCCTTCACATCACCGACGCTCGTCTCCCGGGCCGCCTGATGCTCAGCGAGCCCTCCCCCGGTCGCATCGGAACACCGGTGGTCGCCCGGCGCACCGCGCTGAAGATACTCGCCGCCGGCGCCCTCTTGCCCGCCGCCGCCTGCCAGAAGATCGAGCGAGACAACCGCCCCGCCCGTGCCACCTCTCCCGCGAGCGCAAGCGCCCCGTCCTCGCCCGACCTGAAGCATCCCCCGGCGGCGATCACGGCAGTCAGCGCTATCGACGCCATGAACTGGCCCACCACCGACCCCTTCCTTTTCTGCGCCCACCACCGCGACGACTACCCCGAGGGCAACGCTCAGATGGGCCCGGCCGCCTCACTGGCCGGTCGCCACCTGGGCCGAGATTTTGACGAGGAGAAATCCTGGCGGATGTACCATGGCAGGAGTGTGCCGGGCTTTCCGCGCCACCCCCACCGCGGCTTTGAAACCGTGACCGTGGTGCGATCGGGCTTTCTCGATCATACCGACTCCATGGGCGCTACCGCCCGCTACGGGGCGGGCGACGTGCAGTGGCTCACCGCGGGCGCCGGCATTCAACACTCCGAGATGTTCCCGCTGCTACGCAGCGATGCGCCCAACCCCCTGGAGCTCTTTCAGATCTGGATGAACCTGCCGCGCGCCGACAAGATGGTCGACCCGCACTTCACAATGCTCTGGAACGAGCGCATCCCCCGTGTCATCGAACACGACGCAAAAGGCCGCATCAGCGAGCTGACCATCGCCGCCGGCACCTTTAAAGACAACCGCCCTCCGGCGCCGCCCCCCTCCTCCTGGGCTACTCGCCAGGAGAGTGACGTGGCGATCTGGTCCATTCGTATGGAAGCCGGTGCCCGGCTTGAGCTCCCCGAGGTCAACCCCGGCACCCTGCGCTCCCTCTATGTGCATCAGGGACAGGGCGTGACCATCGCCGGCCGCGCCATCGCCAACAAACGTCGCGTGGAGTTCGAGCAACCCGGCCCCATCATCCTGGAAGGTGGCTCGGTCGAAGCCGAAGTGCTCCTTCTCCAGGGCGCGCCTATCGGGGAGCCGGTCGCCAAACGCGGCCCCTTTGTCATGAACACCCAGCAGGAGATCCGTCAGGCCTACGCCGACTACCAGCGCACAGGATTTGGCGGCTGGTCCTTCCATGACAACGGCCCGGTGCACGAGGTCAGGAAAGGCCGCTTTGCGCTTCACGCCGACGGCACCTTCGATGAACCCGTCTGATCCTGACGTCCCCTCATAGACGCTCCTAACGTGGCGCCACCGTGCTCGCCATGGGCGCAGGCTTCGATCTGCTCTCCCAGGCCATAAAGGTGCTCCCGGCCAGCTCAGCCTACGGCATCTGGGTCGGCATCTGGGTCGGCATCGGCGCGGTGGGCACGGCCATCCTCGGGATGCTGGTCTACGGTGACAGCACCTCCCCCCTGCGCTGGCTCAGCATTGTGCTGGTCGTGCCGGGCCTGGCCGGCCTCAAACTCACCACCTGAAAGCCCCGGGGCCCGCGTGCGGGCCCCGGGGCTCCCGGCTCTCAAAAGTAGGTGGCCAGCCCCAGCTGCACGAGCATGCCCCGCTCCGGCGAGTTGCCCACCAGGTCGGTCATCCACTCCAGCCCGTAGTTCAGCCGGAACACCGTCTCTTTCCCCGGGCGCAGCGCCAGCGCGGCCGTCGCCCGGGTGTGCTCCTGGCCAGCCGAATCGCCACTGCGCAGCTCCCCACGGTGATAGTCCACGTACTCCAGGCGCACGCCCGCCTGCAGCGTCGTGGGCAGATCGAGCATCAGCGTGCGCCACAGGGGCACCAGCGCGTCCACATGCACGCCCCACTGCTCCTCGCCATAGGCGCTGGCCAGCCCCTCAGGGAGCTCCACGCGGGCCCAGGCCGCCTCACCCCGCAGATCGAGCCAGCCCGGCGTCCACGCAACATCCACCGCGGCCAGTGTCAGCGTGCGGCGCTCGTCGACCTCTTCGCCCTCGGCCTTAAAGGTGTTGTACGCCCCGTGCCACCCCGAGAACCCCACCTCGGCCAGCCCCTGATAACGCAGCGCCAGACGCCCGGTCACAGCCGGCTCGCCATTGGAGTCCTCTTCCATCAAGAGCGGGTCGCGCCCCATCGGGATGCTCGTGCGCCCCAGCGCGTTGTCGACCACCCCGTCGGCCAGCCCCTGGGTCACGTACACCTGATAATCCAGCTCCACTGGCCCCAGCCCCACCACGCCGTTAGCCCCGGCCCCCACCTCCGAGAGCGTCGCCGGAATCAGGGTGGTCGAGACCAGCGGGCGATCCCCAAAATCCCAGAGCGGACCATCATGGCGCTGATTAAACGCCCCCAGCGGCGTAAGAATGATGCCACCGCGGATCACAAACTCCGGCACCACCTCCACGTCGAGTTGGGCCGTCTCCAGCTTAATCTCCTCGGCGCCCTGCTCGAACTCCAGCTCCGAGAGAAAGCGCATCCGCGAGCCCAGCTGCGCAAAGGCAAAGAGGTTAAAGCGGGTCATCTCAAAGGACAGGCCCTCGCTGATCCCCTCATGCACCCCGTAGAGCGCCCGGGTCTCGGCGTACCCGCCCATTGCCGCCCGCAGCCCGCTGAGCACAAAGGGCCGGTCAAAGATCGCGTTTTGCAACGGATCGGTGTCGATCGCCGCGCCCGCGCCACGCGGTGAGGCCTCCGGGGCTGCCTCGGCCGACGCCGGTTGCGCCTCAGCCGGCGTCTCCTGGGCCTGAGCCATCGTGCCAGCGCTCAGCAGCGCCGCGGCCATACTCCATGCACATCCATATCTCATCATCTCAACTCTCAAGGTGTAGCTCGTCCCCTTTCCGGGTGACGTTCAGTGTTTTTAAAGGACGTCGAGCCGGCCCCTCCAGGACCTCCCCCCCTGGCGAGAAGCGGCTGCCGTGACAGGGGCAATGCAGCTCCTGCGCTCGCACCTGGAGCCCGCAGCCCCGATGGGTGCAGACGAGCTCCACGGCCACAAAGTCCTCGCCATGGTGCGAGATCAGGTAGCTTGAGGCCCCGTCGGCCGACACCACCACCAGGCGCCCCTCCTCGCCAAACGCCGACAGCGGCACCCGCATCCCCTCATCTCCCGGGGGTTGCTCCAGCAGGTAGCGGGGCAGCGCCGAACAGGCGGCCGTACACCCCAGCGCCCCCAGACAGAGCGTTTTGATAAAGGTGCGACGAGTGGGGTGGGTGGCGCTCATAAAGACTCCAGGAAGGCCAGGATTTGGGCGCGCTCGGTGGCGCTCAACTCGCGGTAGCGCTGCCGGCTGGCCGCCGCCTCGCCACCGTGATGCTCAATGGCCTCATGCACCGAGCGGGCGCGACCGTCATGCAGATAAAAACCCTGCCCACCCTGGAAATCCGCGGCCAGCCCCAGGCCCCACAAAGGCGCGGTACGCCACTCCCTGCTCTGCGCCCCGCCCTCGGTGTAGCCATCGTCGAGCTCCGGCCCCATGTCATGCAGGAGCAGGTCGGTGTAGGGGGCAAACGCCACCTCCGAGAGCGCTGCAATCGTCGACGTGCCCGTCGTCAGGCTCGGCACATGGCAGCTCGCACAGGCGATCGTCTCAAAGATCGCCTCCCCGGCCACCACATCCGGGTCGTCGACGTTACGACGCAGCGGCGGCCGCAGCGTACGCAGATAGTGGGTCACCGCCGTCAGCGTCCCCGAGCCCAGCTCCGGATCCGGCACCAGGTCCGCGCTGGCATCCCCCACCTGAACATTGATCGGATCCACCCTCGCAAAGTCCGAGGTCAGCCCCATGTCCTGGTGATAGGCCGTGACCGTCTGGTGCAAGAGCGTGATCGACGAGGCTTTGAGTCCGAAGCGACCGATGTAGCCCCGGTCATGGCGCTGAATCCGGGTGCCGCCGCCCCGCTCGGCCAGCCCCGCCATCGCATCGAGACGAGCGGTGGCTTCGATCCAGGCGATCCGCCCCGAAATCCCGTCGCCGTCCTCATCCTCCGGGTCGGCCAGCGCCAGGAGCGTGGCGTCATCCACCGATTCCAAAAGCCCCAGCCCCGTGATCGAGGGCGCGAGCAGACGGGTGAACACGATGTCGTCTCTCGCCGGGAGCACTTCGGGCTCGTAGCCGGGAATCGCCCGGTCCTGAAGCTGCGGGCCGCCCTCGTTGAGCATCGCGTCGAAGTGCCCCTCGGCGTCGTAGCGGCCAAAGCGAAAGAACCCGAACTCCGGGTGCCCCGGCCCCTCTCCCGGGTGGCAGGAGTCGCAGGAGGGGGCGTTAAAAATCGGCCCCAGCCCTTCCGAGAAGCTAAAGCTGCGCGAAAACTCCTCGTCTCCCATCACAAAAAGCCGGGTCTGCGCCGGGGTCAACCCATCGATCGGCGCGTCAAAGATATGCGCCGCGTCGGGCTCACCGGGCACCAGCACATCACAGGCCATCAGGCCCAGCGCAGAGCTCCACACCGCCCCCATTCTTGCCAGTCTCTTCATCACCATCCCTTGCATGCATGACCTCTCGGGTCGTTGAGGAGTATCACGGCCGCCGAAAATAATTAGGAAAACCTAAACATTCGGTTCACGATCGCTAATTATATCTTTCGAGACTGTCAAGACATGTTCTCGCCTCCCTCTCTTCCCGCTGAGGTTCCCCACACCGGCCCCCCGGACGCACCACGACGCCTGCGCCGCCGCGCGCATCCTCCTCGCCCGGGTGCCAGGCTCCCGAGCGCCTCCCGGATCATGGAACGCGATTCAAAAGGCCGCATCCGCGAGCTGACCGTCGCCACGAGCTCGTTCAAAGGACACCGTCCTGAGCCCCCCCTTTTTGCTCGGACGCAAAAGCGCCGAACCCACGCCCGCTCTCGACGCTTGTATGTTGAGCCACCGGGGTGACAGCCCGGTTCCCATCACGTAGCGTGCCGCCCAACGCCCAGATGCCCCTGCCACACCCAGAGACCACCCCGGAGGATCCCTGATGCCCCTACCCCCGATTCAGCTCAGTCTGACCTACGACTCGCACTTTGATCCCGTCGTGGAGCTTGTCCCGACGCAGGTACAGGTCTCCAACCTTGAGGAACTGCGCGACGCGCTCCCCGATCTCGCCACCCTCCAGAGCTACGGCCCACGGATGGCCGTGGAGCTCGCCGCCGCCTTCCACCACCTGGGAGAGGCCATCCAGGGCCGGATCTACCTCTCCCGGGATGCGCTGATGGCGATGCTCCCGAAAACCTACAACGCCAAACACCTCGGCGAGGTGCAGCGCTGGTACCGGGATGGAGCCCCGGGCCTGCCGGCTCCCGACGACCTGAAAGCACCGCATTGGAAGGGTGACGCCCTGGTCTTCGTGGCCATTGACCTACAGCATTCGGTAGGCGCGCCCTTCGCCATATCTTCCCGATACACGGCCGACCTCGCGTCGCCCTCCTGGCCCCTCACACGCGAAGACATCGACTCCTCGACCCCGGTTGCGACCCCGACCCTCGAAGTCATCGCCCGGACCTTCGGCGGCGAGCCCGACGGTGTCTTGCAGGTCTCTTCCTCCGAGGCGTCGACGCACCTCTTTGTCGCCATCTGGGATGAGGAAACCGGCGCGCGCTTTGCCCTTCGAGAAGCGCCCGCAACCGACGCCGAGAGTCAGCCCTACGACACCTGGCCGGACCTGATCGCCGACCACCCCGAGTGGTCCACCACCACGGCTCTCACCGCGCTGGCCGGCGCCCTCTTCGACTTCCTGGCGGCGCGACACGTTCGGGAGGGTCACTACCACGTCATCGCCGACCCCGACGCGTACCGCGACGACTACCACACGAACGGTTGGGAGACTTACCGGCTGCGCTATTACGTCGACCAGATCGCCGAGACCCGTTTTCAGGTGGCCGGCATGGCCTCCATCGCCGCCCCCTGTGTCGAGGGCTCCAGACTTCGAGCCTACTTTAAAGGCCCGCGCAATCAGCCCTTTTTCTGGGAGGTCGACCTCCACACCCTCAGCCTCAAAGCCCCTCCCGAGCTCACAGACATGGCCACCTCAGAGCTCATCAGCGACACCGGGGGCTATTTTGGTCGCGCCGAAGCCCCGCTCCCCCGGGCGATGTCGGATGACGACCTCATCCGGCGCGACGACTGAGCCTCAGGGCACCTGACTCGCCATGCTCTCCAGCTCCGGCACCCGCGTGGGCTTTCCGTGCGCATCGAGCGCCACCATCACGAACTTGCCCCGGGTGCCAGGCTGCCGATCGCCGCTTAAGAGATCCTCGGCCACCAGCGTCACCTCCACCGTCACCGAGGTCCGGCCCGTCTCCACCACCCGGGCCGTCAGCTCCACGAGCTGCCCCTGGCGCACCGGCACATGAAAATCACACCGCTCGCTGCACGCCGTCACCACCGTGCGCCGCGTGTAGCGCGAGGCCACGATAAACGCCGCCTTATCCATCAGGGCCAGGGCCTGCCCCCCGAAGAGCGTGCCGTAGTGGTTGGTCTGCTGCGGAAAGACCATCTCAATAAGCTGCACCTCGGTCACAAGGCCGGGCGCGAGGGTCTGCTGGATGGTCGAGTCGTTGGAGCTGTGCATGGGTCTGCCTCTCAAAAGCGTGTGGGGGCCGAAGATGCACAGCAAGCCAGAGCAACCGACGGATGTCGGCGCACGGCGACCTGCCCATCTCCCGCGAGATTCAAGGTCGATTTCGGGCTCCCTTTTCTCGGGGACTCCCGGCGCTGGCAGGTCTTCGGGCTTACGAGCGTGGCGATCCCATCTCGGGACCAACCTCCTACCGGCCACGGCTTCCCACGCCCTTTAGCAGGGGGCAGTGCCATTGGTGTGGCTTTCGTTCTCGTCAACGCCCTGAGCACAAGGTGATATCGCAGACGAACGCGACATCAACGATAGCTCATGGCGTACTCACCGCTGCGGGGCAGCCCCGGAATCTCACCGGGTTCCCTCTTGGCCTGCACACGCTCCGGGTCGAGCCCTCGACCACCGAGCGCCTGGAGACCTCGCTCCCGACCTTTGCAAAAAGGCCGGGACACCAGCGCGGGGGGAGTATCGGTCGCCCTGCCCCCAACGCGCAAGGAAAAGCCCCTCTTCTCCCCGCCGCCTCTCTGCCCCTTTGGCCTTCTCCCGAGACGCCCTCCGCGTTATTTTGGCCCCCATCGCACCGCGAGCGCCCCTCCCTTGCACCCGACCAACGCCCATGAACTCAGACCCCACCCGCGCCAGCTTTGAGGCCGTGATGCGCGCCGGACAGGCCGCCGAGCCCTCCCGCACCCAACGCCTGCTTGCCTGGCTGGCCTACTACAGCGTCTTTGCCATCCTCGCCTTCGCCGTCGGCTTCTGGGCCATCGAGCAACTCGCCATCTCACCCTTTGTGGTGTTGGGCACAGGCGGCGTCGCCCTCTTCATCGCGCGCCTTCTCAAACGCCGGCTCACCGCGACGCCCTTTCGCATCGGCCTGGTCGTCGGCACCGCCCTGCCGCTGGTCGCGCTCTCGCTCGTCCTCGCCGCCGGCGGCACGCGCCCTGGCGCCGCCACCGACGCCTCCACATCCCCGACGGCGGCAGGCCCTCCCCTCTGGTACGCGCCGCTGCAAAAGCTCAAACGCCGGCGCACCACCGACCCCGGCGACTCCCACATCGTCTTCAGCGCCAGCGGTGATGACACACAGGTCGTCGTCGGCTTTAAGCGCTGTGTCAGCGCCCTTCACCAACCCGACACCGGCGACACCTCCCTTCACCGCCAGACCCTCACACACCTCACTCGCCGGGCCCCGGAGTTTGCCGCCGCCGACATCCTTCACGCGCTGGTGATCCACGTCTGCCAGCGCTTTGATGCCGGCGACCTCGACGCCCTGCACGCCGCTTTCCAAAAAGAGCTTCCCCTCGCCATGGAGCTTCTGGAGAACGGCAAGAGCCAGAATGCCCTCTGCAGCCCCGATCACACCTTCGGGCCTCCTGCCGCGCTCAGCCTGACCCTGGCCGCCCTCTGCGAGCTTCGCGCCGACCAGGCCCGCGCCCTGCGCCTCTTCACCGAAGGCCACACGCTCGATGCCGTCGCCGCCGCGCTCGATACGAGCCCGGCCGCCGCAGAACGCCTGCTCAAAGAGGGCCGACTCAACGTCGAGGAACACGCCCACAGGCTGGCGCGCGTCCACCACGCGCTCTAAGCTCACTTCCGGCGTTGACCCACTTTTGCCGCCACGACGCGATGCGCCCCTCTCCTCCCGGAGCGCCCCTATGGCCCCCACCCCAAAAAAATCCCCATCTCCCTCCACGCTGCGCAGCGTCGGCCTCATCGCCGGCCCCGTGGTCTTTTTCCTGATCATGCTCGGACAGGGCATCGAAGGGCTCTCCGAGGCCGGCACCGCAGCCCTGGCCATCACGCTTCTCATGGCCATCTGGTGGCTCACCGAAGCCATTCCCATCTACGTCACCGCGCTCGTTCCGATCGTGCTCTTTCCGCTCACCGGGGTGCTGCCGGCGGCCGAAACCACGCTGAACTACGGCCACGAGCTCATCTACCTCTTTCTCGGCGGCTTTCTGCTCTCGATCGCCGTCGAAAAATGGCACCTGCACCGCCGTGTCGCCCTCTCCATCATCGCAAAAGTCGGCTTTGAGCCCGCTCGCCTGGTGCTCGGCTTTATGGTGGCCACCGGCTTTTTGTCGATGTGGATCAGCAACACCGCCAGCGCCATGATGATGGTCCCCATCGGGCTGGCCGTCGTCACCCAGGTCGCCGCGCTCACCGAACGCCACCAGCCCGAGATCGACACCAGCCCGGGAGGCTTTCATTTCGGCATGTCGCTGATGCTCGGCATCGCCTACTCGGCGTCGATCGGCGGCATCGCCACCATCATCGGAAGCCCCCCCAACGCCATTTTTGTGGGCTACGTCGACCGCGTCCATGGCACCACGATCTCGTTTCTGCAGTGGATGTACTACGGGCTCCCCATCGCCGTGGTGGGCATCCTCATCGCCTGGTTTTACCTGACCAAAAAAGCCTACCCCATCCGCATCGGCGGCATGGAGGGCATCGCCAACGTGGTCGACGAGGGGCTGCGCGAGCTTGGTCCCATGCGCCACTCTGAGCGCCGCGTGCTCGCCATCTTCGGGCTTGTCGCCGGCCTCTGGGTGCTGCGCGGTGCCCTGGCACCCTACCTGAGTTCCTTCGGGCTGGGCGGCTTCTCCGACACGACCGTGGCCATCCTGGGCGCCATCCTCCTCTTCATCGTTCCCTCCCACTGCGAGCCCGGCGAGCCCCTGCTCGTCTGGGAGGACGTGCGCGAGGTCCCCTGGGGCATTCTCCTGCTCTTCGGCGGCGGGCTCGCGCTGGCCAGCGGCATCGAGGCCAGCGGCCTTGCCACCTGGCTTGCTGAGGGCCTGGGCTTCTTAGAAGGCGCCCCGGGCATCCTCGTGATCCTGGTGCTCGTGGCCGTCGTCATCTTTTTGACCGAGGTCACCTCCAACACCTCCACGGCCACCATCTTTGTACCCGTGGTCGCCATCCTGGCCACCGTCGTGGGACTGCACCCCTACACCCTGATGATCTCGGTGGTCACCGCCGCCTCCTGCGCCTTCATGCTCCCGGTGGCCACCCCGCCCAACGCCGTGGTCTTCGCCTCAAACTACGTCACCATGAACGACATGATGCGCGCCGGCCTGCGCCTCAACATCGCCTTTATCGTGCTCATCGCCCTTCTCGGCCGCTTCTGGTTGCCGGTGGCCTGGGGAATTTAAGACGCTCCGCATCGCCCTCCTCCGGTTGAGCCCTTGCCGCCTTTCTGTCAACGTTCTGACATCCTCCCCGACCCGGGGCGCTCCCGACACGCATGCGCCCCACCCGGCCCCCACGAGCAGAGACAGCGCAGGCATGGCCAACCACCGCTCCCCTCAAGACTCCTTTGAGCTCTACCAGCGCGTCGTCTGGTTCTTCACCACGGTCGTGGCCTACGTGACCGCCTCCTCGGTGATTTATATCCTCATCTCCCACGGGTTTCTCACCCGCTCCGAGCCCCTCTCCTCCGAGGTCTTTGCCGGCCGGCACCGCCTGAACAACCTGATCCTGGGCGTGCACATCCTCACCGCGCTCCCGCCGCTGATGCTCGGTCCTTTTAACTTCATCCGCCGCTACCTGCGCACCCGCTACCACCGCTGGTCGGGCTGGGTCTACGTGGTCACCATCTTCGTCAGCAGCATCACCGGCTTCGCGCTGGCCACGGCCAACGCGTACGGCATCTTCGCAAAGCTCGGCTTTGCCACCCTGGCGGTCGTCTGGTTCTTCACCACCTGGATGGCCCTTAAAACCGCCCTCGCCAGGCGCCTGCGCGAGCACCGCGAGTGGATGCTGCGCAGCTACCTTATCACCCTGGCCGTGGTCACGGTGCGCATGCTCCCCCACCCCGCCTTTCTCACCCTGGATCAGTGGTACCCCTTCATCACCTGGCTCTGCTGGGTCCCCAACCTGATCCTCGCGGAACTCTACATCCGCGCCACCACCTACAAGGGGCGACTGCGCTCGGACTGGCGCGCGCGGCTTTTTGCCCGGCGATCAGCTCCCGGACGCTGAACCTTCTTCCCCCGGCAGATCGACCTCGATCACGGCATCCTCAGTATCGGCGCACGCTTTCGACGCGCGGACCATGCGCCCTCCCCTCATCTTTAGCACCGCCTGAGCATGCCCCTGCGCCCACATCAACCGCTCGTCCGGCGTCAGCGATAGAAACCACCGGATCAGCGTGCGATCGACCCCCTCCTCGGTGATCTCGTCGGGCCCCAGCCCTGTCACCGGGTCGCGCAGCGCCTCGGGAGAGGTGGACAACGCGCGTGCTTCATCTCGCTTTGAGTCGTTCTTATCTGAGACCACAGGGACCTCCACGTTTGGGTCTGAGCGACATCGGTGTTTCGCCCTCGAGCCGGCGATTCCACCCTGCCCCCCTCAGAGGGCGGCGTCCATGCCGTAGCGAGCTCTTCATGGCAGCCGAGTGGACCATCTACAAACGAGCCGACGTAGCACGTTCCTACAACGACGAACCTTTCACAAAACTAAAGCCATGCTTAAGTTTTGTGCATGGACACCTCACAGACATCATCCCCCAGTTGGGACCAACTCTTCGACATTGCCGCAGCTCAAAGTGGCCACTTTACCACCCAGCAGGCCGCCGAAGCCGGCTATTCCCCTCAGCTTCTGGCTCACCACCTGGGTAACGGAAAGATTTTTCGTGTTCGCCGCGGCATCTATCGCCTGACCCACTATCCGGCAGACGAGCACGAAGAACTCGTCGTGATCTGGCTCTGGTCTGAGCAGCAGGGGGTCTTCTCCCACCAGACCGCCCTGAGCCTGCATCAGCTCTCCGACGCGCTCCCCGCAGGCATTGAAATCACACTTCCCGCGAGTTGGCGCAAACGACGGCTGCGCACGCCCTCAGGCGTCACGACCTACTACGCCGACATCAAACCTGAGGAGCGCGAGTGGTTCGGCCCGGTCCCGGTGACGTCACCGGCCCGCACACTGCGCGACTGCGCCCTGGCAGACCTTTCGTTGGAGCTTCTTCGACAGGCGACGCACGAAGCGCTGGAGCGCGGTTTTGTATCGAAGACGGAGCTCGAGGAGGTATTGAGCGTGTTGGAGCCTTTTGGGGGGCTTATGCCTTAAAATCCCACATTTTCGCGAGGCCGAATACGTTTTCGTGGTGTTGGAAAAACGCTCTCAACCGGCTTCAAACAGGGGCGCAATAACTGACCATCCACTCCGGCTCCCCCTGTTCCTTTCCCCCCTGTCTAAAAATTCAGCGCTGCTCGATCGGCCCTCGAGGGTCGTCCCGGGGATCGTCAGAGAGGTATGCGTAGAGAGGCAACGCGGCACCCTCAATGCGATCAGAGCCCTGTCGGCACTTCGCCTCGAGAATGTGCTCGTCACTGTAGCCCGCATAGGTGTCGGGCGTAACGCTCCGGTTTTTTTTCTGCTCGCTCATCTCGCCACCTACGCCTCTGTCGGATGATTTCTGCTCTCGCGCTATAAAACTAAGCACCGGGCCTCATCGCTAAGGGCATCGTAGTCGGTGCGTCGCGAGGTTTCCAGTTCCCGAACGCTCTCCTATGCCCTCATGAATCATACAACCCATCAAGGGACGCCATACCCGGCCTCCCCGATCAAAAAACCCCGGACCGCTTCCGCGGCCCGGGGTTTTTCGTTCATCTCACGTCACGCGCGGCACGTTCCCACACGCTTCGCGGCGCGCGAAACGCCGCGCTCACTCGGCGACCGGCGCCGGCTCCTCATCCACCACCTCGCCAGACGCGTCGTCCCCCGACACATTGAGGTCCTCGGGCTCGGCGATGCCGGCGCGTCGGCGCGCGGTGGGGCGGACCTGGTCGGCCCAGGCGTGCATGTCGGCCAGGCGGAAGAGGTGTTCGACGATGTTGGCCACCGGGATGTAGGTCTTGTTCCAGGCTTCGGCGGCCTGATCGCGGCGGTTCTGAAGGTCCAGGGCGTCGCGCTCCTCGGCGCCCACCTCGACCAGCGCAGCCTCCAAACCAACGCGGGCCCTGCGCACCGTCTCGCGCAGCCCGCCGATGTCAGGAAGAGGCAACGCCAGCGCGGCCTCGGCATTCTGGAGCACGCCCTCCATATGCGCCTCCACGTTCTGCGCGTAGACGACAAGGTCGCGATGCACCTGAGGAGTCACCCCGATGAACCCGGCCTGAACGGCTGCCTGCGGGCTCCAAAAACCCTCGATCAGACCGCGCACCCGGATCAACGCCTGGCGCATCTCCTCTGCGGCCTCATCCCGGCGCACCCGCGCCCGCGACTCCTCGCCGCGCTCCACTGAGAGCTGCTGTTCAAGCGCGGCAAACTCCTGGTGGGCGGACTCCAGACTCCCGGTCAACGCATCAAAAAACTCACCCATCGTCAGCGACGCGGGCGCCTGGCCCCCGAAGAGTGCGCGTTCCACCGCCTTGACCACCTGCTCGCGATGACGCTCCATCGACGAGCGTACGTTCTCTTTGATCGCCTCACGGTGCGCTACCTGCTTTGAGATCCTCGCCATACCAAACCTCACGGTTCTACGGCCCCCCGGACAGGCCGGCTCGCCAGTCGAGCCCGGCCCCCGACTTCGAGGACAGGTTGTTGTTCATACACAGACTCTAGCCTCAGAATTTTCGTTGATGCAACCCGCCATCCAGCCTCGCTAGCAGGCCGGACGCGCGCTCACCAGGCTGCGAACGCCTTCTTCGCCCCCCTCAGCGCTGACATGCCCCCGCTTTAGCCTTAGACGCCCCTCCTTCCGGGCCCCCGGTCCCGGCGAAGGCTTCGCTCCGGTTCGCAGCAGCTCACTGCGCTCAACACAGGCTTCGCGACGCGACCCTTGACGCCCATCACGTCACAGAAGCCTTCGCAGCCTGTCCCAAACGGGGCAAACTCGCTGCGAAGCCTCTTACGACACGCCTTCAACTCGCCGGCCTCCCACCTGACGCTTCGCGACGACCCGCCGTCGCCTCCCTCCGTCGCGAAGGCTTCGCAACCACGCCGGCCCTCCCAAAACCCGTTGCGAACGCTTCGCAATCAAAATTTCAAATTGAAAGAGGGTCGATAAAGCGCATGCAGACTGGCCGATCGCCCACTCGACGCCAAACCGCCCTCCCCCTGTCCACCACGCCTCCCCTCCGGCACGTCGCCTCCCCTCCGCTGAACAGAAAAATCGAGCACTTCAAACCAAAGATCGGCTCTACAGACCTCCCCCGGCGCTCGCTACGTTAGATGAGGGAGGCGACCCCCGCTTTCCCGCGTATTCTGGCCTGATCGGCCCGAACCCCTTCCGGCGGAGTCTTTATGAGCATGATTGAAACCAACCTGGACGTTCTGATCATCGGCGGCGGGCCGGCGAGTTTAAGCGCCGCGCTTTATCTGGGGCGCGCGCGCAGGCGTGCGCTTGTGGTCGATGCCGGTGGCCCACGGCACGCGCCCTCAGCAGGGGTGCACAATTTTTTGACGCGGGAGGGTGTGACCCCGGCGGGATTTCGGGAGCTGGCCTGGGCCGATCTTCAGGAGTTTCCGACGCTCTCGCGCGTTGAGGCCCGCGTGGTCGAGATGAGCCACGACGGCACCCGCTGGAGCGCCCGCACCGAGAGCGGCGCTACGCTCAGCGCCCGCGCCGTGCTGCTGGCTGTGGGCGTGGTCGACGTTCACCCGGACATCCCGGGCTACGCCGAGCGCTGGGCCAAAAGCATTCACCACTGCCCCTTCTGCCACGGCTGGGAGGTGCGCGACAGGCCGGTGGCCATGGTCGGCAAGGGCGACTACGCCCGCCACATGGCCCCGATGCTCAAAAACTGGACCGACGACGTGATCGTGCTCTCCCACGGAGAGCCCTTTGATGAGGACACCCAAAAGGTGCTCGACGCGCTGAAGGTTCCCTTCTACGCGAGCCCGATCGTGGGGCTGGAGGGGGAGGATGGCACGCTGGAAACCATCCTGCTTCAAAACGGCACTCGCCTCGCTCGCCAGGGGCTTTTTGTGAAACCCGGGCAACGCCAGCACGATCTCATCCATGCGCTGGGCCTGCCTTTGAAGGGCGACCCGCTCCCATGCGTCGAGGTCGACGCGATGCAACGCACCTCGCTTCCCCTGCTCTGGGCGGCCGGCGACTGCACCACGGGCTTCCAGCAGGTGCTTGAGGCGGCGGCCTCCGGCGCCCGGGCGGCAGCCTCGATCATCATGACCCTGACCTTCTCCACCGACTGATTCCCCCCGCCCCCCGAGCCCCGACGTGCCCCGAGACCCGACGATGCCCACCACTCAGCCCCTTCTGCACTCCGCGTTGGAGGGTCATAAAACGCTCGTCGTCCGTCACAGCACCGGACCCTGCTCGCGGGCTCCGGGCGTGGCGAGGGTCGTGCATGACCACGCCAGCCTGAATCTGGTGGTGAAAGGAGAGCTGCGCGTCTGGCAGGGCGCCAACTACCGGGTGCGCGAAGGTGAGTTCTTCCTCGTGCCCCAGGGCGCCCCCCACGCGCCGCTCGGAGCGCCGGAGGTCGACCGGGGCGTGGGCGAATCCTGGATGCTCGCGTTCTGCCCCTTCTGCTTTGCCCCCCACAGCCCGGGCCTGATCACCGCCGCCTTTGACGATGTCGCCGCCGGGGCATGTGCGGTACGCCGCGTCGATCGGCAGCGCCTGCCGGGCGTGATTGAGCTTTTTTCGCGCTTGAGCACGGAGCTGGATGAGCAGGCCCCCCACCACGAGCTCGCCACCCTGGGCCTGGTGGCGCTGCTCATGACCGAGGTCCAGCGCGCCGCCCCGCGCTCCGGTCTGACGAGCACAATGACCACCCCACCGCTCGTCACCGAAACGCTGGCCTACATCGAGCGCCTCGCCAGCGAGCCGATCTCCTTAAAAGAGGTCGCCCGCGCGATGGGCAAATCGCCGGCGTATTTAACGACGCTGGTTCGAGAACACACCGGCGCGACGGTGATGGAGTGGCTGACCCGGGCGCGTTTGTCGCGCGCCCGCCAGCTCCTGCTCCACAGCGACGAGCATGTGGAGATCATCGCGGAGCGTGTGGGGTATGCGAGCGCGTCGTACTTCCACCGGGTGTTCAAAGAGGCGCATCAGATGAGTCCGGGGGAGTGGCGGCGGGTGCATGGGTGATTTTCGATCAGGGGGGTTGGGGGGAGGTGCGGGGATGGGGGGTTAGTGCGAGGTGGCCTGGGTGGCGAGGTGGTGCCAGGTGGTGGTGCGGGGCGCGCCGGTGGGGAGGTTGGGCGAGAGGTTTTTAGCAAAGGCCGCCACCAGCCCCTCGTCGAGAAGTGCCTCCCAGGCGCCGGCGTCTACAGGTTCCAGCGAGAGCGCGAAATAGCGTGAACCCCGTGGGTTGGGGTACCCGAGCTCCAACATGGCGGGGCGGTCGAGGATGCGGGGTTCGCCCGCAACGTGAAGGATTCGAGCGGTAGAAAGCGCCGGTCCATAGAGGACGACAAGATCGCTGGCGAGCTCTCGGGAGCCCAGCCCGACCCGCCCATCGCGCTCCGGGTCGGCGCGGAGGTTGTAGAGCCGCTGCTCAAGAATCCACGCCAGGTGTGCCTCGTTTTTGACATAGCCGAGGAGGACGAGGGTGTCGGCGGGAGGGCGAGTGAGAAAGGAGGCCACGGGCAGCTTGGGAGCTTCGTTTATCGCCCTGCCGGAGGTGTACGACTCTGCGCGCCAAAACCGCCCACGCTCATGCTGGGTGAGTTGGTTTGAGGCGTGATCGATGACCTCTTGAATGAACGATCGAAGCTCCGGCGCACCACGGATTGAGCCGGTATCCGTCGGGGAGAGGGGAAAGGCTCCCAGACCGGGGAGAATCTCGCTGTACTCCCGAATCCGATCGGCGGTCGTCCCGGGATAGAGCACATAGGCGCCCGCCGAGCGGCGGATGGCGTCGCGGTAGGCGTGCATTTTTAAGAGGTCGTCGCGCTTGGCGCCGCTCCTGATCGACGTCTCCTCGACGACGTCCTCATCGCCTACGTCGAACTCCTCGTCCTCATCACCAAGAATCTCGCGGAGAACCTCGATGCGATACTTCGCGTCGAAATGAAGCCAAATATCACCCGCCAACGCGTCACCCTCAACAGGTTGAATTCGCAGGGAGCAATCTGGACGCATGGTGCGTGTCCACGACCCAGTCTTTTGCGTGAAGGAGCGGTTGAAATGCAGCTCTAGGCGCATGCGCCGTCCGCTTCTCCCGGTGGCCGTTCCGTCAAACGCCAACTTGGTTTTGTTGCGAAGCCCTACACTCAACCCGTCGTCATCCACGGTGAGCAGCGCGCTCCGGTCGATGCGCGTGTCGCAAAGGTCGGCAACCACCTGCACGAGCTGCAGAAACACCCAGTATTCATAGAGGGTCGCGATATCGCGCTGCCCCGCCCCGTAGACGTCATCGGCCGCCCAGGAAATTTTGCTGGCGAGTTCAAACTGCACATAGGCCTGGAACACAGCGCGGTAGCCCGCGCGCTTCTGCAAGACCTGGTTGCTCGCCGGGAAGTGCTTCAGGGGACCTACCTCCCGAAAAAGCTCCTCGGCGAGCAAGGCGTCCAGTTCGTCGAGGAGCGCGCCGGTCTCAACAATGCCTCGTTGAATCGGGGCGCTTGGTTTGGTGACCTGGCGAAGCACGTCGTGAATATGCCCGACGACATCTCGCCAGCGGGTCAGCGCGAATTTCACAAAACGATTCGGCGCGTTGTCGTGCGACGAGAAGGTACGGGTGGCCCGGATGGTGCGCGGAATGCTTGGTAGCGCCCCACCTGGCCAGGCAACTCGCGCGCCGGGGCGACTGAGTTGGCGAACGCCCGCCGACGTGCTCGGCACACCCCGCTGCGTCGCGCGAACCTCATCCTCGCTCGTCCAGCTCACGTAGGGGCGAGCGAGGAGGTGGTGGAGCGCCCCCCGGAGGTGGTCGTCGCGCAGGAGACTCTGGAGGAGCACAAAACGCTGGTAGAGGGTCACCGCGTCTCGCTGATCGTCGACCGCGAAACGCTGCTCAGCGGCGGCGAAGCGCTCCATGACCACCTCGGCCATGATCTCGGCCAGATCGCGGAGCATCCAGCGGTAATGCTTGAGGTAATCGAACTTGCGAGAGCGCACTTCCAGCGCGATGGAGCCCACTTCGACATCATTAGCGAGCACCTTGATCGGCATCGTTCCCGTGCGAAGACCGGGGCGAAAACGCCCGGTTTCGCCCTGATTCTTATCGGGAAAAAACACCTCGGGGCGGTCCGTTTTAATGGCCCCTTCACCATCCAAAAGCTCGATCTCGTAGCGATACTCCCTCCCCTCCAAAACCTGCACCGGCTCGACGCCATGCTCGACCTCAAGACCGGCCGGCGCAGCACGCAGATCCACAAGCAACGCGGTATCCGCAGGCGCTTTGCTATGCGGCAACACATGGAGGCGAAACACACCGCGCACTACACCACGGCCATCACGAATCTCGAGCTCCGCGTATGACATACCCGTGGGAGTCATTCGGTAAAGCTCGCAAACTGGTTGGCCCGAAGGCTGCGGGTCATGCGCCGAATTTTGTCAGCGGAGAGGGGAAGCGCCGCCTCGTTGGGGTTGTGCGAGATGGGGTCGAAGCTCAAAGCTCGACCATCGAAGATGGCGCCGGGCTCCACGTCCTGCGTCCAACAATAGCGCCCGAGCGCACAGAGGGTGCTTTCGAGGCGGCGGCGCGAGCCGTGAAGTCGGGGGAGTAGTTTTTGGAGGATTTGGCGGTCCAATGCGACCGTCCAACTCTCTTCCCCCGCTTGTTCAAGCAATGACGCGAAGCGAATCGCCTCGAAAAAGACACGATGCCCGAACTCAAAACCACCTTCGGAGAGCAGCTCATGAACGCGTTTAAGCTCGTCCACATAATCTCCGAGCCAGGTGGGTTCATTCTCCAGATGCCCATTGGGGTCGGCGCTGATTGCCAAGAGCCCGCGGACTAAATCACGAGGACCGAGCTCGCACGCTTGAGGTTTGCGCGTCGTCCAAGCCAACGCCTCGGTAGGCACTCGGAACTCCAGCGTGTTGGCGCGGTCCAAGACCTTTGGCGAGAACATGTAGGTCGTCTCGTCGACGTTGACCGTGCCAACAATAAAGAGATTGGAAGGCACCGCTACCCAGGGCTCGGCCCCAGGCTGAAGGCGCCACACACCGTCGGATTCACGCGATAGGTTTGGCAAAACCCGCTCGCCAGACTCCATCCCTGAAAGTACGTCGGCAAAATAGCGCTCGACGTGCGCGAGATTCATCTCATCAAGTAAGAGTAGGTAGGGGTGAGCCGGGTTTCGGGCCGCTCGAAGCATAAACTCGAGCGCACGAGGTACGGCCCAACCGCGACGGCCATCATCGCTGACTT
Source organism: Lujinxingia sediminis (assembly GCF_004005565.1). Taxonomy (NCBI): domain Bacteria; class Deltaproteobacteria; order Bradymonadales; family Lujinxingiaceae; genus Lujinxingia; species Lujinxingia sediminis. The sequence goes on along the minus strand of NZ_SADD01000001.1, from coordinate 600,892 downwards.
TGGCCAACGCGTCTTCGTAGCCGAAAAGCGCCTCGGCGCCGGTCCAGTCTGGCCGAACCGGGATCAGCGCCATCTGCGCTTCTCCGAGCCACTGCCCAAACTTTTGAGCGATCTGGGTTTTGCCAGAGCCTGACAAACCGGTGAGGATCACGAAGTTTTTGGTGGCCAGGCTGGTAATGAATGCGCGCACGAAGGCGTCGTGTTGAACGCCGAATGAAAGCCCCGCGCTCCGCAACGAGTTGGAGAAGGCCTGAACTGTGGCAGCGAGGTCAATGCGTGGCGCGACCGCTTCCAAGGCCGCCTGGGCGGGGGGAGCGTCGATATTGAGTAGCGACTCCGACTGCTCATGTTCTGATGATGATGCCACGCCTTCAAAACGCTCCGCATAACGCTCATAGAGTTGAAGCATAGCCTCTAGGTCTTCCAGCAGCTGCTTGTCTCCCGGGATAGCGTCGGCCGGGTAATAGGTCTGAGCGATGGTGCCATGAGTGTAGCTTGGTGCTTTTTTTGCCCCTTTAAGCGCCATCTCGTGCTGGGTTTGAAAACCTATGTTTTTGACGCCGCCGAGGCACACGCCAATCGCATCAGAACGCCCGGTCAGAACCCCATAACCCGCTGTTTGCGGTTTATGACGCTCAAGCACCGCCGTCACGCCTTGAATGAGTGTGAGATAAACCCCAGAGCCGTCCTCGTTGAAGAGATAGACGACATAAACGCCGCGCTTGGTGTCGTTGGTAACGCGCACATCAAGAAGCGCTATCCAAGGCACCTCGGTGTACCGGCCCTTACCCACCGACCACTTCATTTGCAGGTGTTCTCGTCGCTCAGCTGGAGAGCTACCTTCAATTGCCAGGGCCACCCGCTCGACGGCCCCCCACACCGCATCAGCCCGTCCGATCGGCTCACCTGGCGTCTTCTCGGAGATTTCTTCACACGCCGCACGAAACAACCCGCCGAGCGCCGTACGCGCTCCGGTCGGCATCATTTCCAAATCTGGCCCTTCTCCCACGATGATCCCCTTCCGACGACTTCGGTTATTTTTGTGCACCGCGCCATTTGCGCGCTCTGATGGAAGGGCGTCTGACTACCACAGTTGTCATAGAGCGGCCAGATGGAGCTAATCTCCTCCATTCCCGACCCACCAGCCCCCCTTCTTGAATGTTCTGACGTTCCCCACGAATCCGGCGCTACCACCGAAGCATTGACCGAACGATTGGAAGAAGATGATCGCGTTGAGCACCGAACGTCGACCGCGGCCAAAGTCCCCCACTGGAGTAGGTCTCTAAAATGCGAGCGCCTCGCGCGATGCCAAAAAGCCCGCGTTAGCCTCAATTCGGCTTCAGGGACAAAAAACGCCCCCCTCTCCGAGCGCGTCCTGGTTCCTCAAAACGCCAACGCCCCCCCGACCTCACTCCCTGTAAAACACCCCTCGCAACGCCTCGGTCGAGGTGACACGCGAGCCGGAGCGGTACGCGGTGACGCGAAACTGGTAGTACATCCCCGGCTGAAAAGGCCCGTCGTAGGCGACGCTGAGGTAGTCGCCCTCCTCGCCACGGGCAATGTCGAGCGCCTCCCAGACGACCTTGCCGTAGTCATCGAAGACGACCAGGTCATAGTGGTCGACGTTTGGGGCCGGGCCCCAGAGCAGGTAAGGACGCGCGCTGAGGCCCTGGGGACCCTCGGCGCCGGGGCTGAGGATGGGGAGGGCCGCGGTCACGCGGATGACGGGGGTCACTTCGATGTGGCCCTCCCCTTCCGGGACTTGGATGCGCACGCGCTGGTCGCCAAAGATCGCGTCGTACGAGCCCACCACCAGGCCATCATTCTCATGGGAAACGAGCACGTCGTAGACCCCGGGCGGAACCCCCTGGACTCGCCATGTCCAGGTGGTGTCGCCCTGGCGAGTGGACGACGCGCGCAATGCAGGTGGCATCTCGCCGCGCATCAGCGCCGCGTCGAAGGTGGAGGCGACGACCAGGCTCACCGAGATCTCCGAGTGCTCTAACGCGTCGACCAGTCGGACCTGCCCTTCGACGCTGTGGCGCGTCCTGTAAGACCTCTCGAACGCAACACCCTCGCGGGGCTCCTCTCCCATGTCGATCTCAGCCGGCTTCAGTCCTGTGCGCGCCGAGTAGTCCTGAAGCTGATAGCGGCCCGGTGGCACGTTGAAGATCGTAAACGCCCCGTAGCGGTCCGAGACGCCCCGGAAGGCTCCGGATGCGTGGCTGTACGCAACCATCCTTCCCCCGTGATTGTGATGAAAGGGCTCGAGCGTACCGCGTATCGACGCAAAGCCCCGCTCTTCCAGCGGCAGTGCAAGCATGGCGACGTCGGTATGCGCCGTATCGACAAGCAGCTCGCCAGTGCTCGTGTCAATGCGTGCTGTGCTCAGATCGAGCGGCGCAATGGTGCGCAACCCGCCAGGGATGGCGTGGTAATCCGGGGCGCTGACGTGCAGCGACACGACCCTGTGCACGGGCATCCCCTGCGCATCTCGACGCGCAGCAATAGGCACCCGGTACAGACCTGACGCGTCGCTGAACACAGCTTCGTTGAGCGCGACCCCCTCCTCATCAAATGCGATGACCTGCGCGCCCTCGACCGCAGCGAGCGTCTGGGTATCGAAGACCTGCCCCTGGATGTAGAGCACCTTGTTGCAGTAGCGCCCCACCACGTCGGCCGATTCGCAGGCCAGACCCGGCCCGCAAGAACCACCGCGGATATCGCATCGCTCAAACTCATCGAGCAGGCAGTATCCGGAGCCCCGGGCCTCCGGGCCTACACAGGACGCTCCCGGACCGCAGAGTGACGGACTATCGCTAACGTCGCAGACACCGCCGAGAGGACGCAGGCAACGCGGCGTGCCCGTCGCGTCGAGGCGACATTCCATCTCACCATGTGCATACATGCAGCCGTCATCGTCCGCCGGATCACAGACCTCGCCAGGGGCCACATAGGGAGTCGCTCGCTCGCAGGCCGAGGCCGAGAACACGCTCAGAAACACGAAGAGAACCATCCATTGGACACGCTGCATACAAACTCCCTGGCGCACCGTGCGACACGCTGCGCACGATTCATCAGCTCACACCCTTTATTGGACGGCGCACGGTAGGCGAAACGTCGCTCGCCAGTCACTCAATCGCATCTGGAGCCTTAAACTCGCCAGATGAGCAGTAGTCGAGCGATGAGTCGGCAAAAAAGCCCACGCAGCCCCCGCAACCTGCGGGGCCGCGTGGGCTTGATATGTCGCCGTCGGGAGGGTCCTCGACACGTTCAGCCTGAGAAGACAAAGCGGCCGCCGGTCTCCCAGCGGAACCCGCCGCCTCCGCTGCACACCTCATCCAGGGGGCCAATGTGGACGAAGTGCTCGCCATCGAGCAGGAAGGGATCAAAGTCCACGCTGCCCTCCAGGGTCAGGGTCTGACCGCCCGTACCTCCCTGAAAGCTGAAGGTGTGGATTTCTACGCCGTCGATGGTGATCTGGAAGTCGCGCACCGCGTCAAACCCGCCTTCCGGGGGGACTCCGGCGCATTCTTCCATATTGGTGTCGTCAAACACCTCCAGCCGATAGCTCAGGGAGCTCACGTAATGAGGTGTTGGCACGGTGAAGTAGTGACGGAGAAAGTGACTCAGCGAGAAAAACATGCGGCCTTGCCCGGCCGAAATTGGTACCCCCCAACCGGCGGAGCCATAGGTCAGGGTGTCGTCTGAGGGAAAAGCCAGGTCGGTGAAGAGGGTCTCGCAGACGTAGATGGTCTCCTGAATCTCGTCCTCACCGAGCTCGCCATCGGCGTTTGTGTCGAGCCCCACCGAGACGGCGCTTCCGCGATAGCCACAGTTCTCGCCAGCGGGCTCATCGGCGGTGCGAATCAGGGAGTTGAGCCCCTCGGTGCCGGCGCATACCAGCGACTCGCCAGTGACCTCGTCCGGATCAAGCTCCGCGTTGGCGTTGGCATCCAGACCGGTCAAGACCCGCACGCCTCCGACGACGCAGTCCTCACCGGGCGCGACGTCTTCGGTGCGAACCAGGGCGATCGGTCCGCCGGGGCCCTGCTCCCCACTCCCACCGGCGCAGACAAAGGACTCGCCAGACACCTCGTCGGTGCCTAGCTCGCCGTCGGCGTCGGCGTCCAGGCCGCTCAAGACCCGGACGCCCCCTTCGGCGCATTCGGCGCCCGGCTCCACCGCTTCGGTGCGGATCAGGGAATTGAGGCCGGCGTCCCCCTCGGGCCCCTGCACGCCGCTGCTATCGGCTCCACAGGCGCTAAGGAGAAGGGCGAGACACACACAATGCATCGCAGGTCGCAGATCAGACACAGTTCACACTCCATACAACAGAAGTAGGCCGCGGGCTCGATCAAGAAGCGATGTGCTCGCAGCCTCAAGATAACGAAAACAGCCAGGGACAATGGTGCAAAGGTCACCTTTTGTAAGGACGTCTTCCCCCGGCGGTCAACGTCTCTTTGTCTCCCGTCAGAACGATGCGCCACGAAAACGCCCCCGTCTCCGGGGGCGTCCGCACCTCCTATCACACCGGCCTTGCCGCCGCGTCCGGTGGGACCTCAACCGCGCGCTCATCTTCTGCCGTCTCGGTGCTGCGCTCGCCAAGGGCCCGGTAGAGCAGCGCTCCTCCCACCCCGCCGGCGATGGGAGCCAGCCAGAAGAGCCAGAGCTGGGAGAGCGCCCAGTCGCCCACAAAGAGCGCCACGCCGGTGCTGCGGGCCGGGTTCACCGAGGTGTTGGTGACCGGGATGCTGATCAGGTGAACCAGCGTGAGGGCCAGCCCGATCGCCACCGGGGCCACCGCGGCGGGCACGCGCTTGTGGGTCGCCCCCATGATCGCGAAGACAAAGAGCGTCGTCATGACCACTTCAATGGTCAGCGCCGAGAGCAGGGAGTAGCCCCCTGGCGAGTGTTCCGCGTAGCCGTTGGCGGCGAAGCCGTCGGCGAGCGTGAAACCGGGGGTGCCGCCGGCGATCATGTAGAGGACGGCGGCTGCGACGATGCCGCCGAGTACCTGGACTGCGATATAAGGCAGCACATCTCGCCCCGGGAAACGTCCGCCGATCCAGAGGCCCACCGAAACCGCCGGGTTGATATGACACCCGGAGATGTCACCGATGGCGTAGGCCATGACCAGAAGCGCCAGGCCGAAGCCCAGCGCGACGCCGATAATTCCGACCCCGATTTCGGGGAAGGTTCCAGCGAGCACTGCCGTGCCGCATCCGGCCAGCACCAGGAAAAACGTCCCTACAAACTCCGCCAGCAGACGTCCGAATCGTGCGTTCATGGCGTGCTCCTTGGACCGCTTCCGAGCGCGGTACCATCGCGTCCATTGAGCCCGCAGGAAGTGCGAGCCCTGCCTGAAAACGTAGGAGCGTCGGGCCGAAGACCAAAGCCGGGGGGGGATGGCACGAGGCTTCTGCCCAAAAGCTGGGTACGAAAAACGCCCCCGTTTCCGGGGGCGTTTTTCGATCAAAACTCAGCGCAAACGCAGCTCAGGTATCACTGCTTGTAGAACACACCGCGCAGGTCCTCGGTGGTCGAGATCGCCGAGTCAGCGCGGCGGGCCGTAGCGCGGAACTGGTAGTACATGCCCTCTTCAAAGGGCCCATCGTAATCCACACTGAGATTGGTGTTACCGCCCGCGGGGGGGATGTCTGTGGCCTCCCAGACGATATCGCCGTAGGCGTTGAACACGACCACATCGTAACTCTGGGCGTTGCTGGCCGGGCCCCAGGTCAGCGTGGGGGGCTCGCTGAGCCCTTCGGGACCTTCGGCGCCAGGGCTGACGGTGTCCAGCGCGGCGGTAACCTTGAAGGAAGGCGTCACATCGAAGCTGCCCTCCCCGGCCTCAATGGTGGTCCGCACAAGCTCGGTGCCGGAGATCCCTTCATCGGGATCACGAACGAGCTCGTCGTTCTCAAAGCCTGCCAGCACGTAGTAGTCGCCGGCGGGAACGCCCTCGATGGTCCATTCGCCATCGATGTTCGGTGCCCCGGAGCGCGGAGCGCGCAGACCGGCGGGCACCTCACCGCGCACCGAAACCTCGTCGAAGGTCGAGGCGACCACAAAGACCACCGAGCTCTGCAGGCCGCCGGAGGCCGCCACGATCTGAATCTGACCGCTGACGTCTTTAAGACCCTCCGCCGACTCGGTGAGCACCACGTTGTCGACGGGGGCGTCGGCCATGCTCACCTGCTCGGGCTCCACCTGGGTGCCGGCGATGTAGCCCCGCACCTGATACTCGCCAGGGGGTACGTTGAAGATCGTAAACGCGCCGTTGCGAGCCGAGACGCCGCTGATTCCGGTATCCGGATCGCTCTCGGCCACCACCAGCACGCCACCGAGCCCGCCGCCAATGTCCACTCGCCCGCTGATCGACGCAAACCCCTGATCACTCTCCGGGAGGGCCAGCAGCGCCACGTCGGTCTGAGCCGTGTCGATCACCAGGCCACCACCCTCGGCATCGGCCACCGCGGTGGTCGTGTCGATGGGCAGCGCCGTGCGTAACCCGCCGGGGAAGGTCTGGAAGTCGGCGGCGCTTCCGCGCAGCGTAAAGAACTGCTGCACCGGCGCCCCCTCCGCATCACGCAGCGCGGGGATCTGCAGACGGTAGGCCCCCGACGCATCGCTCACCGACACATCGCTCAGGGCGCTGCCCTCCTCGTTAAACGCGATGATCTGAGCGCCTTCGATGGCATCAAGGGTGGTCGAATCAAAGACCTGCCCCTGCACGAAGAGTTCGGTATGGCAGCGATCTTCGCCACTCTCCGTGGCCTCACACACAAGCCCGGGCGCACATTGATCATTGGTCCGGTCGCAGGCAGCGGCTTCGGAGAGAAGGCATCGCGAGTCCTCGCCAGCGGCCGGCACCACGCAGCTGGCATCGGGACCGCAGATCGAGGGGTCGTCCTCGATGTCGCAACGTCCGCCATCGGGATGCAGGCAGCGAGTATCCCCCTGAGCATCGGCGCGACACACCAACGTAAAGTCGCTGCCTTCACAGGGCTCGGCGACCTCGGGATCACAAACCTCCCCGGGGCCAGCGGCATCAGAACACCCACCGCAGGCCTGAGCAAAGACCAGCCCCAACGCTGCACACACCAGCCATCGTGCGTTCTTCATAAGACGCCTCCACAGCGCGTCGCCTCCGGCGACGCATATTGATTCAGTTGTAGCGAGTAGTGCTAAGGCGAAGTCTACCGGGCTCAGGCGGCCGCCGTCAGCCCCCAAGATGTTACGAGGTGTTAGAGGATAGCCCGCAAGCGATGCTTGAAGCTCCCCTGCCCCCGGCACGCGATGGGACTGTCGAGGCCCGGCGCCCCCCTGCGCCGCAACGCCTGGCACTCCGGGCGCGATGCTCACACGCACAAGAGCCTTCCGGGGCCGAGAGCGCAATCCCATCCTCGATGGGTGGCCCGATGAGGATGGGGGGCATGAAAGACCGGCGCGCAACCTCAGTGTGGCGCTCCGGGAGATGCGCCGCATCTACGCAGCAACAGGGCTGGAGATTCACACCATCACGTACAACGATCTCGAAGGCCGCTACGGTCAAACCCTGGCCGTGCCGCAGTCCACGGAGGCCCTTTGCACAGATATGCGAGAAGCCATGAGCGAGGCGGCCCTTCCCGGCCTTAACGTCGTCGTGGTTCGCCATTACGCCCAGGGTGGGCTGCTCGGACTCTCCTGCGGGATCCCTGGTTTTCCCTCGCGGCCCGACATCTCCAACTCCGGGGTGACCGTGGCCGGCTTTCTTTTGACGCACGACCCCTGGTTGTTCGGCAGCGTCATGGCCCATGAGATGGGCCACTACCTGGGACTCTTTCACACCACGGAGTTTCACGGACTCCTCCATGATCCCATCGACGACACCCTGGAGTGTCACTGGAGCCAGGACTACACGCGCGACCGCGTCTTGAGTGCTGACGAGTGTGCCGAGCACGGCGGCATCTACAACATGTTCTGGTCGGGCCCGCAGGAGTCCGACTTCCTGCAACACACCGTCACCGAGGGGCAGCGTTTTGTACTGATGCGAAATCCGATGGTCGAAACCTACTGAGCCTTTCCGATCAAAAAAAGCCCCCGTTTTCGGGGGCTTTTTTGATCAAAACAAAAACTTAACCTCACAACCTACTGCGCCCGATATACCAATCTGTACGTCACCGGCAGGGGGAGCTGCTCGTTCTCTACACGCACACGGATCTCCATGCGTCCGTCGTCCAACATGCGGTAGTCGGTGCGAAAGGGCCCCCCTTCGGTGAGCATCGTCACACGCAGCACCTCGCCACGCAGTCCGGCGCTAAAGTGCACCGTTTTTCCGTCGTCACCCTCCCTCGATACGCGCTCCCCCGAGAGGGGAATGGCCACCGCCGGGCGATCTTCGCCCTGAACGGTGACCGTCTCGGCGCTCTGCTCAAGACGCAGGCGCGTATCCGGGCCGTCGGTCTTTTTGAGGTAACGCCTGGCGAGCGCGCGCTTGATGGGATTCATCTCTTCGAGCGCGGGCTCGAAGGCATCGAAGAAGTCGTCGCTTGCCGCCTCATCGAGCACATAGCTGCCGCTGAAATCCGGCGTCTGTGCCGAGGCCGTCGAAGCCATGCCCGTCGCCAGGAGCGCGAGCGCGAATAACGATGTCACCAACAACTTGCGCAGCGTTTGCATAAAAAGATCCGGGGGAGAAGGTCGTGGCCATACATCGGACGAGGTGGCACCTCATAGGTCATCAACGATGCTACTAAATTAGCGCACCTCCCATCGCGATGACAGCCCGGACCTTCCCCCCGGGGGAGAGACAACGCTCTCCTCCTTTAAATAACCCGCTCTACCGGGCTCACAAACGCGCGCAGTCCGCGCCCCTGGGCGTCGAGTTCGGAGAGCGCCTCAAGAAAAGCCTCGAGGTGTTCATCTTCAACCACCACGTACATCGCCCCGTTAAGCGAGGGCCAGATGTGGTTTCCCATATGCGGCTCGCCGGTGGTGGTGCCGCGGCCCTGCACTCCGTTCCAGCGCGTAAAGCCGCGAAGTTCAAGCGCATCAAGCAGGTGAATCAGGCGCTCGGAGAGCACCTCATTGTAGGTAATCATCACGGCTTTCACGTCATACCTCCGGTCTCGGTCTTGGCGTTGCGCTCAAACATTCCATAGAGCACCGGCACGATGATCAGTGTGACCACCGTCGAGAAGCTCAATCCACCGATGACCGAGATGGCCATCGGCTTCCAAAGCTCGGCCCCCTCGCCAATCTCCAGCGCCAGCGGAATCATCGCCAGGATGGTCGTCAGGGTTGTCATCAACACCGGACGCAGACGCGATACGCTGCCCTCGACAATGGCCTCAAAGATGGGCTGCCCGCGCCCCTGCAACAACTTGATGTAGTCAATGAGCACGATGGCGTTTTTCACCACGATACCCACCAGAATGATCGCCCCGATAAGCCCGATGACACTCAGCGGGGTGTCCGTGACCAGAAGCGCCAGGATCACACCGGTGAAGGCAAAGGGAATCGAGAACATGATGACAAAGGGCTCTTTGAGCGACTCAAACTGCCCGGCCATCACCAGGTAAACGAGGATCAGACTCAGGGCGAGGATGAGGAAGAGATCCTGGAAGGACTCCTGCTGCTCCTGGAAGTCGCCGCCGTAGGTGATGGCGATCTGCGGAGGCAGGTTCTGCGCGTCGACCCACTCGCGCACATCGTCCATCACCAGGTTCAGGGGGCGCCCCTCGATACCGGAGGAGACCGTGAGCATGCGCTCACGGTCGATGCGCTCGATGTTGGGAGGCACCATGAACTCTTTGATCTCGCCCAGGTCTTCGACACGAACGCGCGAGCCAGCCGGCGTGTTGATCGTCATCTCCCGGACCTGCTCCAGCGAACCTCGCTGACCCTCGGCGTAGCGAAGCACCACATCGTACTCGTCGCCGTCGCGGCGGAAGATCGTGGCGGTCTGTCCGGCGATGTTGCCCCGCACCACCTGGGCCACCTGTGCCGAGGTCAAACCGAAGTCACTGAGGCGCTCGCGGTCAAAGACGATCTCAAACTCCGGGCGGCTCTCTCCGCGACTTAAGTTGACGTCGCGGGTGCCCTCAATGCCCTCCATATGCTCGGCCAGGTCGCGGGCCAGCGCGGTGGTCTGCTCCAGGTCGAAGCCGCGAATCTCCACAGACACCGGCTGCGCGCTACCGGCGCCACCACTGTTGCCGGAGGTCACCTTGGAGGTCACGATCTCGGGCGTTCCCGCCATGATGCCGCGGACCTGATCGGCCACCTCAAAGACCGAACGCTCCCGCTCATCCTGATCGACAAGCTCCATACGCAGCTGAAACTCGTTTTTGCCCCCGCCCACGCCACCAAACATCGATCCGCTGGTGCCGCTGGTGCTGTTGAGACGCTTGAGTTCGGGAACCGACGCATTGATCTCGGCCTCAAGCCTTCCCACCACCTCGGAGGTGTAGTCGAGACTTCGGCTGGTTTCCAACTCGCCGCTCACCGTGACAAAACCGTCATCGCTGATGGGCATAAACTCGGTCCCCACCCGCGGCACCAGTGCGACGCTCACGCCAAAGACCGCAAGGGCTGCGAGCATGGTCGTTTTGCGAAAACGCACCGCGACGCGCAGGCTGCCGCGGTAGACCGCCTCAATGCCCCGAAGTCCTTTATCAATGCCGCGGGCCAGCGCTTTAAGCGGCCCGCGCCCCTCTTCATCGACGGGCTTCATCATCAACGAGCCCATCATCGGGGTGAGCGTGAGCGCAGCCACCGTGGAGGTCACCACCGTGACCACGACAATGGCGCCCAGCTGGCCGAACCACACGCCGGTCTGACCTTCCAGGAAGGTCAGCGGCAAGAAGACCGCCACCACCGTGAGGGTGGTGGCCACAACCGCCACACCCACCTCCCCGGTGCCGTGAATCGCGGCCTCCCTGGGTGTCGATCCCCGCTCGATATGCTGCATGATGTTCTCGAGCACGACGATGGCGTCATCGACCACCATCCCCAGCGCGATCGAGAGCGAGCTCAACGAGATCATGTTCAGCGTCGAGCCCACAAGCGTCAGGTAGATAAAGCCCACGATAAGCGAGACCGGGATCGTCGCGGCGATCACGATCGTGGCCCGCCACTGGCGCAAGAAGATCAGCACCACGAGCACCACGAAGACCACCGCATAGAAGAGCACCGAGCTCAGGTTGTTGATCGCATCCACGATGAAGTCGGAGGTGTCGATGATCAGCGTCATCTCCACATCATCGGGCAGAGACGCGGCGATCGCCGGCATCTGCGCCATGACCCGCTCGCTGACCTCGACGGTGTTGGCCTCGGTCTGCTTCTGCACCGCGAAGGTCAGGCCCTGACGGCCGTTCACGCGCGAGATGGCGTCTTCGTCGGCAAAGCCCTCCCGAATGCTGGCGACCTGATCCAGCGTGACCTGACGGCCCTGGAAGTTGGCCACAATCACCCCGCCGATATCGTCCACGGAGCGAAACTCGGTGTTCACGCGCAGGTTGTAGCTCTCGGTCCCCAGGTCCACTCGCCCGGCCGGCGAGGAGATGTTCTCGGCCTGCAACGCCTGGGCGATACGCGAGACGTCGAGGTTGTAGGCGCGCAGGCGCTCCGGATCGAGCACCACCTGCACCTCGCGGCTGGGTGCGCCGGTCACCGAGACATCGCCCACCCCGCTGATGCGGTTGATGGGGTTGACGATATAATCGTCGATGATCTGCTCGAGCTCCGGATAACTCTCCTCGGCGGTCACCGAGTAAATGACCACCGGAATGGCGCTGGCGTCGAACTTCTGAATGATGGGGTCGTTGACATCATCGGGCAGCAAAAACTCCGCCTGCCCCAGGCGGTCGCGCACGTTGTTGGTGGCCTCGTCCATATTGGCGCCACCGTTGAATTCCAGGGTGACCACCGAGACGTTGTCCATCGAGGTGGAGGTGATCTCCAGAAGCTCCGGGGTGGTGCCCAGCGTGCTCTCCAGGTGCTCGGTGACGTTGCGCTCAACCTCCAGCGCCCCGGCACCCTCGTAGCTTGTGATCACCGAGATGATGGGGGAGTCGACCTCCGGAAAGAGGTCCACCGGAAGGCGAATGTAGGAGTAGATGCCAAAGACCATGATGGCGATAAAGACCATCGAGGTGGCAATAGGCCGGGAAACGGCCAGACGAAAGATGTTCATAATACGTCCTCAATGCAGCAAAACAGGTAGCGTCGCCGCAGCCGGCAAATCACCACCCGGGGGCGCGAGCGCGCAGGGATAGCGACTGCGCGCTCGCCAGCATCAACCGGGCTGGTCGGCGCGCTCCGCCTCTTCGGCGGCCTTTTCTTCTGCGCGCACATCGCGCTCATCGACCTCCGGGGTCACCTCATCGCCCTGCTCCGACTGACCTTCGGGCGCCCCCACCACCTCGACCTCGGTGCCCTCATTGAGGCGCGACATCCCCTCGGTCACCACCTGCGCATCGGGCTCAAGGCCTGAACGCACAAGCTGACGATCCTCAAAACGCTCGCCAGCTTCGATGAAGGCACGGTGAGCTTTGCCCTGCTGCACGACCCAGACAAAGGGCTCGTCGCGACCCGGCTGAGTCTGCAGCGCGCTGCGCACCACAAAAAGCCCCTCCACCTCGCCGAGCTCCAGGCTGGCCCGGGCCGACATCCCCGGGCTGAGTCGCCCGTCTTCATTGTCGAGGCGAATCTCAACCCGGAAGCTGCGGCTATCCGGTGAGATGGTGGGGTTGATGCGCGTGACCTCTCCGGCAAAATCTTCGCCCGGATAGGTGTCCAGGTTCACCGTGGCCTTCATGCCCATCTTCACCTGCGGGAAGTAGCGCTCGGCCACATCAATGATGACCTTGAGCGGATCGAGCTGCTGCACCGTCAGGAGCGACGGGGTTTGAGCGCCGGCCACGAACTGCTCACCGGCCACAAAGTAGCGGTGGGTCACCATCCCCTCGATGGGGCTTGTGAGCACGGTGTTGCTCCGAAGAAGCTCAATATTGGTGCTGATGGAGTCATACGCCGCCTGAGCCTGCTCAAGCTGTTGACGCGCCATCGCGCCGATGTCCACGAGGCGTTTGGCGCGGTCGAGTTCGGTCTTCGCGGTACGCAGTTCAACCTGCGCCTGGCGAAGGGTGGCGTCATCCATCCTGGCGAGCACCTGACCGCGGCGCACCCGGTCGCCCTCCTGAACCAACATGCGTTCGATGCGCGTGCCCTGCTGGCCGGTGATCTGCGCCACCTCCCAGGCCTCAAGCGTCCCGGAGTAGGTCGCGCGCCGGGGCAGCGTGAGCTGCTCCGGTGAGCTCACACGCACCGGCGCGGCGCGCTCCACGGTCGCTTCGACCTCGGAGCTGCTCTCATCGGCCGGGGGCTTGCATGCCGCGCTGCTGATGAGCAGTGCCAGCATCGTGACCACTACCGCACCGCGTCGCAGACCGCTCTTAAAGGTCGTTGTCGAGTTCATCATCATCCCTTCAGTCATCGTTCTCGCTCCCGGCTCCGACCAGCTCTTCGAGGTCGAGCATCGCGTTTAAGTAATCGTTGAGCGCGGCGGTGTAGTTGAGCCGCGCGTCGGTCAGCGCGCTCTCCGCGTCGTTGACCTCCATCAGGCCGTACGCGCCCTCTTCGTAGCTTGCCTGCGCGATCGCATAGCCGCGCTCGGCCTGGGCGACGTTGCGCTCCTGAGCCTCAATGGTCTTCTCCAGGTCGGTCAGTCGGGCCTGCGCGATCTCAAACTCGGAGCGCAGCGACTGGCGCAGAAACTCCTCCTGCAGCCCCAGACGCAGCTGGTCGACCTCGGCCTGCTCCACCCGCTGACGCAACCCCGGGCTGAAGATCGGCACCGAGAGGGTCAGCCCGGCGATCGCCGTCTCCCCCCATTCGTAATCCCAGAACTTCAGGTCGTTGCCCTGCCCCTGGTAGGTAAAACTCCCGAAGGCTGCCAGCGTCGGCCAGTAGGCGGCCTTCTCCAGGGCCACCTGCCGCTCCACCAGACTGCGCTGACCGGTGAGCTGAATCAGGTCGGCGTTCTGCTCGAAGTTAGGCTCCAGCTCGGCCGCATCGGCCTCGGCAAAACGTTCGCGCAACGAACCCGCCAGCCGGATGTCTTCATCGATAGGAATCGCCGTGAGCAGCTTGATGTAATTGAGCGCCCCCTGATGGTTGCTGAGCGCGCGACTGAGCTCCGGCTCCACGTTGCGAACCTGCACCTCGGTGCGAATCAGGTCGTACTCCGGCGCCACGCCCTGCTCGTAGCGCGCGCGAACAAGCTCCAGGTTCTTCTGCAGGGTCTCATAGCTCTCCTCAAGCACCTCAAGGGACTCCAGGGTGATGAGCCCGTTGAGGTAGGCGCGTTGCACCTCCACCTGGACCGTGGTCTGGGAGGCCTCAACCACCTGCCGGCTCAGCTCCGCGCTGGCCTCGGCCAGATCGATGCTGCGGTTTAGCTGCGTTGACCAGAGCGGCACCGAGACCTGCGCCGAGAGGTTGAAGTTGTGCTTGTTTCCGGTGCGCAACACCCCGCCGCCGAAGGGACTGTCTTCGGGAAGCACGATAAAGGGCGTGCGGATGTAGTTGGAGTACTGGCCCTCGGCACTGACCTGGGGGAGCCGCCCGTAACGCGCTTCTTTTAAGGCCAGCTCCGCGCTCTGCACATCGGCCTGCGCCAAGGCGATCTGGTTGCCCCGGGTGGTGGCCCGCTCCATCGCTTCTTCCAGAGTCAGCAGCCGGGTCGATGCAACCTGCGCCTCGGAGCCCTCACGGTCATCCTCGCTCGACACCTCTGGCTGCACGTTGGCCGGCGAGTCGGCCTGGTTCATCTCCGGTGGCCTATCAGGAACATCCTGAGCCCAGGCCGGCGCGCTTACCAGCAAAAGCGCGGCGGCCCCGAGGGCACCGACGCCGCCCGTACGCATGGTTCCTCGCTTACGCATCGGCACCCTCCTCGCAGTTCGCTTCCTGACGTTCGCGCCAGCGAATCAGCATCGCGTCCATATCCTCGACCAGAAAGCGATGCCACCTCTGCATCCTCGTCAGACGGTGACGCGCCACGATGTTGTCTTCGGGAAGACCCGGGATCGTGTCGTCGAGCAGCTCCAGCACGGTGACCATCCGGCGACGCGCCCGCGCCAGCGAAACCTCAAAGGCATCGGGCGCAAGGCGGTAGTAGGTGTGGCGATCGCCGGGAACGGTGGTCCGCTCCAAGAGCCCCATTCCGTCGAGCAGGCGCGTATTGGTGCTGATCGAGGCCTTGCTCACCTGAAGGCTCTCGGCCATATCGTCGAGAGTCAGCGCCCGATCCTCAATCAGCGCCAACCCGAAGATGCGACCGGCGATGCGCGGGGCACCGTCCTCCTCAAAGAGCAGGCCGAAGCGCTCGATGAACTCGATCTCTGCGTCATTCATAGGTTCGTCTCAGTGGGTGTTTGACGTTCGAAACATCGTTCATATGAAACATTCAGTATGAACTGAACAAACTAACGGCGCTAATCTGTAGACTATTTCACCAGACGTCAACGCCGGCGCCACCCGCATCCACCAAACCCCTCAAAAACCCAACAAAATCAAGAACCTAACCCCAACACCGCCACCTGAATAAAAATAAAAAACGCGCGACCCTCCGGGCCGCGCGTCTCTCTGGTACTTCGTTGAACGTTGACTCAGGCCCCCCCGGCCTCCCTTCAGGTCGCGTTGCGCCTGCGCCAGACCACGCCCAACATCGCCAACGCCAGCGCCATCATGCCAGCCGGTGAGCCCCCGGTGCTGCTGCAGCCCCCACCCTCGTCGTTCGGACTGCCAGCGGGCTCTCCCACATCCCAGCCGCCAACGTCAGCGCCCGGACCGACGTCACCTTCCCCGGCATCGCCAGCTCCGACATCACCATCGTCCGGGTCGCCCTCCACCGGCGGCACTATGGTGCATCCTTCAATGTCATCCCATTCGGTGGTGCCAAAATCCCAGGGCATCTCCCCTTCAAAGTGGTTGCACTTGTCTGGCGCACAGAGCTCCGTCGTTTCACCGGGGCCACCGTCGCCGCTGAGGGCCACGACGCGCACACAGTCGATATTCGACAGGACAAACCCCTGAAACATCCCGACGTGATCGCTGAGGTAGCGTTGCTTGAGGACCGTATCGCCGCGCTGCAGCTCCACGTCATAACTGATCGCCCCGGGCACCTCGCCAATGCGGATCATCTGATATGCGTCGCCCCACTCGCAGCTGTTGCCGGTGCTCTCGGCATAGGTCTCGCGATACCAGGTCAGCTCAGGTGCGCCCTCGACCGGAGCCCACACATGGTCCGCGACGACCTCAAAGCTCCGCTCAAAGTCATCCTGGTACGCTTCGCTGTAGATGACGCGCATGCGGTAGGAGCCCTCGGCCAGAGGCTCTTCCGGCACGAGCTCGCGCACAAACCCGAAGAACGAGGCCTGGCCGGTGCGCTCCACACGCACCGGTACCGGCTCCCCGACCGCGTCCACAAGCTCGATGGTCGGGTCGATATCCGACCCGTTAAAGAAGATCAAAAGCTGCGCATCGGGCGCCACCACCGCACCTTCGGCGGGGAGCGCATCGACCACGTATTCCAGCGCCGGGTCACAGGCTTGCGCCTCCTCCACCCAAGCAGCGCTGGCCAGCATCACGCCAGCGCCGAACGCCAGGACTGTTCCCAAGTTCAACGTCGTCATCGCAAAACTCCCGGCCGCCGCACCCGGCGACCCGCAATCGTTGTGAAACGTGTCATCGTCAGCGACGGCGTCGCCACACCATGGCCAGCGCACCGAGCAGCAGGCTCAGCACGCCACCGGAGGGACCACCGGTCGATGAGCAGCCACCTCCGGCCACCGCGTCGCCGGCATCTCCGCCGCTCTGACCGACATCATCAGAGCCCGTATCGGCACGCTCTCCCACATCCTGTTGAGGATTCTCGCCAGCATCATCGCCCGGCCCAGGCCCCACATCATCACCGGCATCCTCCCCGACATCATCACCGGCATCCTCCCCGACATCACTGCCGACCGGCACATCGCCCTCATCGGGATCGCCCGGGCAGCCGCCCTCCATCACAAGGCTCCAGTCCGTGGTTCCAAGCGCGCCGGGGCTTTCATCGAGGTCGTAATGACGGCATTTTTGCGGCACGCAACGCTCCGACACCTCACTCTCGGTGCCATCGCCTCGGATGGCGTAGGCGCGCACGCAGCGGACATCCCTCAGGGTGATCCCGTGCTCGATCTCGGCTCGACCGGCCACCGGGCCGACTTCAAACGCCCTATCCACGTCGGTCTCCACTTCCACGCGATAAACCACCGCGCCTTCGCCAGGGGCCAGAGCGATGCGGTGATGCTCATCGCCAAACTCGCAGGAGTTGCCCACGGCCTGGTCGTATGTCTCCCGGTACCAGGTCAGCGCAGGCGGCGCAGGCGGCGCAGGCCAGGCCGCATCGGCATCGACCTCAATGACGCGCTCGAAGTTATTCTGCGGAGCATACTCAAACTGAGCACGCAGCGTGTAGGTCCCCTCGGCCAGCGGGGCGCTCGGGTCCACAGCATGAGCAACGCCGAAGCGCGACGCCAGGTGGCTCGTGAGCACCGAGGTCGGCACAAGCTCGTCATCGGCGTCTCGAAGCTCGATGGTCGGAAGCTGCCCGACCCCGCTGCCAAAGAGCCACATGGTCACCTCGGGGGCCACCTGATCTCCTTCGAGCGGGTAGGCCTCGTTGATCTGACCGGGAGGCGGCATACACGCATCGGCCTCCGCCACCTGCCCGACCATCATCGCCCCGCCTACCGCAAGCCCCACAAGGGCCGCTCCTGCCACCTGATAACTTCGCATCATCGTCTCGCTCTCTTTTACGCCATCAACCATTCCGTCCTCGACGCGGGATGCCTGCCACTGTGCCCGCAGCGCTTGCTCGCTGCCAGCACCCCGCGCACCTCCGCGCTCCGCCTGCACCTTCCTCAGGCGGCCCCTGCAACAATGAGGCTGAGCCTGGACCGTGCTTACCCGATCCCCAGCGCGTGGCGGGCCGCTTCGACCACCTTGTCACTCAGGATCACCCCCTTAAAAAACACCACCCCGGCCGCCCCGGCCTCCATCTTCTCGCGGTCGGCGCGAAGCCGCTCGCTGACCACCAGGATCACCGGCCGCTCGCTCTTCAGCGCTGCCAGCCGTTCCAGACGCCTGCGCAGATACCCCGCTCGCCAGGCCCCCACGATCTCCAACAACGCCTCCCGCCCCCCGGGCTCCCGCACCACGTAATCGGTCACCAGCACCTCATTGTCGCCCAGATCGACGATCTCCCCCTGACGCACAAGCTCCCAGCCCTGCGGTGCCTGGTCGGGAAAGCGCTCCTCAAACCACTGCTCCTCCTCGGCCACCCACTGCCCCCGCACCCGACGTCCGCTCGTTAGCCCCTGGTCCGGTCCCAGCTCAAAGGTGCGTTCTTTGTTATCCCAATCGACCACCGCATCGAGCTGCCAGCCCTTGAGATGCAGTACCGCTGGCAAAAAACTGGCCATCGAGAGCCCGTAGCGCTTCCCTCCCTTGAGCACACTGGCCGGCCCGTCGACCTCGATCACATAGCCGCCTTTGACCCGCTCGGTGCGATGCATCAGCCGGTGAAACTTCAACATCTGAAAGAGGTAACGCAGCCGATTCGAGTCCTGCCCCTTGAGCGTGATCTTCAGGGTCAGCGCGCGATAAAGCACCGCCTGAGCCAGCGCCAGGTTGTAGCGGTGCAGAAGCCCCTCGGCGTCAATGGCCTTAAATGAAGAGAGCACCTGGCGCTCTTCAAGATCGGCGTAGAGCGCCACCTCAAGTGCCTCAGCGCTCAGGCCCATCGCTTCACCCACCTGCGCAAGCACCGCAGCGCGCGCCTCATCGCGGTGGGGGTTTCCCGCCTTCGCCGCCGCCAGAAAGAGCGCCTCGCGCACATCTGCGGGCTCCGCCTCAGCCCGGACTTCAAACGCACTGCGGTCATAGAGAAGTTTCGCAAGCCCCCGCCAGATCAAAAAATCGGTGCCGTGGCCGATGGCCTCTTCCACCCGCTCGTCGACCAGCGCCCGCGCTTTATGGAGATGCCCGCTGAAGATCCCCACCAGTGCCTGCGCCCGTTCCCGGGCCTCTGGCGCGTCCACGTCCAGGTAGCGCGGCACGATGGCACCGCGCGTCTTTTTTACCCGCAAAAGATCACTGGTAAGCATCGTGCTCCCGACGTCGCTGGCTCACAAACCCCTCGACCGAATCCGCCGTCACCAACTCATAGAGCAACGCCCTCTTCCCCTCTCCTCGCCGCAGAATACGCCCCAGACGCTGCACATGCTCCCGGACACTACCGGAGCCGGCCAGGATCATCGCCACCGAGGCCTCCGGAATGTCCACCCCCTCGTTGAGCACCTTGCTTGTCACCAGCACGCGGTAGGTTCCCTCCCGCACGCGTTTTAAGATCTCGCGTCGTTCCTTGATCTTCGTCTCATGGGTGATGGCCGGACAGAAGAGCGCCTCACTGATGGCATAGACCGAGGCGTTATCGTTGGTGAAGATCAGCACCCTCTCATCGGGATGCTCATCGAGGAGCTCATAGAGCAGCGCCAACTTCTCCTGATGCACGAGCGCCAGGCGTTTTTGCAACCTGTGAGCCTTGAGCGCGCGCCGCCCCTCATCGGAGCGGCTCGTAGCCGCCAGAAAGTTACGCCAGCCATGGCGCCCGCCCAGGCGAATGCCCTGCGACTCCACAAAGCCGCGGTAGACCGCGCGCGCCTCCTCATAGATCGCGCGGTCCTCGTCATTCATCGCAACGTCCAGCGTGCGGACCTCGTAGTCAGCGAGCACCTCCCCGGCGAGCTCTTTGATTGAGCGACGGTAAACCTGAGGGCCGATGAGATCGTCGAGATCGCGTTCTTTTCCGTCACTTCGCTCCGGCGTGGCGCTCAGCCCCAGCCGAAAGGGCGCGATACTTTGCAGGGCCGCCTGCCGGTAGACCTCCCCGGGCAGGTGATGCGCCTCATCGAAGATCACAAGGCCAAAACGATCCCCCAATCGTTCCATATGAATCGCCGCCGAATCGTAGGTCGACACCGTGATGCGCTCGACCTGGTGGTAGCCTCCACCAAGCATGCCGATCGGCTGCCCGAAGGCCGCCTCAAGGTTCCCCACCCACTGCGTCATGAGATCGATGGTGGGCACCACCACCAACGTGGTGCGCCCGGTGAGTTCAATGGCCATCGATGCCACATAGCTCTTTCCCGCACCGGTGGGCAGCACCACCACCCCGCGCCTTCCCCCCTGGCCCCAGGCCTCCAGCGCCTCGGCCTGATGGTCGTAGGGCTTAAAGCGTCGCCCTTCCATCTTCAAATCATGCTCAACGTAGGCGCGGGCCTCATCGTGCAGGCTCAACCCCGAGCGCACCAGCGCCGCGAGCACCTGCCGGTAGCGCCAGGCCGGTGCCCGCCAGGCCTCCACCCGGGCATCATAGACCCACCCCGGCCCGGCCGCGCCCTGCTCCCGCGCCACACCCCGCAACACCAGCGTCCCCTCTTCAAAGGAGAGCACCGCCCGGGATTCCCCGTCAGCCTTCTCCCCGCAGTCGTGTTCTTTGATACTGGACATCGTAAGATTCTGTGTCCCGCTTGGATTGACCTGCTCCGGGGCCGTTGATAGCCTGAGCTGGCTTAAGGATGATGCCAACCATAGGTCTATGCCCCAGGGGAGTCCACCTCCGTGGTCGTCTTCGATGCAACATATAGCTTAGAGCCAGGACACCTCTTTGAGGGTAAGTACCGCATCCTGCGCGAGCTCGGCCGAGGCGGCTTCGGCATGGTGTACCTGGCATTCCAGGTGGCCATGGACCGCCACGTCGCCCTCAAAGTGCTCAAACCCGGGGTAGGCTCCGAGGCGCCCAGCGCGCGCGAGCGCTTCCTGCGCGAAGTCAAAATCATCAGTAAACTTCGCCACCCCAACACCGTCACGATCCATGATTATGGCGAGACGTTTGAGGGCGTCGTCTACATGGTGCTGGAGTTTGTCGAAGGCGCCACGCTCAAAGACATCCTCCGGGCCGAGGGTGCCCAGCCCCCGATGCGCGCGCTGGCGCTGACCCGCCAGATCACCCGTTCTCTGGCCGAAGCGCATCGCCATGGCATCGTGCACCGCGATCTGAAACCCGCCAACATCATGGTCACCGACCTGGATACCGAGCCCGACTTCGTCAAAGTGCTCGACTTCGGGGTGGCTCGCCTTCTGGGCAAGCAGAACGACGATCTCACCTCCATCGGCGTGCCCGAGGGCGAGCGCGCGCTCATCGGCACCCCGCGCTACATGAGCCCAGAGCAGGTCCGCGGCGAGTCACTCACGGGCGCAAGCGACCTCTACGGCATGGGGCTTATCCTCTACGAGATGCTCGTCGGCGAGCCGGCGGTGCAGGGCGACACCACGATGGGATTGATCAGCCAGCAGCTCACGCCAGAGCCGCTGCGCCTGCCCAGTCTGATGGCGCTGCACCCGCTGCTCCAGGATCTCATCCGCACAGCCACCCAGAAGAACATCGCCCGACGCTTTCGCTCCGCCGAGGAGTTCTGCGAGACCATCGACCACGCCATGATGGCCCTCTCCCAGGAGCAGGGCTACTCGCCGGCGACCGGGGGCTACTTTGCAGTCAGCGGCAACTTCAACTCCGTACCCCGCACCGACCCCAGCGGTGTTCATCCGCATACCCCGCGCCACACCCATCAGCACACGCCGCGGCCGCGCGCGCGAGGGCCACACCATGCCGCCGCTCCCGCTCCCGCCGCAGGCTTGGGTGCGAGCCTGAGTTCTTCCACCGGTGCCCCATCCGGCGCCGGGGCGGGCTGGATCCAGGGTAACCTCACCGATCGCGACTTCGGCACCGGTCCGGCCAGCGGCGCTCTGAGCCCGGCGGAGTCGGCACCTTTCGTCGGCAACCAGGTCGACTACGAGCCTTCGGAAGAAAAGATTCTGGGCATCCCCAGCTCCGAGCTTCCGCTGCCCCCGGATGCCTACTCCAACAACAGCCCTTTCGCTCCGGTCACCCCTCAGGTACCGGCTCCGCCAACGGCGGCGAGCAGCCCCGGCGTGCACACGACCGCCGCCCACGCCACCGTCTCACCTTCCCCCAAACCGCCCCCCCGCGCGGGCTCCGATGATAATTTGATCTCGTTTGCCTTCACCGTCGTAAAGCTCATCTTTTTGAGCATTCTGTCCATCTTCTTCTGCTACATCACCTTCATCACCACCGGCGCCTTGCTGGGCGACTTTGCCCACGGCACCGTCAAATTGGGGGTCGCCAGCACACTCGCGCTCTCGATCCCGATCTTTACGGCCCTGGGTGAAAACAGCCAGAAGGAGCGCTTCCACGTCGTCAAACGTCCCACCGACCGTCTGGCGCGTATCTTTATCGGGACGACGATCTTCGCCGCAGCGGCCTGCATCATCATGTCCTTTGCGATGGCGGGGCGAGTGACCGACTTTCTGCGCAACGACCCCAACTGGTTCTTCCGCGAGAACGTCGACGTAAACTTCGAGCCCACCCCGGTCACCGAGGCCAACCGCTCCCTCTCGTATACCATGGCCGACGGCATCGAGGTCGCCATGACGAAGATCGGCCTCTACGATGGCCAGCCCACCGCCGTGCAGGGTGGCGAGGGCGGCGTGATCGCCCCTCCGCCCGCCTCGACCCGCCCGCGCGCCACGCCGCCAGGCTCCCCCGAGCCGGCAGCGCCTGCCCCCGCACCGCAACCCGAGCGCCGCACCTCCCCGGCTCCCACGCGTCCCTCGATGCCGGCGCCCACGCGTCCGGGTAATATCCGCAACACCGAGAAGGATGACACCCAAAAGGGTGACTACGTCCGCTGGTAACCCCCGCCCTGGCTGAGGACGATCATGGCCACCGCCGCAAATCGACGCTCTCCCCGTATACTCGCCAGCCTCGATGTTATCTTGCAGACCGTCGATGGCGACGTGCCTTTCCAGACCCACGATGCCTCCTACGAGGGCGTCTTCATCGTCTCGAAAGAGCCGCTTCCGCTGCGCAAGCTCATTCGCTTTCGCACCCGTCTTCCCACGACCGGTGAAGAGCTGCAGATGCTGGGACTGGTCGCCCACACCCTGAGCGCCGGCGATGCCTACGAGAGCGGCAAGACCCCGGGAATGGGCATCCAGCTCTTCAGCCTGGGCAATGACACTGCCCGCCGCTGGCGCGACTTCATCGACGAGGCCTACGAGGCCAACCCGGAGGCCCGCGCTCAGGTCGAGCGCTCGCGTCGCCCGGCGGTGCGCGTGCGCATCCCCACCCCCTCGGTGTTGCAGAAGTTCCGCGAGGTGGATCTTGCCCGCGGCCAGCTCTTTTTGCGTACCCCCGATCTTCACCCGGCGGGCACCCGCGTGGACTGCCTGGTCTCCCACCCCACCAGCGGACAGACCCTGACCATCGACGCCCGCGTCGATGAGGTGGTCGACGGCTCGATTCGCGAGCGCGGGCTTCGCCTCTCGCTGACGCTTCCACACGACACCACCGAGCTCGACCGCTTCTTCGCCGGTCAGAACACCACCCACTGAACATCCCCTCCTCGCAGAGCCTCCATGACCGCCGAAAAGCCCCGCGACTTCCCCGCCCTTCCCGACGCCATTGAGCGCATCCACATCATCGGTATCTGCGGCACCGCCATGGGGAGCCTCGCCGCCATGCTCAAGGAGCGCGGCTTTGAGGTGCGCGGATCCGACGCGATCGCCTACCCGCCGATGAGCACCTGGCTTGAAGAGCGCGGCATCGACATCATGCGCGGCTACGACAAAGCCAACCTCGACTGGAACCCCGACATCGTCATCGTCGGCAACGTCAGCCGCGCGAGCTACGCCGACGCGGTGGCCACCCGCGAGCGCAACATCCCTTATCTGAGCCTGCCCGAGGCGCTGCGCCACTTCTTCTTTGAAGCGCGCCGCCCCCTCGTGCTCACCGGCACCCATGGAAAAACCACCACCACCGGCATGCTCGCCTGGATCCTCACTGACCAGGGCCGTGATCCGGGCTTTATGGTCGGCGGCATCACCGGCAACTTCGGCTCCAACTACCGCCTGGGCCACGGCGACACCTTTGTCATTGAGGGCGATGAGTACGACACCGCCTACTTCGATAAGGTGCCCAAGTTCTGGCACTACGCCCCCTTCCGCGCCACGATCAACAATCTGGAGTTCGACCACGCCGATATCTACGAGAACGTCGAAGACATCGAGCATGTCTTCCGGCGTTTCTGCGATCTGATCCCGGCCGAAGGCTCTCTCTGGGTCAACGGCGACGACCCGCGCGCGATGGCGGTCTCGGCGCATCGCCAGGACATCCGAAAGACCTTCGGGTTGGGCGAGGGCAACACGTTGCGCGCCACCGATCTTCGTTTTGAGAAGGGCCGCACCCGCACCACCATCACCCTCGGTGGTCAGGCACTCGGCGAGCTGGATCTGGCCACTCTGGGCGACTTCAACGTGCGAAATGCACTGGGAGCCACTGCCCTGGCGATGGACGAAGGCCTGAGCTTTGCGCAGATCGCCGACGCCATGCACCGCTTCAAATCGGTACGCCGACGCCAGGAGCACATCGCGCACGTGGATGGCATCGATATCTACGATGATTTTGCCCACCACCCCACCGCTGTCGGCGCAACCTTAAGCGCCATGCGCAGCCAGTTCCCCGACCGGCGCATCTGGGCGATCTTTGAGGCCAAAAGCAACACCTCTCGCCGTCGTGTCTTCCAGGACGACTATCCTCCGGCTTTTGCGCAGGCCGACCGCGTGATCCTCTCGCGTCCCTGGAAAAAAGACGACGATCTTCCCGAAGAGATGCGTGTCGACATCTCGGACATCGCCGAGTCCATCCGCCAGCTTGGCCCCACCACCGAGCTCATCGAAGAGGTCGACGACATCGTGCGCCACGTCGCCGGCCAGGCCGAGCCCGGCGACCTCATCGTCGGTCTCTCGGGCGCAGCATTTGGAGGGCTACATCATAAGCTCGCCAGCGCGCTGCGCGCGCGCCTTGAGACCTGAACCCGGCGCTCATACCCAAAAAAGTTTCCTTCGTGACGCAAACGCTCCGGCTCCCGCTCGATAACAGTCGCACACCCTCCACGACGGAGGGGCCTGACTGACCTTCGACAGGGAGCGAGTCTATGCACCTCTTTGCGTTGATTACACTTCTGAGTGCGGCCACCTTCGAGCCGCACTGCCCCTCCTCCTACTCCTGGCCCGAGCCGACGATATCCACCCGGCTGGCACAGCTCCTGCCCACGCTCACCCTGAGCGTGACCACGGCCCTGGAGTCCCGGCAGCGCCTCGACGAGCAGGCCCGTGAGACGATGGCCGCCCCGGGCCTCCTTGATGACGCAAGCGCCCTGAATCACGCCGACGAGCGACGCCCCACCGTCTGGCTCTTAAGCGCCACCTGGCGCAGCCCGGAACTCACACCGAAGCGCATCGACGAAGTCGCCCCGGTGGCCGACGCCCTCCTCCCCCAACTCAACGCCTGCCTGCTGCTCCTGGAGCTCGACGCTCCAGCCGGCTACACCCTGCTGGAGCCTCAGGCGGCGATCGATCGCTGGCTCGAGATTCAGGCGCTTCGCGCCTTCATCACCGGGCATTCTCCGCGCGGAGGTGCCCGATGACGCATCTTCTTCGTACGCTCGCACTCGCCATACTCACGCTCACGCTGACACTTGCTGCACCGGCCGCCCTCGCGCTGACCGGCGCGCAGATCGAAGAGGCCTCCAGCGCCTTTGCGCATGAGCCCACCGTCGCCGACACCCACCAGGCCGCCCTGAGACACCTTGAAATGGGTGCTCCCGACCTCGACCACTGGACGCGTCGCGCTCGCCTCTCCGCCCTGCTCCCGCAGGTTCAGGGCCAGGTGGCCTGGCTCGATCAGCATGACCTACAGAACCGTTTCCGTGAAAACATCGAAGCCGACGAAAACGGCGACTACCAGCGGGACTACGCCCAGCACTACCTCTATGACGATACCCGCTCGCGCACCCTCTACTCACTGCGCCTCTCCCTGGACTTAAGTCAGCTGGTCTACACCCCGCAGGAAATGGTGATCCAGCGCGAGGTGCGTGCCCGCTGGAAGCACCGCGACGACCTGCTCAGAATCGTCACCGACACATATTTTACGCGCCGCCGTCACCAGCTCTACGACATGCTCCTGATGCCCGACTCCGAGGAGGAAGCGCTGGCCCGCCACCTGGAGGTTCAGGCCCTGACCGCGCGCCTCGACGCGCTGACCGGCGGCTGGTTCTCCGAGCAACTGCGCAGCGCACAGGGAGGTGATCGATGAAGAGCGCACGGATTCACGTGGATCGCACAGAGTCTCACCTCCCCACAGCCTCATTGGTGCTGCTTTCGCTCCTGGCCCTGCTGCTCTCCAGCGCAGGCTGCGGACCGGCTACTGAGACGGAATGCCGCACCTCCAACGACTGCCTGTCGGCACAATTCTGCCGCCTCTCGCGCTGCGTCTACATCGTCAGCGAGGAGTCAGATCAGAGCGAGTCCTCGGGCAACGACGTTGGCCACACGCCCGACACGGACCCAACCGACCTCCCCGCCGACCCGTCACCGGGGAGCTCCGATACAGGCACCACCACCGACGCCGATCTCCCGGGTAGCCCCGACCTCCCCCACCCCTGCCCCGAGGCCCGCCGGCCCGAAGCCGGCCTGCTCCTCATCAACGAGCTCCTCCCCAACGTCCCCACCGGCCCCGAAGGCGATGCCAACGCCGACGGCTCCCGCAGCGCCCACGACGATGAATTCGTCGAAATCGTCAACATCAGCCCCCACACCCTCGATCTCGAAGGCGTCGGCGTGGCCAACGATACCAGCATTCGCTTTACCTTCCCCCCACACTGCCTGGCTGCCGGTCACGGCGCGGTGATCTTCGCCGCCAGCACCTCCGGAGCTCCGCCCCCTGCCGGGGAAGGCTTTGACACCTGGCTTGCAGACTCCCGCTTTCAGCTGGCCAATGACGGCGGACGCGTCGCCCTTTACCGCGCAGATGGCCAACTCATCGACGAGGCCCTCTACACCAACGCCCCGCCCCGCTCACTGAACCGAAGCCCGGAGCTCAGCTCTGGAAGTTTCGCACATCACACCACGCTCTCTGAAGATCGCCTCTTCAGCCCGGGAACCTGCGCCGATGGACGTCCTCTGACCTCCGGTTGCGCGGCCCCCAACGATCTCCCCGATGGCGAAAACAACGAAGGCGACGAATCCTCATCAGACCCGTCGCCTCCAGATGATGCTCAACCCGCCCCGGACGCCTCCAATCCAGACGCGTCCGAGCCGGGCTAAACGACGGGTTAGAACCCGTAGCCCACATTGATGCCCACCAGATGGGAGCTGAGCTGGTAGTCGCCATCCACGCTGCCGTTTCGAATCTCACGGGTGGGCAGATAGATGTACTGGTAGGCCACATCCGCCCGGAAACCGGCAACTTCATACCCCAGCCCCAGCGCCCCCACCGTACGGTTATTGTCGGGGAGCGAAGGCCCCACCGTCTCATCGGGCACCGGCGTTACGTCGTAGGCAAAGCCGACGCGCGCTTTGAGCGCGTCGGTGATGGCAAACTGCGCCCCCAGACGAACCGCCAGCGCGTCATTCCAGTTCGACTCCACCACCGTGGGCGGCTCCGACTCGCCAGGCTCACCCTCGGGGCTCTGCTCATCGAAGTTGATCTCGATGCGATCGTAGGTCGACCAGGTCATGTAGTTCAGGTCCAGCCCCACCCACAGCGCCTCGGTCGCCTGATAACCAAGCCCCAGATTCACGGTGTGGGGCACGGTCAACTCGGTGGTAATATCCTGATCCACAAAACGCTGCTCGAAAGGCGTGCCCTCCACCTCCTCGCCGAAATGCGCCCGCCCCTCGTAGTTGAGGTTGACCGCGCTGCGGTAGTTCAGCCCCATCGACCACTGCGAGTTGAGCTTGTAGAACGCCGCTGCGGTCGCCCCCACACCAAAGCCCTGGCCGCCGAGCAAAACCGGCACCTCCAGATCATCGCGTAAGATCACCGTGCGTTCCTGGGTGATCGTCGAGTACATCGCCTGCACCCCGACCGCCAGCCCCAGGTCCATGCCCGGCACCTTGTAGGCGAAGTTGGGGTTGACGTTGATCGTCTGCAACTGCTGAGCACGGAAGTTCTCGCGCCCCACCCAGTTATCCGGCCACCGGATCGCCAGCCCCCAGGGAAGCGTCACCCCCAGGCCCACCGCATACTGCTCCCCAAATGGCAGTGTCAGGTTCACGTTCGGTGGGGGAAAGAGCGCCGGCTCGGTCTGCTCCTCCCCTCCCTGCCCCTCATAACTCACCGAGGGCTTGATCAGGGTAGGCCCCACATAAGCGCTAAACCCCTGACTGAACACCATCGCCGCCGGGTTATAGAAGTTGGCGTTGGGCTCATCGGCGTTGGCCGTGGCCACCCCGCCCATGCCCGTGGCCGTGCCGCTCTGCGCCGTGTTGGCAAAACCGGCGGCCTGCGCCGCCGGCGGATTCCAGAGCCCGCCGGCGCACACCACAAGCGCCGCCCCGAGCCCCATCCATGCATGCTCTTTCTGCTGCATCTTCATCGTCGATTCTCCTGCGAAGCATCAAACTTCGGCATCATCTCAATGTGGGTCTCAGGATCATTGCGCCAGACAGGCCGATGCGCTCAGCGAAGCCGGAAGCTCCGCCACGCCGCCCATCCCGCTGGCCAGCCAGGCCCCCATCTGCTCGCGCGCGCACTGGCCGGCCGCATACCCTTCACTGGCCGGATTGAGCGTCGAGAGGAAGGAGTGCGGCGCATTCTCAAAGGTCGTGTCGTCCAGACTCACTCCCAGGGCCAGGGCCAGCGCCTCGGTCGCACGGTTGACCACCGTGCGGTCGCCTGACGCCATCTGCAGCATCATCTGGTTGGCCGGAAGCAGCTCCACGCAGCGATCGACATCCGAGCTCACCGCCTCACAGGACCACCCCTCGGGGCACTCAGCGCTATCTGCGCAGAGGTCACCGGTGACCGGCCCGAAGGTGTCGCTTCCCGCATCGTACGCCAGATTCTGGCGCGGACGCTCGGTGGTGAAGGGCGCAAACGCAAAGGGATCGATGACATCAGCCGTCCACTGCACCAGCGCCATCGTACGAATAAAGCCAAAGGTGCCCGGCACCGCTCCCTGCGAGGCCAGCGCATCCAGAATCGGGCCGCCGATGGTCGAGGGACCGGCCTCATCGCCCTCCAAAATCCAGGTCAGGCGGCCGCCCGAAGCGCTGATCACCGCGGTATCCACCGCAGGTTCCAGCGTCACAAAGGGCACGCCCACAATTCCGCCCAGGCTCTGGCCCACAAATCCAATCGTGCCGCTGAAGAGCTCCTCGCCACTGTAGGGCGTCGAGGCAAAGAGAGGTGTCAGACCGCTCCCACCGCCATCACCGACGATCAATCGTGCCAGCACGAAAAGGTCGATCGATGCCTGCATAAAATTGACCTTGCTCGCGATCAGATTGCTCGTCAAAAAGCCCGATCCCGACGTCGGGATCGCATCTTCCGGGTGCAGAGACGTCGCCGCCGTGGCACGACCGCCATGCAGCGGAAGATCGATCGCCACCGTCGCCTTGCAGCTCGGGAAAGCCGCGACTTCATTGGCCGTCATCAGCGCCCCACCCCAGCGGTTACCGCCCAGGCCATGCTGGGAGATCACGACATCGAAAGGTGCCACACAGTCACCACCGTCCTGCGCCGCACGCGGCAGCATCACCGTCACTCCCACCCGCGTTGAGGCGTCCTGCGGATCGGCAACATCACCCAGCGGGCTGGCCACCAGCACCGAATCGTACTCCCCACCGCTGTAGATCGCCTCAAGATTCGAGACATCGACCTGCGTGCCCGCCGAGGTCGGGTGCTCAAAGGTGTCCGCACTCAGCGCTTCGAAATAAGGATCGTTGTTGCAGGTGGGCTCACCATCGCAGAAGCGCTCGGCCACCACTTCAGCACGCGCATCCAGCGCGGCCATCGCCCGGGCGCGCGTCTGCTGCAGCAAGAGCGCCGGATCTTCGGGTGTAAACGCCCACGCCGTCGCGATCTCGTCGCGCTCATAACCTCCACCCGGCAACAGGACCGCGAGGGTGAAGAGGCGGCTGTACGCGGTGCGGGCCTCTTCCAACGCGGCCGCCGTCGAGTCGTCAAGCAGGTACACCTGGCTCTCGCCATCGCCGTTCACAAGGGGGTAGGTGCTGCGCAAGAGCGCGAAGACCGCCGTCGGCTGCACCGGCCGTCCATTCACCCCGAGCATCGACGTCGTCACAATTCCGGCGTGCTGAAGCCCCTCATGGAACGGCACCCGCGGCTCGACCACCAGATGCCCCCACTCGGGCTCATAGCTCACGCTATACTCCTCGGGCGGAAGCACCCTTGGCGAGAAGCCGGCCACCGAGGCCATGACGACCGAATCCTCATCCATGGTGCTCGGGTCAACCTCCCCGTCGACCGGAATCCAGCCCGACGCGGTCGTGGAAAACCCGCGGCGCTGATTGAGCAACGTGATGATGCCTTCGGTGAGCGGATCAGCCCCCTCGGGCACCGGAAGGTTGATCTGTCCGGTCTCCGAATCGACCAGAAACGCGCTGGGAAACGCGATCGACCCGCTCGACGGATCAAAGACCACAAAGGTATCGCTCCAGGTGCCCCAGCCCCACACCGCGGCCATATCTTCGTAGGTCAGCCCCAGCTCATCCTCCAGATACGCCATCATCGGCGCGATCGAGGCCTGGATGCCCGCCATCCCCTGCGCCTGCGCGTCGCTAAAAGAGCCCACCAGCGAGCTGCCGTTCTCATCGACCACCGGATAGGGCTGCATTCCCATAAACATCGGGACGTCGGGCAAAAGCCCCAGGCCCTCACCGCCAATGGCGCGCGTGGCAAAAGCAAAATAACGCTCCCGGTCCCCCATCGGCTCCGCCGGGCTCAGCACCAACGCGTAACCCTCTCCCACCTCCCCGGTACAGCGGTCGGTCTGCTCTTCGATGTAGGTCACCGTCACATCATCCACCCGCGAAAGACTCCCATCATCAAGCCAGCGGTAGAGTTGAACATCATCCGGGCCAATGGCCGACGGATCGATCGGCGCACTCAGCGGCAGCGTGATCGGCGTCGCCGCTGGCCAGCCCGAAAGCCCCGCAAGGTAGCGATCCAGCACCCCGTTGGCGCTGTTCTCATCCACAAAACACCCGGCCGAATCCGGGAAGGTCCCATCCGGGTCGAGCGCTGCGGTGTTGGGAAGCGGAACCTGTGCTGTCACCGGGTCGAAGAGCGCGCTGGCATCCGGACTCACCGTCCAGCGAAAGGCCATCACCACCTGATCGCGGGTGATACCTTCGGCTTCGGCCGCATCAAAGAGTGGCGCGAGAAGCTGGCGCAGCCCCTCAAGCTGTGCGGCCTGCCCGGGGTTCTCCGGATCGTCGAGCACATCAAGTGTGGGCTTGCCATTCCCGTCCACAAGGGGCTCCTCCGAAGCGGCGAAGAAGATAGCCGGCGGCTCGCTTACCGTCTCCCCGTTGGCTCCCTCCACACTGCGGGTCACAACCACTGCGTAATGCTCGCCGCGCTCCACCGGCTCGACCGGCGTCACTCGCACCACAACCGGCCCCTCGCCATCGCTATCCAACGCCTCAATCGAAGCGACTTCCAACGGCTCCAGCGTCTCATCGAAACGGTAAAAACGAATATTCTCCGCGGTCAGCGTCTCCTCATTGAGCGCGCCGCTGAAAGGAATCTCGATCGGTGTACTCGGAAGCCATCCACTGAGCTGGGTGAGAAACGCTCCAAACTGTCCGGCAGCCGTCGCATCACCGGCCCCCTCGAGCGCCGGCAACCTCCCTTCCTGGAGTGCCGCGTCATTGGGCAGAGGAATCGTTGCCGTCGAGGGATCAAAGATCGCCTCCACTCGCTCTACAGGCGCATCGCGCTCGGGAATCTCCGGAGCACACGCCCACACCATCACCGTTGCCAGCACCGCTGGTACCGCTCGCCATCTCATGCAGCCTCCGCATCATCGGATCGTCGGTAATCCCCGTACTCACACGGGAACTTACCCCTGATAGGCCTACTGTATTGGAATCGTTGCGCGCCTATCATAGCGAGTTGCCTCACCCTTGCAACCACGCCTAAACACCCGGTCAGCGCCTCTCTTTGATCCTCACCGACAGCGCCACGCAACGAGCTGCGGCAGATGCAGCGGTGCCGGAGCATCGAGCTATACCTCCCTGTGGAGTAAGTCATCTTGAAGGGGTGAACCTTCGATGTTAGAAACGAGCGCCATGGCCACACGCCCTCCTGCTACGCTTCCCTGAGAGGCGGCGGCCGAAGTCCACTGACGAATGAAATTTTTCTCGGAGAAGTCCCCCCATGGCCCCGACGAGCTGCACCATCGGACCGGGCGTTGCCATTAATGGCCGCCTCTCCGGCGACGACGAAGTCGTCGTCTTCGGCACCATCGAAGGTAACGTCGCCCTCTCCAGCCGCCTCACCGTCGAAGAAGGCGGCAAAGTTGTCGCCGACATCGACGTCCAGTCCATCGCCATCCGTGGCGAGGTCAACGGTGAAGTCGTCGCCCACGACGTCATCGAACTTCTGGAAGGCTGCCTGGTCACCGGCAACCTGCGCGCCCCGCGCGTCATCATCCAGGAAGGCGCCCGCTTTAAGGGCAACATCGATATGGACGTCCAGATCGACGGCTGACCCTCTCTCCACCCTCTTTTTTGCTGTAGGAGCACATCATGGCGGACACACTTATCGGCCCCAACATCACCATCGATGGCGAGATCTCCGGCGACGCCCCGGTCACCATTGAGGGCACCGTAAAAGGCCGCATCGCGGTCAACGCGCTGGTCACCGTTGCCGAAAACGGCGTGGTCGAAGCCGACGTCGAGACCCCGCAGATTGCGGTCAGCGGTCAGGTCACCGGCAACATCGTCGCCACCGAGCGCGTGGAGATCGCCTCGATCGGTAAAATGGTCGGCGACATCAAAGCCCCCCGCATCCTGATCGCCGACGGCGCAGGCTTCAAAGGTCACATCGACATGGACGTGGACTAAGCTATGGCTGACCCGACCATCATTGGCGCCCAGACTCAAGTCTCCGGGCGCATCAGCGGCGACGCCGATCTGAGGGTCGAAGGCCGCGTCGATGGGACCATCGAGCTCAGCGAGACGTTGACCATCGCCCAGGGCGGCGTGGTCAACGGATCTATACGCGCTCGCCAGGTCATCATCGAAGGCGTCCTCGACGGAGAGGTCAGCGCCGAGGAGCGCGTGGTGCTCAGCGCCACGGCCCGCGCCGTAGCCAACATCCTGGCCCCTCTTGTGGAGATGGCCGACGGCGCACAACTTCGCGGCGAGCTGAATATCGGCGTCGATGCCGAAGCTCCCACTGCGCAGCGTGTCCCGGCCCGCACCTCCCAGCCAACCCGAAGCGCACCGGCAAGCACCGTCACCGCACGCGCTTCATCGCGCAACGCCGCGCCTGTGCGCGCCTCTTCGGGGCCGAGCTCAACCCTCACCCAGGCAGCCCCCACGACGACGACCACCACCGTCGTTGTGGAGGAGCCCGAGGCCGAACCCGAGCCTGTCGCCGAGGTCGAGAGCAGCGCCGAGGTCTCCGAAGGTACGGAAGTTGAAGCCCAGGTCGAGACTCACGCCGAGGCCGAGACTCACGCCGAGGTCGAAGCTTACGCCGAGGCTGAAACTCACGCCGAGGCCGAGGCCGAGGCCGAGGCCGAACCCGACATCGACCCGGAGACCATCCAGGAGTTCGAAGAAGACTTCACCGTCAAGGAGCTCAAAGAGCAACTCCGTGCCCTCGACCTGCCGGTCAGCGGCACCAAGTCCGAGCTCATTGAGCGCTTGCTTCAAGCTCAAGCTCAGGCCGAGAGTTGACGTATCACTCGGTCCGCGCTTCGGAAATGCCATGAACGACGCCTCGCGCGCCACACTCGCCCGGCTCCTCACCACCCACTCGGTGAGGACCGGGCATTTCCGTCTGGCCAGCGGCCAGACAAGCTCGGTCTACGTCGATGTCAAAGCCACCTCGCTCACCGGCGAAGGCGGCTGGCTCATCGGCCAGGCCCTCTTTGAAGCCGCCCTCACGCTTGAGCCGGCACCGGCGGCCATCGGCGGACTGACCCTGGGGGCCGATCCCCTGGTCACAGCCACCTCAATCGCCGCTTATCGGGCTGGCCACAGCCTCGATGCGATCATCGTGCGCAAGGCCCCCAAAGCCCATGGCACCGAGCGCTACCTGGAACATCCCCCCACCCTGGCCGCAGGCTCCCCGGTAGTCGCCGTCGACGACGTCGTCACCAGCGGTGCCTCCACCCTCCAGGCCATCGAAGCGCTGCGCGCCGCAGGCTTCAAAGTTGATCATGCCCTCACCGTCGTCGACCGCCAGGCCGGCGGGAGAGAGGCCCTGGCCGACATCGGCGTCACCCTCCACGCCCTCTTCACCATCGATGAGCTCACAGGACACTAAGCCTTGGAACGCAGCCACTACCTGACCGCCCCCGACGGAACCCAGATCTGGTACGGAACCGTCGGCCGCGGCCCCGCCCTTGTCCTCTGCGATGGCCTGGCCTGCGACGGCTTCATCTGGCCCTACGTCATCGATCGCTTCATCGACGACTTCACCATCGTGCGCTGGCACTACCGCGGCCACGGCGCCAGCTCGGTGCCCGAACACCCCGAAAA
The DNA here is from genome assembly GCF_004005565.1 of Lujinxingia sediminis. Taxonomy (NCBI): domain Bacteria; class Deltaproteobacteria; order Bradymonadales; family Lujinxingiaceae; genus Lujinxingia; species Lujinxingia sediminis. Next base: position 566,134 of record NZ_SADD01000001.1, on the reverse strand, counting down.
GATCAGCCTCGACCAGATGTGCGACGATCTCGCGCTCGTCCTCGATGCTCTCGAGATCGACCAGGCGATCCTCGCCGGACACTCCATGGGCGTGCAGGTGATCCTGAACTTCTGCGAGACGTACAGCGAGCGCGTGCGCGCGCTCATCCCCATCTGCGGCAGCTACAAACACCCCCTGGACACCTTTCACGGCTCCGACCTGATGCGGCGTGTGCTCCCCTATCTGCGCCGCGCGGTTGATTCCGCCCCCCAGGCCATCCAGCGCACCTGGGAGACCGTGCTCCCCCGCCAGATCTGGTACAAAGTCGCCGTGCAGGCCGCCGAGGTCAACGGACAGCTTCTGCGCCAGCAAGACTTCCTGCCCTACCTGGAACATGCCTCGCGCATGGATCTCAACTTCTTCCTCTCGCTTCTCTCCGCGCTCTCGCTGCACTCCGCTGAAGAGCTCTTAACTGAGATCTCGGTTCCCGCCCTTGTCATCGCCGGTGAGAATGACACCTTCACCCCGATGTACCGATCCGTCGAGATGAGCGAGATGCTCCCCAACAGCAAGCTTGTCGTCGTGCCCCGGGGTACCCACGTCGCCCCGCTGGAGATGCCCGACCTGGTCAATGAGGCCATGGAGAAGTTCCTCATCAAGCATGACCTGCTCGCCGCCCCCGCACACACAACGAGCCCGGCGCAAAGCGCGCCGAGCTCGTCATAACCTTGCCGCTGCGTTATCTCGCCTAGCCGATCTGCAGGCGGAAGAGCTGCTGCCCCATCAAGATCAGATCGCCGTTGGCCAGCTGACGCTGCCCTCGAATCTTGATGTACGTGCCGTTACTACTCCCGAGGTCACGCAGATAAACGCGATCCTGATCGCGGTAGATACGGGCGTGTTTACCCGAAACGAACCCGTCATCCCGAAACAGGATCGTGCCGATCTCGCGTCCCAGGGTGACCTCGCTGGTGTGGACCTCGTAGGCACGCGTTTCCACATCCGGTCCGCCGATCAACGCCAGCCTTCCCCAAACCCCTCGATCCGGACTCCCCTGGCGTTTGACCTCGGCGTCGTCTCCCTTCCAACCGGTCGACAATTCATCGACCTTATCGGCCATCTCGAAACGCAAAAGCTCCTGGCCCACGCGAATCATATCGCCATGTTCAAGCTCCACATCATCGCGTAGCCGCCAGAAGACACCGTTGATGCTGTCGAGATCGCGTAGCATCACCCGACCGCTCTCATAGCTCAGCGCAGCGTGCTCCGGAGAGAGGAAGGGGTCATTGGCCAGAACCTCATGCTCACTCGTGCGCCCCAGTGTCACGCCCTTGCTGGTGAGTTCAATGCGCGCCCCCTCCGAGCCATCCGGACGAATCACGGTCAGCTCGCCCAGGCGGCGAACCTCTTCCTCGGGCTCGGAACTGGAACTGGCCGGGCGCGGCCCACCGGTGAGCGTCGTCTCATTCACTGCGGGCTCGCTCGCCATCTGCTGCAACGAACCTCCACAGGCCCCGCAAAACTTAAAGCCCCCGGGAACAGCCGCACCGCAATGGGGGCAATCCAACGTGTCGGGCTGCGCTTTGGGCTTGGGCGCTTCCAGCCCCGAGCCACACCCCAGACAGAACTTAAATTTGTCCTCGTTCTCCCGACCACAGCTCTTACAAATGATCACCGGCGGCTCCCTTAAAGTACGTCGCGAATCAAGCATGGAAACAAGCTCGATTTTCTAACAAGGAAGCCCTTTCCACGCAACAACGTCGACACCATCACATCGACTGGTCCGCACCGCACGTGGTGCACACCATTGCGAGAGGCTCACTGCGTGCTACCTTAGGGTGGCCTCATAACTCTGGTCCTCATCGTCTTTCGGGAGACGCCCTATGCTGCGTACACCCCACCTCGGCCTCATCGCCGCATGTCTTTTACTCTGCACGTTGCCTGCGGGCTGCGCCTCGACCCCGGACGTGGGCGTGCGCGACGACTACCGCAGCGCACGGGTACGCTCGGTGGCAGTGGTGCCTTTTTACGCATCGGGAACCTTCGGGATGCCCACCGCCCACTTTGAGCCCCTGCGAATGGCCTACCAGGCCCAGGCGATGGCCTGGCTCGAAGACATGGGATTTGAGGTCATCGCCCCCGATGCGCTGGAGAACCACCTACGAGAACGCGAGCTCTGGGAGATCTTTGACGAAGGCGTCGCATTGCACGGCTCGCTCCATCGTTATTTTGAGCCGGTGGACGACCAGACTGAGCCGCGCGTCGAAGTCCTCACCCTTCGAACCATCAACGAGCAAGACGCCTTGCCAGCCGACACGTTGCTCGTGGGGCAAATCGTCTACCACAGCCGCGGTATCTGCCGTCAGTCCCCGAGCAGCTTCACCCGCTACGCACGCACCTCCAGCACCGCCGACGCCCCCACCGAGTTTCCTCGTCCCTGCGTCATCAGCCACTTTCAGGCTAAACTTATCGACACCCGCACCGGACACACCATGTGGTTCAATCGCATGTACCGCGAGTTCTACAGCCGCCAACTCAACGAAGACATCACACAGCGCAACATCGCCCGCACCATCGCAGACACCCTGGGCGACGGCTCCGGCCTCACCGAGCTTCTGGCCGATGATACGGCGCCGACCTCCGAGGCCAGCGCCGTCCGCCCCGACTGATTCAACCGCGTCCCACAACGATACGCCCCAGGGGCTGAATCGTCAGCGCCGGATCCAGCTCCTGGTAGGCCAGCACGACCGCATTCGGGATCTCCATCGCTACCAGTCGCTTCAGGTAGCGCCGCACGCGCTGATCCGTCAGCAAGATCGGCACACGCTCCCCCTCCACATCCCCGCTGACCTGGGAGCGCACCGCGCCCAGGATCTCCTGAATGTCCTCCGGCGCGAGCGTCAAGAAACTGCCCCGCTCTCCGATACGAATCGCACTCTTAATCACCTCCTCGATCTCCCGATCCACGAGATACACCAACACGCTTCCCTCCCCGCCGGAGTACTTGTGAGTGATGTAGGCGCTCAACCCGGCGCGTACCTCCTCGGTGAGTTTGACCGGGTTCTTCTCGCTGCGCGCCCGATCGGCCAGCACTTCCAGGATCGTCGGCAGGTTGCGCAATGAAATCCCCTCCTCGGCCAGCCTCTTCAAGATCTCGGTGAGTTCCTGAAGCCCCAGTTGCCGGGGCACCACCTCGGAGACAAGCGCCGGGTAGGGCCCTTCAAGCTGATCGAGCATCCCACGCACCCCCTGCAGGGTCACAAAACGATGGGCATGGGCCTTTATCGCCGCGCTCATCACCAACAGTACGTAGTCGGCGCTATCCCACACCTGATAACCCGCCTCCTCGAGTCGCTCACGGGCCTCTGCCGGCGCCCAGCACGCCGGCTGACCGCTGACCGGATGGCGGGCCGCCCGCGCCTCAATGCCAAACACCGCCACCCCCTCCGGATCATCGGCGACCATAACCTCATCAAGAGGCACCTCGGCACATTCCACCGGGATCTCATCGAGCATCACCGCCAGCGCACTGCCCTGACCGCTGCCCACCCGCATGCGTACCCCGGGCACCTTGACCCCCGTCTCAAAAAAGATCCCTTCGCGCATCGCCGGGATCATCTCCCTCAACCAGCGCTCGCGCTCCTCCCCCATCGCCTCGGCCAGCGCCGCCCCCAACTCCACGGTAAGCGGCGTCACCACCGGAATCATCGCCCGGGCCTGACGCGCCCCCTGCTCGGCCTCACGCTCAATCGAGGCCACCTCCCGGGCCTCCTGCTCACTCAAGCCATCGCCCTGCCCCCGCGAGCGCTGCAGCGCGTACGAAACAGCCCCCACCGCCCCGCCCAACGCGAGAAAGGGAACCACCGGCAACCCCGGGATCATCGCCAGCGCGATCAAAAGCGCCGCAGCGATCGCCAGCGCCTTGGGCTGCTCGAGAAGCTGCGAGAAGATATCCCCGCCCAGGTGCGCCCCCTCATCATCGCTGGCAACCCGCGTCACAATGATGCCGGCCGTTGTCGCAATCAACAGCGCGGGAATCTGGCTGACCAGCCCGTCGCCGATCGTCAAGAGCGTGTAGACCTGCGCCGCATCTCCGGCCGACATCTCCAGTTGCATCACCCCGATGATCATCCCGGCCACGATGTTAATCGCCGTCATGATGATGCCCGCGATCGCATCGCCTTTCACAAACTTCATCGCCCCGTCCATCGCCCCGTAAAGCTGGCTCTCCCGCTGCACCAGCGCGCGCCTGCGGCGAGCCTCATCCAGATCGAAGGCCCCGGCGCGAAGGTCGGCGTCGATCGACATCTGCTTGCCCGGCATCGCGTCCAGCGTAAATCGCGCCGCTACCTCCGAGACGCGCTCTGAGCCTTTGGCGATCACCAGAAACTGAATCAAGGTGAGGATCAAAAAGATCACCGCCCCCACCACGAAGTTGCCCTGCACCACAAAGTCCCCGAATGCCGCGATCACCTCTCCGGCGTCGGCATGCAACAAAATCAGACGCGTTGACGAGACATTGAGCGCCAGCCGAAACAATGTGGTGATGAGCAAGATCGATGGAAACGCCGCGATCTTAAGAGCGCTGGGGATATACAAACTCACCATCAAAAGCGTCACGGCCAGCGCGATGTTCAGCGCCAGCAACAAGTCCAGCACCAGCGTCGGCAGCGGCACGATCATCATCCCGATGATTCCAATGACCAGCCCCGCTAAGAACACATCGCTGTAGCGCTTTAACCACCGCTCCATTCCCATCATCATCTGCCCCTCAACGCAGTCTCCATCCGGCCTGGCAGGCGCCCCGTGCGCCCGGCCCACCCTCTATTGTCGCAGGGCGCGCCGAGGTTTTGCGTCAAAGGCAAAAAAAAACGCCTCCCCCAGAAGGGGAGGCGTTCTTCTAAGTACCGAAGAACGTGCTGCGTTCCCAGCTAGGAAAACTCAGCACATCGCCACGTAAGGCTTAGTTCTCCGCAGACGGTGCCCAGGGGTAGTCGCAGTAGCCCGCCTCGGTGCAGAGCAACTGGACACTGGAGTTACCCGAGAGCGGAATCGCCGGGCAATCCGAAGCCTCGCTCTCTGCATCAAAGGTGCAGGGCTGGGTGCAGAACCCGAAGGGATGGCACGCAGTCGCCGCCGGAAGCCCTTGAACCTCTTCGTTGCCTTCGCAGCCGGTCACGTCTGCCTCAGCGTCACACGTCGGGATGTCGCAGGCGCCGTACGTGAAGATATCACCAGCCTGATTCGAGCCGAAGAGGTCAGGACGACAGCTCACGCCACTTCGCTCACCACAGTCGGAAAGCTCCTGGCACCCTTGCTCACAGATCGAGACAGTCTGCCCCTGGATCGCCCTGGTAGAGCAATATCCGTCAGTGCCGCCACAGTTGAGATCAGGCTCGTACAGGCTTCCCGTTTTCTCGCACAAGGAGGTGCAGAACCCCCCTTCCACTGGGCCGTCGTCCAACTCGGTCACGCAAAAGCCCTCATACACAGATCCCTTGCAATCTGCATCGGTCGTGCACTCAGCGGCAACAGGCACGGCTTCACAACCACACACATCGTTGAAGATCGCATCTCCACCATCCGCGTTGTAAACACCCAGCCCAGAGCACGCGAACGCTTTTCCAGCATCACCGGCACAACCAGCCCCTTCAAGCTGCGCTGCCTCACTTTCAATCTGCTCACACGCCGCTTCGCTGGCCCCGGCATCCGCCAGGCAGCCCGCGCTAATCTCAACCGGCTGACCGTCGGGCCCTTGAAGCGTCTGACCGTTCAGGCACCAATCCATCTCCTGGGTGCGAACATCGGCGTTACCACCGCAATGCTCGTCGATGCAGGCACCGAACTGCGCTTCGCAGAAGCTCTCGCAGACCACCTGCGCGTCGCAGGCATCGGGATCAGGATCAGGATCAGGCTCGCTCGTCTCACGACAAACGCTGACGGCACCGGCCGGACGGCAAGCAAAACCTTCGCCACAGGGGTCGACTTCGTCTTCGCCGACTTCGCACGTGTCGTAGCACTGAGCCGGGTTCGCGCCGATCACCAGGTAGGCCTGGTCTGCTTCACACTGGCTCTCCGGCTCGTCGTCGCCACAGCCCACACCGAACGCCATGAACATCGTGGCCAGACCGGCCAGGATGCCATTGCGCAACATGTTTTTCTTTTTGCTCATCATCACTACTCTCTCCTCAAACCATACGGGTTGCATTGCATACCCGCTGTCGACAAACGCATTCAGGGTGCGACTTGCCGCTCCTCGGACTCGACGGCTGAGCCCTCCACATTGGGAGGACGTGGCCAACACGTGATTCTTAGCCAAAGCCGGGATCAGCGGAAACACATTCAACAACACAGGTGTTGTTGGCGGGCAGCGCAACCAGCTACGATCCTATAGCTCGCTAGAAACCTACCGACGTACCTTACGAATATGACCTTCTGTGTCAAGAACATGTCGCAGCGTGTCATACACGCTCAGCGAAAGGGCATGACCGCGTCTGCGGGCCGACGCGCAAAGTGCGCCGGGTCGTCGTGGGCGGGCTCCGAGCTCAGATGCGAGATAGCCGCCTCAACGCATCGTCGCAGCCACGCCCCCACGCTGCGACGTCGGCTCTGCGTTGCAACCTCAGTAGCCACCCGCGTCCATTCGGCGGTGGCTGCATCTTCCTGCTCACCACCCGGCATCGGTGCCTGCTCAAGCTCATAGGCCCCCTGCAGGGCCATCTCTATGGCACCGATCATCTCGGCGGCCGAGCCAAAGCGCGAGTCCGGGCGCTTTTCCAGCGTGCGCATGATCACCGCCTCAAAGCCGCCGGAGAGTCCGGGATTGAGTTGACGTGGACGGTCGGGCGCGCAACGCGCATGCGCCTCCATCAACTCGCGCACCTCCATACCCTCGAAGGGGCGCCGACCACAGGCCGCCTCGTAGAGCATCACCCCCAGGCTGTAGATGTCGCTGGCCAGGCACACCTCCTCCGGGTTCACCACCTCTTCCGGTGAGATGTAGGCGGCGGTGCCGACGATCTTGGTGCGCTCGCTCTCGCTGAGAGGCTCCCCCATAAAGCGAGCGACCCCAAAATCGATGATCTTGGCGGTGTAGTGCCCCTCGATCTGGGCGATCATGACGTTGGCCGGCTTCATATCGCGATGCACCACCCCCTGGCGGTGGGCGGCGGTCAGGCCCCGCAACACGTCGACAAAGACACAGCCCAGCGTCGCCTCATCGAGCTGCTCACTGTGCAGAGCTCGCCAGTGCTCCAGGGTATGCCCGTCGATGTATTCCATAACGAACGCCAGCGTGTCGCCGTCTTCGATGATGTCATGAAAACGCGCCACGTTGGGGTGTTGCATGCGCATCATAATGCGCGCTTCCTGGTAGAACTTCAGGCGCTTGGTCGCATCCGCCACGAGATGAGGATGCAGCACCTTGATCGCCACCGGCTCGACGCGATCGCGGCGACGCGCCTTGTAGACGTAGCTCGTAGCCCCGCTCCCGGCAAAGCCGGTGATGACGTAGGGGCCAAAATGCTGACCGTAGCTAAGCGTGGCCTGGGGCTGCGAAGCCGGCGCTGCGGGCGCGCGGCGGATATGGCTGGTCATGACACCCTCCCTGGTGCACTTCAGGTGGTGCCCCCTTCCCTGGGAGCTCCTGCCCGAAGTGTTACAGAGGGCCGGAACGTGTCAAAAAATCTCTCAGCTCTCGTGGAAGGGCTTAAGCGAATCGGCGCGGTTGGGCACCCGCAACTTCTCGAGCGCCTTGGCCTCGATCTGACGGATCCGCTCACGGGTCAGATTGAAGTCCTGTCCCACCTCTTCGAGCGTATGGTCGCTCTTCTCTCCGATGCCAAAGCGCATGCGCAGGATCTTCTCCTCACGCGGCGTCAGCGTGGCCAGAAGCTCCAAAGTCTGCTCGCGCAGGTTGCGCGTCTCCGCCTCGTCCATCGGACTCGGGGAGTTGATATCTTCAATGAAGTCGCTCAGCTGACTGTCTTCATCGTCGCCCACCGGAGTCTCCAGACTCACGGGATGACGCGAGATCTTCATCGCACGGCGTACCGCCTCAACCGACATCTCCAACTTCTCGGCGATTTCTTCGGCCTCCGGCTCGCGCCCCAGTTCCTGCTCCAGCTGACGAGACGTACGCAGGATGCGATTGATCGTCTCGATGAGATGCACCGGAATGCGAATGGTACGGGCCTGATCGGCGATGGCACGCGTGATCGCCTGACGAATCCACCAGGTCGCGTAGGTCGAGAACTTATGGCCACGCTGGTACTCAAACTTCTCGACCGCCCGCATCAATCCGATGTTGCCTTCCTGAATCAGATCCAGAAAGTGCATGCCGCGGTTGACGTACTTCTTGGCGATGGAGACCACCAGTCGCAGGTTGGCGCGAATCATCTCACTCTTTCCGCGCTCGGCACGGCGCTCCCCGCGCTCGATCTCTCGTACCGTCTGGCGCAGGATCGCCTGCGTCATACCCAGCTCATGTTCAATGCTGTCGATGATGGCCACCGACTGCTCCAGCGCCTGGTCCATCTCGGCGGCGATCGAGGCGTGAATGCGCTCTTTATGAAAATCCGGCCGCTCACCTGTCCGGTAGAGTTCGCGCCAGACGTCCATCTTCTCACGCCGCACGCCGGCCCGCTGAGCGTAGCGGTGTAGACGACGCTCGCAGCGGTCGATGTTGTCGACCGCACTTTTAAAGTTGTCGACGATCTCGTGAATGAAGCGCTGGGAGAGAAGACAGCCCTCGACGGCCTTCACCATCCGGGTATGCGCGCGTTTGCGCGCCTGCTCGGCCTTTTCCAGCGCATCGCCCTCCCCCGTCTCCTGAGCGCGGGCCTGCTCGGCCTCTTTACGTTCCAGCGCCCGCCAGGCACGACGCAACTTATCAAAACGCTCGAAGACCTCGGGAGCCACCGGTGCGTCGCTGTCCTCGCCGCCGGGCTCATACTCGTCGAAGACCTCGCGCGCACGCGCCGTCCCGGCTCGAAGACGATCGGGCACCGACAGAATCATCTCGATGGCCGCAGGCGTATTCACCAGCACCGCGAAGACGATCTCGCGACCCGCCTCGATCTCCTTGGCCACCGCGACTTCGCCCTCCCGGGTCAGAAGACTGACCTGGCCAATCCCTCGAAGATACATCTTCACCGGATCAAGGTCACGAAAGTCATCGACCGACTGACTCCGCTTGCGTTCCGTTCGCTTCTGCCGCCGCTGGGCGATGAAGTCGTCCTCAGTTTCGGTCATCGTGTCCCCGCGCCCGGCATTGGAGGCCTGTTCGAGATTGGTCATGGTAGCAGCCCTTGCGTTCGACAGACTCAGAAGAGTACCCGCTCCACACCGAGCAGGCCCTCACCTCATATGCACATCTTATACCAACAACAGATGTTGATTTTGGATGGCCCTTTCGCTAGTCACGACAAGCACTTAGGCGCTGCAACCATCAAACATCGAGGCAAGCGCCATGCGGAGCAACGTTTCACCTATCGGGGGTTTCCTACTCCACTTCACCCGAAGCGCTGAGGATCGTTGACCCCGCTATGAAATCTTTTCATAGACCGGGCGCAGAGCGATGCGCCTCACCGGGCTCAACAGTTAGCTCGGGACGCTTCTTCCCCCAAAAAATATCGACGTACAAGACGAATGCCCTGAGGCCCGGCGGCCATCAGGGCAGCAGCGAATCAGCGCCGCGAGCGGTTGATATCCGCAAGCACGGCCAGCGACTCAACTTCTCGGCGCATCTGGGAGAGCACCCGACGACGGCGTTGTTCACGCTCTTCCGCGATGCGACGCCCTGCCTCGGAGACCTCATCGTGGCGACGGCGTTCCCGCGCGAGCTCCTCGCGCAACGCCTCAAGCTCCTGCTCGAGCCTTAAGGTCTCCTCGGCGTCCACGTCGCCGCCCTCGGCAAGTTGCGCGCGCGCCTCGTAGAGTTCTTCGCCAAGCGCGTCGCGCTCGTCTTTCAGCGCACGATGCTCGGCGCGTAGACGCTGCTGCTCCACATGCTGCGACTCCCGGGCTTCCTGCAATGCATGCTGCGCCTCGGCCAGCTCACGGCGCGCCTCGGTCAGATCTGCCAGAAGCTCCTCATCGGCGCTCACCACACTGCCCGCAGGACCGCTAACTGAAGCCGACAGGCGCACCGCTCCTCCGCGTTCCAGCTGCCGACGCGCCCCGGCGATCGTGAACATCTCGACATAGAGAAGCTCCTTGATCTCGAGCAGATGCTCAATGTCGTGACGCTGATAAACCCGCTGACCGCTCTTGGTCTTCTCCGGCTCCAGAGTGTCGAACTCCGTCTCCCAGTAGCGCAGCACGTAGGGCTCTACATCAAGCAGCTTGGCGACCTCACCGATCTTAAAATAGGTCTTCTCAGGCAGTTCAATCATTGCCGGCGAGGTCTTCTCGGAGGTCTGAGTCATCGGGAGTACTCATCTGGTAGTCAGCGAAATGGGATTACGAGTCTTGTCACAAGACCGGGGAGATCAACGTTTGCCGTTGATCGAGTCCTTGAGCACCTGACTGACTTTGAATCGCAGTACGCGACGCTCGGGAATCACAATCTCGATGCCCGTGCGCGGGTTCCGTCCCACACGCTCGCCCTTCTCCCGCACCTCAAACTTGCCAAACCCGCTGACCTTGATCTCCTCGCCCTCTTCCAGGGTCTCTTTCATGACCTCGAAGATGGTGTCGACATAGTCAGACGCCTCTCGTTTGGTGATCCCGACCTTCTCGTAGACAGTGTCGACAATATCCGCTTTGGTAATCGTCATCTTCTTACAACTCCTCACATCGATACGCAGGAAACTCGAACAGCGGGCGGGTTTGTAGTCGGCGCAAGCGCAGCGCGCAACCCTGAGTTCAGCTGCGCGCGCACTCCCCGGGAGCCCCTGCCCGAGACATCAAAATCACAAGACGGGGCCCAGTCTAAGACAAGGCCCCGTCTTAGGAAACACGATCTTTGTGACTTATCGCAGACGAGCCCCGGCCTGCGCCTCAACCGCGGCGAGCAGAGCGTTATCTGCGGCCTCGATCTCGGCCTCCGTCAGCGTGCGATCGGGCGCGCGGTAGGTCACTTTAATGGCGAGGCTACGCTTGCCCTCGGGGATGGGCTGGCCGGTGTAAATGTCGAAGAGCGCGACACTCTCAAAAAGCTCACCAAAGCTGGCGTCCCGGCCACAAAGTCCCTCGATCGCCTCCTGAAGTCGCGCGTAGGCCACCTCGTTATCAGCCACCAGAGCGAAGTCGCGCACCACCGCCGGGAAGCGTGCCGACGCGCTAAACGTGCGCAGGGGGGCCCCCTCGTCGATCAACGCCTCCAGATCGACCTCGGCCACAAAGATCGGCTGCTCACTTCCCTCTTTGGAAGCTATCGCCGGATGCAGTTGACCGATAAAGGCTACCGGCTGATTGCCCACCGTCCACACCGCCTGAACACCGGGATGCAGGTACGGCTCATCGACCTGAGGCTTGCTCCACTTCGCGTCCGTCGCATCAAAGGCCTGCCCCAATGCCTCCACCATGCCCTTGAGGTCGAAGAAGTCCCAGCTTGTCTCACCGCTCCAGTGAATGCGCTTACGCCCGGTCAGCGCGACGCCAAGGGTGCGACGCTCTTCGGTCATAAAGTAGCGACGCCCTACCTCGAACATCGCCACATCCTGACGCCGTTGCGCCCGATTGACCTTGAGGTTGTTGAGCAGGCCGGGGATCAGCGTGGTCCGCATCAACGCCTGGTCCTGGACCAGAGGGTTGGCCACCCTGGGCGCAAGTCGCCGGGAATCATCGTCTTCAAAACGCAGGCGATCGAGATCGCCTTCTCCCATAAAGCTGTAGTTTACCGCTTCGCGAAGACCCTGGCTCAGAAGAAGATCGCGAACCCAGTTCAGCGCGCGTCGCTCAGCGCGCGAGACGATCGTGCCGCGCTCCGCATCTTTCTGCAGCTGGTGCGCATGCCCCATTAAAGCACGGGGAAGCGTCGCCTCAATCTTATCGAAGCCGTGCAGACGGGCGACTTCCTCAACAAGATCAATCCCCCGCTCCAGATCCGGGCGGTAGCTCGGAACGCTAAAGCGCCACGAGTCGCCCTCATCCTCAACAGACTCAACGCCGACGCTTTTGAGGTAGCTCAGCACCTCTTCGGGCGCGATGTCCGTACCCAAGACCTGATTCGCGCGATCTTTCCCGAGAGCAATCGCCGGGGCTGCTTTCACGCCTGGCCCTTCATTGAGAATGCCGCTGCGCACCACGGGCGCATCGCCCTCCAGGTGCGCTTGCGCCTGGAGAAGAAGCGCCACAGCCTCGCGCAGATTATCGACGATTGTCCCCGGATCGATGCCCCGCTCATAGCGGTGGCTCGACTCGGAATGCAGCCCGTGGCGCTTGGCCGTCACGCGCACCGAACGCGGGTCGAAGTACGCACACTCAAGCAAAATGCGCGTGGTCGCCTCGGTCACCTCACTTTCGGCGCCCCCCATCACGCCGGCGATCGCCACCGGGCGCGAGCCATCGGCAATCACAAGATCCGCCTCATCGAGCTTGTAGGTCTTATGATCGATGGCCTCGATCGTCTCCCCGGCGCTGGCACGTCGCACGATGATCTGATGACCTTCGATCTTATCGAGATCAAACGCGTGCAGCGGCTGCCCCAGGTCCATCAGCACGTAGTTGGTCACATCGACGATGTTGTTGACGCTGCGCATCCCCAGTGCGACGAGGCGATGACGAAGCCAGAGAGGGCTCGGCCCTACCTTAACCCCCTCAAGCACCGCAGCGGTGTAGCGCGGGCAGCCCTCCCCGTCGACCACCTCCAGGGCAGCGGCCCCGTCGATCGCGTCGGATGCACTGCCCTCCCAGGCCGCGGCACTCGCCAGCAGGCGCTCCGAGCGGAGCACGCGCCCGTAGAGCGCGGCAACCTCTCGCGCCACACCGCGATGGCTGAGGCAATCAGGGCGGTTAGGAGTCAGCCCGATATGCAGCACCACGTCTTTGAGACCCAGCGCTTCAAAGATCGGCGTTCCGACCGGGAGACTACGATCGAGGAGCATCAGCCCCTCGCTTTCCGTCGCCAGGTCAAGCTCCTCCTCACTGCACAACATCCCGGCCGAGGGAACGCCCATGACCTTGCGTGCGCCAATGGAGAAGTCGATGCCCGGGGGCTCCGCTCCGGGGAGGGCCACCGGTACAAAATCGCCCGCCTTCATGTTCTTGGCACCGCACACGATCTGGCGCAGCTCCCCTTCCCCGGCGTCGACCTGACAAACCACCAGGCGATCGGCCTTCGGGTGCTCCTCGATCGCGTCAATGCGACCGACCACGATCTTCTCCTGACCTTCGCCGATCCGCTCGACCTCTTCGACTTCCAGCCCTGCCAGAGTCAGGCGAGAGGCCAGTTCATCGGCGTCCAGATCTTCGATTTCCACCCACTGATTGAGCCAGTTCAAGCTCACTTTCATCGTCTACTCGTCGTTCAAAAGGTCTTGTGTTGGCGCGCCTGCAAAGGGCACTCAGCTCAGAACTGCTCAAGAAAGCGAAGATCGTTCTCGTAGAAGAGCCGGATGTCGTTGACGCCCAGCTTGAGCATCGCCACTCGCTCCACCCCGAGCCCGAACGCAAACCCGCTGTAGCGCTGCGGATCGATGCCCGAGGCCTCCAGCACGTTGGGGTCGACCATGCCCGAGCCTAAGATCTCCAGCCAGCCGGTGTGACTGCACACACGGCAGCCCTGGCCGCGGCAGAAGATGCAGCCGACATCGACCTCGGCGCTCGGCTCGGTGAAGGGGAAGAAGCTCGGGCGCAGACGAATCGGTGTGCCCTCTCCGAAGCAGCGTTCGGCAAAGAGCTGCAGCGTTCCTTTGAGATCGCCAAAGGTCACGTGCTCATCGATCAAGAGCCCCTCGATCTGATGAAAAACCGGGCTGTGCGTAATATCGCTGTCGCAGCGGTAGACGCGCCCCGGCGAGATCACGCGCACCGGAAGGTCGTAGGCCTGCATCGTACGCACCTGCACCGGTGAGGTGTGCGTGCGCAACAGACGCTGGTCATCGAGCATGAAGGTGTCTTGCATATCGCGCGCGGGGTGATCCGGCGGGAAGTTCAACGCCTCGAAGTTGAAGTAGTCCGTCTCGATCTCGGGCCCCTCGGCCACCTCGAAGCCCATCTCCTCGAAGATCCCGATGAGTTCCTGCTCGATCTGGCGCAGCGGATGTCCCATCGAGGCGTTCAGCGGGCGTGCGGGCAGGGTGATATCGACAGCCTCATCGCGCATCTTGCGCTCGAGTTCCTCGTTGGCCAGCGCGCGCATCCGCGCCTCAAAGGCCTCTTCGATGGCGGTCTTGCAGGCGTTGGAGGCCTGCCCGGCCACCCGGCGCGCTTCATGAGGCAGATCGCGCAGCACCTTCATCATCTCCTGCACATCGCCTTTACGACCCAGGTAGCGGTTCTTGATCTGAATGGCGTCCTCTTTGCGAGGAGCAACGGCCAGCTCTTCGACGGCCTGCCCGGCCAGATCTTCGAGCTTGTTGCTGAGCTCTTCCACGTTCATCGCGCCTTATCCTTTTGCTTCGCGTCGATCGTTATCCGGCGGCATCCACCGCCAAGAAAAAACAAACGCCCCGATCGCCTCATCCTGACTGATGATTCGAAACGGGGCGTCACTCAACCTGCAGCGCTTCTTAAGAGTGCGCCGCGATCAGTTCGAGGCGTTCTTCGCCGCGCTGACCACTTGAGCGAACCCGGCCGAGTCAAACACGGCCATATCCGCCAGAACCTTGCGGTCCAGTTCCACACCGGCGCGCTTCAGCCCACCGATCAACGCGCTGTAGCTCATCCCATTCTGGCGAGCGGCGGCGTTAATACGGGTGATCCACAGACGACGGAACTGACGCTTGCGCTGACGACGATCGCGGTAAGCGTAGACCCACGAGCGGTGCAGGGTCTCTTTGGCGTTCTTGAACAAACGACGGCGACCGCCGACGAAACCTTTGGCCGCGCGCAAGACCTTCTTGCGACGACGACGCGCTTTAAAACCTCTTTTGACGCGTGGCATAGCTCTTCCTCATGGTGTTGGGGCAACCCAGATCAGGACCGGGTAAAGCACAAACGTGGTGTCTTAACCTTCGCCAATAAGCTTCTTGACGCGAGGCTCGTCCGCCGGGTGGATGTACCCGTCTTTGCGGAGATGACGCTTACGCTTGCTGCTCTTCTTGGTCAGGATGTGGGCGCGGAAGCCGCGGCGGTACTTCACTTTACCGCTCTTGGTCATCTTGAAGCGTTTGGCGGCTCCGCGATGCGTTTTCATCTTCGACATATCAATCTCCTGGACAGATGGCGTGCCGACTGCCGACACGCTCAAAAGCTCCCTTTGAAAGGGCGGATACAGCTACCTGAATGACATCGGTATGGCAACCCTCAATTTGAGGAGGATCGGCCCACCGAGGTTTCGGGACGCCGTGCCATGGTGCCCCCTCACAAAAAAACGCCGGACAACATGTCCGGCGCTTCTTTACTCTCTGAGGCCCAGAGTCTCAGCTGACAATGACGTTCTTCGGAGTAAGGAAAAGCGTCATATTGCGCCCTTCCATCCGAGTACTCTGCTCAACTTGAGCTGCATCGGCCAGCTCCTCAGCCGCGCGCTGGAGCATGGTGCGCGCGATCTCGGGGTGGGTGATCTCACGGCCGCGGAACATCACGGTCAACTTGACCTTGTTGTTCTCTTCGAGGAAGCGGCGCGCACGGCGAAGCTTAGTCTGGAAGTCGTGCTCGTCGGTCTTCGGACGAAATTTGACTTCTTTAAGCTCGACGCGCGAGGACTTCTTGCGGGCCTCGGCAGTGCGCTTCTTCTGCTGGTACTTGAACTTACCGTAGTCCATGATCCGGACGACCGGCGGGCGCGCCTGAGGGGCGACCTCCACCAGATCCAGGCCAAAACCCTCGGCCTTCTCCAGTGCGTCGTCGGAGCTCATGATACCCAGCTGCTCGCCATCGGGATCGATCACACGCACTTCGGGAGCGCGAATGCGACGATTAATCTTCGGTTCTTTATCCGCCATGGACCTCGATCAAAGCTCTAAGCGGGGGTTGTTGTTGCCGTGGCCCCAAAAACCCCGTCTAAATGCCAGAGCAGCCCCCTAACGCTCAATGCGAGGGAGCCGCCAGCCTGTATTTCTCAGTTTTCATTCCGGCCCGAAGGTTCGCATCATGCGATACGTTCTGGGTTTCGATGATATAGGCGCGGGCGGGATTGAACCGCCGACCCCTTCCGTGTCAGGGAAGTGCTCTCCCACTGAGCTACGCGCCTTTAATGGGATGCTTGCTGTGCTATGTTGCGTTGGTGTTTTTCACCGCCGCGGCACGAGTCGGTTTGTAGCCCTGCACCCCGGGAGTGTCAACAGATTTTTCATACTTTTTTCGCCCGAAACGCGCCAACCTTCCACCTAAACGCCAAAAACGGCGCACATTCAACACCTTAACCAACAAGGCAAGCGCACCAAAAATCCTGAAGACGGCCTGATCACGATCCAGCACGAGCGTGAGACTTGCCTCTTGAGGCCGGTCCTATAATAAGGAGGGAGGTTTAGGTTCACCTCGGAGATCATGGATGTTTGACGACATACTCAAAGCAGCGGCCCGCGCCGGGAAAGAGCGCGGCGAGTTGCCCGCCCCCACTCGAAGTTTCCTGCGTCAGGTGTGGCCGACCATGGTGGGTGAAGAGCTCACCCACCTCTGTGAGCCCCTGGCCCTCTATGAGGGAACATTGCGCGTGGCCGTGCGTCATCCTGCGCTGGCCGATGAGTGGCGTCGCCGACCGCTGGCGCTTCTGCGTCGGGTCCAGCGCTATGCCCCCTGGCCTGTCGAGCGCATCGAGATTGAACTCGACGAGCGTGCCGGCACGCCTCTTCCCCCACCACCCCGGGAAGTTGTGGATGCCTTTGAGCGCGGCGAGGTGCAACTCATGGAAGAGGACCTCGACGATGAGATGAAGCGACTCATCGCATCGATCGACCGGCTACGCCGCGAGCGCGACTCGAGCTGAACACGGTAGCGCGGGCGAGGCCGCGCGGGCGCGCGGCACCTTGCGACCTCGCCCGACATTAGGTAAGGACGAGCCGCATTGATCCGCAGGCGGTTCACGTTTTGGCGCAATGGGCGCCCTAACCCCCGGGTCTTTTTGACGAGAAAGAGGAACATGCTGACGACCGCTGAACATACTTTTGACGACTTCTACCTCAGCGATGAGATGCGTCGTGCTCTCGACGCCATCGGCTACACCCGCCCGACCAAAGCGCAGGTGGCCGCTATTCCTCTTATCCTCGCCGGCATCGACCTGATCCTGCAGTCGCAGACCGGCTCCGGAAAGACCGCCGCCTTCGGCATTCCCATGATTGAGATGCTGGAGCCGGTCCCCGGTCGCATCGACGTGTTGGTGCTCGCGCCCACGCGAGAGCTCGCGCAGCAGGTCTGCAATGAATTTGAGCGCCTCGGGCAGTTCAAACGCGTCAAAGCCACCGCCATTTACGGCGGCACCTCGTACGAGCGTCAGTACGAAGAGCTGGAGAAGTCCTCGATCGTGGTCGCCACCCCGGGGCGTCTTATCGACCTGTGCGAGCGCGGCAAGATCGATTTGAGCCAGCTTCGTCTGCTCTGCCTTGATGAAGCCGACGAGATGCTCTCGATGGGCTTTCGCGACGACATTGAAGCGATCATGGCGTATCTCCCCGAGGAGCGTCAGAGCCTGCTCTTCTCCGCAACGATCACCGATGAGATCAAGGCCCTGGGCAACAAGACGCTCTTCTACCCGGAGAACGTCCTGCTTTCGACCGACTCGGTCGCTTCGGTGGATGTGGCACACTACTACTACCCGGTGCGCGGCGTAGGTCGCCCACGGGACTTGATCAAAGTGCTGGAGTACGAGGAGCCCGATAGCGCGATCATCTTTGCGAACACCAAAGATGATACCTTCATGGTGACCTCTTTTCTGAAGCGTCACGGCTATCGCGCCGACGTGCTCAACGGCGATCTTCCGCAGAAAGAACGCGAGAAGACGCTCGCTGCACTTCGCGATGGCAAAATTGATTACATCGTAGCCACCGATGTGGCCGCCCGCGGCATCGACATCTCCGACCTGAGCCACGTGATCAACTTCGTGCTCCCGGACTCCGCCGAAGTCTACATCCACCGTACCGGCCGCACCGGTCGCGCCGGCAAAAAGGGCAAGGCCATCAGCCTGATCGCGCCCAATGAAGTCGCGACCTTCTTCCAGGTGCGCAAGATGTACTCGGTGAATCTCATCGAGCAAAGCCTTCCCACGCCGGTGGAGATCATGAAGGCGCGCCAACGTCGCGGGCTTACTCGCATCGCCAACCAGCTGGAGAGCCGCAGCGACCTTCCCTACGGCGCGCACATGGGCATCGCCGAGATCCTGCTCAATGAGGCTTCCGAGGGCAGCGAACTTGATCCGGTGCGTACCGTGGCGCGTCTGCTGGCTATCGCCGAGCGCGTTCAACGCTCTCAGAGTGTGACCCGTGAAGCTGCGACTGCTGACGTGAAGGTCGAAGCTCCAAAGGTCGAGGAGAAGAAGGTCGAAGCTCCAAAGGTCGAGGAGACGAAGGCCGAAGCTCCAAAGGTCGAGGAGACGAAGGCCGAAGCTCCAAAGGTCGAGGAGAAGAAGGTCGAAGCTCCAAAGGTCGAGGAGAAGAAGGTCGAAGCTCCAAAGGTCGAAGAGAAGAAGGCCGAGGAGAAGAAGATAGAGGCAAAGGAAGAGAGCACCGAAGTAAGCGAGGAGGCGCGCGAGGAGGGCACCGGCCGCCGTCGCCGTCGCCGAGGCGCGCGTCGCCGCTCTCGCGGAAGCCGCGGCTCCAGCGCGGCTCCCCAGGAGGTTCAGGAGGAAGCCGTCGTCAAGCCGAGCGCCGACGAAAGCACCCCTGCTCCCGAGAGCAAGCCGCGTCGCGAACGGACTCGCCGCCGCTCGCGCACCGCGCGCAATGGCAGCAGCCAGGAAGGGGTCCAGCAGATCGCCACGCCTTCGGTTCCGACGCCTGTGGCGGTGGCCGCACCGGCAGCTCCGGCACCTCGCGATACGCGTAAGATGTATCTGAACCTGGGCAGCGCCACCTTCGGCTCTGACGAAGAGCTGGTGACCATGCTATGCTACATGTCCGGCATGGACCCGGAGGACTTTGGTGAGCTTCAGATGGAGAACACCTACTCCTTCATTCATGTGCGCCGCGAGTACTTCCGCGACGTCGTCGTGGCGCTCAACGGGCAGGTCTGGGAAGGCAACAACCTCACTGCCGAGGCCGCTCGTAAATAACCCCTCTGGTCGCGATAAGGTCTGAGCTATGCGCACACCCCTCGTAGCCCTGCTGCTAGCCGGCGCGCTTTTCACGATGAGCGCCTGCCAGGAAGACGCCCCCTCGGTGCCCGTCGACGAGTTCCCGGTCGATGAGAATTTGCCTCCGGCGGTGGTCGATCTTCCAGCTCCACCGCCGGCAAGTGCCTTTGAGATCGTCGAGAAAAACGACGACGACACCCTGCGCGTTGAGGGGCTCATCGGATACCGCGATCGCCATATGGATCAGAACGTCCTGGTCCGCGGCGTGGTCATGGAGGTCAAGGGCGACTGCGACCCGAAGCGCGCCCGCCAGCGCGGGGAGTCCTGCCCGCAGCCCCACCTGGTGATTCGCGACGACGCCGATGCCCGTCACGAGATGATGGTCGTGGGCTACACCAACGACTTTCTCAAGAAGGTCCGCGTGCGCGAGGGCGAGAGCTACGCGTTTAAGGGGACCTACCAGCGTATGGCCGAGGGCTTTGTCTCCTCGGAGAACGGCCTGCTGAAGTTGGACGCGATCGACGATAATGAGGTTCCCAAGGGCTAAATGAGGGGCCCCCCGGCTCAGCTCCGGTCTCTGCGACGCCGGCGGTGGGTCGAAGTGCCAGCCCGGCGAACGCATAAAGAAGGCCCACCCGGAGCTCCGGGTGGGCCTTCTTTATGCCGCTCGTATCATCTTCGGCCAGCGGCGACCTCGTCGACCGCTGCTTACCAGGGAGGTGCTCGCCTACACCGTGTCCTTGCGTGCGCGCTTCTCCGCCAACACGATTACCCGCCGACTCGACGCCCCCAGGAAGTAGCCGCGGGTGAAGCGCTCGCCACTGATCTCCAGGACGTTAAAACCGGCCACGTGCAACATCTGCCTGAGCTCATGGACGTTGTAGAGACGAATGTAACTGTTCTGCTCAAGCGGTGGGGAGTTGTCTTCGTAGATAAAGGAGCGCTTGGCGTGCAGCGTGCTTGTCTGAAAGTCGAACTCGCTCTCCTCCAGAAAGATGCAGCCCTCCCCTTCCCACCACAGGCGCGTGGGCGTCTCACGTACGACATAGTCGCGGTTGATGACATCGATCAGGATACGCCCGCCCGGCTTGAGCGCGCGTTGAATGCCCTGGAAGACCCGCAGGTTAGTGCGGTCGTCAAAATACCCCACCGAGGTGTCCCAGACGTAGCAGCCGTCGAAGACCTCGTTGAAGTTGAGCTCACGCATATCGCCGTGAATGAACTTCACGTTGGTGGAGCGCTGACGGGCATCGGCAAGTGCCTTCTGAAGGAGAGGCATTGAGAGATCGATACCGACCATCTCATAGCCCTCCTCGGCCAGCCCGATGGCGTGGCGGCCAAAGCCGCAGGCCAGGTCAAGGATGCGCGAGCCCCGCTTGAGCTTGAGGCTCTTGCGGATGAAGTCGACCTCGTGCTCGGTGCGCTCTCCAATCGATGCCGGGATGGTGCGCAGGTACTCCTCGCTGAAGACCTCCTGGAACCAGACATCGCGCGGACGCAGTCGCTTGGTGCGGGGCCCCTGCGCCTTGGCCTTCTTCTCTTCGAGGAGCTCTTTAACCAGGCCCTGCATCTCGGAATCACCGGCCGGCTCGGCTGCGGAGGGAGGCTCGGCCGGGGTCGGAATCGACTCAGGCGCAGCCTCGGCCGCGCGGGGCGTATCCAGGTCGGGGGTTGCCGGAAGTTCGGGCGTCGGAGGCGCTGCGCTCGGAGCGCCGGCGGGCGGACGAGCCGGGGGCTCCGCGATGGTTTCAATCTCATCGAGTTCCAACACATCGCTCTCTTCCTCGAGCGAGGGCGGGACAGGCGCCGGCGGGATGGCCGCCTCGGAGTTGACGGGCGTCGCGCTTGCGGCCGCGACCACCGGTGGCGGCGACCCGGGCGGTGGCGCGGAAACCAGTTTAAGCGCAGCGACCGGAAGCCCGTCGTTCCAGCGCTTGATTAAGACGCGGGGAGGGGCCGTCACAATATCCGGTGCAAAACGAGCGTCGCCCAGGGGCTCATCCAACTCAGGGGCCCGCGTCGGCGCCAGCGCTTCAAGGTCTTCGCGGCGAATCGGCTCCATGGAGATCGTCTTGACCATCTCCTGCCGGTCATAGCCCGCCCCCTCCAAAGCCTGCGCATCGAGGCGATTGGTCTCGCCATCGAGCTCGTCATCCAGGATGCTCTCCGGCACTCGGAACGCGGGCATCTCCAGGCTCAACCCATCGGGTTCGGAAGGCGCCGTGAGGCTCTTGCTGATCTCTTCGGTCAGCTCGATCACGTCGCTTTCCTCATCGAGGTGCGGCCCAATCTCGGGGGACTTATCGGCAGAATTTGGCACGAATTCAAACTCCTCGCAGCCCCGGTCGGGCGCAGTCATCGGCCTCACCATGCTGGCTGATAACCAGCCTCCTCGGGGCGCCCGTGCGGCCGCGTCGCGCTGGCCACGCGCGCGGGTTTTCACCGGGTGTGAACGCCCGGCGAGTGTAACGCAGGGGGTTCAGGCCCACAAGTGGCTACCGGGCCTCCAGAGGTCCCGGTGCTTCGCCCTTACCCCTCGAGCGCCCCGAGACGCTCGCCAAGCCGAACGACGTCGCCGAAGCGTAGATCTTCGCGGAAGCGGAAGGTCGGCTCGCTGATCAGGAGAATGACAGTGGAGCCCAGATTAAAGACACCAAGCTCATCGCCGTGATCCACGTGAAGCTCTTCGCGCGGGGAGAAGTCTTCGCGGCGGCGGAAGGTACCGTTGGTTTCAAAGCCATCAAACGCAAGCCCGATGCGGCCCACGCAGGTCGCTCCGACTTTAACCACCCCAACCCGACCCAACTTTTCGGTGTCGAGGTAACTGATCAACCGTTCATTGACCGCGAAGAGCTCATCGATATTGCGCACCGCAAAGGGGTTCACAGGAAAGAGGTAGCCGGGGATGTAGCTGACTGCATCAACCTGCCCTCCCACCGGGGCGTGAATACGGTGGTAGTCCCTCGGGGAGAGGTAGATCGTAATGAAGGCGCCGCCGTCAAAGCGCGCAGCCTCCTCGGCGCTGTCGACCAGGTCCAGCAGACGGTAGGTGCGGCCCTTGGCCTGCAACAGGGTGCCGGCGTTGATGTTTCCGAACGCACCGACCTTTCCATCGACCGGGCTGACCAGGGTGTCGGCCTCGTGGCTTTCGATGTGGCGCGCTCCACTGCGGAGCCGACGGGTGAAATAAGCATTGAGGCTGTCGTATTCACGAGGGCTGCGCTCGCCCTCGGCCACGTCGATACCGGCCAACTCCGCAAATGAGCTGTTGACCACCTTCTGGATCGGCCGCGGCAGCTCCACTTCACTGACCATGCCAAAGGCGCGGCTGACCAGGTTTTTGGGCAACCGTTCCAAAGCCTTCACCGCCGCTTTTTCCATCACCATCGCGCAACTCCTCAACCCACTTTGTCGAATTCGTTCGATGCCGTCGCCACCGCGGCGCCAGCGCCGCTCAGAGATGCCCGATGCCTGCGGGCGCGTCAATCTTCGGCGGCGGAATCCACCGTCGCGCGCCGGTGTTTACCCTTGGTATAAGACGCCCGTTTACGGATGATGCCGCCTGTCGAGGCGGTGGAACGCTCGATTTCTCTCCATGGATAACGAAGGATCGAATGATGCGACGCACCGAGATGACCAAACAGAACGCCCGCTCCAAAGGCTACCTGGCGCTGGGCTCGGCGACCGCCACGGTTGCACTGGCCGCGATGCTCTCCTCGACGGTGTTGGTTGCCGGCGTGCCGGTCACGGCCTGGTTGACCTACCGCTGGCTACGCTACCGCGCCGAGTGGGGGTTGCGTTTCTGAGCAGCACCTCCCTGCCGATGGCTCGCCCTTGATGTTGCGCCTGTAGAATCTCCTCCTCTATACTCCCGGCGCAGCACTGGCAGTCATTTTAACCCACCCGGCGGGCAGCTCTTATGACGCGATATTTTGGGATTCACACTCTGGAAGGGGAGTGGCACAGCCTGCTTCCGCGCTACGCCCTGCTCTCCGATCGCCTCGAAGGCAAGCGCGTCCTGGATATCGGATGCGGGACCGGCATCGGCTCCTCCCTGCTTCTGGAGTTGGGCGCCGAGCATGTCGACGCCATCGACCATCGCCCCGCGGTGCTCGAACTCGCGCGCATGAAGCACGCCAAGCAGAGTCTCGACTTTCACGTGATGTTCTGGGAGGAGCTGGGCTTTCCCGACCAGACCTTCGACATGGTCCTCTGTCTCGATCCGACGTCGCCGGTGACCGATCTCAATCTCCTGGTCGAGATTAAGCGGGTCCTCAAACCCGGCGGCGAGTACGTATGCGCCGTGGAGCGTCGCAACATCCAGGGCGTGGAGAGCCTGCTGCCGCGTTACGGCTATAACGACAACGCCGAGAGCGTAGAGCTCAATCGCTCCGAAGACCGTGTCCCCCAGATTGGCAACCTGCGCCAGTGCTTTGAGACGGTCGTCTCGGTGCTGCAACAGCCCCGTTACAGCTATGTCTTCGACTTCAACTGCGAACGCGAAGGTAGCGCCTCGCGCCCCTACACCATGCGCAAAGCCTCGGGAGAGCCCGATGAAAGCGGCCTATGGGTGGGCGACGCTCCGCGGGAAGACAGCGCCGAGAACACCGATCAGCGCCCCGGGCGCTGGCTGGGCATCGATGAGCAGCTCTGGGAACATGAAGGCGATGCTTCCAATGTGGAGCTGCTCTTCTGCGGAGATGCGCATATGCCCCCCCCTACCCTGCGCGAGATTCGCATGCCCTATTCGGGGCTTGTGGACCGGCTGCATAACCTCATCTCCGACCTTCAGATCCGCCAGCATCCCTCTCAACGCGACCCTTCCTTTGGCGATGTGATTGAGGCCGGCGGAGGCTTCTCCGAGCGTGAAACCACCTCGGAATTTCGCGCACTTAACCACTGGGCGTTGGAAAAGCGCAGTCGACGCGCCAACGTAGAGCCTCCCCAGCCTTACGATTACGGGCAGCGTTCCGCACGCGCCCAGGCCGACCATCAACGCGGCCTCGATCAGATCCGCGATCAGCTCGAGCAGATGACCTACCTCTATCAGCAGGTGCGCGCCGATATGGAAGACCTCTTCGTGCGCACCCGCGCCGAGCTCCATGAGCGCGACCGCTACATCGAGCATCTCGTTGACACCGTGCACCTCTGGCAACACCACGCCTACAGCGAGAGCGACGATCAGCCCACGGGCGTCTACGAACTTCCTATCGACGACCAGGATCGCGCCTTCGATGGCGAGACCACCGGCATCTTCACCAAGCCCCTCTCTTATGTGAAAGCCGAAGATCAGCAGACACGCGCTGACTCCCCTGGCGAGCGAGCCTCCGATGGCGATGTCGCCGCCTGTGAGCCGGAAGACGAGGCCGACGAGAGCGGAGACTACAGTCTGGAGGAGAGCTCCTCGGAGGCGAGTGAGGCGGAGTCAGACGCCCCTGACTCCGAGAACACCGAGCCCGAAACGTCGCACTGAGTTGCAACCTGCTGGAGCTATGATGGCTGTTGATGTTCTGCGCCGCACTGCCGCGGCGTTGCTTGTGGTCGCTGCAACCGGCGCCTTGATCCCTGAGGTTCAGGCGGCGGGCTTTGAAGTCGGCGAAAATACCACCCGTTCGTTGGCCCGTGGTGGCACCGGGGCGGTCAATAAGGCCGACCCGTCAGCCCTTTATTTTAACCCGGCGTTGCTCCCGCGAGCGCGCGGACATCAAGTCTTGCTCAACGCCAACCTGCTCAAGCTCAACCTGGGGTTTCAGCGCGACGATCTGGTGCTTCGCGGCCGCAATGAGACGCAGACCAAGTCCTTTGGCCCGGTGCAAAACGAGGGCGGCTGGTTCCCGGCACCGTTTCTAACCGCGAGCTTCGATGTAGGTCCGGAGAACTTCGCACTGGCCGTCGGGGCCTTTGGTCCCAGCGCCTACGGGCGCCCGTGCTACGGGGCGATGGTCGACGGGGAGTGTACGTTTGCGCCGGAGAGTCCGGCGCGCGGCATGCTGGTCAGCGAGGATCTCTTCCTGGCCTATTTCAGTCTCGGTGCGGGGTATGAGTTTGATCTCGGCCCGGAGCGCTCGCTTGCCGTGGGGCTTACGGCAATCGCCGCCTACCAGGACACCAGCTTCAGCATCGCGGTAGAGAGCGACCCGAACGTCTCCGCGCCCTGGTCCGAAGATCCCCGTGCGGAGGCGTATTTTCGCGCCGAAGATCTCCAGGCCTGGCGTCCCAGTGCGATTGTGGGTGTAGCCTACCAGGACGGTCCGATGCGTCTGGCGGCCTCCTACCGCCCGCCGATCCACTGGGAGACAAAAGGCAAAGCAAGGGTGGAGCTCCCCGCGTTTCTATCCTCCACGGGCGCGTACCTCACCGATGACGCGATGACTTTTTCGACCTGGCAGGCCGGATCGCTTCGTCTGGGTTGGGGGGTGGAACTGGGAGAGCACCCGGCTGACGCTGAGCGGTCCCGCTTTGATCTGGAAGTCAACGCGGTGTGGGAGAACTGGTCGCTGGTGGAGTTTTTTGAAATCGACATTGCCGGGGACATCGAACTTGCCGATGTTCCCCCCGATGAAAATGGCAATCCGCCGCGCATCCCGATCTATCCGATTTACCAGGTCAAGAACTACCAGGATGCCTACAGCCTTCGCGTCGGTGCGAGCTACGGGATCAATCGCTTCATCACCGCCCACGGCGGCGCGATGATGGAGACTCCCGCCCAACGAAACGCCCACACCACCGTGGACTTTGTCAGCTGGGAGCGCTACGGGTTGAGCGCCGGTGCCAGCGTGCACCTTCCGGCCAACCTGGAGCTGGAGCTGGGTTATATGCACATCTTCTCCCCGGATCGGCAGGTCCGCCATGGCGAGATTTATAACCCGATTCCCATGAGCCAGTGCGCCGGGCCTGAGTTTGACCACCCCGGCTGCGATCAGCCCGGAACACCACCTGGCAACCCCCAGAACGAAGGCAGCTGGACGGCCTCCTTTCAACTGCTAAGCGCCGGCGTCACCTGGCGCTACTGATGCGACGTTTTGCACCTTTCCGAAGCCTCCGACGGACCCCACCCGCATGAGCCAAGACTCCCACTCCCCCGCACCCTCTCGCCCCGGCGGCCGCCTCGTGCTGGCCGATGATGGCGCGATCTTAGAGGCGCCCGACTTCTTTAAGCAGGCGCTCTATCTGGAGCATCGCGACGCTCCCTCGATCTACCACCTCTTTGATGCGACGCAGGCTCCCTTTTTGTCGGTCACGCGCATCTTCCGTCACCCTTATGGGGCAACGGAGACGCACGTCAAAGTGGAGGGGCTCTTCGGCACTCGCCGCAGCTTTCGCTACTGGCAGGTCGATGCGTATATGCCAGGGAGTGTGGCGTTCTACGTCGTCGATGAGACCGCGATCACCCAGACTCACGACTGGGACTATCGCCGGCTGCGACGCGAGATCTTAAAGGATGTGCAGAACTCACTCTCGGCGCATTTCAAAAACCGTCTGGCCACCGTGCAGCTTCTGGCCGAGACGTTGCGGGATGCCCCGCAGCTTGTCGAGCAGTCGGCGCCGCGAATGCTGGCAGCCGTCGACGAGTTGAAGTCCGCGCTCAATCGCGTGCTCACCGGTATCCCCGACGTCCAGGCGCATACCGACTACAAAGATCAGCCGGTGCGACTGGCCGATCTTGAAGCGGTTATCAGCACCTGGGGAAGCCGCGAGGTCGAGGTGCGCTGTGAGGTGCGCGAGGTCGATATGGGGACGCTGATCGCGGCCTCTTCGATCGAACGGGTGGTGCTCCCGGTGGTCGAAAACGCCATCGACGCCTCGCGCGTCGGCAAGAAGGTCGAGATCACCATCGAAGAGCTCGATGAGGGGTTTGCCCATATCGTGGTGCAGGACTACGGCGAGGGCATGAACGAGCGGGTACGAAAACGCGCTGAAGATCCCTTCTTCACAACACGCCCCGGCCACCTGGGCATGGGCCTTGCTCATGCGCGCGAGGCGTTACGCGACGCCGGTGGCCAGTGGCGCTTTGAAACCGAGCCGCGCAAAGGCACCCGCGTCACTCTGCTCTTGCCGGTGACCACGACCTCCCAACTTTTTCGATCGTACTGAGCCCGGCGTGCGGCGCCGTCGGGGGCGAGCTTCCACTCGCCCTGTCTCTCAGAGCAACAGGGCGCGCACGCTCTCTTCAATGCGCGCCTGATGCTTGCGCATCAACGCCCGGGTAAAGCCCACCGTCATACGTCGCTCGGTGACCACCAGCCACAGGTAGTTCATCTCAGCCATAGGCACCGAGACGAACGTCGCGCGCTGGCTGCTCAGCACCATGCTGTCGGCCTGCTCGCCAAGCGGAAGCCCTTCGAGCAATGCGGCGGTCATGCGGTAGAGATCGCTGTGAAAGGCATCGGCACCTGCCGCCTCCAGCGGGTCACCCTGCGAGAGCGAAGCCAGAGACATGCCGGTCTCGCGATCCACCACGCTGGTGTGAAGCCAGCCGGGGAGCTCAGTGGTGATCTCGGTGAGCAGCTCGTAAAGCGAAGACGACATGCAGTTCTCTCAGAATCGGGAGGGGGACGCTCAGGCGTCGGGAAGCACGTTGGAGCGAGTCAGACGACGACCCAGCTGGCGCATCAGCACCAGGGCGATGCCCAGGCTGGCCTCGCGTTCCACAATGGCCAGATGGACGTAGGGCGTACCCTTGAGCGCGCGAATCAACACGTAATCGCCCGCCATCGCCATCTGCATCTCTTCGAGGGCATCGTCCGGGTAGAGCGCGCGAACCGAGCGATGCGCGCGACGAAAGACCTCCGCCAGTCGCACCGAGAGTTCCGACTCATCCAGGGCGGTGTCACCGCGCAAGGTCAGAAATTCCAACGCTTGCCCCTGCTGCGCGTTCACCAGCCCCGTTGCGCGAAGCCCGGGACATTCATGAACAAACTCCTCGAGGAGCGAATCCGGCCTGTTAGCCGCACGCTCCTCCGTCGCGCTGGTACGATCGCTGGCGATCGCCTCGGCGTGTCGGCCGTTGAGCGCGGGCGCAGCAAAGAGCTCAAACTCCCCGCTCTCTTCGGTCACCACGACCTGAGCACTGACTGCCGACATGCCCGGCGAGGTCTTGCGTCGCTTGCGTCCGGGGAAGTCACTCTGGGAGACGGCCGGTCCCATCTCCACCTCCGAGAGTTCTTCGATGCCCGGGGCGCTCAACACGGCGGCGGGTTGGGTTTGCGGCTGCGCCAGCGGCGCAGCCTCTTCGACAGCGCCGCCGGAGGCGGCGGCCATCTCATCGAGCTCGGCCTGCGAGAAAAGCAACGCAGCGCTCGATGAGCTATCCGCAAGCCCGGGCTGGCTGGGCTCGGTCTCAAAGGTCGAGGCGAACATCGTCGCCGCACCTACTCCCATCGGAGTCAGAGAGCGGCCAGGTGCGAAGTCATCATCATCCAGGTCAAGAGCGAGCACCGGCTCCACCTCACCGGCGACCTCACCGCCGATCGAGGGGCCGGCCTGCTGCTCTTCTTCAAAGCGTTGCTCATCGGTGCGGCGCACCCCTTCGAGCAAAAGATCCTGCCAGCCCATATCGATGGTGGCAGGCACCGACTCAAAGTCGGACTGCATGAAGATGTCGCCCTGTCGCAGCGCGAGCATCTGGTAGACCGCCTCCGGACCGACCTCGCCGTCGAACTCCGCGTGGGTCACTTCGCCGGCGTCAAAGACAATCCGACCTCGATGGTCGCGATGTTTCAGATGCAAGAGCGCGGTACGCTTGGCCAGGCAGAGCATCTGGATGATGTCGGTCAGCTCCAGATCGCTCAACACGCCCTGGAAGCCCTCTTTCTCGTTGAGAATCTCCAGGATGGCATCGCGCACCTCATCGACCGTAAAGGGTTTCTCGATGTAGTGGCTGATGCCGATGCGTTCAGCGAAGTTCTGAATGCGATGGGTGCCAAACGCGGTGATGATCATCACCCGGGCATCAGGGGCCATCTCTTTGGCACGCAGAATCAGCTGAAACCCGTCGACGGCTCCCGGCATTTTGATATCCGAGATGAGCAGGTCGATGGGCTGGTCGTCCAGAATGCGCAGCCCCTCTTCCCCGGAGCGCGCGGTGTGGACGGCGATGTCCTGGCGCTGAGGAAAAAGGTTGCGCTCCAGCGCCCACAGCAGATGTTCCTCTTCGTCGACGATCAATATATGGTACATCTTCGCCATCGGCTCCGGTCACGGTCTTAAGTCTGGTGCAGGCCACGTGCTCAACAAACCCGCCAAGCGTCTCGCTCATCGCCCCTCGAACCCGCCTGCGCTCAGGCCGCGGGTGCGTTCTGTTGAAGCAGGCATAGGGGGCCAAAACGCGCCCTATATAACCACGCTTTCCCCACCCCGGCAAGGGAGGGTCGAGCGCCCCGGCGGCGCATCTGCGGGCTGGCGGCGGGCCCTTTTTGTGGCCTTTTGTAGCACACTGCTCTGGGCCTGCGCCGCGCCGAAGCCCTCGTCCTCGCCCCCTGCCGAAGATGCGATGGTCGGTGCCCCTGAGCCCGGTCCCACAACATCCTACGCGCCAGCGCCGGCTCAGCGCGGCGCGCTCTGGTACCAGCTCGATCTCACCGGCGATGCGCTGCGGGTGAGGCTTCGTATGAATGCTCCGCCAGCTGCAGCCAGCTTCTTTCTCCCCGGCCCCTGGGCGGGCCAGGACGACTTCGACGAACGGATCGTGGTGGAGTCCACGCAGGGCCCCTCCGGCGCACTGCCCATGCACCTGGTGCGCGAGGCGGGCCGCATCGATGTGAACGCCGGCGATGTGGCCTGGCTGGAGCTTACCTACCGGGTGCGTCCGCCGCGCGCCGGCGAGGCTCATTCACGCTTTCATCCTCGACGCACCGCCAACGAACTCTTTGCCTACGCGCCCACGATCTTTGTCTTACCCAGTGAGGGGCTCGCCAGACAGGTTCGCGACATCCCCATCGAGATTCACACCCCCCGGGGATGGAACGTCAGCGCGACCTGGCCCCCGCATGCCGCGACCACGCTGAGCGCACGCGGCGACCGACTGATCACCGGCTACCTCGCCGAGAATGTCCGTACGCTGCGCGATGCCTTCGTGCTCGCCGGAGAAGACCTTCCCTCGCGTCGTGTCGAACTGCATCCGGGCACGCTGACGGTGGTTCAGTCTCCCGCGATGCGCTTTAGCATTGATGAGCTGACCGGGCCCTCCGCGCGCATCGTGCGGCGCTTTATGGCCCGCTATGGCATCTACGACGATGTTGTCGCCGCGATCCTCCCCAACGATGCAGCGACCGAGGGAAGCGAACTTCAAGGCATGGGTCGCCGCGGTGGTTTTGTGGTCCAGGTGCCCCCTCATCAGCAGATGGGCCCGGAGCTTTTGCTCTTGATGGCCCATGAAGCGCTACATATGTGGAACGGTCACGAACTCGTGCCCGCCCCGGAAGCTGAAGCCGAGACGCGGTGGTTCAAAGAGGGCCTGACCCACTACCTCGCCCTTAAGGCCCTTGCCCGCGAAGGGCTTGTGGATCGTCGCGCACTCCTACGCGAGTTGGCCGCGGCCGCCCAACACTACAGCCAGAATCCGCTGGCGCGCCGGGAGGCTGCCAACGATCTCGACCAGGCGCGTTTTCCTTACGACCGCGGACTTCTGATTGCGCTCAGCCTGGACATCGCACTGAGTGAGGCCAGCCAGGGCCGCGTTCAACTGGAGCGTTGGCTTGTTCAACTACTAAAGCCGCATCTTCGCGACACCGCGCGCGCCTACGACACCGCCCTGCTTGAGAGGGCGTTTCGGGAGATCTGCGACACCCTCGGTCCGGAGCCCGTCCAGCGCTTCGAGCGGCTGGTGCGCGAAGAAAGCCCTATCGATCCGCGCGCGCTCTTCACCGAACTCAACCTCCACTGGCTGGCGCCAGGCGGTGGGGGCCCCGCCCGCCTGCTGCCCATTGAGGGTGAACCGGCGAAGTTTGATCTGCTTTTTGACGCCGACCTGGCCCGCTGATGCTGCGGCTTGAACGGCACATGGAATCGCTGCCTATCTGACCTGACCTCTGGAGGACGTATGCCCCACCCCGACCGCACGATCATCGCCCTGGAAGAGTGCCACTTTGGTCTTGATGGGGGCGCGA
Source organism: Lujinxingia sediminis (assembly GCF_004005565.1). NCBI lineage: Bacteria > Deltaproteobacteria > Bradymonadales > Lujinxingiaceae > Lujinxingia > Lujinxingia sediminis. The sequence continues at coordinate 534,714 of NZ_SADD01000001.1, read as the reverse complement.
TGTTCGGCATCATCCCTCGCCCCCTCTGGGCGAAGACCAACCCGCCGGATGAAGCCAATCGCATCGCGATGAGCGCGCGCTGCCTGCTGATCATCGATCCGGATCGCGTCACCCTGGTCGACACCGGGATGGGCGTGGGCTTTAGCGAAAAAGAGCGCGAGATCTACAACATTCATCGCCAGGATGCCGGACTACGCGCGGCGTTGCGGCAGTACTCGTTGACCCCGGAAGACGTCGACGATGTGATCCTGACCCACCTGCATTTTGACCACGCCGGGGGGCTGCGCACCCCGAACGAAGACGGGAGCCTGCGGCCCACCTTCCCCAACGCGCGTCACTGGGTTCAGCGTCAGAACTGGAGCTGGGCGCATAGCCCCAGCGCCCGCGACGGGGGGAGCTACCGGCTTCAGGATTTCGATCTTTTTGATGCCGATGACGCTCCTCCGCTTCACCTCGTCGACGGGATCGCCGAACTGTTCGAAGGGGTCGAGGTCTTACCTGTGCACGGCCATACCTTCGGGATGCAGGTCGTCAAAATCGATGCCGCCGACCAGACCTATGCCTTCGTCGCCGATCTCATTCCGACCGCGGCTCACCTGCGCGATCCGTACGTCATGGGCTACGATCTTCAACCTCTGAAGACGGTCGAAGAGAAGCGTGAGCTGCTCTATCACGCGCGGCGCGACGACTGGATCCTGATCTTCGAGCATGACCCCACCACCGCGATGGCACGGATCGATGTGGACGCCCGAGGGCGCGTGATCCCGGTACCGCTGAAGACATTATCCCACACCTGACCACCTGAATCTTTGCGCGGGCTTGCCGTCGCTGTTAGCGTGCACTTATTGGGTGGACGTTTTTGAGACGAGGCGAGGCATGCGCGAGACATTCCTACAGACCGGGTCGCCCCGCGGGGCAACGCTGATACGAGCGTTCATCATCATGATGTGGGCAGTCTGGGCGGCGCCCCTCGCCGCTCAGGAGGCCGCCGAGGGCGCGCAAGCTCCGGCGCTCTCCCCCACCGAGTTGGGTGTGTTCAAGGCGCGTATCTCCGAACTTCGGCGCCAGGCCCGAACTCTGCAGCAACCCGACGCGCACGCCAGCCCGTTGACCCTCGACGAGGCGTTGAATCAGATCCCGCGTCCTCACTCACCGGGCAACATCTACCGCTGGGTTCGCGACACCATCGCGTTTGAGCCCTATACCGGAGCGCTGCGCGGGGTTCAGGGCACCCTTATCGCTGGCTCCGCGAACGCGGTGGACCAGGCCCTGTTGACCCGCGAGCTACTCAGACGCTCCGGCCACACCACCCGATTTGCCACCGGTCGGCTGCATGACAGCGACATCCGTGAGGTGCTCACTCGACTCGCCTCCAGCGCGCGAGTGGAGCGCCGGGGTGAAGCCGTAGCAGCCCGTGAGCCCGGACTCGATGCCGCGCTCATTGCGCGACTTCGCGACCATATCTGGGTCGAAGTCGAGCAGCGTGGCGAGTTCATCGCCGTCGATCCCATCGCCGCGCCCCTGGTCGGGATGACGCCGGCTCGGGCGCAAGCGCATCACGAGCAGCTCCCCGAAGATTGGACCACCACGCTTGAGGTTGAGCTTTCGAGCCACCTCAAAGACACGCAGCGTATCAGCCATCTGACCGTCTCCGGTCCCCTATCACGCTACGCCTACCGCACGTTGACGCTGGGCTTTGAGCCGGATTCGATGCGCAAACAAGGCCGCATTCCCGTTCTCTTCGTCGGCGACCAATCAAGTCGCGGGCAGGCCATCCCCATCGACGCATTGGAATCGCTGGAACTCAGCTTCCGGCTGAAAAGCGGCGCGCGGGAACAGCGCTGGACCCAAACCCTCTACCGCAGCGCCACGAACTTCGACATCTTCTCCTTCGACGCACAACACTTCAGCGTCACGCTGATGCCGGGCTGGTCCTCGGATGCCTGGCTTGCCAGGCGATCGAAGACCGCCGCCGAGGCAGCACTCTCCGCCTTGCAGACGTACGCCGAAGAACTGGCCAGTGCGGCCGTCGACGGCGAGGCGGCAGATAGCCTTGCGGCCAACGCGGTGATGCACGAGCTCAACGCGATGATGCCCGCGGCGTTTATTCGCAAGCTCGATCGCAGCGTTCTCCGAAATGCGCACCGACTGGGAGTGCGACCGGTACTCAGCCAGCCCCGCGCCGTAGTCACCGCTTCGCTGCAGCGAGGCGACCAGGTCTTTGTCGATCTTCGACTCTCGGGCGACCGCGTCGATGCGCTCCCACTGGGGGAAGTTCCCGCGGTTGCCACCGCCGCCTTCGGCGGCTTGTACGGCCACCTCCTCGACACCCTCACCGCCGAGTTTCTTGAACAGCAAGACGGCCGCCAGATGCTCACCGTCGCGCGCATCTTCCGGCGCGCCTCCCAACAGCGTATTCCCTTCACGACCATCGACCCTCGCAGCATCGAGAGACTCGATGCTTTGAGCATCAACGATACGCTCCGGACACGGCTGCGCGAGAGCATTCGACGCCAGGGGCGCGTGCTCCTCTCCCCGCTTCACGCCGTGGAAGTCGACGGCGTGAAGCGTTTTGGCTGGTGGTCGGTCGAGCCCTTAAGCGGCTGGATGCGCGCCCACCCCATCGATGCTCTCCTGGCGCAGGTTGCACAACACGACGAGAACGATCCGCTCTCCCCCCCTCGCCATCTCGACCTCCACGCAGAGCTTATCGCACGGAGCCTTCGAGCGGCTTCTTCAACCTTAGCTCCCCCGGCGGATCAGGCGCCTTCGATGTGTGTTGCTACGCGCGAGCTTCTCGCGCTGAGTCGCGCATTCTGCGCCACAAAGCAGGCCATCGCCTCACCGGAGTTGGAGATTTGTCTCCACGATCCTCAAGGCGGTCAGGCCCCGATCAGCGCCTCAACGGATATGCTGGGGCTTGCTGGAGGAAGCTGCGTCGAGCAACTTGCCACCACCCGCTGCGGCGCAGTCTACGCCCGGGCGGTGGCTCAGGGCGAGCTTGTGATCGCCAACGGCGAAACCAGCTCGACCACCGAAGCGGAGGCTACGCCACCGGCGCCGCCATGCCCCTGAGCTCCTGTTCGCTAAATCGCTTCACGCTGGCAAACGCCCCCAGCGCTTCATCAAAGCGAAAGAGCGTGGCCCCATCGGCCTTCCCCTGGCGTACCGACACCACCAGGTAGTCGGTGTCGGGATAGATCGGCTCCAGCGGCTCCTCCTCGCTATCGCGCGGAAAAGTCGCCGCAGCGATGTCCTCCGCGCTGAAGTAGTCGCCCACGTCGGGATGACTGTGCACGATCACCGCCAGAGCTTCGCCACGCTCATCGGCGCGCACAAACTCCATCGGATCAATCATGTAGAAGTCCCGCGCAGTACGCGGGTACTGCTCCGGATCGAGGCGGTGGTACTTATCGGCGACATTCTCACAGGGGTGAAAACGCCACGCGCGCTGATCCCCTTCTAAGATCAGCCCACAGCCTTCCTCGGGATACGCGCCGGATACCCAGCGCGTCAGCTCATCGAGCAACGCCGGGGTCCAGCGGGCGTCAATCGTCGTCGATGATGAAGCCATCGGATCACTCTCCAAAATATCGGTCGGCGTGATCGCAGATCACAGTGACGATGACGCCTTCTTCAAGCTCACGGGCGACCTGCAGCGCAGCAAAAACGCTGGCACCGGCGGAGTTCCCGCAGGCGATGCCCTCTTCGGCGGCCATCCGCTCGGCCATATCCCAGCCGTCTTCGGTTTCCAGCCACATCAGTCGGTCGAGCCGCGACTCATCGTAGATCCCGGGCTTTATGGAGCTGGGCATATGCTTGAGCCCCTCCAGCCCGTGAAACGCATCGGCGGGCTGACAGCCGATCACCTGGATCTGCTCGCTAAACCCTTTGAGCCCTCGCCCCGTTCCCATGACCGTTCCGGAGGTGCCGGTGCAGGCCACGAAGTGGGTGACGCGCCCGCCGGTCTGCGCCCAGATCTCGGGCGCGGTGGTCAGCTCGTGGGCGCGCGGATTGGAGGGATTGCCGTACTGGTTGGCGTAGAAGTACTTCCCCTCCGTGTCCTCGGCCACAAGCTTACGCACCAGGCGAATTGCCCCGTCGCTGCCCTCCATCGGATCGCTGTAGATGATCTTCGCGCCGAACGTCTCCACGATATGCTTGCGTTGCGGGGAGACATTCTCGGGCATCACCAGCCGGACCTCCACGCCCATTGCCGCGCCGAGCATGGCGTAGGCAATGCCGGTGTTGCCGCTTGTCGCGTCGATGAGGATCTGACCATGACCCAGATCGCCACGCTCAAAGGCGTCGAGCAAAATCTGGCGCGCCGGGCGGTCTTTGACCGAGCCGCCCGGGTTCATGCTCTCGAGCTTCACCCAGACCTCGACCGCCTCGGGAAGCCCCTCGGTGACCTTACGCAGACGCACAAGCGGCGTGTTGCCGACCTGATCCACCAGCGACTCACGCCGCTGGGGTGGACGCGTGGCCTGCAGACGTCCGGTCCATGCAGGGTTGACGCTCATCGCAGGCCACCGGCGATCGCCGGCACGATCGAAAGAGAGTCACCATCGCTCAACGAGGTCTCCAGCTTATCCTGAAAGCGGATATCTTCTTCGTTGGCGAAGATGTTGACGAAGCGGCGAACGCTGCCGTCATTTCCAAAGATCTTGGCCTTAAGCTCGGGATGAGCCTCCGCCAGATTGGCCAGCGCCTCACCGACGGTGCTGCCCTCCACGCTGACGATGTCCTGACCTTCGGTGAATTTACGCAGGGGGGTAGGAATGCGGACGTTAACGCTCATGATATCTCCTGATGTCTTTTGAGTTTCAATCACTTAAACCTCCCCACAAGGAGGAGTCGGAGCGATGCTCCGGGGGACGCTAGCGGTCGTTCGGATCGATGAGCTCCTGCTCCCAACCCAGGTAGCGCTGGCCGCTATCGGGGTTGAGCGCCACGATGACATCCTCGGGCCCCAGCTCTTTTTGCAGCTGGAGGGCCAGCCCGACACAGGCCGCCCCTTTCGGGCCCAGCAGGATCCCCTCGCTCGCGGCGAGTTCATCGCGAAGCGCAAACGCCTCACGCATGGAGAAGCGAGCGAGCTCGTTGAATCGATGCTCTTTAAAGGCAGGAAGTTCCAGATCTCCCAGAATGGCACCGCCCATGCGCACCGAGGGATAGCTCTCACGCAGTTCGCGGGCCACGTGGCGGAAGGTGCCGCCGGTGGAAATCGAGGTGATAAAGGCTCCGAGTGGTGCACCATCAAGGGCGGTAAGCACCTCGCTGGCCATGGCGGCGTAGGCGTCGCGCACTGCCTCACGACGGTAGCTGTCGACGTAAAGACGATCGGAGGCCTGGCGTGCCCAGCCCGCAGCTTGTTCGATGGCCTCGGCCAACCCACCGTCTGCCGAGGTCCACTCGATGGTCGCACCGTAGCGCACGACCAGGTCGAAGAGGCGCCGGCTGGCGTTTTTCGGAGCGAAGACGCGGGTCTTCAATCCCAACACATCACCGATGAGCGCGGCGGCCACCGCGGAGTCATCCAGGCCTGCCACCGCCACGGTATCCCCCTCGACGACGTTGCCCGAGGCAATGCCGCGCTCCAGGATCTCGGCCACGTAGCGATCTCGCAGGCTGCCGCTGGGGTTAAACTGCTCCATCTTCACATAAACCGTCGCCCCTCTCGGTTCCCCGGTGCGCTTGAGGCGCACCAGCGGTGTGTTACCCACGAGCTGATCCATACGCTCGACCACAGGCGCCTTCGGCGTGGCGTTGGCGGACTTAGATGACATAGGTGAATCCCTCGTAGCACTGCCGGGAGAACCCCAGCTCTTCGCCGCGTTCGATCAGGTCAGCCAGCGTGACCTCGCTGAGCAGATCGATCATTTTTGCAAAAATCTCCTGACAGACCACATCGGGCACCTGCGCGGCGCTGTCCTCAACCTCGTCGACGAGCACATCGGGGAGCTCGGGGAGATCTTCGAGCGCGCCAAAAACCTCGGCCAATGTCAGCGCAGCCGGCTCCGCGACAAGGCGGTAGCCACCGCGCGGGCCGCGTTTGCTTTCCACAAATCCGGCGCGTTTAAGATCGAGAAAAATCTGCTCGAGAAAGCGTACCGGGACCTGCGCCCGCTCGGCCACCTCGCGTACCTGGGTGGACTCGCCACCGCTGTGGTAGGCCAGGTCAAAGATGGCGCGAAGCCCGTATATTGCGCGGTTTGAAAGGCGCATCGATGTTCTCGACCAGTTTTATCAGGTTTATTCGGAACAATTCCGACCAACAAACTCAACTTTCCCTAGCCTACGCCTTTCCAACCGTCAACGCAGAGCGCGTATTTCCAGCCTCAACGCCGCGCACAACTTCCGCTAAGCTCCCCGCATCTTTCATTCGCGGCGCACTCGCCGCGCCAAGGAGCACGTGGTGCATCGGCTGGTTTACATCTTCTTTCTCTTCTCCGGGTTCAGCTCCCTGGTCTTCGAGGTGATCTGGGCGCGGATGCTCCAGCAGGTCTTCGGTACGACGAGCTTTGCGATCAGCACGCTTCTCACCGCGTTTATGGCGGGGCTTGCACTGGGTAGCGTACTCGGCGGTCGCCTGGCCCGGAGGGTGGGAAATCAGCTCAAACTCTACGGAATCCTGGAGGGTTCGATCGGGATCTACGCTCTGCTCGTGCCTCTCCTTCTGGGCGTGTTGCCCTCGCTCTATGCGCCGCTCTTTGAGCGTTTTATGAGCGACTTCTACCTCTTTAGTCTGCTGCGATTTGCGGCGGTATTTGCGGTGCTGGTGATTCCAACCACGCTGATGGGGGCGACGCTCCCGCTGGTCAGCCAGTGGCTGGCCGATCGCCGGCGCATCTTTCACGGCAGCATAGGCCTGCTCTACGGGGCCAACACGCTCGGAGCCTGCCTGGGGTGTTTTCTGGCGGGCTTTGTGCTCCTGCCGAGCTTCGGGTTGCAGGCCACCAACCTGATCTTCGTGGCGGTCAACCTGGCGCTGGGCGCGACGGTACTGGCGAGCTTCAAGATGATCGAGGAAGGCGTCAGCGCCGACGCCCTGCTCGATGGTCATGTTGAGGACACACGCGTACGCGATCCGGCTCCGCTCAAAAGCGATGAGGTACCTGGAGCGGCGCTTCCGGGCTGGGCCTTGCGACTGACGCTAATCCTTTTCGGCATCAGCGGCGTGGTCGCGATGAGCTACCAGGTGCTCTGGACTCGTGCCTACGTGATCACGCTGGGAAGTTCGACGTACTCCTTTACGCTTGTGCTCACAGCGATCCTCATCGCCATCGCGCTGGGGAGCGTGGTGATTGCGCGAGTCATCGATCGGGTGCGCCGGCCGATCTTCGTCTTTGCGATGTTGCAGGCCCTGGTCGCCTCCAGCGCCACGGTGGGCTTCTATGTGCTCGATCGCATTCCAGGCTTTCTCTACGATCGCGCCCGGGAGACGATCACCAGTGTCGGTGAGATCTATGCGTACCAGTTCGCGTTGGTGGCGCTTGTGGTGTTTTTGCCCTCACTCTTTCAGGGCATGAGCTTTCCGGTGGTGGTGCGTGCGGTCAACGCCCGGGTGGAGCAGACCGGCGAGGAGGTGGGCACGGCCTATGCATTCAATACGGCGGGGTCGATTGTGGGGAGTTTCGCCGCGGGCTTCATCATTATGCCCTGGCTGGGCATGCAGAAGGCCATCGCGGCGATGATTCTGATCAACCTGGGCGCAGCGATGATTCTGTCGGCGATGGAGCTCTACCAGCATCGCCACGGGCCGCGTGCGCTGGCGATGGCGCTGGCCCTGGGGGTCGGTCTTGCGCTTTTTGTCGTGGCGCCCCCCATCGATCGGGCGCGTTTGAGCGCGGGGATGTTTCGCGTGCATCTGGCGCGCGAGGTCTACAGTCCGACGAGCTTTGAGACGAGCACCCCGGAGATCCTCTACTATGAGGACGGACTTACCGCGACGACCTCTGTGGAGCGGCGCGGGGGCGGCGTGGCGCTCAAAGCCAACGGCAAACCCGAGGCCAGCGACGGCGCCGACATGGACACTCAGATTCTTGTCGGGCTTCTTCCCTTTGTGGCGCGTAGCGCCTCCGAACATCTCACCATCGGGCAGGAAGAGGCCGCGATGGTCGGATTTGGCAGCGGTGTGACCGCCGGTGCCAGCCTGCAATGGCCGCTGAAGCGCCTGGAGGTCGTCGAGATTGAGGCCACGATGGTAGAGGCCTCACGTTTCTTTGAGCACGTTAACCACCGCCCCCTCGACGACCCGCGGCACGTGCTCATTGAGAGCGACGGGCGCAACTACCTCGAATACACCCCGCGAACCTATGACGTCATCGTGTCCGAGCCCTCCAACCCCTGGATCGCCGGGGTCTCCGCGCTCTTTACGGTCGAGTACTTTGAGCGGGTCCGCCAGAAGCTCAATCCAGGCGGGGTTTACGGCCAGTGGGTCCAACTTTATGAGCTTCACCCGGATAATGTGCGGCGCGTCTTTGCCACATTTCTGGCGGCCTTCCCGCATGTGCACGCCTTTTCATCGAAGGCCAAAAGCACCGACTTGATCTTGATCGGGAGCGAGCACCCGCTGGAGTTTCCCCCGGAGGGTTTTGAGCGAGCCTGGTCCATCGCGTCGGTGCGGGCGGAACTTGAGCGGGTGGGCATTGAGGACATCACCGAACTCTACGGGCTGATGTTCATGAACCAGGCCGAAATGGAGGCATTTGCCGCCGGCGCCGAGCTCAACACCGACGACAATGGGCTGCTGGAGTTTAACGCCCCTCACGATCTGATCTTCTATTCGATTGGCGAACTCTTCTTCTCGAGTCACTACTTCAGCGGTGAGATTTACGGGGATATTCGCCCCTACCTCAGCGGGTGGCCCGACGACGAGCGTTGGAGCGCGCAGCGGGTCGCCCGGCTGGGTCGGGCGGCCTGGGTGGCGGGTAAGGCCGAGCTTACCGAGGCGATCCTGCTGGAGCGGGGGCTTCGCGAAGCGCGTAACCTTGATAGTGAGCTCGATGAGCTCCTCGATGTTCTTGAGGCCGACACCCGCGCCATCGTGCCGGCGGCGCGGCGCACCTTCGCTGATCCCACCGACCCTCTCGCCGAACTCGCACACCGCGCGTCGGGCGAAGACGGCGCGCGAGCCGTCCTCGATGCGCTCTATGCCCAACAGAAGGCTCCCCGCCAGGGCTACGATGGTCGCCGGGGGCTTGTGCATGCCCTGGCGCTGATGCTCTCAGGAGACCTCAAAGGTGCTGCTCGCCAGCTCGATCACCTGGGCGACGACGCCCACATCACCTCCACCGAGCTCTATCCCCTGCTCGCCGGCCAGGTCTACAAGACGCGCCGGCGCTACCGAGAGGCCTACGAGGCACTCGCCCGGGCCGCCGGCCAGCCTGACCTGAAAAACGCCGATGCGTCGCCTCAGGTCGATGTCCTCCCCGGCTCGTCCACGCCCTGATTCACGCCCCCCCCCCTGGCGCCGAGCCGTTGCAGCAGCGACCGGGGCGTATCGCAACCAAGATCCCAAAAGCCCCGACGCCATCAGGCGCCGGGGCTTACTACCCCGTGAGCAGAAGTTGAGGTCGACGGCTGCGAAGCCGAAAGCGTCTCGGGCAAGGCGCGAAACTTAAGGCGATGCTTTCGCATCGTCGGGGCTTTGCAACGCTGCCCGAGGTGCTCTCAACGCAGCAGACACGGCGTCAACGCTGGCTCACGGCGTCATACTCTTAACGTCGATCGCTATCGCCCCTGCGGGCGATGCCATCAGGGCTGCAGGCTCGGGTCGAGCTTAAGCTGACGGCTTCCCTGCTGCTGACCGGGGAGCGCCTTCTGACCCTGCTGCTGCGGAGCCACCTGGCCGGGCAGGTTCATCTGCGGCATGCCCGGAGCCATCTCGGAGGGCGCGGCAGCCATCGTCTCGTTGACCGTGATGTTATCATCGAGACGCTCAATGGTGGCCGCTTCACGAAGCTCGGTCAGCATGCGCTGGAAGAGCTGGGTGCGGCGCTGGTGACGAAGCTCCACCGAGATGGCCTCGGCGACTTCGGTCAGGGGCGCGGTGGCGGCTTCACGCTTCTCCACGACCTCGATGATGTGGAAGCCGAACTGCGTACGCACCAGATCCGAAACGTCACCGGCGTTCATCGTAAAGGCGACTTCGGAGAACTCCGGGACCATGCGATCTTTGCCGAAGAACCCGAGATCACCACCGCGCGGGGCGGTGGGGCCTTCGGAGTGCTCTTTGGCCAGCGCCTCAAAGTCAGCACCATCGGCCTTGGCCATGGCGAGCACCTCTTCGGCTTTGGCGCGCGCGGTGGCCACGGCCTCATCGTCAGCGCCGCGCTCCACCTTGATCAGGATATGACGCGCGCGAACCTCATCGGGGCGAGTAAAGCGGTCGGTATGCTCGTTGTAGTAGGTCTCGACCTCTTCGGCCGGGACTTCCAGGTCGTACTTATCCGCCAGGTAGTTCTCCAGGCGGGCGTCACGCGCCATATTCTCACGCAGCGAAGCTTCCTCAATTCCCATCTGCTGGAGGTAGCCGCGGAACATCGCGTCGTTGGGGAAGCGCTCGCGAAACTCATTGAAGAGCTTTTCGACGTCGCCTTCGGTCGCGACGACCTTGGCCTCATCCAGGGTGCTCTCGACCAGGTAGTGGTCGATGGCCAGGTCGACGGTCTGCGACTTGAGCATCTCGAGCATCTGCGCGGGAACCTTCTCGGGAAGACGCGCGGCGCGATGGCGAACCATCTCGTTAAACGTCTCATGACCAACATCCTTGCCGTTGACTTTGGCAACGGGGCCGGTGGCGTGGAAGGGCAACTCCTCAAGGGGAATGTCCTCTGGCGAGGGGATGGCGTCGGCACCTTCCTCGGCGACAGCTTCACCTTCGGCCTTTTCCTCCTCGGCGAGCTCGGCCTCGGCGTTGGGCGCAGCCTCGTCTTTGGTGGAGGAGGAATCGCAGGCGACGACGCCGCCTCCCAGAGCAGCAACGAGCGCGAGCCCGATCAGTCGGCGTTTCTCAAAGAGCATGAAATCTCCCGGGGTAATAAAGGGGGCATGGGTTGGCACGAAAGAACGCGCTTTGGCCTACAACCCACGCCGGAGCAGTGTCAAGCCGGCCGTCGTGCCGCGCTTGATGGGTACGCCGCCCTCAACCGCGCCATCTCCCCGCGCATTCCCCCCCGCGCCCTTCGAAAGGACTCTGGCCCTCAGCGAGATGCGCTTTGAAGCAAACTCTGCACAAGCGTAGACCAGTGATGCGAGAACCAGGTGGCAACGCCCCCCACCCACTGCACCACTGCCAGGTGGTCGATGCCGCGCGCAAACCAGGCCGGATCGCGCGCCATGGCGCCGGCCAGGTCCGCCGGGCCCAGCGCATGGGCTACCCCGGCACCGACCAGGCTTAAAAGCCAGGTCAACCGCCCCAGCGAGCCCGACCAGTCGCTCGATGGCGAGGCCAGTGACCACACCAGCGCGAGCACAAAGGGGCTCACCGAAACCCCCAGTCGCAACAGGTGGTCGAGCTCACTGGCCTGAGCCCCAATCATCAAAAAGGCCATCGGGAAGGCGATGAGGCTCAACCACACCTCGGCCCATTCCGCAGTCGAGCGCGGCAATCTCAGGAAGCGGTCAAAGCGCAGCTGGCGGCGGCGTGCCACCGGGTCGCGCTCACGGGGGGCGTGCTCACGGTAGGCGTCATAATCCAGCTCCAACGCGTCGCCACGCCCGAACAGACCGCCGACAACTTCGCCAGCGCTGCGCTTTCGTTTAAACTCATCAGGGTCGACGCTGGCCAGGATATCGACTTGCTCACCCAGCGCCCCATCCCGAACGTCCGAGATGTTGAGCGCGGGGACGACCTCCTGATCGCGCTCCAGTCGGTCGAGCGCGCTGAGCAACGCCGCGGCGCTGTGAAGCCGTCGCTCGGGATCTTTTTCAAGTAACGCTCGAAGCACCCCGTGCGCTCGAGGGTCAATCTCACTCAGGCGCGCCAGCTCCAGAGGCTTTCGGGAGACATGCGCGCTGATGGCGTCCTCCACGCTCGACGCGCGCACGGCTTGCTCACCGGCGAGCATCTCGTAGAAGAGCAGGCCCACCGCGTACATATCTGCTGCCGGTCCGACCGGTAGCCCGCGAGCCTGCTCGGGGGCAATGTAGCGCGGCGTTCCCACCGCGATGCCCTCGCGCGTCAGATCGACGATCGATTCATCTTCCAGACGCGAGAGCACCTTGGCCATGCCAAAATCCAGCACCTTGACACGGTAGCCGCCGTAGCGCGTGGGCGTCAGCATCACGTTTGCCGGCTTTAGGTCGCGGTGAATCACCCCGGCATTGTGGGCTACCTCCAGCGCCATCGCGATCTGACGGGTCACATCGGAGGCCACCTCCAGCGAGAGTGGCGAGGCGTGCGCAACCTTATCGAGCGTCTCGCCATCGACGTACTCCAGCACCATGAAAATCAGGCCATCGTCTGTGCGCCCAAAGTCATAGAGCGAGATGATGTTGGCATGCACCAGCGCGCGCACCACCTTCATCTCGCGCTGAAAACGCCCGATGGCCGTCTCCGAGCTCTGACTATCGGCCGGAGGAATCGCCTTAATGGCCACACGTTCGGTGGTGATCTCGTCAACCGCGCTGAAGATCATCCCATAGGCCCCCGCTCCCACACGGCGACCAATGCGATAGCGTCCCACCAGAAGATCGCCCTGGCGGATAAGTTGTTGCAGTCGTCGATGCGGGCTGCTCATCCTATCCTCGTTTCGGGAGTTCAGGCCCAGGGAATCAGGCCAGCCATCAGCTCATAGAGCCCGGCCAACGCACCGGCCAGCGAGCCAATCGTCAAACGCAGAAAAAGGGGCGCGCCGCTGACCTGCTCTCCCAGAAACCACAGCGCCTCATTGCGTAGCGCGGCGGCAGCGGCGGCTGGAAATACAAGGCCAATCACCACCAGCCCCACCGCACTTGCCGCCGACGTACGCCTGAGCCAGGGCAGAAGCCATCGCCGGGTCACATCGGGAAAGTGCAACGTGTTGGAGAAGGCTACCCACAGAAAGGCCAGAAGAAAAGGCAACACACCGACCACCGCACGTGTGGCGCCTCCCAGGGGAGTGGCCGCTGCGGAGACCAATGCAAAGGAGAGCGCAGCGACAAGCACGAGCCCCAGGCTGCTCGCCAACGTCAGCCGCCAGTGCGCGTGACTGGCGGCTCGGTCCTGACTCTGGCGAAGATCATCCACACTGGGCGTTTGCCGCGCTGCGAGCTGATGCTGCTGACGTGCGACCGAGTGAAGGTCCAGATCAAGCTCTCCGACCGAAAGACTTCCCGACTGTGAGACGGTGCGCTGGGGAGGCGGGGTGCTGCTCGCGCTGCTGATCCCGCGTACGCCGGTGGTTCGGCGCATCCCGGTGGTTCGGCGCATGTTGCCCGAGGGCGTTCGCTGCGCTGCGGAGGACGCCTCCGACTCGGAATCTTCCGGGAGCGGCACGTACCCCTTGCCAGAAAACACATCGGCGGAGGCCTCGGAAGGCTCCGACTTCAATGCGGGCGTCTGCGGGAGCGAGGGGTACGATGAGCCTCCGCGCGCTCGCCCCTGGAGGATCGCCTCCAGCTCTTCGCGAAACTCCCGGGCCGAAGCGTAACGCGCCTGCGGGTGACGCGCCGTCGCCCGGTGAATGATGGCCTGAAGCGCCTCCGGCAGTTCCTCAATGCCATGGAGCGGAAGCGGCTCCTCCGCCAGGTGAAAGCGCGCCACCTTCGCCACACTCGTCTCGGCGATACACGCCCGGCCGGTGCACATCTCGAAAAAGATCAGCCCCAGACTGTACAGGTCGCTTGAGGCGCTGACCTTCTGACCCAGGATCTGCTCAGGACTCATATAACGCGGCGTCCCGATAAACTGTGTGGACTGACGCCCGGAGCTCGTCTGAATCGTCTCCCCGGCGCGCTCCACCAGCTTGGCCACCCCGAAGTCCAGCACTTTAACGGTCCAGCCCCCCCGGGCGGTGCGCCCCACCATCAGGTTGGCCGGCTTCAAGTCGCGGTGAATCACATGATGGGCGTGGGCCTCCTCCAGACTTGCCAGGATCTGCAGGCAACACTCCATGGATCGGCGCTTGCCCAACGCCCCCCGCGCTTCAATAACCTCATCGAGGGTACGCCCATCGACGTACTCCAGCACCATGTAGGGGATGCTATCGGAGGTGGTCCCGAAGTCGAAGATCGCCACCGTATGCGGGTCTTTGAGGCGGCTGGCCACGCGCACCTCGGTGATAAAACGCTCGGCCACCTCGGGGTGAGCCGCCATCACTTCGGGACGCAAAAACTTCAGCGCCACATCACGGTCCATCACCTCATGACGCGCATGCACCACGGTGGCAAAGCTCCCCTCCCCCAGCGGCCGCATAATGCGGTATTTTCCTTCAAAGAGAACCCCGGCGCGCAGCTCACGAAACGCCCGGGTCTCAGCTTCTGGGTGGGACATGCAAACTCTCTGGCTCAACACACCACGTGCACCCGCAGGACCGCGGGTGCACGAATCTAGCACCCGAGATCCCCACGGTCCATCGCCTCCTTGTGGAAGGAGTTCAAGGCTGACGCGAGACCACAGCGCGACCTTCTGGCGCAAATGCGCCCATAAAAAAACCGCCCCCCGCGAGCATCTCACGGGGGGCGGACCTTTCAACGCTTTAAGGCGTCGGGGGTGGCGTGGGCTCTCGTTGCACTCAACGCGGAGCCGACGCACACAGGGCTTACATCATGCCCATGCCACCCATGCCGCCCATACCACCCATGCCGCCCATACCAGCAGCACCGGCGTCGTCGTCGCCAGCCTTGGGCTTCTCGGCGATCATCGCCTCGGTGGTCAGCATCAGACCGGCAATGCTGGCCGCATTCTGAAGCGCCGTACGGGTCACCTTCACCGGGTCGATGACGCCGGCCTGGACGAGGTCTTCGTACACGTCGGTGCGGGCGTTATAGCCGTAGTTGCCATCCTTGCTGAGCACGTTCTGGATGACGATGGAGCCTTCCACACCGGCGTTGGCCGAGATCTGGCGGATGGGCTCCTGAGCGGCGCGGCGCACGATGTCGACACCGAAGGCCTGCTCACGCTCAAGCTCAAGGCCGTCGAGCACCTTGGAGGCGCGCAGCACGGCCACACCACCACCGGGGACGATGCCTTCTTCGACGGCAGCGCGGGTGGCGTTGAGGGCGTCTTCAACGCGGGCCTTCTTCTCCTTCATCTCGATCTCGGTCTGGGCGCCGACCTTGATCACGGCCACACCACCGACGAGCTTGGCCAGGCGCTCCTGGAGCTTCTCGCGGTCGTAGTCGCTGGTGGTGGACTCGATCTGAGCCTTAATCTGGTTGACGCGGCCGGTGATTGCATCCTTGGTGCCCTGACCACCGACGATGGTGGTGGAGTCCTTGGTGATGGTCACGGTGCCGGCGGTGCCCAGGTCCTGAAGGGTGGCGGCTTCGAGCTTCATGCCGCGCTCTTCACTGATGACGTTGCCACCGGTGAGGATGGCGATGTCTTCAAGCATGGCCTTGCGGCGGTCGCCGAAGCCCGGCGCCTTAACCGCGGCCACGTTGAGTACGCCACGCAGCTTGTTGACCACCAGGGTCGCCAGCGCTTCACCGTCGATGTCTTCGGCGATGATCAAGAGCGGGCGATTGCCCTGACCGTGGACCTGCTCCAGCAGGGGCAGAAGGTCCTTCATCGAGCTGACCTTCTTGTCGAAGAGCAGGATGAAGGGGTTGTCGAAGGTCGCTTCCATACGCTCGGCGTCGGTTACGAAGTAGGGCGAGAGGTAGCCGCGGTCGAACTGCATCCCCTCGACGAACTCCAGCTCGTCTTCCAGGCCTTTGGCCTCTTCGACGGTGATGACGCCTTCTTTGCCGACCTTCTCCATGGCCTCAGCAATGAGGTTACCGATGGAGTCGTCGTTGTTGGCCGAGATGGTGCCGACCTGCGCGATCTGACCGCGCTCACTGGTCTCGGTGGCCATCTTATGCAGCTCTTCGACCACCACGGCGACGGCCTTGTCGATGCCGCGCTTGATTTCCATCGGGTTGTGACCGGCGGTCACAAGTTTGGTGCCTTCGCGCAGGATGGCCTGGGCCAGCACAGTCGCCGTGGTGGTACCGTCACCGGCGGTGTCGGAGGTCTTGGAGGCGACCTCTTTGACCATCTTGGCGCCCATGTCTTCGAACTTGTCCTCGAGTTCGATCTCCTTGGCGACGGTCACGCCGTCTTTGGTGATGAGCGGAGCGCCGAAGCTCTTCTCGATGACCACGTTGCGGCCCTTCGGCCCCAGGGTCACGCGCACAGCATTGGCAAGGGTGTTAACCCCGTTGAGGATGCGCTGGCGCGCGCGGGTATCAAAAATGATCTCTTTGGCCATGATCTGTCTCCTGAAATTTCGGTTAGGTTGCTCGCCGCATCCGGCGAGCCAGATTCATACGCAGTACATCTCTCGCGCCCTGTACTGGTGCGCGAGGAGGCAGTGAGACTCAGTCGGTGATGACCGCCAGGATCTCTTCTTCACGCAGGATCAGGTGCTCTTCACCGTTGATCGTGACGTCGGTGCCGGAGTACTTGCCGAAGAGGACCTTGTCGCCTTCTTTGACCTGCAGCGCGACGGGCTTACCGTCGTCACCGGGCTTACCTTTACCGGTGGCGCGCACGATGCCTTCAAGGGGCTTCTCTTTGGCGGTGTCGGGGATGATGATACCGGTCGACGTCTTTTCTTCGCTGGGCACGCGCTGGATCAGGACGCGATCGTACAGGGGCTGAATCTTCATCGCTTCACCTCGTAGAATGGGTTAAGAAACACGTTGAGTGTTGGAAAACAGGGGCCGATGCGGCTCCTTAGCACTCTCAAGGGGGGAGTGCTAACGCGGCATACCGTATGCGCCGACCTAACCAAGTCAAGCAGAAAAGTTTGACACACCGCGCTTCCCCTTCAATTACGCCGCCGTTAGCGCTATCGTCCCGTGCGCAAGCCCCGCACAGCCTCATTCGAAGGCGCACTCCGGGGGCCTTGAGCTTCTGACCCAACGACTCTTGCGAGTACTCCGTGACCGACCTTTTTGATCCTTCCCAGCTTAACGAGCAGGCCCACCGAGTGCGTCGAGCCGCCCGCGAGCTTGCTCGCCAGCCCGGTGCCCTGCGCGATGATGCCCTTGCGCACATGGCCGATGCGCTGCGCGCCCACACCGAGGCCATCCTCAGCGCCAACCAGGCCGACCTTGAAGCCGCCCGGGCCAATGGCCTGGAAGAGTCCTTCATCGATCGCCTGCGCCTGAGCCCCGAGCGCATTGAACAGATGGCCAGCGCTCTCGACGAGGTCCGCGCCCTGCCCGATCCCCTGGGGGGCTACGATGAGATGTGGATGCGCCCCAACGGCCTCCAGGTCGCGAAAAAGCGTATTCCTCTGGGCGTCATCGGCATCATCTACGAAGCCCGCCCCAACGTCACCAGCGACGCCGCCGGGCTCTGTTTAAAGAGCGGCAACGGCGTGATGCTCAAAGGCGGAAGTGACGCCTTTGCCTCCAACCTGGCTGTGGTCACCGCCCTTCGAGAAGGACTTCAGAAGAGCGCGCTTCCGCCGGAGGCCTGCCAGGCCATCGGCTTTGTCGAGACGCGCCAGCGTGAAGCCACCGCCCACCTGCTCACGCTTAGTGATGCGATCGACGTCATCATCCCCCGGGGCGGCAAAGGGCTGATTGCATTTGTGAATCAGCACTCCCGCATTCCCGTCATCAAACACGATGAGGGCGTCTGCCACGTGGTCGTCGATGGTTCGGCCACCCCGGCGACGGTCGAGCGGGTGGTGCTCAACGCCAAGGTGCAGCGCCCGGGCGTTTGCAATGCTGCCGAGACACTGCTTTTCACCCGGAGCGCGCTCAACGAGCACGTGCCACGCTGCCTTAGAGCGCTCTCACAGGCCGGCGTACGCCTGCACCTCTGCCCGGCCAGCGCCGCGATCGCACGCGCGGCCGACATCGACTTTATCCCGGCCACCGACGACGCCTATGCCGCCGAGTTCTTAAGCCTGGAGCTCGCGGTACGCGTCGTCGCCGACCTCGAGGAGGCCATCGCGCATATCGATCGCTTCGGCTCCCGCCACTCCGAGGCCCTTCTCACCGAGAGTTATGCCCAGTCTCAGCGTTTCATCGACGCGGTGGACTCCTCGGTGGTACTTATTAATGCGTCGACGCGCTTTAGCGACGGCGGCCAGCTTGGCCTTGGCGCCGAGATCGGCATCAGCACCACCCGCATGCACGCCTACGGCCCGATGGGCTTAAAGGAATTGACGACCACCAAATTCGTTGTGTTAGGTACGGGACAGATCCGGGAGTGACCCGCGATTTCACCTCAACGCCCTCCCCAGCCGGCGAGGGTTGACGAGGTCACCGGCGCCTTTAGGCTCCGGGCAAACCTGACCAGGAGAGGAATGAAGACAGATAGCGCCGCTTCCACCCCGCCCCCCACCCAGTCCGACATCGATCAGGAGCTGCTCGAAGTCGCTCGTGGCATCGCCGCGGTCACCTGGGACTTAAAAGCGCTCAACACCACCGTCATCGATCTGCGCGGCCGGGTGAGCTACACCGATTTTATCATCGTGGCCACCGGCACCTCCGAGCGTCACGTTCAGGCGCTGGCGCGCCGGGTCGACTCCGAGATGCGTGATTCGGGCCGCAAGAGCATGGGCACCGAAGGCCTGGATACCGGCCGCTGGGCTCTGCTCGACTACGGCGACATCATCGTGCACATCTTCCACCAGGACGCCCGCAAGGACTACGACCTGGAACGCATGTGGTCGGAGGCTCCGCGACTTGAGCTGGAAGACGCTCCCGAAGAGCTCTACGGCCACTTCGACGGCGAAGCCTTCGGAGCCCGATAGCCCTCGGCTCAACGCGATGTGCGTTGCGAGACCATGAGCACACAGCATTAAAAAAGCGCCCCGGCAGCCAGGCTGCCGGGGCGCTTTTTTGATTCTTATTTGTGGTAAGGCTCACCGCGAATGATCGTCATCGCCCGGTAGAGCTGCTCCCACAACATCATGCGCGCCATTTCATGGGGGAAGGTCATCTTCGAGAGCGAGAGTCGCCGGTCGCAGCTTTTTATAAACTGCCGATCCAGCCCGTGTGCGCTGCCGATATAAAAGACCACGTGGCGCTGGCCACCGACCATCCAGTCGTCCATCCACTCGGCCAGCTCAGCGCTGTCGATCTGCTTCCCTCCCTCGGTCATCGCGATGGTGAGCGCGGGCTCCGGCGAGGCCTTGCGCATCGCCTCGGCTTCCTCAGCGAGTGCGCCGGCAACATCGTTACCGCTGACGCGCACCTCACGCACCTCCACGTCTTCCACCGGCAGATGGTGCGCCAGACGCTCACGGTACTCTCTGGCGAGCGCGCCAAAACGCTCGTCTCGCATCTTGCCCATCGCCACAACGCTGATCTTCATCGATCTCTCCAAACTCCCGGGGACACGCAAACTTCGGCCGGCCGCCACGATAACAGATCCACACACTCGGCCCGCCCCCGGAGACTACCGTGCCTCATCGCCTTGTCCACCTCCTTCAGCACGCCGTTGATCGCCTCCTTCCCCCCGGCTGCGCCGCGTGCGAGGAGCCGGCGCTCTTTGAGCGCGCCTTCTGTGCGATCTGCGAGGAGGACAGCTACCTGCTTCCATACAGCGTTTGCCCGGGGTGCGCCCTGCCACTGCCGCTGAGCCGCTCTCCCTACGCTTCCCTCCCCTCGCTGGCCGGCTGCCTCGGCTGCGCCCGTCGGCCGCACTCGCCCATCACCCGCACCACGGCCATCTGGGAGTACGAGGGAGCCGTCTCCGAGGCGTTGCGGCGCATCAAATACTCCGGCGATCTCGTCGCCGCCCAATCGCTGCTCAACGTCTCCGCTGCGCTCATCGCGCCCACCCTCCGCGCACTCCCCCCCTCGCTGATCATTCCGGTCCCTGCGCGTCGCGAAAACCTGCGTCAACGTGGCTTTCATCTCCCCTCCCTGCTCGCCAGGTGCTGGGCGAAAGGCACCCACCATCAACCGGCACTCTTTGCGCTCTACAAAACGCGTCAGACCCGCGCCCAGGCAAGCCTGGGACTGATCGAGCGAAGCACCAACCTTCGCGACGCCTTTAAGGCCCGGCTCACCCCTCGTCCCCGGACAAGCGTCCTTCTCGTCGACGACGTACTCACCACCGGCGCCACCCTGGATGCCGCCGCCAACGCCCTTCGAGAGGTCGGCGTCGAAAAAATTCACGCCCTGGTGCTGGCCCGGAGCCTCCCCCGTCAATAACTTTCGATCATCTTCGACACAGACGCGTACCACAACGCGCCGTCCTGCTCGCGGTGCGCCGGCTGCCCCGAAACTCGCCACGCCCCACAGCCCCTCACGGGCAAACGCGCTGTAAACCTTTGAAAAAAGAAGGAAATAGGCTCACCCTGCTTTACGGTTTTTTTGCCGACGTTGTCTGCTGAGGCATCGCATCCCCCCTCGACCGCAAGGCCACCGCTCGGAGCACGCATGAAACCCGCCCTCTTGCTCAACGCCTCCTACGAGCCTCTCTCGATCGTCGACTGGCGAAAGGCCGTCACGCTTTTGTGGCTGGGCAAAGCCGAAGTCCTCGTCTCCCAGGAGCGTCAGGTGCACGCGACGCACACCTCCCTGGAGCTTCCCTCCGTCCTTCGCCTCCTGCGACGCGTGCGCATTCCCCGGCGACGCGTGCAGTTCTCGCGCAACAACATCTATCGCCGCGACGGCTACCGCTGCCAGTACTGTGGCGAGCGTTTCAGCGGTGCCGACCTTACCTTCGATCACGTCATGCCCCGAAGTCGCGGAGGAGAGACCAGCTGGACCAACATCGCCACCAGCTGCCAGCCCTGCAATCGACGCAAAAACTCCCGCACCCCCTCCGAGGCCCGCATGCCCCTGATCACCCAGCCCTACGAGCCTCGCTGGTGGCCATTCAGCGCCGGGGCAGGTAATCTTGAAGACCACCCGGAGGACTGGAAGCCCTACCTCTGGACCTGACCCCTCGCCAGCACGCTGAGCCTTCATGCCTACGATCGCTATCCTTGCGGATGTTCACGCCAACCTCTTTGCCCTCGACGCCGTCATCGCCGATATCGCCCGGCATGAGATCGACGAGGTCATCGTCGCCGGCGACATGGTCGGCCGTGGCCCTCAGGGGAGCGCGGTCGTCGCTCGCATCGCCGAGCTGGGCTGGCGCAGCGTCAAAGGAAACCACGAGGATTACCTCCTCTCCTTTTGCCGCGGCGACATTCCCGAGCCCTGGTGTACCCTCGATGAGTGGGCTGGCTCGCGCTGGATGGCCGACGAACTCAGCGAGGAGGCCGTCGCCTTTATCGACGCCCTGCCCTTCTCCCTTCACGCCGAGTCCGATCCCACCCTGGAGGTCTTTCACGGCTCGCCGCGATCCCACAGCGAGGGCATCGGCGCCTGGACCCCCGACGATCGCCTGCGCGCGCACTTCGACGCCATCGAGGGCTCCACGCTCATCTGCGCTCACACCCACCGCCCGCTCGTCCACCGCTTTGACGACGGTCTGATCGTCAACGTGGGTTCGGTGGGACTCCCCTTTAACGGCGACTGGCGTGCTCAGTACGCCATCCTCACAGGAAGCGGTCCGTCCCGCGAGGTCACCCTGCGCCAGGTCGAGTACGACCGCGAGGGCTTTTTGAGACACTACCAGCGCTCGGGCTTTCTCACCGAGGGCAACATCACCGCGCGTCTGCTCTACCGTGAGGTTCAGGCCGCGCGCCCCTTCCTGGTCCCCTTCTTAAAATGGGCCGAACTCACCGAGCGTGAGCCCGCTCTTGACGCCCTCGACGACTTCGATGCGGTCTATGAGCCGGGCATCTCCATGCTCGACTTTCTCAAGCGCATCGATCCCTCCGAGCGCTTCTGAGCGCCCCGGTCGAAATGGTTGCATCACAAAAGAAGCCCCGACGCCAGGCGTCGGGGCTTTTTTGATCCTCAGAAGATCAAAACTACGCGTCTTAGCCCTGTTTCATGGGCTTTTTGGCGTGAAAGAGTTCGCTGACCGAACGCCCATCGTGAATGCGGCTGATGGCCTCGGCGAAGTCTTTCGCCACCGAGATCACCTCAACCTTCTCCGACTGCTGGTTGGCGCGCAACGGCACGGTGTCGGTTACAAAAACCTTGTCGATGAACGCTCCGTCGATGCGCTCGGCGGCGTTCGAGCTGAAGATGGGGTGGGTGGCCGTGGCCAGAACCTTGTCGGCGCCCTTCTCTTTCAGGAAGGTCGCCGCCTCAATGAGCGTGCCTCCACTGGCGATCTCATCGTCCACGATCACGGCGACTTTGTCTTTCACATCGCCGATCAGGCTGACCGCACGCGGGCGCTCATCATCGCCGTCGCGACGCTTGTCGATGATCGCCATCGGCAGGTCGAGGCGGTTGGCGTAACGCCCGAGATCCTTGGCTTCGCCGGCGTCGGCCGCAACCAACACCCAGTTCTCGCGCCCCTCCTCCTGACGCAGACGATCGCAGATGGGGCCCGCCCCCAGCAGCTGATCGACCGGCATCCGAAAGAAGCCCTGAGCCTGCGCCGAGTGCAGATCCATGGTGAGCACCCGGTCAGCACCGGCGGTCTTGAGCAGATCGGCCACGAGACGTGCGGTGATCGAGATGCGCGGACGATCCTTTTTATCGCTGCGGATGTAAGGGATGTAGGGCATCACCGCGGTAATGCGCGAGGCCGACGCCGAGCGCAGCGCGTCGATCATAATCAGGAGCTCAAAGAGGTTCTCATGAACCGGTGAGGCCGAGGTCTGCACGACGAAGACGTCGCACTCGCGCACGTTCTCCTCGATCTGCACCATCATGTTCTCATTGCTGAAACGAACCGTGGTGCTCTTTCCGAGCTCAATTCCGAGATGCCTGCAGATCGACTTGCAGAACTCCGGGTGGCTTCCGCCGGAGAAGACTTTGAGCTGCTTGTTCACGAGGGACTCCGTAACGAGGTGGTGGGGGGAGGGTGCGACGCCTCCCCCCTTACAAAACTCAGCGCGCAGGATCAACCTCGCCAGAACTCTCAGCCCAACTCAGCGCACATCACCCAGGCATCCTCGCCATCGTCGTAGTAGCGCTTGCGGCGGCCCATGCGCTCAAAGCCCAGGCGTTTGTAGAGGGCAATGGCCGCCTTGTTGCTCACGCGCACCTCCAGGAGGACCGAGACCACCTCGTGGGCATGGCCCAGGGCGATGAGCATCTCCAGCATCCCCCGGGCGATCCCGCGACGCTGAAACTCCGGGTGCACCGCCACATCCAGGATGTGCAGCTCGTCGAGCACCCGCCAGTAGGCCAGAAAGCCCGCCACACGCTCCCCCTCGGTGGCCACCCAGATGCGTGACCACTCCAGGGTGAACTCCCGCTCAAAGCTCTCACGCTGCCAGGGGTGGGCATGCGCGGCACGCTCCACCTCCATGATCGCGTCGAGATCATCGGGCGTCGCCCGCCGCACGCTCAGCCCCTCCGCCACACCTTCACCGCCGGGCTCACCCCAGCTCTCGGCGCTCATACGCCGGTGACCTGGCGGATGCGATCCCAGACCGCCTCCCCTCCCTCACCTTTGGTGCTGGAGTAGAGCAGAAGATCGCCGGGCGGGCAGTTCAGCCCTTTCGCAATCTCGCGGCGCCGCTGCTGTGCGGCGTTTCTCCCGTACTTATCAGCCTTGGTGAACACCAGAATCGGCTGAATGCCAAAGAGCGGTGCCGACTCAATGAGCATCATATCGTCATCGCGCACCCCGCGGCGCAGATCCATCACGCAGACGATCGCCCGCAGCGTCGGACGCCCGGCCAGATACCCCTCGATCATCGGCCCCCAGGCCGCCTTCACCGAAAGCGGAACCTTCGCAAAGCCGTAGCCCGGAAGATCCACGAAGATCATGGCGTCGTTGATGTTAAAGAAGTTGATCGTCTGGGTATGCCCCGGGGTTTTACTGGTCTTGACCAGCTTGGTGCGCCCCACCAGAGAATTGATCAGGCTGGATTTACCGACGTTGCTCGCGCCGCCAAAGGCGATCTCCGGGAGCTCGGTGGGCGGGTAGTGCGAGGGCTTTGTGCCGCTCGTCATAAACGCCGCCGTATTGACCTTGTAGATCGCGCTCATGTGATGCTCCTCGGTGCCGCGCCTCTCGGTTTCCCGCGACGAAAGTACGCGGGAGAGAGTTTCGGGCAACGCGTTAACAGATGATTCAAAAGAGGCTCACGCCGACACCCGGCGCTGCCCCGTGGCTCCATACCCACAGAAGGGCCAGGCTGACAAATGCAAGCGCCACCACCGGGGTCACTCGTCGCGCCAGCGCTCCGAGCGTTCCCTGCTCAAACATCGCCTGATGAAGGCCCAGCACCACAAGCGGCACGCCAAAGCCCACCCACTCCGCGCGGGTAAACACCCCGAAGGCCCCGCCGGACTCCCAGGTCACAAGAAGCCCCCAGGCCCAGCCCAGCACCATCAGCGCCACCGCGCGCCCCACAAGCCCGCGGCTCCATGTCTCCTGCGCCGCTGCACCTTCCGGCGCGACTTCGCCAGTGCCACGTCGCACCCGCCAGGCCGCCCAGGCGCAGAGCAGCGCGGCCATCAAGAGCGCCACAACCTCAGCCCCCATCGCGCTCAGATGCACCGAGATCGCGGTCGCTTCCGGGCTCACCAGGAGCTCCCCCTGCTCGGCCAGCCCCGGCGGAAGTTGTTGCGCGGAGAGCCACTCTGCGGCCCGGCCCTTAAGCCCCGCATCGATCAGGCGCTCGGCGTGGGGCACAGACGTGCCAAACACCATCCCCAGGGCCACCGCAAAGAGCGCGGCGGCGCCCGCCCAGAGCTTGTCGGCCAGCGCGCGAAGGCGATGCGTCGGCTCAACGAGCTCCGAGCTTACCAGCGCGGCGATGCCCGCCACCACAGACGCGGTGGCCACAAGCCCGGCAGCGCTCTCAGCTCCCATCATCACCGGCACCTTCAATTCGGCGGCCTGACGCACCGCGGGCAGGCCCCAGAAGAGCGGCTCGCCATCGGTGGCCAGGGGCCAGGCGAAGTTCATCGCGCCGCTGCGAGCGCGCTCGGCCCAGACTCCGAGGACGCCCAGCCCCAGCGCGGCGCTCAACGCGCCGACGGCCTGGGGCGCGCGGCCTGCGGCCGCTGCCGCCACAAAGAGCATGGCGAGCGCAGCGAGCCAGGCTGCGCCCTGCACCGCCCACATCGCCCCCAGGGTGGAGAGCCGGCCGGGCGCGCCTGCACCAAGCGTCAGCAACGATCCCAGGATCACCGCCCCGACCAGCAAACTCGCCCCGATCTGCACATCACGGGTCGCAATGGCAGCCGAGAGCCGCCCCAGCCCCACAAGGCCAGCGAAGCTCCCGAGCGCCGCCAGCGCCACCAGCATCCCCGCAGAAGCGCCAAACCACAGCGACGCCACAAGCCCCGCCCCTCCCACCAACGCTCCGACAGCGCTCAGACGAAACGCGCCTGAGCGCCTCGCCAGCTTCGGCTCCTGGCTCATCGCTTGCCCTCCGCAGCATCGCCATCTTCGGCTTCGTGATCTTCCGCAGCATCATCCGGGCTTCGCACAGCACCCAACCCGCCGGCGCAGAGGAGCAAAAAACCCGCCACGCACAGTCCGGCACCGACGCCCAACACCCCGAAAGGACGCACTGGCGAGACGCGAATCACCGCCGCCGGCACCTCCTGCAACTCGTCGAGCCAGAGCCCGGCAGCAAGGTCCGGACGCGGCTCAGCGCCCGGCTCCTCAAACACCCAGAAGCGTCGCCCCTCGCCATCTTCGAGCTGCACCGCTGGCCCCATGGCATCGAGGTAATTCGAGGTCGTCGCGATCACTTCGTAGCTCGGGCCGTCGATGGCAAGACTCAGGCTGTCGCCCACGACACCGGCAGCGGGGATGGTGTTCTCCGCCTGGCTGCGTACCACCGCCCGATACACCTCGGTGTCGGTCACAAGCCCCACAAACGCAAAACGAAGCCCGCTGACATCGAGACTCTCACCGACACCCAGGGGCTGCGGGGGCACCCCGTCAGGCCCCAGGCGCGAGAACGTCAGATCGATGCGCGGCTCAGCGCCCAGCACCACCGACTGCAGGGTCATGCGCAGTGGCAACATCACATCGACCTGGCGGCTCCCCTGCCTGACCTCATAGGTCTGCTGCGTCTGATGCATCGGCAACACGAGCTCGCCCACAGGCAACCTGCCATGGCCCATCAGCCATCCGCCCGCCAGCACCGCTCCGCCCAGCACCATCGCAACCACGCCCAACGCACCGAGCTCCGAGCGACCTTGCAGCGCCGTCCAGCGCATCGCCATCGACGCCACAGCAAGACTCAACAACAGCGCCGCAGCGCTGCCCACCTGGGGCATCGGCCCGGCCTCAAGCCACCCCGGAGCCCCGGCCGCCGCGTAGAGCGCCATCAGCCCGGCCAGCACCAGCGATGCGGCCGCCACAGCCGGGTTCGCCAACATCATCAGCCAGCGCTGCGTGCGCCTGCGTCGCCCTTGAAAGCGGGCACTTATCCTGCCTGCACGCCTTTGCATGCTTTCCCTGTCGATGGTATCAACCGCCCTATCTCTAAGGCGCTCAACCTGCACTTTAAATCGCCGCCAGCCGCCGGCGCATCATTGCGGCGAGTCCTAGTACGAGGGGCCAAAAGGTGTCAACGAACTCACCCGGCGTGATCATCGGCCTGACCGGTGGCATCGCCAGCGGAAAATCCACTGTCAGCCGTCACTTCGAGGCTCTGGGCGTCCCGGTGATCGATGCCGATCGCATCGCCCGCCAGGTCGTTGAACCGGGCCAGCCGGCCCTGGCCGACATCGTCGAGGCGTTCGGAGCGAACGTCCTCCACGAAGACGGCACGCTCAACCGTACCGCATTAGGCGCGCACATATTCCAGGATCCCGACGCACGCGCCAGACTTGGGGCCATCACCCATCCGCGCATCGCTCAGGAGATGGCCCGGCAGAGCGCCGCGGCCTTTGAACACGGCCACCCCTGGGTGATCTACGACGCCGCGCTGATCGTAGAGAATGGTCTTTATAAAGCCTTCGACAGCCTCATCGTGGTCGCCTGCTCGCCAGAGACGCAACTCCAGCGCCTGATGGCCCGCGATGGCATCAGCGAAAAGCAGGCCCTGGCCCGTATCCACTCCCAGATGCCTTTGCGCGAGAAGCTCGAGGTCGCCGACTTTGTCATCGACAACGATCAGAGCCTCGACCACACTCGACGCCAGGTAGATGATCTTTTCGAAACCATCGACGCGCGCATCCGCCAGCGTGGCAGCGCGCGCCCGACCGACGACTGAGCACGGACTTACCGCGATGACCGAGCCCTCCCGAAAGCGCGACATCCTCATCACCGGCTTCCCCAGCTTCGTCGCACGCAAGCTCGTTGAGACCATCCTCAACGACGAGCCCGACGCTACGATCCGACTGCTGGTGCGCCCCGATGCCCTCGATGAGGCCGATCGTCAGCTGCAAAAACTCGACGCCTCCCGCCAGCGCATTCACCTGCTCAGCGGCGATGTCGTCGCCCTCGACCTGGGCCTCTCCGGCCGCGAGTACCTGGAACTCATCGCCAACGTCACCGACATCTACCACATCGCCAGCATCTGGTTCCTGGGGGTGGAGCGCTCGGAGGCCTTTGAGGTCAACGTGCGCGGGGCGCGCAACATCCTGGACACTGCCTACGAGATGCAGCACCTGGAACGCCTCAATCACCTCTCCACGGCCTTTGTCAGCGGCGACCGCGCCGGCGTGATCATGGAAGAGGAACTCGACGAGGGGCAGGGCTTTCGCAACGCCTACGAAGAGAGCAAGTTCCGCGCCGAGCAGGCCATGCGCCAGGCCATGGAGCATCTGCCCATCTCGATCTTCCGCCCCAGCATCATCGTCGGCGATTCCCGTACCGGTGAGATCGACCGGATGGCCGGGCCCTATTACCTGATCAACGCCCTGGTCAACATGCCCTCAATCGTGCCCATCCCCATGCCGGGCCGCGGTGACAAACCCCTAAACCTCGTGCCGGTGGATTTTGTCTGCCGCGCGATGCACCGCATCAGCTGCCGCGACGACGCCGCCGGGCGCACCTTTCACCTCTGCGACCCCAACCCCCTCTCCGCTCGACGCGTCTTCCAGCTGGTGGCCGACCGCGCCGGCCGCAGCGCCCCCGTCAGCATGCTCCCCTATCGGCTGACCAGCCTGCTTATGAAGTTCCCCTACCTGGAGCGCTTCACCCGCAACCCCCGCCAGTTCATGGACGACTTCAACCACCTGACCATCTACAACTCCATCAACACCCTCGATGCCCTGGAAGGTCAGGACCTCTGTCCGCCGCTTCCCACCTACCTCGACGCACTGATTGCGTATGTGCGCGCCGCAGACCTCGACCTGGAGATGCCGCTGGGGGTGGAGATCATGGGGTAACATTTCTGCGAATAAAATTTCGCCTGCCCTTGTTACCAATCTGGTAACAATTATAGCCTGCTAACTATTTTATTGAGGTCAACTATGCGTATTGTGAAGAAAAAGACGATCATCGACCAGTATGTGAGATTTCCTGACGTTAAACAGCGTTTAGAGGAGTGGCTTACCGACGCCGAACGAGCGCATTGGGCGTCTCCGCAAGACGTCACAAGGCGGTACCCAAACGCGCGTAACTCTCAAGGGCAACCGAGTTGTTTTTAACATCAAGGGCAACACCTACCGCCTCATCGTATCCATCGCTTATCGGTCACAAGTCGTCTACATAAAGTTTTTCGGTACCCACGCCGAATACGACAAAATAGACGCCCTCAGCGTCAACGACTTCTAACGGGTCGTTTTTCGAAGTTCACCCCGTCAGTATGACAGGAGCCCTCAATGAACATCCAACCCGTCCGGACCCCACAGGACTACGAGAACGCGTTGCGTCGCATCTCCGACTTGATGGACGCAGATCCAACCGAGGGGACCGATGAGTTCGACCTTCTCGACATTCTGGTCACGCTGGTCGAGGCCTATGAACGAAAGCATTACCCGATCGCGCAGGCGCCACCCACCGACGTGATCCAGTTTCATATGGAGCGCCTCGGCCTGACGCAGGCTGAGCTTGCGCGTCAGGCTAAACTCCAGCCCACCCACCTCTCTGCTGTTCTTCAGGGGCATCGTCAGCTCTCGCTTAACCAGATTAAAAAGCTCAGCGCATTTTTCGAAATCCCGGCGGGCTCCCTGATCGACAACCCCTTCCGCGACGACGCGGAACATCGCCCCTCAGCGGGTTGATCCCCCTACCCTTCTTTCTTTGATTCGACGCTTAGCTCCGTTACCATGAGCGATGTTCGCCCCTCTGGTGAGCAGCCGACCCGGCCTCTAAGCCCCCCCGCGAATGAATGCCTCCCGCGGTCGGTTCTTTTTATTGAGCGCTTATGCTCCGGCCCTTAGCCCGGGAGTCGTCGAGTCGATGCAACTGCAAAACCGCCTGAACTCCATCATCAAGAAAGTCCGCTCCTACCACCCTGACCCGGACATCGCACAGCTGCGCGAAGCCTACGAATTCGCCGCGGCCATGCATGAGGGCCAGATGCGTAAGAGCGGTGAGCCCTACATGAGCCACCCGCTGGAGGTGATGGATATCATCGCCGACCTGCGCCTCGATGTCGCAAGCCTGGTGGCAGGCCTTCTCCACGACACCGTCGAAGATACCGACACCACCGTCGAAGAGCTCAGCGATCGCTTTGGCGAAGACGTCGCCTTTCTCGTCGACGGAGTCACCAAGCTCTCCAAATTTCAGTTCAACACCCGCGAAGAAGCTCAGGCCGAGAACATCCGCAAGATGATCATCGCCATGAGCCGCGACCTGCGCGTGATCCTGGTCAAGCTCGCCGACCGCCTCCACAACATGCGCACCCTCAAATACATGAACCCCTCGTCTCAGGAGCGCATCTCCAGGGAGACGATGGACATCTACGCCCCGCTGGCCCATCGCTTAGGCTTGAACTGGGTCAAAACCGAGCTCGAAGACCTCTCCTTTCGCTACCTGCACACCGAGGCGTACTACGACATCGCCGAGAAGGTTGCATCGAAGAAGCGCCAGCGCGAGAACTTCATCCGCGAAGTCATCACGATCCTCCAGGAACTCCTCGGCGAGAACGATATCTCTGGCGAGGTCTACGGTCGGCCCAAGAACTTCTGGAGCATCTATCGGAAGATGCGCCACAACCAGATCGAGTTTGAGCAGGTCTTCGACGTGCTGGCCTTTCGCATTTTGGTCGATGAGCGGGTGCAGTGCTACGAGTCGCTCGGCCTTGTGCACAACCTCTGGAAGCCCATCCCCGGGCGCTTTAAAGATTACATCGCGATCGCCAAGCCCAACGGCTACCAGTCGCTGCACACCTCGGTGATCGGCCCTTATCAGGAGCGCATCGAGATCCAGATCCGCACCCACGACATGCATAAGGTCGCCGAGGAGGGGATCGCCGCCCACTGGCTCTACAAAGAGGGCAAGGCCGTCCCCGATAAGGACGACCAGAAGTTCGCCTGGCTCCACCGCCTGATGGAGGAACACCAGGACCACGAAGACCCGATGGAGTTTCTGGAGTCGGTGAAAATCGACCTCTTCCACGACGAGGTCTACGTCTTCACCCCCGACGGCGACGTGTTGAGCTTCCCGGCCGGTGCGACCTGCGTGGACTTCGCCTTCGCGATCCACTCCGAGGTCGGCGCGCACTGCTCCGGGGCCAAGGTCAACGGGATGATGGTCCCCCTGAAGACCGAGCTGCATAACGGCGACATCGTCGAGATCCTCACGCACAAGAACCAGCGCCCCAACAAGGACTGGCTCAACTTCGTGACCACCAGCCGCGCGCGCACCAAGATCCGCAACGCCGTGCGTCGCGAGCAGCGCGAACGCAGCCAGGAGCTCGGCCGAGAACTTCTGGACAAAGAGCTCAAGCGCTACCACACCAACATCCGCGCCTGGGAGCGCGCCGGGAACCTGGCCAAAGCCGCCGAACTCAGCAAATTTAACAACATCGACGACATGCTCGCCGACGTCGGCTACGGCAAGACCCAGCCCGATACCATCGTCGAGAAGATCTACCCCACCGAGAACAAGAAGGCGCGGGCGGCCGACACCGAATCGAAGATCGGCCAGCTCTGGGACAAGCTCGTCCACCGGGGCAAGACCGGCGTGGTTCTCGACGGCATCGAAGACGTGATGGTGCAGTACGCCAAGTGCTGCAACCCGCTGCCGGGCGATGAGATCATCGGTTTTGTCACCCGCGGTCGCGGCCTCTCGGTGCACACCCGCGACTGCACCCGGGTGACGCATCTGGAGCGCGAGCGTCAGATCTCGGTGCGCTGGGCCAATGACACCAGCGTGCCCGACAACGCGCGCCGTCCGGTCAGCGTACGCGTCTATTGCACCGATAAGCCCGAGCTTTTGGCCAACATCAGCCAGGCCTTCTCGGCTTCCGGCGTCAACATCAGTCAGGCCCAGTGCGTGACCACCGAAGATCACCGCGCCGTCAACACCTTTGAGGTGCTCGTTCAGAACACCGAACAGCTCAAACGCGCCATGCGCAGCATTGAGAAAATCAAAGGCGTGTACAAAGTCGAGCGCACGATGAATTGAGCCTCACCCTTTTCTCTCTGCCCACGGCCTCCCATGCTCGCTGAGCGTATCGACCAGTTCATCACGTATTTGCGCGTGGAGCGCGGCGCCAGCGCGCACACCCGGCGAGCCTACGCCAGCGATCTGGGCCAGCTGGCCGACTTTTTAGCCGAACGCGGTCGGGAGAATCCCGACCCCGGGGCGCTGACCATCGACGATCTTCGGGCGTTTGTCGCGGACCGCTTCGATGCGAACCAGGCCTCGTCTCTGGCCCGAAAGATCTCAACTCTGCGCTCCTTCTGGACCTTTCTGATCAAGAAGCGCCTGGTCGATAAAAACCCCGCCGAACTTCTCTCCACCCCGAAGGTGCAAAAGCCTCTGCGCAACTACCTGGGCGTCGACGAGATCTTTCACCTGCTCGACGGCCATAAGGGCGACTCCGTCCTGGGGATCCGCGACATGGCCATCTGGGAGGTGGGCTACGGCGCGGGGTTGCGCGTCTCGGAGCTGGTCTCACTGAACCGTTCTGACATCGATCTCGACGCCGGATGGGTGCAGACCATCGGCAAAGGAAACAAGGAGCGGCGCGTGCCCCTGGGGCAGAAGGCCTGCGCTGCGCTCAAGCGCTATCTGGCGCGGCGCCATGAGCTGGTCGACGGCGACAGCGCCCCCGACGCGGTCTTTCTCAACCACCGCGGGGGCCGACTCACCGACCGCTCGGTGCGACGCCTGCTCAAAGAGCATCTGGTTCGCGCAGGACTCGACACTTCGCTGACCCCACACGGGTTGCGTCACTCCTTTGCCACCCATCTGCTCGACGCCGGGGCCGACCTGCGAGGCATCCAGGAGCTCCTTGGCCACGCCAACCTCTCGACCACCCAGCGCTACACCCACGTCTCAATTGACAGGCTTATGGAGGTCTACGATGCTGCCCATCCCCGCGCCCGATCGGCGTCTGGAAGGCGCAAAACCGAGTCCTCACCAACTTCCAATGATGAGTAAGCGATGAGCTTTCGAGGCACCACCATCGTCAGCGTTCGCCGCGGCGACAAGGTCGTCGTCGCCGGCGACGGTCAGGTCACCATGGGCGAAAAGATCGTGATGAAAGCCACCGCCCGAAAGGTGCGCAGACTTCACGGCGATAAAGTCCTCTGCGGCTTTGCCGGCTCCACCGCCGACGCCTTCACCCTCTTTGAGAAGCTCGAAGAGAAGCTCAAAAAGTTCAACGGGAACCTCACCCGCGCCGCCGTCGAGCTGGCCAAAGACTGGCGCACCGATCGCATGCTGCGCAAACTCGAAGCGCTGCTCATCGCTGCAGACAGCGAGGCCACACTTCTGATCAGCGGCACCGGTGACGTCATCGAGCCCGAAGAAGGCGTCATCGCCATCGGCTCGGGGGGCTCCTACGCCTTAAGCGCGGCCCGCGCTCTGGTGCGTCATACCGAGCTCGACGCGCGCACCATTGCCGAATCCTCCCTTAAAATCGCCGCCGAGATCTGTGTGTTCACCAACGACTCGCTCACCATCGAGGAACTCTCCACATCCTCACGTTGAGTGCCCCGATAGGCTCACCAGCAGTCCCCCCTTCTCGTTGCACGAATGCCCAAGGGATCACCGACCATGGCCACCTCCCCCGCCCCCAGAAAGGATGATTTGGAACTGACTCCGCGCCAGATCGTGGCCGCGCTCGACCGCTACATCGTCGGGCAACACGCCGCCAAACGCGCCGTCGCCGTCGCCCTGCGCAACCGCTGGCGTCGCCAGCAACTCGACGAGGAGCTGCGCGATGAGATCATGCCCAAGAACATCATCATGATCGGCCCCACCGGCGTCGGAAAAACCGAGATCGCTCGTCGCCTCGCCAGACTCGCCCGCGCCCCCTTCCTCAAGGTCGAAGCCTCCAAATTCACCGAGGTTGGCTACGTCGGGCGCGATGTCGAGAGCATGGTCCGCGATCTTCTGGAGCTGGGCATCAATCTGGTCAAAGCTGAGGCCGAGGAGCGCGTCGAGGAGCGCGCCCGCGAGATCGCCGAAGAACGCATCCTCGACCAACTCGAACTCAAAAACTCCGAGCGCCCTCCCCTCGACGAGCGCCACAACCGCCAGAAGTCCTTTATCGTCGGCGAAGATGGCACCATCCAGTCCACCGACGAAGCGCCCAAGAACGTGCGCGAACACCTTCGCCAACGCCTGCGCCAGGGCGACTTCGACGATGACTACATCGAGATCGAACTGACCGACTCGTCCAACCCCGTCATCGAGGTCTTCTCCGGCCAGAAGGGCATGGAGGAGATGGACCTGGGCAGCGTCTTCGGCAACATGTTCCCTCGCCGACGCAAAAAGAAGCGCGTCAACGTCAAAGACGCCCTCGGCGCGCTCGTGAAGGAGGAGGCCGGCCGACTGATCGATATGGATCAGATCACTCAGGAGGCGCTCCAGCGCACCCAGCAGTCCGGCATCATCTTCCTCGACGAGATCGATAAGATCGCCGGACGAGAGTCACAGCAAGGCCCCGACGTCTCGCGCGAGGGCGTCCAGCGCGATCTGCTCCCCATCGTCGAAGGGTCCTCGGTCACGACCAAACACGGCGTCGTGAAAACCGACCATATCCTCTTTATCGCCGCCGGTGCCTTTCACGTCTCCAAGCCCTCCGACCTCATCCCGGAGCTTCAGGGACGCTTCCCGATCCGCGTGGAGTTGGAGAGCCTCACCCAGCAGGACTTTCAGCGCATCCTCACCGAGCCCCGTAACAGCCTGACTCGCCAGTACGTCGAACTGATGAGCACCGAGGGCATCACCGTGAGCTTTGACGATGAGGCCATCGCCACCATCGCTGAGATGGCCTACCAGGTGAATGAGTCGCTGGAGAATATCGGCGCGCGTCGCCTGCACACGATCATGGAAAAGGTCTTTGAAGCCCTCTCCTTTGACGCACCGGACATCGAAGATCAAGACATCGTGGTCAGCGCCGATTACGTACGCGAGCGCCTCCAGGATGTGCTCCAGGACGAAGACTTAAGCCGCTACATCCTCTAATCGAAGGATCTCTCCTATGACGGACACCGCCGAGCTGCTTCATAAAGCCAACGACCTCAACAGCCCGAACTACGCGCCTGCGCCCATTATCTTTGAGCGCGGACAGGGCGTGCGCCTCTTTGACTCCGAAGGCAAAGAGTACCTGGACTTTGTGGCCGGCATCGCCGTCTGTGCGCTCGGACACGCCCACCCCACTCTGAGCGATGCGTTGCGCGATCAGGTCGGGCGTCTTCTGCACGTCTCCAACCTCTATTATACCGCAGAACAGATCGCGCTGATGGAGGCCCTCGTCGAGAAGAGCTTTGCCGACCGGGTCTTCTTCTGCAACTCGGGCGCCGAGGCCAATGAGGCCGCGATTAAGCTTGCCCGTCGCTACCAGAAGGTCGTCGCCGGACGCGCTGATAAGACCGGCATCGTCACCATGACGCACTCCTTTCACGGACGCACTCTGGCGGCGATCACAGCCACCGGCCAACCGAAGTACCACGAGGGCTTTGAGCCTCTGGTCCCGGGCTTTAGCTATGTGCCCTTCAACGATCTGGACGCCCTGCGCCAGGCTGTCGATCGCAATACTGCCGCTGTCATGGTGGAGCCCGTGCAGGGCGAAGGAGGCGTGCGCCCCGCCGATGCGGCCTACCTTAAAGGGGTGCGCGAGATCTGCGATAAGCACGGTGCGCTGCTGATCTTCGACGAGGTCCAGACCGGCGTCGGCCGCACCGGCTCACTCTTCGCCTACCAGCACTACGGGGTTACCCCGGATATTATGAGCCTGGCCAAGGGCCTGGGTGGCGGGGTGCCCCTGGGCGCAACGCTCGCCAGTGCGAAGGCCTGGGCAGGATGGACCCGCGGCAGCCACGCCTCGACCTTCGGGGGTAACCCGCTGGCCACACGCGCTGGCCACACCGTGCTTGAGGTCATCGCCCGCGACAACCTCCTGGAGAACGCCCGCGCCCGTGGCGAGCGCCTCCAGGCCGGCCTGCGCCGCCTGGCCGAGCATTTTGACGTCATCACCGACGTCCGGGGACTGGGGCTGATGGTCGGCGCGGAATGCAAAGGCAACGCCGCCTCGGCCATTGCCTCCGCCGCCCAGGACGAGGGCCTGCTGATCAACACCGCCGGCGGGAACACCCTGCGTTTTGTGCCTCCGCTGATCATCACGGACGCTGACGTCGATGAGGCGCTTGAGCGCCTGGAGCGCGCCATTGAGAAGGTCGTGTCCTGAACACCCGACTGCCCGGGAGCGCCGGCGCCCTCCTTGCCACATCGACGGCGCCGAAGTATCCTTAACCTCAGGTAAATTCCTGTTCATTCTGGTTGCCAGCGCTCCCGGGTAGCTCACCCCTCTACACACTGTCCGGGGACTCCTCTCGTACTTCAGCTCGGCCTGCGGGCGCGCACTCCCTGCTCGCCCCCCACTTCCCCTACCGGTCAGACGATGTCCTCAATCGATGAGACGCTCGCCCCGCGCGCGCTGAGCGGGGTCGACTTTAAAAGCCTCAAGTCGCCGCTGACTCCCGAAGAGTTCTTTGTGCTCTCGCGCGTCGACGGGTCGATGACCGTCGCCCAGCTCTGCTCGGTCAGCGGGCTGGGGCGTCCCCTCACCCTGGAGTGTATCGAGAGCCTCTGGAAGAACGGGCTCATCGAACTTCCCGGACAGATACCCCCGGCTCCCGCCTCTTCGACCGCGGCCTCACCCGCTCCAGCGGGGGCTGCATCCGAGACCGCTGAGCCCCACGAGCCTGGCGAGGACGACCTCAGTGAGGCCATTCTCACACGCTTCCCGGTGGCGATCGAAGACTTCCACTTCGACCGCGAGCTCCTGGAGCAGAGCGTCGAACTGGACGACGACTTCAAACGCGAAGTTGTCTTCGTGCACGCCCAGCTCGACGAGGTTGACTACTACCAGCTTCTCGGTGTGGACGTGGACTGCGGACGACGCGAGCTTCGCGGCGCGTACTTCTCAATGTCCAAGCGCTACCATCCCGATCGCTTCTTTCGAAAGGTGCTGGGCGATTACGGCATGCGCATCGAAAAGATCTTTCAACGCATCACCCGCGCTTACCAGACCCTCTCCAACCGCAACAAACGTGCGGAATACAACGCTTTCCTGGAGCAGCACCGCCAGCCGGTGCCCCTCACGGAACTCGCCACAACGCCCCTCTCCCAGCGCAGCGAACCGATCGAAGAGGTCGCCAGCGAGCGCAAGCGTGAGATGGCCTTTCAACTGCTGGTACGCCGCGGCGACGCCCACCTGGAACGCGATGATGTAGGTGCCGCGCTGCGTGAGTTCCGAAAAGCGCTCACGCTCAAGCGCGACCACGCCCTGGCCCTTCGGGTCGCTCAAAGCCTCAAAGACCGCGGCAATCACCTCGATGATGCCGTCGCCTTTGCACGCGCCGCTCATAAGATCGAAGCACGTTCCGTTGACGCGCTGCGCATTCTGGGCGAGTTATACATAATGAAACAATCCCCCTCCGACGCGATCTATCACCTGGAGCGCGCGCTGGAGCTTCGACCCGACGACGCCGACATCCTCGCGCACCTCCAACAGCTGCGCGCCTGAACGATCGTCACCTGCCACCTGCCACGTCGCACGACCCGCTAAGGAGAACGCATGGAGCGCATCATCGGAATCGACCTCGGGACCACCAACTCCTGTGTCGCCATCGTTGAAGGCGGCACCCCCCAGGTCATTCCTAATAAAGGTGGCTACAAGACCACCCCCAGCGTCGTGGCGATCACTGAGAGCGGACGCCGACTGGTGGGCCAGATGGCCAAACGTCAGGCCATCACCAACGCTCGTCACACCGTCTACGCCTCCAAGCGCCTCATCGGCAGAAAGTGGAACTCCTCGGAGGTCCGCCACTGCATCGAGACCTGCCCCTACGAGATCGTGCAGGGCCCACACGAAGATGTGCGCATCAAACTTCGCGACAAAGAATACAGCCTGCCCGAGATCTCCAGCATCATTCTCCAGGAGATGAAGCTCGTCGCCCAGGAATTCCTCGGCGAGGAGCCCACCAAAGCGGTGGTGACCGTGCCGGCTTATTTTAACGACAACCAGCGCACCGCCACCCGCGACGCCGGCCGCATCGCAGGGCTCGACATTGTACGCATCATCAACGAGCCCACCGCCGCCGCCCTGGCCTACGGCTTCGGCAAGAACCTCGACGCCACCGTCGCGATCTACGACCTTGGCGGGGGCACCTTTGATATCTCCATCCTCGATATCCACGAGGGCGTCTTCGACGTGCTCTCCACCGCCGGCGACACATTCCTGGGCGGAGAAGACTTCGATGCGCGCATCATTGAGCACCTGGCCTTTGAGTTTGCCCGTGAGCATAAAGTCGATTTACGCAAAGACGAAATGGCTCTGCAGCGTCTTCGCGACGCGGCCGAGAAGGCCAAGATCGAGCTCTCCTCAATGCCGGAGACCGAGATCAGCCTGCCTTTCATTCACAGCCGTGATGACGGCGAAGCCCTCCACCTTCAGACCACACTGACCCGCGACGCGTTTGAGGAGCTGGTCATCGACCTGGTGCAGCGCACCATCAAGATCTGCCAGGCCACTCTCCAGGAGAGCGGCCTTGAGATCGACGACATCGACGACGTGATTCTCGTCGGCGGTATGACACGCATGCCCCGCATTCAGGTCGCGGTGCGCGACTACTTCGACAAAGCCCCCTCCAAGCAGGTGCACCCCGATGAGGCAGTTGCGCTGGGCGCCTCGGTTCAGGGTGCAGCCCTGATCGAGGGCAGCAGCGATGTGCTCCTGCTCGACGTGACCCCGCACAGCCTCGGGATCATGGTGCACGGCGGTGGTTTTGAGGTGCTGATCGAGGCCAATGCCACCATCCCCACCAGCCACGGTCATATCTTCACCACGGTGCGCGACAACCAGACTTCGGTGAAAATCATCGTGCTCCAGGGCGAGTCGCCCAACGCCGAGGAGAACGAGATGCTGGGTGAGTTCGTGCTCAGCGGGCTGCGCCGCGCGCCGGCAGGTGAGGTCGAGGTCGAGGTCGCCTTCGAGATCAGCGCCGACGGCATCGTCTCGGTCCAGGCTCGCGACCTGGAGACGGGCAAGGAGCAGTCGATCACGGTCACCGCCACCAGCGGTCTGACGGAAGAAGAAATCCAGAACATGATCGAGGAGAACGAGGACTACCTGGTGGAACTCAAGCGCGATGAAGAGCTTGAGCGCGCCCGCGGCCAGATTCGTAAATCGGTGCGCGAGCTTGAAAAACTCACCGAGCGGACCATCAGCAACGGTGACGGCCACCTCCTGGAACATCTACGCGAGCGGGTCACCCGAAGCGTTGAGAACGCTCGCCAGGCCCTCGACTCCAAAGACACCGCCCGGCTCACGACCATCGCCGACGAGATTCAGCAGGTCCTCCAGTCGGTGAAAGCCGCCGCCATGGGCGCCTGAGCACCACACGCCGTAGCCTCTTTATGTTGCCGCAGAAGATCTGGTGAAACTTCATGACCCAAGCGCCTGACGTCGAACAACAACGGGGCCACTTAGAGAAGTTGCGCACCTGCCTTGAGCGGGGCGATGCCCCCAACGCGTTGGCGCTGCTGCGCCTGGTGCGCCTCTGCGGGCTCAAAGACGCGGAATCGGCCCGGCTGATCCGGGCGCTGAGCGACGCGCCCTCCCAGGCTGACTTCAACGCCGCCACACGCTGGTGTGAGACCCAACTTCGAGCCGTAGCACCTCCCCCGGGAGTCAGCCTCTTCGATGAACTTGATCTTCTGGACGACTTCGGCGAGCTCGATGACCTGGTCAGCATGGACGATTTCGAGATCCTTGATGACGTCGAGCCGTCCGCGATGCTCCAGCTCAATGACATCGATGATGTCGGCGAGGATTCGCTCAACGCCTTATTCGAGTTCGACGGCGATGACGATGATGACGGCGGCTTCTTTGAGCATCTTAACGTCGCCGATTCTCAGAGTGACATCGACTGGAGCTTCGACGCACTCGACGAGGACGACGCTCCGGAAGGTCTGGGCGCATCGCCCGACTCCGATGAGGCGTCCTCCCCCGCCCTCAACTTCGGTGACCACACCCGACGCATCGACCCGAGCGCGGCGCTGGCGCAGCTCGGTCTCACCCCGGAGAAGTATGCCGGTGAGTCGTCGGGCGAAAGCGGCGATCACACCCGGCAGTTCGACCCGGAGCAACTGCGCGCGTTGCACAGCTCCCCGGAGGCCTCAGCGCCCCGTCTTGATGACTCCGACGCGTTTGCAGCGCCCTCCTTCGCCGGCCCCAACGAGCCCACCGGCGTCTCCCGTGCCCTCTCCTCTTCCCTGAGACGCGCCGAGCC
This sequence comes from Lujinxingia sediminis, assembly GCF_004005565.1. NCBI lineage: Bacteria > Deltaproteobacteria > Bradymonadales > Lujinxingiaceae > Lujinxingia > Lujinxingia sediminis. The sequence continues at coordinate 494,691 of NZ_SADD01000001.1, read as the reverse complement.
CTCCTCGAGCACACCCTCCAAAGAGAGTTTTTTCGATCCTTTTGATGAAGTGCCCGCCGCCTCCCCGCCGGAAAACGTATCCGAGGGCTACGATTTTGCGCTCGGTGCATCACTCTCGATGCCCTTTGATGCATCGGGCGGATGTGCGCCTGAGGATGACGTCGAGATCATGCGCGCCGACATCGGTTCACCGCAGGATTACGACTTCGCGATGGGTGCCTCCATTTCCACGCCAATCGAGGATCTTCTCAACGAACTCTCCGAGCCTTCTGCGCCGGGCGAAGAAACGATTGGCGATGCGGTCCCCTCCCGAGGCTCAGCCTTTAACCTGAACGAACCTTCGGATGCCGAGCTGAAGTTTAGCTTCGATGAGCCCTCCGCCCCCGAAGATGATGATTTTGCGTTCGATTTCGGATTTCCGGCGCCGGCTTCGAAAGCCCCCGGAGAAGGTGAACCAGGGCGGCGCTTCGATCTGGACGCGCTCCCCTCTTCCGGCGGCCCGTCAACAAACGCCCCCTTTGCCTCCCCCTCTTCGGCGTCTCCGGACCCGGGCTTTTCGAAGCGCCCCACCACCGTTCCGGCCAGGAAGCCGGTGAGCGCGGCCCAGGCAAGCGACGACCTGGACTTTGACTTCGATCTTGGCCCCGGTGCCACGCCCGCCCCCGCCTCGAGTACGCATTTTGACGTAGCCGACTCCGTTCCCGGCAAGGTGGTTGAGCCTGAAGACGACTTCTTCTTTCCGCCGCCTCTAAACGCCAGCGGCCCCGGCGCTTCGCCAGCCCCCCTGGTCGAGCCTGCCGAAGACGACTTCTTCTTTCCCCCCCCCCTCAACGCCGCGAGAGACGCCTCGGCACCCGGCGCGATCGTCGAGCCCGAGGATGCAGACTTCTTTCCCCCGCCGCTTAATGCCTCGGGAGGCCCGGCTTCGACAGCTCAGGGAACGGAGCCTATGCGAGCCTCCTTCTTTGGTGAGCCCTCCAGCGCAGATCCGATCGCCCGGCGCAACGAACTTCCGACGTCGCGCAATCCTGCGCGCTCCACGTCGGCTGGCACCACGCAGGAGCGCCCCACCGGCAAGATGCCCTCACTGGAGCGCACACGCCAGCGGCAGGATACGCCGCTGGCGCCTCAGACCAACATCGCCGCTCTGAAGCACGCCGAGCCCACGCCGCCCCGCGGCACCACGCCTATTCCCTTCGCGGACGACGCCCCCAGCTCCGGGGTGATCTCCACCAGGCGCGATCACGTCGACGAGAAGGAGTTCTTCGCTCTGGCCGATTCTCTGGCCTCAGAGAGCTCCATGAGCTCGCTCTTCGAGCTCTCCGAACACCAACGGAGCCCCTCGCACTACCGTGGAGAACCGGTGGTTCGTGAGGCGGGCAATGAACCGACGCCGGCCCACCTGAAACCCCCGAGCGAGAGCCCCGCGCGCTCCGCCAACCCCTTTGCCCATGATGCGCCCACCGGCGTGCGCAACCGCCCCTTGAGCGAGATGGCCGCCTCATCCTTCGTGCTCGAAGAGGTCGACGGTCCCCCCTCCGAGGTCTCGGCTGAGGGGACAAACTTCAACGCCATCACCGCCCAGGCACGAAGGCTCTATGAAAGGGGCGAGTTTGAGACCGCCCTTGAGATCGTCAGCGACGTCCTCCATCAGACCGATCATGCCGAGGCCCGGCATCTACGCGGGGTGCTCGAGGGCGAGCTGGAGCGCATTCAACACGATCGCCTGGGCTCATTGGTTCAGGTCCCCACCCTCAACGTCTCCATGGGCGATATCGCCGGGCTGGATCTGGATCATCGCGCAGGTTTTCTCCTCAGCCAGATCGACGGCATGCTCTGCTTTGAAGACATCCTCGACATGAGTTCGATGTCCCGACTGGAGACCCTGACCCTGCTGGCCGAACTGTTTGCGAAGGGCATCATCGGCGTAGAGCCGCACTGAGGTCTGCGGGCACTGCCCCCCCGGAAGACGAAAACGCCGCGCCCCAACGTAAGGGGCGCGGCGTTTTTTGTGACTGGAACGCCACCTGATTCAGGTGAGCAAAAAGACCTGCGAGGGATTGGTTTCCGCGCTCTCATCGAGGTCAATGGAACGGGCAATCTCGATGTGCTCGAAGCGCGGATCGCTCAGGTCGATGACCATCGGATCGCGACGGTTAAGCACCCGCACCACCGGACGACGCGGATCGGACGCCGGCGAAGGCGTGCGAATCACCACCGCCGATTCTCCCGAACTAAGCTGCACGGTGGAGCCAATCGGGAAGAGTCCCAGCGTCGAGACCAGCAGGCGCGTCAGATGCGGATCGAAGACCTCGCCGGCACGACTCTCCACATACTGAATCGCCAGATCAGGGCGACGTGTCTTGTAGCCCTGCAACCCCTGAATGAGCAGATCGTAGGTACGGCAGAGGTCGATGATGCGACAGATCAGGTGAAGTTTGCGCGGCGCCCGGTAGAAAGGACGTCCGACCTCATTTTCAAACGCGCAGCCTCGCTCATAGGTCAGCAGCACCCGCAGGGTGGAGATCACGTCGCCCTCAACGTGGTCGAGCATCAAAGCCACATCGCGAAGGTTCGCAGAGAACTGGCGGTGGGAGTCGAGTCCCGGATCGCGATCGCGGTGCCCCACCGAGATTCCCACCAGGCGATCGATATCCTGATAAATCACCGCCATGCCCACGTACGCCGTCATCTGCTGACCCAGCCCCAGACGATCGGCCAGAAGCATGGCGTAAATCGCAGTGTTCACCGAATGCGAGCTGATATCCGGCGGCACCAGACGCAGGGGCAACAGCCCGAGGATCGTAAAGTCATCGTCTGCCAACAGCTCCGAGACCGTCTGAAGAATGCGGCGCACCACCCCGGTGGGCACCTCCGGTGACTGCGTCTGCTGGACGTGTTCGTGCATATTGCGCACCTTGACCAGCGCACGGATATAAACGTGGGCGACGTACATGGCCTTATTGACCTGGGCAATGGCCTCCATGATCGACTGATCCGGCGTGCCATGCTGAATGACAATATGGGGCACCTGCACATGCTCCATGCCCGTACCGATCCGCCCGGCCTCATTCAGCGCACTCAGGAAGGCCACCAGGTCGTCGATGGTCATCGCCTCTTCAAAGGCGATGCCCCGAATGACAGCCGCCTTAAAGATGCCATGAAGTTCGTTGAGCCTCTCCTGCTCCTTGCGCCGTAACCTGAGGGTGTCCCCGTTGACGCTGCAGAGTTCACCGCGAATCGTCAGTGAGATTGCCCCGCCCTCGACCTGAGCGACGCTCTGGCGAAACGCCGGCATAAACGCCTCCATCGCCTGACGCGTCTGGTTATGATCGACGCTGTAAATCGAGGCGACTTTCATGATGCGATAGACGCTATCGACCACGAAACGCCCGAAGGCCTGAGGGTCATCACCGCTCAACGGTACGCTGGCCGCGGCCAGACCGAGTTCTTGCTCATGGGAGTCGAATTCTTCGCTCATCGCTGCACCTTCATTGAGAAGCACCACGCCCGACACGCTCTCATGCGCGGGGGTCTGGCACCCATCGACGCTCTTACTGAATCAGCTCCACGACCTCTTTGCAGGTCGAGCGAATCCGACCGGCCACCAGCCAGTCTTTGGCGACATCGTGCAGGAGCGCCACGACTTCCGGAGTGGGGCTTTTGATCATCGCGCGCACAATGGCGACGGCCAACTCCTGCTCGTCTTCGGCGACGATCCCGCGACGCTGCACAAGCTCACGCAACTTCTCGACCGCCGGCGCACCACCATGCTTGATGAGCACAGCGACAAGCGCACGAACCTCTTCTTCAGGGCGTTTTGCAAGTTTCGGATCTAGCAGAGGTTCAACCACGCGCAGCACGTGTGCCGGCATGGCCGTCGCCAGCTCCCGAAGCGCTTCCAACCGAAGAGCGCTGTGGGAGCCCCGCACAAGCGGCACCAACACCTCGCGCACCTCGTTGACATCTGACCAGGTCCCGCGCATCGCCTTGAGTGCTTTGAGCTTCATCGCCGGCTCCATCGGCCCGCGCACAAGCTCAAGGAGAAGCGCGCGCGAACGCGGCATCATCTCCACCAGAAGGTCCACCAGAGGCTCGGCGCGCTCGCCGGGAACCCGGGGAAGCGCACGCTCGATGAAATCGAGCCCGCGACGCGCGCGCTGGCGGACGTAGCGCAGGATATCATCACGTGCGTCATCCTCCAGGTTCCAGCCCAGCACTTCCACGAGCCCCTCACTGGCAGCTTCCAGGTGCAGCGCGTTGTACATCTGCAAGATCGCCCGTCGGGGCCCCTGCCCGGCGGTGGCCACCTGCTTGTTCAGCGCCTGAATACGCCGCGGGGTAAAACACTCCTTGACGGCTTCTTTCAGCTCGCCGGCAACCTCGGCCGGAAACTTATCGCGCCAGTGATGGATCAACTTCAGAAAGGAGAGCGCCTCCCAGGGCTGGGCCGTCTCCAGAAGCGTCCCCATCACGTTGCCGATCTGCGCAACCGCGCCACGTCGCAACTTCGCCCGCGGACGCGCCCCCAGAAGAGCCGAGAGCACCTCCCCCTGGCGATGCTCGAGTTCATGATGCTCGGTAAAACCTCGTTTCAAATCGAGAAGATGGGCCTGAGCATCCTCATCCAGGCGCAAGAACTGCCGCGAACCGACCTCGAGCTTCATCTGCTGCTCGCCACGCCGTTGCAGACGGACCTCGAAGTCCTGCTCCATGCCCTTACCGCTGCCAACGCTGGCCTCCAACTCCTTGTCGAAGGCGTCATTGAAGAGCTCCTCGATCATCTCCTGCTCTTCACGCGTATCGCGGTTACGCACGTCACTATCCAGGCCGGCGAGCAATGCCAGCGACTCATCGATGGCATCAAACGAGATGTAGCGAAAGCCAGCCTCAAAGAGCAGCGAGGCCGCGTCCGAGGAGAGGTCACGCTGATCGACCAGCTCATTGAGCACGCCCACCAGCACACGCAGCTCGGCCTCATCAACACCGGCCAGGATGTGCAGGAGGTAGACCCCGTCGCGGCTCAGCGCGAAGCAGTAATCACGGGGCTCTCCCGTCTCCCAGACCATCTCGCCGGAGCCGTAAAGATCCATCCAGTGCGGATGAATCTGCACGGTGAGTCGGTCGGTGATCTCAAAGAAGTCGTAGAACGCATCGCGCACCGCTTTGAGCGCGTTTTCCACCACCGGATGCCCCGGCGGGTAACCCGTCATCACGGTCGTCAGGCGTTCAATTTGCGCGAAACATCGCCTGGCCAGGCGCACCTCTTCCTGGGTCTCGGAGCTGAGCGCGATGCTGCTCTCCTGCGCTCCCGAGGGTTGACCGTCCTGCATTGCGGCCTCCTAGAAACCTTCGATATGAAGCTGATAGATCAGCACGTCGTCGATCGGGTCTCGCCCGACCAGCTCGCTCTGATAGCGCGCCTGAACTTCGCGCAGCTGAGGATTGGTCAGGTAGCGGGTGCGCAGCCCCTCCGGATCGACCAGCACATACCATACCTGCTCGGGGTGGCGAGCCTGACGGGCGCGCTCCAGAAACGAGTTCGTCATCGGTACGCGCTGCACATTGAGAACCTCGCCACTCTCACAGGCGAGCTGTCGAACGTAACGGGCCTCTGCGTCGAAATAATGCACCTCAAAGACGAGACGCCCGCAGATATCCCCCTCATCCTCAACGGCTTCGTGCGCGGGCTGCTTGCTCGATGCCTCCGTCTGATGGGCCGTGTCGGTCGACGCACCCGTTTCTGGCGCCGCCGTGCTCTCGGGCTCGGTGCTCGCCGCACGACGCCCCTCGCGCGCGGCGTAGTTATACGCGCACGCCTGGAGCGCCAGACATAACAGAGCCACAATCAGCGTTGTGGTCTTCTGCCGACTTCCGTTCATTCCTTCGCGCATAGTGTCACTCGACGTAAGAAGCGTTGCGTTGGCCGCCCGGCACCGCCATGGTACCCCGGTACCAAAAGGAGCGTAAAGCTCGCCATGAACATCCCTCTCCCGCGGTAACACGATGACTTCGTCCTCGCCAACGCCCCCTGCCGGGCCCGCCCCCCTGCGCCTGGCACGCCTGATGTGGGCGCTTGTTCTGGCGGTGCTGCTCTACGGCGGTTTTGCGCTCTGGGCCGACCTTGACCAGCTCATCCCGGCCCTGGGGAAGGTGCCGGTCTCGGTGGTCCTTCTGGCGTGCGCGCTCAGTTCGGTGAACTACGCCTTTCGCTTTATGCGCTGGCAACTCTACCTCGACCACCTCGACATCAAGGTGCCCTGGCGGCCCAGCCTGCAGATCTTTCTCGCCGGGCTGGTCATGTCGATCTCTCCGGGCAAGGTCGGTGAGGTACTCAAAAGCGCTCTCTTGCGCCGAAGCTACCAGGTGCCGATCGCACACAGCGCGCCGGTGGTCTTTGCCGAACGCCTCACCGACCTGCTGGGTCTCTTCGCGATTGGAGCACTCGGGGTGCTCACCTTTGAGTTCGGTGCCGGCATCTTCGTCGGAGCACTGGTCGCGGTACTCGCCCTCATCGGCGCGTTGCAGTCCGAGCGGCTCGTCCACGCGGTGATCGACGGCGTCGGACGCCTCCCGAAAGTCTCTCGTCTTCAACCTCAACTTCGTCAGGCGTACGCCTCCATGCGGACGCTGCTCTCGCCAGCACTGCTTGGCTCCACAACCTTGCTCAGCGCGCTGTCCTGGTCGCTGGAGGGCCTGGCGTTCTGGTGCATCCTCGACGCTCTGGGGGCGATGGAGTTGACCGTCTACAAAGCGCTCTTTGTCTACGCGATCTCCACCCTTCTCGGCGCGCTGAGCTTTCTGCCCGGGGGCCTGGGCCTGACCGAAGGCAGCATGGTCGGCGCGCTGCTCCTGCTGGGACTGTTGTCCGCGAGCGCCCCGGCCCTGGCTGCGACCTACCTGATCCGCCTGACGACGCTCTGGTTTGGCGTAGGCGTGGGCGCGCTCGCGTTACTGAGCTATGAGCGACGTCCTCCCTCTTCTCCAGGCGCCCCGGATTCCCCCTTCGAGCACGGCACCACCTGAGCCCGGGTTTTTGCGTCCCGGTGTCCCCCGACGGCCAGCCCTCTCCTCCCTGGCGAGCATAAAAGCCTCTCTTGTCCTCCTCCGGGAAATTGACTATCGGATGGAGACACATGGTTCGCGACATCCCATTTTTTCGGCCCATCACCTCGTTTGTGGTAAGCAATCAGAAGTTTCAAGACTGAGTTCGACGATACGTAGGCTCCCGCGAGCCTTTCAAGCTAGCCCTAAGTTTCGTCGCGGCGGACTCGCCGACGGCAGCAATGTGCGTCTCCGCACTCACGACAACAGCACGGTCTGTACTCGCTGAAAATGGATGTATGCTTATGGGTAAGTTTACGGATTTCTTCATCCCGGAATCGCTCAAAGCCGAGAACGGCATTGAGCTTAAACGTGCTCAAATCGGGGTAAAGACAACGTTTACTGTTGTCTTCTGGGCCGCAGTCGCAGCATCGATCTCTTTCTCGGGTGGCTCATATCAGGCCGCACTCGCCCTGACGCTCTGCGGCAGCACCGTGGCCACCGCACCGCTGCTGTTGCGCTCCACGTCGCGCATGGACTGGGCTGGCCACCTGATCGTCGGTCCGATTTACATCCTGCTCTACTTTTTGATTCACCAGAACGGCGGACTCTCCGCGCCAGCGATCGTCTGGCCGGCGATTCTCCCGCTGCTGGCCAACCTCTTCCAGGGGCGCCGCACTGCCAAGATGTGGCTCTACGCCGTCGTATTGAGCTGGGGCGCGGTGCTGGTGGGGACACTCACCGGCTATGAATTCACGCCTACGGCGCTGCCTCCGGTCGTCGCCAATGTGCAGCGAGGCATCAGTCTGATCGGTATGGCGGTCACCGCTCACGTCGTCCTGCAGCTTAAAGACGACCTGCAGAGCTGGCTTACCGAAGAGGTACGCCTGCGCGAGAGCGAAACACGCGCGGTGCTGGAGACTGCCCCCGATGGCATCATCACCGTCGACAACGAGGGCAAGGTGCTCACGGCCAATGAGGCCGCCGCTCGAATCTTTGAGCGCGAGCACGGCACGATCGCCGGAGAGCACATCACCGCACTTGTCAGCTCGATGGATCAAGGCACGCTGGAGGATCTGGACACCGGCGAGTCGCTGGAGCACACCGGCGTCCGCTCCTCCGGGGAGTTCCCCGCCGAGATCGCCTTCGGCACCCTGGGCGACCGCCTTATCCTGGTCCTGCGCGATATCACCGAACGCAAGCAGGCCGAACACGAGATCCGCCAGGCCCGCGATGCCGCCATTCACGCCAACCAGGCCAAGAGCGCATTTTTGGCCAACATGAGCCACGAACTGCGCACCCCGCTCAACGCCGTCATCGGCTACTCCGAGATCATCATCGAGGAGATCGAATACCTCCAGAAGGACTCGCCCAAAGACGGCAGTGTCGTCTCGGAGTTCTTGCCCGACTTAAGCCGCATTCGCACCGCCGGCACCCACCTTCTCGCGCTGATCAACGACATCCTCGACCTCTCCAAAATCGAGGCGGGAAAGATGAGCGTGCACGTCGAGATGTTCGATATTCATCACCTGGTCGAAGACATCCGCTCCACGGTGATGCCCCTGGCCGAGAAGAACCACAATACGCTTAAGGTCGAGATCAGCGACGAGCTCGGCTACATGAACACCGACGCCACCAAGATGCGGCAGATCCTCTTTAACCTGCTTAGCAACGCCTGCAAGTTCACCTCCGATGGCACCATCACCATGCGGATGTACCCCAGTGAGACCTACAAACACGTGGTCTGCGAGGTCGAGGACACCGGGGTGGGCGTCGATGAGGAGCAACTCAAAGCAATCTTCGAGGCGTTTACCCAGGCCGACTCCTCGACCACCCGCGAATTTGGCGGCACCGGCCTTGGCCTGACGATCACCCGCCACTTCTGCGAACTTCTGGGCGGTGGCATTGAAGTGGAATCCACCCCCGGTAAGGGGAGCCTCTTTACGGTCAAGCTGGCCACCAATCTGCGCGCCACCGACACCGAGAGCGAGGATGCTACCCTCGCCGAAGATCTCCCCGCCTCACTCCGAAACGCCGGCAGCCAGACGGTGCTCGTCGTCGATGACGACCCCACCATGCGCGACCTGCTGCGCCGACTGCTGGAGCGTGAGGGCATCTCCGTGGTCACGGCCGCCAATGGTTCCGAAGGCCTGATTCTGGCCGAACAACTTCGTCCAGACGTCATTACCCTCGATGTGATGATGCCCTCGATGGATGGCTGGACACTCCTCTCGAAGATCAAAGATCACCCCGAACTCTGCGACACCCCGGTGGTCATGGTCACCATGCTCGACGAGAGCGCGCGCGGCTTCGCACTGGGAGCCGACGACTACCTGGTCAAACCTATCGACCGCAAACGCCTCATCGAGACGCTCAACAACTACCGACGGCCCGATGAAAGCACTGGCGAGATCCTGCTGGTGGAAGACGATGAGCCCACCCGCTCTCTGATGCGGCGCACCCTGGAAGATGACGGCTGGAGCGTGGTCGAGGCCGAAGACGGTCGCATCGGCCTGAAAAAACTCGAAACCATCGATCCGGCGCTCGTCCTCCTGGATCTGATGATGCCGAACCTCGATGGATTTGAGTTCTTGCGACGCCTGCGCAACCATCCCGACTACAGCAAAGTCCCGGTCATCGTGGTCACAGCCCGGGAACTCTCCCCGGAGGAAGAGGCTCAGCTGCGTCGCGACACAAGTGAGATCCTCACCAAGGGCGGCAAGAGCGGCGAGGGGTTTGGCGAACATCGCGAGCGTCTCCTGGCCCAGGTCCGCCAGCATGTGCGTACCGTGATTTCCAACAAACGCCCTGCCCCCTCCCCGGAGGATGCCTCCCCGGAGGATGCCTCCACCTGAGGAGGCATCTCCCCCCCGGGAACCGTCTCCCTACCGACGGAACTGACTCTCAGACGACCACCGCTGCCCCCCGGGCCTCGGTGGTCGTTTTTTTTGCACCTCAACACACCCCAAACGGGCGATCGAAACAGACGCAAACATACAGACACCCACGTCCGACCACCCCATCACACATCAGCACACACTCCCCGACACGCGACCACACCGACCCCGTTTTGTTCAATCAATACAAGGCCTTAGATACACCCCCGCAGATCCTGTCAAGGACCATCATCATATAACTTAACATTTGATGCCCAACAAACGCTCTCCTATCATCGGTGCATGTTTGAGTGCTGACCCCACTTCGGGGCAGCATGCCTTTACCGGGAGAGTCGATCATGAAAGCTGTATCAATGCGCGCTGCTCGATGGACTTCGACGTTGGCTGCCGGAGCGCTGCTCCTGGCCGCATGTGGTGGTGGCGACGAGGAGACAACTGGCGAGTCTCAGGCCGCCCTGTCGCACACCTCGGCATCAGTGGACTCCGACTATCGGATTCGCACCCTGACGACCGGTGCTGATCTGCATGCTACCAACGGTATCGTGGTTGGCCCGGACGGCAATCTCTACGTCGCCAGCGTACTCTCCCGGGCTATCGCGGTGGTCAACCCGCGCTCCGGCCGCATCATCGACATGATTGGCACTGAGCGCGGCGTGGACTCTCCGGACGACCTTATCTTCGGTCCGGACGGATCGCTCTACTGGACCTCCTTTCTTACCGGTGAAGTCGGCCGATTGAGCCCCGACGGGGTCAAGACCACCGTCGCCCAACTGGCCCCCGGCGTGAACGCGATCGCCATGTCTCCGGACGGACGCCTCTTCGCAACAATCGTCTTTTTGGGCGACGCCCTCTACGAGCTCGATCCCGAAGGGGTCGATGCTCCTCGCCTCGTCGGAACCGGCTATGCCGGACTCAACAGCATGAAGTTCGGTCCGGATGGCCAGCTCTACGGTCCGCGATGGTTCGCCGGGGACGTCGTACGCGTCAACGTTGACACCGGGACGTTTACCACCGTGCTCGACGGCCTTCAGGTGCCGGCTGCCGTGAAGTTCAACTCTCAGGGAATCCTGCACGTCGTCGATCAGTACACCGGCGAGATCATCGCGCTCGACCTGGACACCGGTCAGACCCATGTGGTCGCAGTGGCCGACGAGGCTGGTGCCGACAACCTGGCATTTGACGCCAACGACACCATCTACATCACCAACGCCCACGACGGCTGGGTACGCAAAGTGCTCCCCAGCGGCCGCATGCGCAGCCTGACCCGCGAGGGACTTGTCGCTCCCGGTGGCGTCGCCGTGGTTCCCTACCAGGGCCGGCAGACCGTCTTTGTGGCCGACGCCCTCTCCATGAAGGGATTCTCTACGTTGACCGGGCGCCTGACCGCTTCGATTCACTCCGTGATCGGCGTCTCCGCGCTGGCCTCCCCGATAACGGCGAGCGCTGACGGCGACCGCGTGCTGACCAGCTCCTGGTTTGCCAACGTCGTCCAGACCTGGGATCCGGCGCAGGAAGCCGTCGTGGAGAGCCACGCCGATTTTTCCACGCCTCTTAATGCGATTCGTTACCAGGGCGATCTCATCGTGGCCGAGCTGACCGCGAACCGCGTTGTGCGCCGTGAAGCCGGCACTACCGACAAAGAGGTGCTCGCTGCGATCCCCGTGCCCACCGGCCTGGCCACTGACGGCGAAGACCTCTGGGCGGCCGACTGGGTCACCGGATCGGTCTACCTCATCGCCGAGGATGGCCAGGCGCTCGCTGCGCCTGAAGTCGTCGCTCAGGGGCTTTCCTTTCCCGAAGGCATGGCCGTCGATGAAGATGGCGACCTTCTGGTCGTCGAAACCGGCCTTAATCAGGTCACCCGTATCGATGTGGAGACTGGCGAGAAGTCCGTGTTGGCCAGCGGCCTCAACATCGGAATGGCCGGCCCTTCCGGTATGCCCCCGACCTACATCTTCAACGGCATCGCCGTTGATGATTGCGGCGTGATCTACGTCAGCGTTGATACGGACAACTCCGTGGTCAAGATCGCTCCGCGCGGTCGCGGAGCGCTTCGTTGCTCCTTCGGGCGTCCGGGCCACCCCGGTAAGGGTCACGGGCATGGGCACTAAATGACACGCCGCCGACGCTCCCTTTCAGGGAGCGTCGGCCCCGCGCATCACCTACGATGAAGCCCCGGGAACCCGCGCGTTCCCGGGGCTTCGTTGCGAGTGCGTCTCCCCGGGCGTTCGGACCTTACCCACAGGTGCTCTCATCTCGCCCCTCGTCACGCACCATCACCACTCTGCCCACGCGCACCGGGGCTCAAAATCCCCCCACTGACTGACGCCTGTCGCCGCACTGCCCCCGCGCGAGCCCTTACAGAGCACTCCAACTCGCCAACGCTCGCCACACTCCCTCCATGACCAACGTCTTTTCTCCCGCATATACGCTGCACGACCGCCTCCTTCGACGCGCAAGCAAGCCGGGGCCTCCGACGTCGCCGCATCACCTCACACGGCGCATTCACGGGGTCCCTGCCGCGCAGAGCAATACAGGCCGGGCACCTCTTGGTGTCCGGCCTGCCTGCATCGTCATGCTTTTTAAAACACCGAAACACAACGCCTCATCCCACGCTCAGAACAGCTTCACTCCCGCCTGAATCCCCAGATATGGCGAGAGCTCCCCACGGTTGGGGTGATCGATGTGCATGCCTCCAAAACCCGAGATCGAGGCATCGCCCCAGCTCAGATAACTCGAGGGCAACTTCCAGTTAAAGAGCAGTCCCACCGTATCGCGGACCACCCCGGAGTTGGCGATCGAGGTGTGCTCCCAGCGCACGCCCAGCAGTACGAAGCTCTCCGCGGGGTTCTCCCCAAAAAGGTACCCGAGCGTCGGACGCGTCACCCAGTAGGTATCCTCCGGCGCAAAGAAGAGATCGTAGATGGGCTCGTAGTAGTTATTTGCCACGTCCATCTTCATCCAGCCGAAGGTCGTCGGGGCCTGAAAGACCACGCGCCCCACCTTCATCTGCGGAGTCGTCTCGGCCTCCACCATCATGCCCGTGGTCGACTGTCCCAGGCCCTGATCAGCCGACGCGCTCAGCGCATCCAGACTCCAATCCTGGGCGGCGTCTCCGGGCACGTAGAGGTACCCCCACGTGCCGAAGTAGGTCATAAAATTCGCGCTTACCTTAAGTTTGAGCACCGCCACGGGCAGAAGCTCCAGATACGGCCCGGCCCAGAACGCCGCCGGGCTCAACGAGGTCGAGATGCCGCCGTCGATGTAGGTGCCCGAGAGTAAGGGCGAATCGCTCTCAAAGAGCCCCTTTTTGAAACCGCCCTGCGTGCGCAGTGCCAACCCGATGGGAAAAGGACGAATCGCCAGCGAGGACTGCAAATGAAACCCACCGACTTCGGCCGCCGCCGGCTCTTCCTCGACCAACGCTTCACCAAACTCCTCATCAATCGACTCTTCGACGAGTTCTTCGGCGCTGACAATTGGGGTAACCAGACCCGCACAGAGCGCGGCGCAAACATAAATCCAGCTTCGCGTAGACGTCACGGCACTACTCCCAGAAATGTTCTCACAGTGGATGATGGCTGAAAGCCTACTCCATGAGACCAGATCGTGGGAAGGGAACTTCGGCCCCTTTGTGGCCTTTTACCCCGCCCTATGTACTGCACCATGCGCACTAGCAGACGCCGAGGGATGCAACATCGATAACGCTGCGGGCAAGGCGCAAAGCCCAGGGTCAGGCATGGGCATGAACGAGGTTTTGCACCACGGCCCGGAGCGCTCTCGATGCAGCCCCCCCGGGCTATCAACGACAGCGCACAACCTACGCGCTCAGCCGAACTGCACGCAACGCCGGCTGATACTCCCGTATTCAAACCCCTTCACGGGATAGCCCACCGGGTCACGTTGGACGCTCGCTGCACCGGCGGCCACGAGCAGCGGTTGGAAGTGCTCTTCAGTCGGATGCGCGATGCGCAGCCCCGGACTCTTGTGGCGGTAGTCGACCAGCGCATCAAAGTCGCCCTGATCGATGACCTCCTCAACCCAACGGTCGAACTCCGAGGCCCATCCCGGAGGCACCGCACCATCGGGATCATGCCAGGAGAGCCGGCGCAGGTTATGAACGACGTTGCCGCTCCCCAGAATAAAGATCCCCTCATCGCGCAGCGGGGCCAGTTTGCGCCCGAGCTCAAAGAGCGCCTCCGGCCCTTCCCGCGAAGGCAGCGAGAGTTGCAGCACCGGGACATCCGCCTGCGGCGCCATGTGGAGAAGGGGCACCCACACCCCGTGGTCGAGCGCGCGATCGTGCCGGGTGACCTCTTCGCCCATCAACGCTCCGATGCGCCGCACCAGATCAGGGGCGCCGGGAGAGGGATACTCGATCTGATAGAGTTCTTCGGGGAACCCGTAAAAATCGTACATGAGATCTTGCACCCGGGTTGTCCCGGCGCTCGCCGGGGCATCTTCCCAATGGGCGCTTATCGCCAGGATGGCGCGCGGCGTCGGCAACGCCTTGGACCAGCGCGCCAGATCACCGCCTTTCCCCGGGTCGATGGCGAGCGTCGGTGCGCCGTGCCCGACAAAGCCCACCGGCATCCGCGCACCGCCCTGCTTTTCAGGAGCCTGCCCCTGTTCGTCGCCCCGACTCGACGTTGTCAACCTGTTCGACGCGCCGGCGGACTGCGGCGAACAGGCCGCCCCCCACCCGGCTGCCGCCACACCGGCCCCGGCGGCCAGGAGCGCATTCATAAAAGCTCGTCGGCTCAACGCATTGTTATGATCGTGATGGTGTCCCATGAGTTGCCTCCTCGTTAACGGGCCCGATTGGCCAGAATGCTCCCCGGCGCTCCGACCGCCAGGCACCTTAGGAGACAGCATCCTAACGCGCTTGATTCCGTAGCAAACGTTGCCCCGGCGCACCGCGGCGTTGCCCGTTGCGGCGCGCTTTACCGCGAGATCGTTTAGCGTTATTGTCCCCGCCCTTGCGTTGTACACTTTTTTTCAGGGGCGCGACCCGTGCCCCCGGCGCAACCCGGACCTGACAAGGATGTCTTATGGCTCCCGCACTCAAGACTTGCGATAGCTGCGAGAAGCAGTTTCTGGTCAAATTTCGCTTCCAGATCGAGCGTCGCGGCTCCGAGATGGTCTACTTCTGCAGCCAGGCCTGTCGCCAGGAACAGACCGAGCAGCAAGGCCAGGCGCGTTGCTCCAGCTGCGATAAAGCGTTCGTGCCCACCTACGCCTTTCAGCAGGCCACCATCGATGGTCGTCAGGTGCACTACTGCTCGATGGCCTGCCGCACCCCGGCCGTCCAGGACTACCGTCAGCGCCGCACCCACACCGAGCACGGTCCGATGCGCATCGCCGTGCTCAACCAGAAAGGCGGCACCGGTAAGACCACCACCACCGTCGCGCTGGGGAGCGGCCTGGCACTGGCCGGCCACCGCGTGCTCATCATCGACGTCGACAGTCAGGGCCACGTCGCTATCAGCCTGGGCATTGAGGGGAAACACACCCTCTACCACCTGATGGTCGAGGAGCGACCTCTCAGCCAGAGCGTCATCAACGCCCGACCCAACCTCGATGTGCTGGTGGGAGACGACACCCTGGCCAGCGCCGAGATCTTCCTGGCTCGCAAAAATGAGGGGCGTGATAAACTTCTGCGCAAGGTTCTCCACGAGAACCACGACTATGATTTTATCCTGCTCGACTGCGGCCCGAGCCTCTCGCTGCTCAACATGAACGCTTTGACCTTTGCCGACCACCTGATCGTGCCCGTCTCCTGCGACTTCCTGAGTCTGGTCGGTGTCAAACAGGTCATGAAGACGCTCAAAAACGTCAACCAGGTCCTGCTCCACCCCATCAGCATCATGGGCATTCTGCCCACCTTCTACGACATGCGTAACAACATCAGCGATGAGTCCATCAAGACCCTCAAAGGCTACTTCCACGACAAGGTGCTCCCGCCCATCCGCGTGAACACTCGTCTCAAAGAAGCGCCACAGCATCGGCAGTCCATCTTCGAGTACGCACCGGACAGCCGCGGGGCCTCCGACTACCAGAAAGTCGTCGACTGGGTGGTTCGCGAGCATCAGCGCCGCGCTCAGGCCACAGCCTGAGGCCCTTGTGCCACCTTGCGGGGGGAGCACTCCGCCAGTAGACTAAAGACGTTCAACACCCCGATAGATAGCAGGCCTGCGGCATCCACCACGAAGCTGCTCCGCCCTGCATGAGCTTGTAGACGCACGCCGTATCATCGCCCCGGCTTCGCCGACGGCGATAGAACCCTGTGAATTCGCTTCCCGCTGCGGAGGCCTACCTCTTCCAGGAGCGCGCTATGTTTCGACTCAAAATCGTCCTCGGTTACGTGGTCTTAGTCGCGCTGTTCATGGCCTCAACCTATCTGGTGATTGAAAACACAATGCGTCCCGCCCTGCAGCAAGACGGCGACGTCGCGCTGCAACGCACCGCGCTTATCGCGGAGAAGTCGCGCCGGCTCGATGAGTACGCGCTGCTGGAGAAAGCTCGTTTTGTGGCCTCCCGCGATGACCTGCAACAGGCGATGATCGCCGACTACAACGGTGACGCCGAGTACGAACGCCACGTCGAGGTGCACAAGCTGCTGGAGCGCGACCAGATTCGTTTTACGGAGTTCATCGCACCCAAAAATATAGGCATTCGCAACCTCGATCTTCCCCTGGGCGAACGTCGTCCGGCCGACCATCAGATCTTTATGGCCATCGACCGCTCCGGCCGCGGGGTAGCCACCCTGGGAGATAATCTGGCCCACTGGATGGGAGAAAACGTCGCGCGCGACTTCCCGCTGGTGCTGGAGGTTATGGAGCGCGGGGAGCCCCGGCTGGCCTCCTGGAACTGGTCCTGGAGCGCCACCGAAGATCGCCAGCTCTACCGCGTGGCCATCGCGCCGCTGCGCGACCCCGGCAGCGACGCCACCCTCGGTGCTGTCATCCTGGGCAACCTGGTCAACGACGGCGTGGCTCGCCGTAGCCAGGGGCTCTTTGCCGGTGCCTCCAGCGGAGCGTATACCCCGGAGTCGGATACCCGCGAGGCCGCGCTGGTCCCCGAGGTTGCCTTCTTCCGCGATGGGCGCATCTACGGATCGACGCTGAGCACCCACAACCAGCGCGCGCTGGCCAACCAGCTCTTCAGTGAAGAGAGCGCCCCCCAGGAGGACCTGGAGCGCTTCGTCGACGTGACCATCAACCAGACTCCCTACCGCGCGCTGGTACGCCTCTTCCATCGCGCCGGAGCTCAACACGAGCGCTCCGGGATGGTGCTTCTCTCCAATATGAAAACCACGCTCGCACCGGTAGAACACGCCAAAGCGCTGACGCTGCGCGTGGGCTTCGGTGTGCTGGTCGTTGGCGCGATCTTCTTACTGCTCAGTCTGCATCTCTACACGCGCCGCTTCGCCCAGATCGAGCAGGGCGTCCAGGAGGTGCTCTCCGGCAACCGGGAGTATCACTTCCCCCATGAGGGCTACCACGATGACGCTGCCAGCCTGGCCCACTACCTCAACGTGATGAGCGCCTTCTTGCAGGGCAAGCCCATGCCCGACGATGAGGATTCCCCCGGCGACTGGAGCGAGATGAACGGAGCCTCGGGTGCCAACCCGCAGATCACCGGCGTCCCTCTGATGATGGGCGGCGCTTCCCAAACCTCCCGCGACACCACCACCGAGAAACCCACCGAGGATGTTCCATCATGACCCTGCATGCCCCCCTCGTTCAAACCGGCCTTGATCGTCTTCTGGCCGAACCCGAGCGCCTCCACGCTCTCAAGGGCCAGCGGCTGGGGCTGCTGGTTAACCCGACCAGCATCACCGCCGAACTCGACCACGCCATCGAAGCATTACGAGCGGCCGGACTCAACATCGTACGAC
This sequence comes from Lujinxingia sediminis, assembly GCF_004005565.1. NCBI lineage: Bacteria > Deltaproteobacteria > Bradymonadales > Lujinxingiaceae > Lujinxingia > Lujinxingia sediminis. The sequence continues at coordinate 476,850 of NZ_SADD01000001.1, read as the reverse complement.
TCTTCGGGCCGGAACACGGTGTACGCGCCGAAGCCCAGGATATGGAGGTCGTCGAAGAGACCATCGACCCGCTCTCCGGGCTCCCCTGCATCAGTCTCTACGGACATACCTTTGAGAGCCTCAAGGCTCGCCCGGAACATCTCGAAGGCCTCGATCGCGTCATCTGTGACATTCAGGATATCGGCGCGCGCTACTACACGTATGTCTACACCATCGGTCTGATGATGCAGGCCTGCGGTGAGGCGTCGATTCCGGTGACGGTTCTCGACCGCCCTAACCCTATTAACGGCGTCGACATCGAGGGCAACATTGTCCTGGAAGGCTACGACTCCTTTGTGGGCATGCAGCCCATCGCCACCCGTCACGCCATGACCGCCGGCGAGCTGGCGCATTACTTCAACCGCTTCACCGACTGGACGTGTGACCTGGACGTCATCGAACTCAAGGGCTGGAAGCGCTCGATGTGGTTTGACCAGACCGGGCTGCCCTGGGTGATGCCCAGCCCCAACATGCCCACGCTGGACACAGCCACCGTCTACCCGGGACAATGCCTGATTGAGGGCACCAACCTGAGCGAAGCTCGCGGCACCACACGCCCTTTTGAACTTGTGGGTGCTCCCTATGTTGACGCGCCGGCCTTAAAAGCCTACCTCGAATCCCTGAAGTTGGAGGGCGTGGCCTACCGCCTGGTCGCCTTCCGACCGATGTTCCAAAAACATGCCGGCCAGACCTGCCGTGGCCTTCAGCTTCACATCACTGACCGGCGTCAGATGCGCAGCCTCACCCTGAGCTACGCGATCATCGCCGGCGTCATCGCCCAGGGAACCGAAGGCTTTGGCTGGCGTGAGCAGGCCTACGAATTTGTAAACGATCGCCTCGCCATCGATCTGCTCCTGGGCGACCCGGCACAACGCAGGGCCCTTGAAGAAGGCGTCGACCCTCGCGAGTTGGCTCAGGCCAACCGCAGCGCGCGCGCCGAGTTTGAATCCCGTCGCAACGAGTGTTTGCTCTATCATGACTGATCCCCAAAACGTCGCGCTCTTCGGCGGCAGCTTCAACCCACCGCATGTCTGTCACACCCTGGCCACGCTCTGGGTCTTGCAGACTCAACCTGTCGACGAGGTCTGGTGGATCCCCACCTACCAGCATGCCTTCAACAAAGATCTCGCCAGCTTTGAGGCCCGAAAGGCGATGTGTCAGGCGGCGGTTTCCCCCTTTCGCGATGTGCGTATCTGCGAGATCGAGCGTGAACTTGGCGGCGAGAGTCGCACCATCGATACGGTCAGCGCGCTCCAGGAGCGCCACCCCCACACCCGCTTCTCGCTGGTCGTGGGCGCCGATATCTTAAGCGAAGTCGACCGCTGGAAGCGATGGGATGAGCTGATGACGAGGGTCAACCTCATCGTCGTGGGCCGGCGCGGTCACAACCTGGACACCTCTCCAGATAAGATCGACCTTGAGCTCCCCGACATCAGCTCCACCATCATCCGCGACGCTCTGGCGCGCTGCGACTACGAGAGCGTGCGCGCCTGGATTCCGGCCGACGTGCTCACCATCATCGATCACCATCAGCTCTACCTGGGTACGCACTGCGCATGAGCACCTCCACCTCTGACGACTTGCCCTGGATCATCGTAGGCTACGGGCGCGTAGGGCAAGCGCTGCATCTGCTCGCCCACCAGCTTGGCGCGCATGTTAAGGCGACCTGGAACCGTACCGAGGCTGCCGCCCATGCGGCACCTCCGGCTCCCGGAGCGCGCACCTTCGGTGCGCTGCCCGAAGCACTGCTCACCCACCTTGATGAGCCGGCGCTTGTGTGGCTGACGGTGGTCGACGATGCCATCGCCTCCACAGCCCGCGCGCTGGCCCCGCACATCGCCCCCGGCTCGGTGATCGTGCACACCTCGGGAAGTCTCGCCAGCACCGAGCTTCAACCGCCACCGCCGGGCTGCGCCATCGCCTCGCTGCATCCCCTGCAAGCCATCACCGAACCGGTGCGCGCGGTCCAGCGCTTCCACCGCACCTTCTGGAGTGTCGAGGGCGACGATCGCGCCGTCGAACATCTCGAAGAGCTCTTGCGTCCGGCGGGCATCGCCCCCCAGCGTATCGAACCTCAGACCAAGCCCTACTACCACGCCGCCGCGGTCACCGCTGCAAATCTGCTGGTGAGTCTAATTGACGCCTCGATCGACATCGCCACCCAGGCCCATATCGATCCCGACATCGCCCGCACCGCCCTGGTGGAGTTGGCCGGCTCAAGCCTCGACAACCTCAGCCGCAACCGCCCCGCCCGGGCCCTGAGCGGACCGGTGGCTCGTGGCGACGAACACACCATCGAGCAACACCGCCAGGCGCTGGCCAACCTCGGCGATGAGAGCGACCTTCTGGCGATTTACGATCTTCTCACCGAGCGAGCGCGCCGACTGATGCGCCCCACCGAAGACGATTGAGCCCCCCCTTTTCGGCATGCTCGTTCAGCCCGAACGATGGCCCCTTCTCAGCCTTGCGTCTCACAGCGCAGCCGATCGCCATCGACCACCACCCGAACCGTGCCCCCGCGCACCACACGCCCTGAGAGTATCTCCTGGGCGACGGCACCTTCGACCAGACGCTGAATCGTCTGACGCATCGGGCGTGCGCCCATGCGCGCATCGTAGCCGCCGTTTGCAATGAGGTGATCGACGACCGCCTCATCAAACGCCAGGCGAATCGCGCTCTCTTCCCACAGCCGCCGCTGACTGTCTCCCAACTGCAGGGTGGCGATGCGCGCGACCTCATCGCGACTCAGCGGCATAAAGACCAGCCGCTCGTCGATGCGGTTCCATAACTCCGGGGTGAAATGGCCCTTCGCCGCGGTGAGTACCTCATCGCGAAGCGCATCGCGCCGGCGAGTGTCCTCGCGCGGGCTCATCGCCCGCGCCCCAAATCCGATGCGCGCCCCACGGCTCTCCTGCGGTGCGGCATCAAAAGCCTCCGCACCCAGGTTGCTCGTCATGATCACAAGCGTGTTGGAGAAGTCCACCTGTCGGCCACGACCGTCGGTCAGCCGCCCCTCATCAAAGAGCTGAAGAAGCAGGTTGAGCACATCCGGGTGGGCCTTCTCAATCTCGTCGAGCAAGACCACCTGGTAGGGGCGCTGACGCACCGCCTCGGTGAGCTGGCCGCCCTGCTCGTAGCCCACGTACCCGGGAGGCGCCCCGATAAAGCGACTCACCGAGTGAGACTCCATAAACTCCGACATATCCAGCCGCACGATCGCGTCGCGTTCATGGAAGAGGAAGTCGGCCAGCACTTTGACCATCTCGGTCTTACCGACACCGGTCGGCCCAAGGAAGAGCAGACTGCCGATGGGGCGTTTGCTGCGGAAGCCGGCGTAGTTGCGTCGAATCAGCTCCGAGATGGTGCGTACGCTCTCCAGGTGGCCAACCACGCCTTCGGAGAGGAAGCTCTCCATGTGCAAGAATCGCTCGCGATCGCTTCCGGTGAGCCGGTCGGCGGGGATGCCCGCCACATCGGCGACGACCCGTGCAATCGCCTCGCGATCCACCTCCTGAATGCCCTGGCGCGCCGCCCGGCTTCCGGCCAGGTCCAGCACCCCGATGGCTTTGTCGGGCAATTGTCGGTCATGCACATAGCGCACCGACAGGCCTACCGCCGCGGCCAGCGCACCTGGCGAGTAACGCACGCTGTGGTGGCGCTCATAATGGGTACGCACACCTTCGATGATGCGCAGCGCCGTGGCTTCATCGGGCTCCTCAACCGTTACCGTCTGAAAGCGACGTTCAAAGGCCGGGTCGCTCTCAATGAACTTTCGGTACTCATCGTGGGTCGTCGCCCCGATGCAGGGGAACTTCCCGCGCGCAAGCGCCGTCTTCAGCTCCCCGGCTGCATCGGTGCCATCGCCGCTGGCCCCGGCCGAGATCCAGGTGTGCACCTCATCGAGGAACACGATGATCTGACCGCCGGCGCGAGCGACCTCATCTTTGATGCCCAGGAGCCGCTCGGAGAAGCTGCCGCGAAGATGGGTGCCGCTCAAGAGGCGGCCCATCTCCAACTCCACGATCACCCGCTCGCCGAAAGCGATGCCACCACGAGCCATCTCGGCCAGTCGGCAGGCCAGGCCCTCGACCACCGCCGTCTTCCCCACACCCGGCTCGCCAACGAGCAGCGGATTGTTAGAGCGGCGTTTGCCCAGAATATCGATAAGCTGCGCGATCTCGGTATCGCGTCCGACCACGGGGTCGATGTTGGCCAGCGCCGCCTCCTCGGTGAGGTTACGGCCGTAGCGCACCAGATTGGGGAAGTCCTCTTCGCTGAGCGCATAGCGCGCCGCCAGATCTTCGTCGGGACGCGCGAGCTGCGTGTGAGGCCGGGTGTGACTGACCTCAATCACCTCGCGCGCCGGCTCCGCCGGCTCGCTCGGCGCGTCCTCAACGGGCTCAAGCCCCCCGCGGGCCAGAAGCCTCTCGGCCAGGCTGCGCGCAGTCTTTCGCGCGTCGTCGGTCGCATCCGCTACCGGAGTGGCCGCCCCGCCATCCTGCACCTCCGGCGAGGGCGCGTCATGCTCAAGCTCCGGCCGCTCGTCTTGCACCGCCGGGTTGGGACGCGTCGGCTGACGCGGTCGCCCCCCGCGATTGATACCCGGGTGGTTATCCAACGAGAGCCCCCCTCCGCTCTCGCGAAGCGCATCGATCGCGCCGCGGCCCGAGCGTGGCCCGCGCAGCGGGGCGCGCTCCCCGGGATGTGTGCGTGCCCGCGGCGGCGAGGGTGGTGGCGGTGGCAGGTCCGGCTCGGTGAGCGCCGCCTCGGCCTCTTCGATCTGCATCTTCGCTGACAACGCTGCGTTTGAGGGCGCATCACTCAAACCGGTGCGCCCACCCGAGCTGAAGAAAGGATGGAGCCCGATGGGGGTCAACGTCTGCTCCACCGGTTTGGCCGCGGCCTCACGGCCCCCGCGCCGGGAGGCCGGCAGCACATCATTGCGCTGGAAACGCTGCGGCACCGGCTGCGAGGAGGTCGCATAACTCATCACCGCCGCGCGAATCGCCCCCACATTCGCGCCGGAAGCGGAGAGCAGCCCGTAGGCCTGCCCACGCGTCTCGCGGATCAACGCCGCCAGAAGATGCAGACTGGTCACAGCCTCGGCCCCGCCACTGGACGCAAGTCGCTGGCTGCGATCGCCCACGCGCGACATCACTTCAGCCGGCTCCGCACGCTCATGCTCCAGCGCGAGACGCATCTGCGAGACCGAGATCGCACGATCCGTCAGAAAGGTCGCCGCCTGGTTGGGCACCTCAAAGAGGGCCAGCAGCACATGCCCGCTGCTGACCGGCTCCCCACGATGTTCCGCTAATTTCTGGGCCTGCTGATAGACAGATCCCACTTCGCGACTCAGAGGTAGACTCATCCTTGCTCGTGCCTCCGGGCGGTACAGATTTCAACAACTTCTTCATGGTGAATCACGTCAGTTAGGAGCGAAGCTAACACCGCCGCCGTCGCCAGGTAAAGCGCCTTTGCGGCGCACTCGCCACAGCCGGCCTTGCTAGCCGCTCGACCTTGCTCAATACTTCTGCCAGCTTGCGCCGCGCGGAGCACCGCCGAAGCGCCCTTCCTTTTTTTCGCCCCCTACCATGATGGAGTCACCGTGAGTGAGAAGATCATCGTCCGCACCGAGAACGCCCCCCAGGCCATCGGCCCCTACTCCCAGGCCGTGGGCTACAACGGCCTCTATTTTGTAAGCGGCCAGATCGCCCTGGACCCGGCCACCGGCGAGCTCGTGGAGGGAGGCGTCGAGATCCAGACCCGCCAGGTGATGGCCAACCTGGAGGCCGTTCTGGCCGCCGCCGGCCTCAACTTCACCCACGTGCTCCGCGCGACAATCTTTTTAAAGAACATGCAGGACTTCCAGAAGGTCAACGCCATCTACGGTGCCTTCTTCGACGAGAACCCACCGGCTCGCGCCTGCGTCGAGGTTTCGCGTCTTCCCAAAGATGTGCTCGTCGAGATCGACGTCATCGCCGCCTCTCCCACCGCCTGAGCCCATGACCCGCGCCCCTTTCCCATCGTCACGCAACGCTTTGCTCCCTGGCCGAGGCCTGCGCGCGGCCGGGGCGCTGGTCTGTCTCACGTGGATCCTCTCAGCGTGTCAGAGCACCCCGGCACCGCTGCCGCCTGCGAAACCAGCGCCGGTCGTTGAAAGGGCTCCAAAACCTCCCGAGCCGCCGCCTTATATCCCTCCTCCCGCGCTCTCCGAGGGGCAATGGGTGCTCCCCGAACTCGGCGCTTCCGATCCTTACTTCCCCTATGTACCCGGGGAAGACTCCACCCCCACACGCTCGATCGGCGACGTGGTGACCGGACATCTGATCAACGCCCGACCTCTGCCCCTGCCCCACCCGCACCTGGCCGTGCTCCCGGTGCAGCGCACCCGCGGGCTGATGTACACCACCGACGCCATGATCGCCCTCGTCGAGGATGCCGCCGCGCACGTCGCCGAGCACCATCCCGGGAGTGTGGTCTTTCTCGGCAACTTCGGGCGCAAAGGCGGCGGCGATATCCCCTACTCGGTGAGCCATAATAACGGCCGCGACGCCGATCTGGCCTTCTTCTTGGTCGACGTCGAGGGCACACCGGCGCTCCTCGACGATCTTCTTTCCCTCGACGATCAGGGCCAGATCCTGCTCGAAGATGACGAAACGCAAGCGCCCCGCCTGCTGCGCTTTGATCCCACCCGCAATTGGACCCTGGTCGAGGGACTGTTGCGCTCGAACGCCGCAGACCTTCAATACATCTTCATCTCCAATCCGCTGCGCACATTGCTTCTTGCCGAAGGGCGCCGCCGCGGCGCGCCGCGTGAACTTCTGGAACGTGCAGCAACGCTTCTTGTGCAACCGGGCGGCGCGCTGCCTCATGACGACCACTTTCATCTGCGCATCCACTGCACCCCGCTCGACCTGGCCTCGGGTTGCGTGGAGCGGGGCCGACGCGGACCGGGCTTTCGCCCCGACCTCTCGCTCCGCCGTGATGTGCAAGAGCGCGCCACCGACCTCCTCGCCAGCTCCACCCCCGAGCTCCGAGCAGCCGCCGTCGAACGCCTCGCGCTGCTCGGCTCCCGGTCCGCCTCTCGCCAGGTGCTGGCGCTGATCGACGATCCCTCCCCCCGGGTCCGCGCAGCCGTCGCCCGCGCGCTCCCCGAACTCGGCAGCCACCTGCCAGCGCTCAGCGCTCGCCAGAGCGTCGAAACCCACCCCCGGGTCCTCGCCGAGCTCATTCACGCCCTCTCTCGCACCGCTGACCCCGACGCCACCCGCGCGCTGGCCCGCTTGCTCCAGCGCCCCGAGGTCGTCGATCTCGGCTCTGCAGGCCAACTTCCCCTGGCCTCCCTTGCCGCCGAAGCACTGGCCCGACGCGACGATCCGACGCCGGTCCCCGACCTCATCGAAGCCCTCGACACGGCCGACCCGATCACCCGACGCCAGATCGAACACGCGCTGCGCATCCTCACCAACCACGATCTCAACGCCGTCGCGCACGCTCTCGACCCCCGCCCCGAAGACAACTCCCCGGCCGCACTCTGGCGCGCCTGGTACCAGGAGCATCGTCGCCTCAGCCGCGACCAGTGGTTAACCCGCGGCTTTCAGATCGCCGGTTTTCAGATCGACGAGATCAGCCTGCGCTACGTCTGGGAGCTCTGCCAGGCCGTCGCCGAAGATCCCCACCTGAGCTACAACGCGCAGCGCACCCTGATGCGCCTCTCCGGCAACGAACCCCAAAGTCTGGGCTGGCCTCGTCATGACGCCAACTTCTACTGGCGACGCTGGTTCGAACGCCGCTGGCAGCGTATGGGGCTCCCGCCGATGCCTCCCCATCTGACCACCCTGGGCCCGAACAACCCTTACGCCTCCGACGATGACTCCTGAGCGCTCCCTCACTTCACCCCATTGAGTGAGCCCGCAAACCCTGCGCCCACCTTTACATTGCGCTCCCCCGGGGGCTACACTCTCCCCAACTTACAGCCCTACAGCGCACCCCCGGATGAGCCCCGCGCCCACCGGCCTTCATCCCCTCTCGCACTCGGTGTCTGCTCTTGAATCGCCTCGCGTCTAAACTGCTTGTCACCCTGCTGGCGCTCACCCTCTCGCTCGGTGCGATGGCCTGCTCCTCGGAGCTTGATCCCACCGATCCGGGCGACGCCTACACCATCTTCCGCGACGCCCTCTTCGCCGGCACACCCGACGTGGTCTGGGAGCGCCTCGACCCGCAGACCCGCGCCTATTTTCAGGAACGCCATGAGCGTCTGGTGCAGATGAACCAGCTCATCGAGAGCTACCTGCCCCAGACCGACCACCGTCTGGCCCGAAGCCAGTCCGGCGCCGAGCTGCTGGAGTCGGTCAACGACGGGCGCGAGCTCTTCGAGCATGTCTTCAAAAAAGCCGAGATGCCCGACGATGACGCCATCGTCTTCGGCTCCGGAATCAGCGAGATTCGCGTCTCCGAGGAAGGCACCGCCGCCCTGGTGGTCACCCGCGGAGAGCAGGAGTTTGTGATGGTCCAGGCCGAGGACGAAACCTGGCACGTGGATCTTGTCGGCTCCGGCGACTTTTTGGACACATCTTTCGGATGGCTGACCCGCAATGAAGAGGCGCTCGCCAGGACCGTCGAGGACCTCATCGCCGAAGAACGCCATAAACGCGAGGCGATCATCGCCGACCTGATGAACCTCAAGCTCGACTGAGCACCGGAGAGTCTGCAACGGCCTCCGAGACACCTCCGCGAAGATGGCACCATCCTATGAGCGACGACAAAAACATCCCCGAGCTGCTCGACGTCGAGGTCGAACCGCTCGCCCCTGATGACCCGGCCTCGATCTCCCAGTCGCACCGCCCGGGAACCTCCCCCAGCGGCTTCTCCGCCCCCTCTCGCCCCGCGCGCAAGAGCGCGGCCGATCCGCTCATCGGCACGCGCCTCAAAGACACCTACGAACTCGTCTCCAAGATCGGCGAAGGGGGCATGGGCAACGTCTACTCCGCCATCCAGTACCCGCTGGAGCGGAAGGTCGCCGTCAAAGTCCTCAAACCCACCGAAAACAACCCCGACGGCGAATTCTACTTTATGCGGGAGGTGCGTGCGATCAACATGCTGCGCCACCCCAACATCATTACCATCGTCGACTACGGTAAAGAAGATGACGGCACGCTCTACCTGGTCATGGAGCACCTGCCCGGGCTGACGCTGAAAGACGTCATCAAAAAAGAGTTTCCCCTCGACCCCAAGCGCGTCTGCGGCATCCTCATTCAACTCTTGAGCGCGCTGGAGCAGGCTCACAACGCCGAGATCGTGCACTGCGACCTCAAGCCGGCCAACATCATGGTCGAGAAGGTCGCCGGCCAGCCCGACTTCGTCAAAGTGCTCGACTTCGGCATCGCCAAGGTCAAAGGCCCCGCGATGGAGGCTGGCCCCTACACCCAGGCCGGCAACATCGTAGGCACCTTCGACTACATGAGCCCCGAACAGATCATGCGCAAAGACGACCTCGACGGTCGCGCTGACGTCTGGTCGGTCGGTGTCATTCTCTACGAGATGCTCACCCGCAAGCGCATCTTCCACGCCAAAGATGCCGTCACGATCATCGGTCGGGTGATGCAGTCGCCGATTCGCCCGCCCTCCGAGCTTGCCCCCGATGTGCCCATCCCGCCTGTGCTGGAGCACATCACGATGCGGGCGATGGAGCGCAACGTCCGCAAGCGTTACCAGACCGCAAAAGAGATGCGCGACGCCCTGCAGCGCGCACTCAACGAGCTGGAGAGCGGCCACACCGGCAACGTCGGCCCGTACAGCGGCGACAGCGGTAACTACAGCGGCAACTACAGCGGCTCGCTCGCTGCAAGCGGTCTCGTGCGTGGCGGCACCGGCAACATGCGCGGGGGCACGGGCAACATGCGCCCGGCCACCGGCCCCGGCCCCGACAGCGGCTCGACCAGCCGCACCGGTTTGAGCAGCCTCTACACCCGCTCCGGCGGGTTCGGCGCGATGGGCCTTGAGCAATCCCAACGCCTGGCCACCGGCATCGCCGCGGGCACCTCGGTGCTCGACCAGACCTTTAGCGCCGACGCTCTGGAGGGAAGCCTTGCTGGCGAACGCCGCAAGGTCGCCGTACTGGCCATTCAGCAGCGCTCTCGCCGCAAGTCCGGCATCGACCCCGAAGAGCTCGCCCGGCGTAGCCGTCAGGAGAAAAAGCTCATCGAAGAGATCGTGCGCCACTTCGATGGCGAGATCGACTCCAACCTGGGCGGCACCTACACCGTGCTCTTCGGCGCGCGCAAAGCCCGGGTCGGCGACAACGTGCGGGCCGTGGAGTGCGCCGTCGCTCTCCAGCAGAAGTTCCGCTCGCTGGAGCAGGGGGCTGATCATATCGGCATCGGTCTGGTCTATGGCGAGGTCTTTGTCAGCGACCGCAAGGGCGGCAACGCCTATGGCGAAGCCATCGATCGCGCCATCGAGATCGCCCGGGGCGTGCGCGAGGCCTCGATCTTCGCCGACGAAGATCTCATCGACGCCACCCGCGAAAACGTTCGCTTCTCCAACCTGCGCGCGATCGCCGGCGAAGAGGCCGCCGAAGTACTGGGCATGGAGGCGCCCGCAACCCGGGCCCCCCGCGATCTGGCCGAAATCGATGTCTACGTACCGCGCCCGGTCTACTTCGAAGAGCTGATGCGCCGCGCCACCACTGCGCGCGGCACTGAAGTCGGTAAAGGTGTCGGCGGCGGCGTTGCCATCCTCGGCGATCTGGGCACCGGCAAGAGCCTGCTCCTCGATCGCTACGCCAGCGCTCTGAGCGAGGCAGGCTGGCAGACCTTCGTCGTCAGAGACGCCGAGCTGGGCGCAGCCCAGGTCGCGCTGCAGCCGGTGCGCTCCTGGATTCGCCAGATCGCACAGACCTACAAAGATCCGGCCGTCCTCATCACCAAGGCCTGCGAGGCCATCGGTCTGAACAAGAAACACATCGGCCCGGTGCTGCAGGTCTTTCTCGGCCAGCAAAAAGACGCCCTCAACACCCCGGATGTGCCATGGAGCGACGCGCAGGGCTTTTCGAACTTCGCCGCCGCCCTGCTCTACCGCCTGCTGCGCTTTGCGATGAAGAAGGGCCCGGTGCTGCTCGCCATCGACGATGTGATGGTGGAAGACCGCTTCACCATCGACTTCATCGACAACCTGCTGGCCGGTATCCAGAAGCAGCCCATCCTCCTGGCCGTCACACGTCGCATTGAATCGACCGCGCTCGACCACGGCCTGCCGGGGAACTTCGAGATCCTGCAGATCGGCGGATTCTCCGAAGATGAGTCCCGTCAGTTTGTCGCGCAGGTGCTCGGTTATACGCCGCCGCCGGAGATCGTCGCTCAGGTGCATGCTCGCTCCAGCGGCAACCCCATGTTCCTCTACGAGCTGGTGCGCGCCGTCCTTCAGAAGAGCGGTGGCAAGCTCGCCAGCGAAAAGGAGCTCCTCGACGCCGGCGTACCGCTCAACCTCCGGGAGCTGCTTGCGGCCCGGATTGACGCCCTGCCCGATCAACTTCGTGACGTCCTGGCCATCGCCTCGGTGGTCGGCGAGAGCTTCCGCGAAGACTTCTTCATGCAGATCATTCCGGCGCATCTGGACCCACAGGGTGCGCTGCAAGATCTGGTGGCGCTGAACTTCCTGGAGGCCCGCTTCGACGGCTTTGAGCGCATTCACGTCGCCTTCCAACCCCGCGCGCTGCGTCGGGTTGCCTACGAGCGCCTCCCGAAGTCGACGCGCGCTCAGCTGCACTCGCGCATCATCGAGTTTTTGGAGGGCGCACCCGAGTTCGCGGCGGTCGACCCCATTGAGTACCCCCTGATGGTGGCCTTCCACTACCGTGCGGTCGAGGGCTTTGAAGGTGCGGCCTATTACCTGACCCGCGCCGGTGAACTTTTGATGGAGCTCTACGACTACGCCGGAGCGATCGACAACTTCCAGGAAGCCGTCGAGTTACTCAGGGGCAAGGTCGACGCCACACACGAGACGAGACTGACTGCGCTGGCCCGCCAGCTCGTCGCCATGCGCGAGTCCGGCCGCCTGGAAGATGCCCAGCGCGTCATCGACGCCCTGCCCGACCTCAGCACCCTCGACGGGGCGCTTCGACACGATCTTCTCTACGAACGCGGCCTCATCGCCATGGACGCCGGCGGCATCGAAGAGAGCAAGTCCAGCCTGGAGACCCTCCTCAACGAAGCGGTCGAGGGCGGTGATCTCAAGCGCGAGATCAAGGCGCTGCTCGCCATGGCCCAGCTCTTCGAGAAGGAAAACCAGCTCCCTCACGCCGCCAATCTCCTGATGCAGGTATCCCAGAAGGTCGAGCAAGTGGGCGACCTCGACCTGCAAGATCCCGATGACCGCAAGCTCTTCTGGACCGCGTACAATCAACTGGGCACCCTCTTCATCCGCCAGAAGGACTACCAGCGCGCCCAGCAATTTTTACAGACCGCCTACCAGCAGGCACGCGCCATCGAGGACTTCCGCGGGCTTGTGCGGGTGATGTCCAACTTCGGCGCGCTCAGCCTGAGCGTGCGCGACGTCAAACGCGCCCAGCAGTACTTTGAGAACGCCGCCCAGTTCGCCCGCGCCACCGGTGATCTACTTAACCAGAGCCGCATCTTTACCAACCTGGGTATCACGGCCATGGAGGCCGGCGAGCTCGACCAGGCCAAAGAGTACTTCCGAAGCGCCCGCTCACTGGCCGAAGAGATCGGGTGGTACGAGGGGCTTGCCGAGCTCTCGCTGCACATCAAGCGGCTGCGCAAGGCGCTGAGCTAAGCCCGCGCTTCACTGCTCTTCGAGACACGCTCACACCAACGAGGCCGCCGACGCATCATGCGTCGGCGGCCTCGTTGGTGTTCCATCATCGCGCTTGCGTTCAGGGCAGCTTGAGCAACGCGTTGAGCCAGTCGACCTTCATCGCGCGGGCGTGGCGCGCCGAGTCGTAGATGGCGCTGAGCGCCCCGAGCGCCGCATCGAAGTCGCGGTTCTCCAGCAAAAACTCAAAGAGCTCATGCTGATTGAGCTCGTGACGCGCCGCGTTGAGGCGACGCTCGATCACCTCTTCGGCATCGGTGCCACGGCCGCGCAGTCGTTCCTCCAGCGTCGTCATATCCGGCGGCGCCACGAGCACCGTGGTCGCATGCGGGTAGCGTTCCTTAAGCTGACGTGCGCCCTGATAGTCGATGTCAAAGAGCACGTCATGCCCCTCGCCCCAGGCCGCCTCAATGACCTTCGAGGAGGTGCCGTAGTAGTTGCCGTGTACCTTCGCCCACTCGGCAAACTCGTCGCGTTCGATCATCGCCTCAAAGGTGGGCACGTCCACAAAGTGGTAGGCCTTCCCGTCGACTTCATCGCCGCGACGCGCGCGGGTGGTGTAGCTGACGCTGGGCGTAAGCCGCGGACGGGCCTCCAGGAGCGCCCGGCACAGGCTGGTCTTTCCCACGCCGGAAGGTCCACACACGATCAGCAATACGCCCTGCTCGGCCATCTCTACGTCCTTGTACTTCTTGATAAACTCAATCGCTTCGGTGCGCCGCAACCGCTTAAGCCACGTTGGCGCTCTGCTCGCGCATCTTCTCGATGATGCTCTTCATCTCGACCACCAGGTCACTTTGCTCAGCCAGGTGGCTCTTGGAGCCCATGGTGTTGACCTCGCGTATGAGCTCCTGAAGGTAGAAGTCGATCTTCTTACCCACGCCCTCCTCGCCAGCCTCATCGAGCACCAGGCCGAGGCGCTCGACATGCGAGCGGGCACGCTGCAGCTCCTCGGAGATGTCGCCGCGCTCGGCCACGTAGGCCAGCTCCTGGGCCAGGCGCTCCTCGTCGATCTGCCCCACTCCGAAGTCACTCACAGCCTGGCGAAGTCGCGTCTCAATGCGGCTTCGGTAGGCGGGGCGCTCCACCTCGTCGAGGGCCTCGACGGCATCAATGCGGCTGCCAAGGTCGCCAAGGTGTCCGCGAAGGTCATCGTTGATGCCCGCCCCTTCAGCCCGGCGCGCTTCCTGAAGACGGTCCAGCGCCTGCACCACTGCAGGGAGCAGCACCTCAAGCGCACTCTCATCAAAACGCTCGGCGTCATCGCGCTCAAAATAGCTGCGATAGCTCAGCACATCGGAGAGGGTAACCTGAGCTGTCGCCAGACTGGCCTCACTCAGCTCACGAAGTCTGTGCGCGACCTCATCGAAACGCGCGGGGTCGATGGCGTCAAAGCCCCCCTGATGCTCAGCGGGCGCGCCCAGTTCCAGGCGCACATCGACTCGCCCCCGCCCCAGACGCGCGCGCGCCGCCCGCAGCACATGCGGCTCAAGCCAGCGCAGCTCGCGGCTCGCATGCACGCGCACCTCCAGCGTGCGGTGGTTCACGCTCTTGCACTCCACACGCAAACTTCGCCCGTGACATTCAAGCCGCGCCGCCCCAAACCCCGTCATACTCATGACCGGCATCGGTCGCCCTTATGCTTAGGCCTTGGTGTCGACGCGCTCGTCGCTGGTCACCGCGGCGTCGCGGGTGGCGCGATCGGCAGACTTATCTTCAATCGATGCCTGCTCCTCATCTTTGCCGCGCACCGAGTCCTGGAAGTTCTTCACCCCCAGGCCCAGCTGCTTGGCGGCGTGGGGAAGTTTCCCCAGGCCGAAGATCAGCACGAGGATAAAGGCGATGATGAGAAGTTCGGTAGTTCCGAGACCAAACATAGGGTCCTCACTGTGGTGACGTTGACCACCTGCCAGGCGACTCCTGGCGAGTTGTAGACGTTGGAGATGACCGCCGCGCTTCGTGCGGCGCAAGGTCTTCAAGGCGTTTTACCCCGCGCGCCCTTCCGGGGGCAACGGGGCGATTTTGAGCTGCGACAAATCACCGCCGGCGGCTTCCAGCCGCTCGATGGCCTGGCGTGCCGCCTCCTGCTGAGCCTGCTTCTTGGACTGGCCCTGCCCTCGCCCCAGCGCGACCTGATCCACGTGAACCTCGGCCACAAAGGTGCGGGCGTGGTCGGGGCCCTCTTCGGCCACGATGAGGTAGCGCGGGTGCTCCTCGCACTGCCGTTGCACCTCCCGCTGCAGATAACTCTTAAAGTCGGTGGGAGATTTCTGCGCCCCCTCCCCGACCATCGTCGCAAGCGGCTGGGCGAGTACGCCCTCGGAGATCAGGCGGCCATGCTGCCTCTCGATCACCTCGCGCGCCGCGTCAAACCCACCGTCGAGGTAAACCGCCGCCAGGATCGCCTCATAGGCGTCGGCCAGGAGCCCGGGCTTGCTCCGCCCGCCGGTGAGCACCTCGCCGCGCCCCAGTCGAAGATGCTCGCCAAGGCAGAGCTCATCGGCGCGCTGTACCAGCGCGGCCTCACACACCAGATCCGACTGGCGGCTGGAGAGCGCACCCTCGGCCGCCTGGCGATCGTCTTCAAAAAGTAGGTGCGCGACGACAAGTCCCAGCACCGCATCGCCCAGAAACTCCAGGCGCTGATTATCGCCCACAACCCCCGCGGTCTCATTGGCATAGGAGCGATGGGTCAGCGCGCGCTCCAGAAGCTCGCGCGTCGCAAAGGTGTAGCCCAGCGCCTCTTCGAGCGCCCCGAGGTCTTCGCGGTGCTCGTACTGCAACGCGTCGCGTTTATGCTTCGTCGCGCCCATCTTTAGCTCCGGGGCTCTTCGATCCAGCCCCCGCCCAGGACCTCCTCGCCCTGATAGAAGACCGCGGCCTGCCCGGGGGTGACCGCGCGTTGCGACTCTTCAAACTCGACAAATGCCGTCGTCGGGTCCGCGCCCACCGTCAACAGGCAGGGCACCGGCTCGCCGGCATAGCGGATCTTGACCTGACACTCGATCGGTCCATTGGGGCGGTCAAACGAGAGCCAGTTGCAGCGCTCGGCCACAAGCCCGCGCGCTGCCAGCTCATCGCGTCCGCCCACAACCACCGTGCCGTCTTCGGGGCGAATGGCTTTGACGTAGAGCGGCTCATGGTAGCTCAGCCCCAACCCACGGCGCTGTCCCACGGTGAAGTTATGGATACCGTCATGCTCGCCAAGCACCTCACCGGAGGTCGTCACAATGCGCCCCGGGGTGCGTTCCTGCTCCGAGAGCAGTTTGGCGACAAAGGCCTTGTAGTCGCCCCCGCCCACAAAGCAGATCTCCTGACTTTCAGCCTTCTCGGCGGTCTCCAGCCCCATCGTGCGGGCGATGTCGCGGACTTCATCCTTGGTCATGCCGCCCAGCGGGAAGAGGATGCGTCCGAGCGCCTCGCGCGGAAGTCCGAAGAGGAAGTAGGACTGATCTTTGTTGCGGTCGACGCCGCGCAACAACTTCGGAACATCCCCACTGCGGTCGATGCGGGCGAAATGCCCCGTGGCCAGATAGCTCGCGCCCAACGCCAGGGAGCGCTGCAGCAGAATGTCGAACTTCAAGTGATCATTGCACGCCACGCAGGGGTTCGGCGTGCGACCCCGGCGATACTCCGAGACAAAATACTCGATCACCCGCTCGCGAAACGCATCTTCGTAGTTGGCCACGTAGAAGGGAATCGAGAGGGAGTCGGCCACGGTGCGCGCGTCGAACAGATCGTCTGGCGAGCAGCAGCTCTTGGTGTAGGACTCCTGCGGCGTGGAGTAGAGGCGCATCGCGATGCCCACCGCATCATAGCCCTCACCGGCGAGGATGCCGGCGGTCACCGAACTGTCGACCCCACCGCTCATGGCGACCACCACACGGTCCTGCACCGCGCTGGCGATATCGTCGGCATCTTCAAGGCTGGGGGGGCGCTGATCTACCGAGCAGCTCTGCATGTCTGTGATTGTCTGCGACATCGTCTCGTCCTGGGACTTTCCTCACCATGGCAGGCCTTCGAGGCCTGATACGGCGACACAGCTAACCGCTGCGCTCAAAAAGTGCAAAAGCAAAGTTAAACGGGCGAGTTGACACCCATGGCGCGAAGTCGAGTGACGACGGCGGCGATGATGCTGGCGGCCCGCTCCAGATCGTCCATCGGAGTATGAGGTCCAAAGCTCAATCGCACCGAGCGGCGAGCGGAGGGCTCATCAAAGCCCATGGCAAGCACAACGTGGCTGGGCTCAAGCGAGCCTGCCGTGCAGGCGGAACCACTCGACGCGCTGATTCCTTCCAGATCGATCGCCAACAAAAGATCTTCGCCGTCAACGCCCTCAAAGGCCACGTTGAGGGTGTTCAGAAGTTGATGCTCGGTATCGCCGCGTAACTCCATACCCTCAATCTGACTTTGAAGCGCCTCAATGAAGCTGTGGCGGCGCTCGCCAAGGGCCTCACGCCAGGTATCGAGCTGGGTGCCCAGCGCGCGCGCTGCGGCTTCCAGTCCGGCAGCAGCCGGCACGTTCTCGGTGCCCGGTCGACGCCCTCGCTCCTGATGACCGCCGGTAAGCAACGCCTCAACGATAAGCCCCTCGCGCGTCACAATGGCGCCGATGCCCTTGGGCCCGCCCATTTTATGGAACGACAGCGTCATGTAGTCGATATGGCTCGACGCGAAGTCCATAGGGATGCGGCCCAGCGCCTGGGTGCCATCGACGTGAAAGGTAGCGCCGGCGGCCTGCACCTCTGCGCCGATGGCCGCGATATCGTAGATGTTCCCGATCTCGTTGTTGGCCCACATCACGCTGACCAGGGTGGCGCCGGCGTTGAGCTGCTCCTTAAGCCAGCCTTTCTGGAGCCGCCCCTTACTGTCGACCGGCCACAGCGCCACGCGCACGCCCTGCTTCTCAAGCGCGCGCACCGTCTCCAATACCGAGGGATGCTCCACGACGGTGCAGACGATGAAAGGGTCCGTGGTCTGGCGAGCGTGCTGGCGTAAGACCTGGTTGTTGCTCTCGGTAGCTCCGGCGGTCAGCACCACTGCCTGCGCCGGCGCTCCGACCGCGCGCGCGACCGCGCGACGGGCCCGCTCGACGACCGCGCGCGCGGCCTGCCCCTCGCGATGAATGCTCGATGCATTACCATGCACCGCGCCGAGCGCCTCCACCATCGCCTCACGCACCTCGGGCAACACGGGCGCTGTGGCGTTCCAATCGAGGTAGATTCGCTGGCTCATCGAACATCTCCGGGGGCTCAATAGTCGCAAAACGAGGGCGCGCATCAGGGCTCGCCCGACAACGCCTGCTAGTAGTCGGTGACCCGGGCAGGGTCAAGCGCTGGGCGCTGGCGACCCCGGATCCCGGTGCTTAGGCTTTGAGGCAACGCTTGAGGGCTGGCTCGCACGCATGAGCCGTGCGGCTGCAGGCCTCACAACCGAAGCACACGCAACGTATTCCCTTCTCCGAGGTTCCACCATGAGCTCGCGCGATCAACGCTCCGACACCGTGATGGCGCTCAACGCCCTGAGCCGCGACCCCGGCGCGCGCGAAGGCGCCGGTCTTGATGCCATCAACCCCCTGCCATTTATCGCCGGCGCACTTCTGAGCGCCTACGGGCTCAAGCGCCGCGGTGTGTTGGGCTACTTCCTCACCGGCGTCGGCGTTGGTGTGGCGTACCGAGCCGCCCGCGACGAGCAGCTTTTTGAGCAGGACTGGCAACGCCGCCTGCTGCACACCGCTGCCCGTGAGATGGCCCCCATCCAACACACGATCGCGATCAACCGCTCCCCGGCCGAGGTCTACGCCTTCTGGCGGGAGATTGAAAACCTGGCCATCTACCTGCCGCGCATCCACAACATCGAGCGCATCGATGATGCGCGCTCCACCTGGAGCTTCAAAGGCCCGGGCGACATGCTGCTCAAGAGCGAGGTTGAACTCATCGACGATCAGCCCGAGCGTCTTCTGGTCTGGCGCGCCATCGAGCCTTCCGACATCTTCCATGAGGGCTGGGTGAGCTTTGCTCCCATCGAAGGAGGCGCGGCCACCGAGGTTGATCTTCACCTGCGGGTGCTCGCCCCGGGGGGCAAGACAGGGGCGCGCCTGGTCGAGCTGCTGGGACGCATGGGTCCGCTCTCCCCGGCCGGCGACCTTGCCAGGATTCGCGAAGTCCTCGAAGCTGGCATTCCCGACCGGGTTGAGGCCGCTTCCTCCACCCTGCACTGAGACTCTGATTTGGCATCGTAACATGACCCAGACCACCCGGCGGCCCGCCGCCTTCTTCGACCTCGACCGCACCCTGATCGCCATCAACAGCGCCTTTGTGTACGCGCGCCACGAGCGGCGAGCCGGGCGCATCTCGGCGCTGCAATTCTTGAAGGCCTCGGCGTGGATGGGACTCTACCATCTCTCGCTCGTCGATATGGAGCGGGCCTTCGCCGAGGCGGTGCGCCACTACCGCGGCCAGTCAGCAGATTCATTGCGCGAGCGCACCCGAGAGTTCTTCAACGATCACGTGCTCAAGACGGTGCAGCCCGGTGCGGAAGCGGTCCTGGAGCGTCACCGCACCCAGGCGCACCCCCTGGTTCTGCTCACGGCGAGCAGCCCCTATATGTCAAAGCTGGCCGCGGAGCACTGGCAGCTCGATGCCTGGCTCTCCAACCGCTTTCCTATCGACGAGCAGGGAGCGCTGCGGGGCATCTTCGAGCGCCCCATCTGCTACGGCCCCGGCAAGATCTTCTGGGCGAAGACGTGGGCAGAACAGGCCGGCGTCGACCTTCAAGCCTCCTACTTCTACACCGATTCTTACTCGGATCTGCCCATGCTTCTGGAGGTCGGTCACCCGAGGGTGGTCAACCCCGATCCGCGTCTCCGGCGCGAGGCCCTTCGCCGCGGCTGGACCATCGAGGACTGGTCCAGCTGATCGCCTTCACACGCCGAAGACCTCAGCCCTCGACGAGATCTTCGTCGTTTTGCTCCGCACGCAAGAGCGCGCCGGCGACCTCTCCTAAGAGTTCATCGACCTCGAAGGGTTTTTGAACGATGCTCACGGCTCCCAGGCGGCGTGCCTCGGCCTGAATATCCTCGTCGTTGACTGCGGTAACCAGCACCACCGGCGGGCGCACCCGGCTCTCGCGCAGCCCCATCAAAAGATCGAGACCGCTGAAGTTGGGCATGTTGATATCGGCCACGATCAGATCCGGGCGGCGCACCGAGCGCCGATACACCTCCGAGGCGGCCACATAATTGAGCGCTTCGATCCCGTCGCCCAGCTCCACCACCTCAACACCGAGGTCTTTGAGCAAGAGCGCAATCAGCGTCCGCACCGCCTCATCATCCTCGACCAGCAACACACAACGTCCCGCCAGCTTCGTCCGGATGCGCTGGGAGGCGTCCGCCTCCTCCTGCCGCCCCACTGCCTGCATCTGCCCTGTCGTCATCACTCTGCCCTCATTGACCGAATTCACCTGATCTTCCCCTTCGACGCTCCCCGACACATCAGGCTTCAACAGCACCCCGGGCACGCATCTTCCATGATTTCGTGTGACACTTCGTTCATCTTCAAGCACTTACACGTCTCACACCCGCTCCACGCGCACCGGAAACTCGACCTCAACGAGCTCTCCCGACTCCATATCCATCAGGATCACTCCGTCGACCTCGTAGGCGCAAAGATACTCCAGCATCTGCCGCCGTGTGGCAGAGTTACGGACCGATGGAGCGCGTTTGCCTGTCTTAACTTCCACCACATAGCGCTTGCCGGCGCGCTCGACAAGCCAGTCGGCCGATAATCGCACAACTTCCTCATCGTCGTTGACGCGTACCACCCAGGTGCGACTGGCCTGCTCCTCCATGAGCTCATACCCCTCTTTTTGAAGCCAGCGGCCGGCGCGCACCTCGGCGCGGCGCGCGCGCTTCCCCTGGCGACGCGCCCTGGCGCTACGCCAGCGCCGGCGCAGACGAAGCCACACAAGCCCCGCCAGAAGCCCCAGCACCGCCACCACCCCCAGTGTGGTTTCCACAAGCCCCAGGCCGAGTGCCTCGGCCAGGCGTTCAACCGCCCCGCTTACCCCCTCCATCATCGCCTGCGACGCACGCGTCGTCCCATCAAACATAGTCCCAGAAACGCCCAGACCACGCTTGAGGTGCGACCACCACCGGCCTGCGAGCAGCCGCCCCCGCCGTCTTCACTGCTCTCGCTCGACGGGGTCTGCGGCTCCTCGCGCAGAAGACGCCCCTGCGCGCTGATCACCGCATCCTCGCCCAGGCCCTGACTCGCGACCAGATACACCGGTGAGTCTTCCGGCCCGACCGCTACCACGTCTCCGACCCCGACGCTCTCATAGCCCTGGGTGCCCTGCTGACCACCGCGAAGCAACGCCAGCTTCGCCGAGGGCCAGCCCTCCACCGCCACCGGCGTAAGGGTCATCGGCACCTTCACATCCCAGCGGGCAAAACGCGCGCTAAACGTGTCGACGTTTTGCTCCCAGTTGAACGCCCCCTCCCCCGGAAGATCCACCACCTCGACCCCGGCGAAACGCTCCGCCTGCGGGTAGCCCTCACCCTCACCGGCCAACTCACCTGTGAAGAGGTTGTAGATCGCAAAGAGCTCCAGCGCGTCATCAGCCTCACCGAAGCTCTCAGCGAGCTCGGCCTGGAGCGCATCTTCGATCGTCTCCGACGCGGCAAAACGCTCCGCCAACGCCACGATCATCTCTGAGCCGAAGACCACATCCAGGTAATAGAAAAAGATCCCCGCCCCGTACGCAAATCCATCGGAGGGGCCGCGGGCCCGATCGTTGAGGCTGCGTGCCGAATCTTCAAAGTAGTAGCCGGAGAGGCGCTCAAAATCGTCCTGCTCCGGGTAAACCAACTCCTCATACCAGCTCGCACTTCCCTCCGAGGCCCACACCGGCCAGTCGGCGCGGTAGGCAGCCTGCACCGCATGAAAGATCTCGTGGCTGACCACGATCTTCACCGCGAGCTCACGCGAGGGGTAATACAGCGGCACAAAGGCGTGATCGAGCATCGCATAGCCCGCACACCGCTCGGGCGCCCCCGTGGTGCAATACTCGGGCACAAACTGCCCGTCGCCGGCCTCAAAGTTGATCAGATAAATATCAAAACGCTCATCGCCCCCGTCATCGGCGCTCACCGGGTAGAGCTCGCTGTCCACCAGCGGCAATCGAAAACCATGGGTCGCCATCGCCTCAAAAACATCATCGCCCACCTCGGCGACGGTCTCGGCGATCTCCGGGGTTTCCCCATCGCCGGCGACTCGCGGCGATCGGTGCTCTCCTTCGGTGGCGTACCACACCCGCACATGCCCCCCGGGGCTGTCCAGGTAACGCGCCTCCCCCCCGTAACTCTGCGGATGCCCGGCCTCGGTGGGGCGCAGCGCCTGCGCCTCCCCCACTCCCAACGCCAACGCCGCGGTGGCCAACGATGCCGCCACCATCCTACGCGCATGTCCTGGCATCAGTTGATCTCCGCCCAGCGCAACTCAAACTCACCGCCGGTCCACCCGGTGATCTCCATCTTGTACGCCTCCCCCGTGCTCGGCACGCGCAGCACATAGACGTCGCCGGCAACTGGCGAGACGCCGCCGCCGTAGCTGTACCAGGACTGCGAGCCCGACGGGTTGTTCAGGTTCAGGTAGTTGAACGCCGTCATCGGCGTCCCGATCGGGTCGAGCTCCGGGGTGCAGCTCGCATCGTAGGTATCGTCGGTGCGGTAGGCCTCCGGATTGCCGGGCACCGAGTCGACATCTTCAAAGCTCGTGTTGCTCATTTTGGTCACGAGCACGCCGCCCGGGCCCGAGTCACCGCTGTTACTGCGAATCACAACGCGCTTAAAGCCCAGATGCCACTCCTCACTGAGCGCGGCTTCCACGTCGTTGAGTTGCGCTTTTTCGCCGGTCGCCAGGTTGAGGTACACAAAGGGGTTGCTCGCCACCCCCTGCGTGCCGCCGGCGCTCGCGTCGATCGTGGCGCTGAACACGCCCCCTTGCTCGCTGACCTCCACCGCCCCGCTCGAAACCTCTTCCAGCAGTGGCCAATCCGCCAGCATCTCCTCACCACAGGGAAGCTCGGCGAGTGCGTCGCGATCGTCGACTTCACCAATCTGCTCGACATCCCCGTCGCCGACATCTTCCTGGATCACGAGGGGCTCTTCCGCCTCGCTCCCCTCTCCACACCCGACCATGAGCCCCGCGGCCAACGCCACGCCAATCCACGCGCACTTCACCTTCATCGCTGCTCCCACATGATGCCGCACGCTCCTGGCGCACGGCGCATCCATGACACCGCTTCAGCGGCGGCCAACATCACATAACTCGCCGGTCATAGCGGAAAACCCCGGGGATCAGCAACCGGGCCTTTTCTCATGTGTCTGCGACCAAGGCCACCAACGGGGCCTCCCTCAGCACTGAGCATCCCTCCAGGTTTTGGCGGCATATGAATGGGGGCGCCTCGTCCCCCCGCGCTTTCGCCGGTCGACTGCCAGCACAGCGCGCGCCTTCGCCCTCACGCATCGCCTCGCGCTCAAAAACTGGCGGAGCCCAAAAGATCGCAACGCCTGAACGCGCCCCGCAGACCCGGCCACCGTTCCCATGGCGAGGATGACGCGCTTTCCGTCGAAAAACTCCCGGACGAGCTCGCGGTAGTACGTCAGGGACATGCTCACCTCCGGGGTTGAGACGAAAAAACCTCCCCGGACCCAACCCGGAGAGGCTTTTTGCAAAACCTTTTCAAGCACTTAAAGAAATGACCCCGACAGGAATTGAACCTGTGACCTATGGATTAGGAATCCATCGCTCTATCCAACTGAGCTACGGGGTCTGGGCGCGCCATCGCAGGCTGCGACGCCTTTTTTCGCACCCCTTGGCGCGCAGATCAAGGCGCTTTGTGCCCCTTGTTCATCACCAGGACGCTCCTCTCGACCAGACAGGTGGCGGAACCCCCTCGATGCCCTCCTGCAGGGGTCCGCGTGTCGGGGGGACACTACGCGCGTGTGGGTTCAGAGATGGTTCAGGTAAAGGATATGGGCGAGGTAAGGGAGGTGGAGGTCTGAACCTTCGGCCACGACCTGCGCTGTAGCACCTCGCGCACGTGATCGTGCACGGGCGTTCCGCCCAGATGCTTGAGCTCCGCAACAACGCGGCCGCCGGGGTGAAGGGTGAGGGTTAGCTCATCATCCCAGGGCTCTCCGGCGGAGATCGCTACCATCTCCGGCCGGGCCTCCTCGACAAGCTCTTTGATTCGCCCTGCCGGATCGTCGACCGGCGGGCCAGCGGGAGCTACAAAGTCTGAGAGCGGTGCCCCCGTCAGCAGGGCATCGAGCGCGTGTTTTCGGAGAAAGGGAACGCCTGCGTCCATTGCGGCAACCCCGTCGGCCGAGGGACTCTCACCGACGATGAGCAGATCGACGTGGGGCGAAGGCCTGGCCTGGGTCCGTGCTCCGAGAGCCTGCAATTGGCCCGAAAGGCTGGCTTTCGTGAAGCCGGTAATGCGGCCGACGATGGCGACGCGCAGGCCGGCAAGTGTTGATGCATCGGCACGGGCCTTCGCAGACGTCGCGGGTTTCTCGGCCGCCCCGGCTACCGCCTCCGCGACGGTCGCTCCATCAAGCAGGGCACGAAGCCCGGACAGGTCGAGGACCGGCACTCCGTGTTTTGCGGCACGATCAAGGAGCGCCTCCCGGGTGCCAGGGCCCGCCACAAGCACCCCGGTGGTTTTCGTGACCGACGTGAGCACGTAGGCGCCTCGGGCAATCAGATCCCACTTCACTTCGTCCGGATCCAGCGGGCTAAGATCACCGGAAAGAACAATTTTTACGTCTGCCAGAGTGATGCTGCTCATGGTCGGGTTACTCGCGTCGTGTGGTATCCTCGGCCGTCCGCGTCCATAGAGGAGGCAACGAGGGTGTCGGTGGTGGGAGTTCGCTTCTGGCCGGGGCACGACTCCCCGGGGCGTTTTGATGCCGGGGGCACGGCTTTCATCGAGGCGTATCCCCTTCCATAACCTGTGTTCGGACGCAAGGCAGCGAGTCGTCGAGCGGAGGTATCATGTGCGTGGGACGATGTCTGAGCGCGCCTGACCGCTCGAACCCACACATTCTACGTTACGGAACACCACTTCCTTCTCTGCTCGCTATACCCTTCATTCTGCTCTAAAGACGTTCAACCATTGACCAGTCAACCAACGCCCATTCAGGGGCTATCCATCAATGAGGTATGCATGCCAACGCTCGTCAAAGTGTTCGCCAGAAATGGTTCGGGCACGTCGGCCCGATATGTCTGCCAACGCTCTGATGTCATCAGCGGAGAAGAAGAGGGCATTGAGATCTGCGACCATAAACTTCTGGCAGAACTCATTTTATCATCAGGTCACTATGTCATGACGGAAATCGACCTGGGAGGAGGAGAGATTCTGGCAGAGGATCTTCTGATCGAAATCAAATCCCCGAACCCCGAGACAAAGAAGGATAACCTGGACGCTCTCCCCGAGTTCGACGAAGAAACGAAAGAGATTCGGATTCGGGGAAACACCTGAGACTCAAGGTCATGCGATGCCCCTCGACGTCACCTCATCGCTCTGAGGGGCTTGCACTCACCTTATTTTTCTCCCCTTTCCCTCCTTACCTGCCCCCCCCTCAAACCCTCCGACGTGCCCTGGTGCACGAGAAGCGCCCCGACCACACAAGCCCCACCACCACCCAGATCCACGCCCACGGCGTCGGTCCCTCCCCCTCTCCCCCATAGGCCGCGCATCCATAAAAAGGCGTAGCGCCCCCGCAGCTCCCGTCGTGGTCGTTGGGGACTCCGGAGTACGAGTACTGAACCAAAGCCAACGCCTCATACGCATCAGCCCACACCTCCTCCACGATCTGGCCCTCGCCAAAGAGTACGCTGAGTTGCAGCTCCCCTTCCCCTTCCGACTCGCCATAGAGCCAGGCAACCTCCACGCTCAGTGTTACGAGCGCCCCGTCAGCGACGCGTTCTCCGGGGGCATAATCATCGCCCGCGAGCACCCAGACGTCCTCGCCACAGGCGTTGGCGAGGTCGACGACCATCTCCACGCTTCCCCTATACATTTCAGTCCGAATCTCGGGCTCTACCACCAGGCAGCCGAAGGCTTCGTTCTTCCAGACCTCATCGATCTGCGCGTCGAGCTCGAGGTACTCCGGCTGCGGCTCGCAGCTCAACGCGTGGGCCGAGATCGGCACCAGCACTGTCGCAAACGCCGCCAACGCGACGAAAAGCGCCGGTACACCTGGCAAAGTTGGCGTCGAAGGTGTGTTGGGTGGATGGGACGTTACGTTCATTTATAACTCCTCAGCGAGGCGGTTGGCCCTCGCGTCAATCCAGACAAGGCGTGCTGTAGCGCGGCGAGTGCTACCGTCTTCATTCCGAATCTCAGCTACGCTCGCGCACTCGCCGCCTCACCCCCACAACCCCTAACGCCACCCACACCAGCGGCCAGGACGAAGGCGCTTGCGGCCCCGAACTCGTCACTGCGCATCCGAACGTGGTCCCCGGGCCGCAGGCGCCCTCATTGTAGTAGGGGTCCGCGTAGGTGGGCGTGCCCGAAAACGAATAATGCACGCTCGCCATCGCACGATACTCCTCAAACCCCATCTCCTCGCCAGTGCGCTCTGCGGCCGGGATTGCGCGAATCTCGGCGACGCCATTGCCCTGCTTTTCATCATCGAGCTTCCTGACCGGGCCGCCGAAGCGCAGCGTTTCTCCCTCAGCGACAATCTCTTCATACAGGTAGGGTTCCCCGTAATGCTCGTCGAGGTTCATCGCGATGGCGATGTCCTCGCCGCAGGCGTTCGCGACGTTGAGCCTCAGCGATATGGTGCCAAACTGCTCATCCTCGTCCATCTCATACTCCACCGCCAGGCAATCAAAGGCGGCCTCGCTATGCACCTCGTCGAGCTGCACATCAAGGTCCCCGTAGGCGTAGGGTCCGGAGCACACCGTGTCGGCTGAAGCCTCCGGCACGCCTGTCAGCGCGCCCCACCCCAGCAACAGCCCCACTCCACAGGACGCAACCCTCAACACCCGCTCTTTTGCGCCTTCGCCAGACTTCATCGTCATCATGCCCTCGCCCTGTCCATGTATCGCTTTCCTTAACCATTTCGTGGGAGCGCGCAGTGTGCCCGAAAAGCGCATCGCCTTTCCACCCCTTGGCCAGAAAGAAGCGCTCTGTGTGGACTGCGTCTCTGAGGATGGCACCTCGCCAGAGCGTTATGAGGCTGCCTTCTTCCAGCCCGACGAGGCCATGGCCAGCTCGGAGTGGTCCAACTCCTACAGCATCGCGCACACCATCAACGGCTCCGGTCTTCCCGGGGGCTTTGGGCCAGCCGATACCCACGCCGACTACGGTGGCAGCAACCACTGGACCACCTCCAACGGCGACATCGAGGGCGCCTGGGCCACCTACAGCTTCAACGGCCCGGCGACCATGGACACCCTCTACATCTGGCACCACCGCTCCACGATGCCCCCGGCCTACAGCGAGGGCTACGCCATCGCGCGCTTCGACGTGGAGTTCCTCGACGCCAACGGCGAACAGCTCCTGCTCCTCGAAGACCTGGCCGGCGAGCCGGAGCTGGCGAGCGCGGCGGTCTATGAGTTTGAGCAGGTGGAGGGGGTGCGCGATGTGCAGATCATCGTCCGCGAAAACAACGGCGATGAGCAGGTCACGGGGCTGGCCGAGGTGGCGTTTGGCCTGACCCGCTAACCCGCTGCTGCGTCGATCTGAAGCCCATATACAAAAAGAGCCGCCGGAGTTCTCTCCGGCGGCTCTTTTTGCTGGCCGCGACGCTCAGGCTCTGTGCCCGGCGCAACCATCGAGCGAAGCGTCAAGCTCAGGAGCGCGCGCTGCGCCGCACACGCCTCCCCAACCCCACAAGCCCCAGCCCCACCATCACCCAGGTCAGCGGCGCGTGGGCCGGAGTCGAGCTGGAGGCTGCACACCCGCCACACCCAACCGAGACTTCGTCGTTGCACTCAACGTCGCGGTTATCGCGGGGTGTCCCTTCAAAAGAATAGAGAACACGCACGATCGGCTCGTCCTCGCCGTCCACGCGAAACTCCAGCTCGCCTTCCCCTTGCGGTGCATTCTGGTAGCTCTCCACCTGCACCTCCAACGTCACCGCCTCTCCCGATGAAATGAACTCGTTATTTTGATAGGGCGGGTCCTCGAATTCGACCAGAATACCTTCCTCACACCCGTTAATGATGTCCGTGACAATCCAAATGCGCCCCGTCGCCGCGTCGGTGACGGGGTCAGCCTCGACGTCCAGACATGCGTAACGCTCGGTGGACCAGATCTCGTCGATATAGGCATTGAGCTCATCGTAGCGTTCGGGCGCGGGACAAAGGGCGGTCGCCTGCGGCACCCCTCCCACCATGAAACATCCTGCGGCGAGCCCCAGAAGCGCGGCCGACCATTTCTTGAAAGGGATGAACGTGGGGCGGTGTGATGGCAGCATGGCATGTCCACATCGAAAAACGTTTGATGACTCGAAAGCGGCAGGTCGAGCAGTGTGCTGAAGGGAACGTCCTTTTTCCGGCAGAAACTCTCCGGAGACTCGTCAGCCGCGCCGCGCACGGCGCCCCAGCCCTACAAGCCCCACTCCCACCTTCACCCAACCCAGCGGCGTCGGCGTTCCCGGCGCGACCAGCCCGGCAGCGAGCCCGAAGAGCACAGCCGAGGTCGTCGTGAATCGGGCGCGCAGGGACAAGACGGAGGGTGAGAACGTCATGCGATATCTCCGGGCATAGGGTTTGAGTCGTTCGGGGTGCGAGGGGGCAGTGTGCCGGGGCATCGATCGTATTTCCAGCCTTTTGGCGACGTGGTTCCCTGAACCCTGACCAAAAAAGACCGCCGGAGACACTCCGGCGGCCGATTTTGTTTCCCCCTTCATGCTTTAGCGCTTTTCATGATTGAAAATCACTCCGCCACCTCCGGCTGCGGCTCTGGCGAATCCCCCGGCTCGGGAGCAGCCGGCGAGGTCGGCTCGGTGAGTTCGCCATCCTCTGCTGGCGAGTCGATGCCCAGAGAGCGGTTGGTTGTGGGTCGCACGCGTCGGGCCAACTCATCATCGCCCGCCAGGCGGAAGAGCTGCTCCATGATTCCGGCGACGGCCTGGTAGATGCGCGACCACTCCTCGATCAGGGCGTCGCGCTCGGTGAGAAGGCGTTCGGCCTTGCGCTCCTCCTCGTTAAGCGTCGTCAGCTCTTTGCGCAACTCCTCGATCGGGGCCTGAAGGTTGTTGGCGAGCTCGCGGCTGGCAATGACGAGTCCCATGGCATCGATGTCGAGATCGGCCTCGCGCAACATCGCGGCGACGTTCTGACCAAAGGACTCCAGCGCTTT
The DNA here is from genome assembly GCF_004005565.1 of Lujinxingia sediminis. Taxonomy (NCBI): domain Bacteria; class Deltaproteobacteria; order Bradymonadales; family Lujinxingiaceae; genus Lujinxingia; species Lujinxingia sediminis. The sequence continues at coordinate 447,597 of NZ_SADD01000001.1, read as the reverse complement.
GGGCTCACGGGGCAACGTGCCGTCGAGTCCGAAGCGCTTTGCAAGGCCCGGAGCGCCGGCGTCCAGAAGCGAGCGCGTGCGCGAGAGCATCTCCAGGGTACGGGCAGCGGCCTCGTCCCGGGCCGTGCGGTGCTCGCCATCGTCGGCGCGCTCCCGGGCCAGCTCGGCTTCCTTCTGCCAGAGGCGTTCGGTCAGATCGCCAAGATCGTTGCCCTGCCCCTCAATGAATCGCCGCCAATCCGGCGTATCGAAGCCCATCTGCCCCTTGAGCTTCACGGCTACGTTCTCCCCGTGGACCTCAATCGAAGAGGCCACCCAGCGCCCCCAGTTCACACGATTCTCCACCGTCTTTCCCACTTTGTTACTCATCACAAACTCCTGTCTCCAAAAGCAGATGATGCGCCTCTCGTCTGCGCACGATCGCGCACGCAGACCTGAAACGAGCCGCAAACGGGCCCCCGTACGGCAAAACAACTCGGGTATGCGGCTGAGCCTAGCAAATGCTCCCCGAAGCTCAAACCGAAGCGCTGACCTGCCGCTGCTCTCAAACCACCGTCCCAGGTGCCGAGCTCGCGTTTTGAGTTTTCAAAACGCCTCCCCGACCGCCGAGCTCGCGTTTTGAGTTCTCAAATCGCCTCCCCCACCGCCGAGTTCACGACGCGCCAGTTCAAAACGCGTTGCCGACCGCCGAGTTCACGACGCGCCAGTTCAAAACACGTCCCCGATTGTCGAGCTCGTTTTTGGAGGCACACCCATAACGAGCACGGCCGATGAGCGCGCGTTTTGAGTTCTCAAAACGCCTCTCCGACGGCCGAGTTCCTCTTTTGTGTCGTCGCCTACGAGCCCACGGGCGTTGAGCGCGCGTTTTGAGTGCGCACATCGTGTCCTCGACACTCGCGAAGACGCTTTGACCCGCGCAGCCCTTGTCGCGACCGTCGCGCACACGGGATCTGCCCGATTCGACGCCCTCCCAGCCCTCATGCTAACTCTGCCGGTGCGGACCTCCGCGTGCGCTGAATCCCCAGGACTGAGTATTTTGCCGATGCCCACCTCCCCCCCGACCCGCCTCATCACGATCGTATGCGTCGCCCTGGGCGGCGCGCTCGGCGCGCTGCTGCGCACGGCTGTGGGCCTGGCGCTTCCGGCGATCAACGTGGTGCCCACCGGCACGCTGGTGGCCAACTGGGTGGGCTGCCTCTTCTTGGGTTGGGTGGCCACCCGCGTCGGCCAGATGCGGCGCCCCCCGGCCTGGTTGCAGCAGGGCGTGGGGGTGGGGCTGTTGGGGTCGTTCACCTCGACCTCGACCTTCGCGTCGGAGGCGTTCTGGCTTCTGAGCGACGCGTCGCCGGGGCTTTCGGCGAGCTACGTGGCGCTCTCGCTGGTCGGGGGTCTGGCGCTGGCGGCGCTGGGCGCGCGTCTGGGCGGCGGACAGCTCTCCACGAGCGCCGGAGGTGGGGCGTGAGCGGGGAGATGGCAGCCCTTGTGGGTGCGGGCGGGGCGGTGGGCGCGCTTGTGCGTTTTGCGCTCACCCGCGCGCTCCTCGGCGTCTCGAATCGGCTGGGCTTTCCGCTCAATACCCTGCTCATCAACCTGGGTGGCAGCGCGCTGCTGGGCTGGCTGATGGCCGGGGTCCGGGCCGCCGACTCTCCGATGTATGAGAGCCCGCTTTTGATGTTCGCCGGGTTCGGATTCTGCGGGGCGCTGACCACCTTCTCGACCTTCGCGGTGGAGACCCGGCAGCTTGCCGCGCGCTCCTTCTGGCGCGCGTCGGGATATGTGGTGCTGACGGTGGGCGGGGCTGTGGGGGCCTTTGCGCTGGCGCTCACCCTGAGCGCCTGAGGCCTGGAAGCACCTGGCGAGCGGGCTTCTCAACGGTGCCCGGTCGCGCAAAAGCAGCGCACGGCCGAGATATAAAAAACCGCCGGCCCTCAAGAGGCCGGCGGTTTTTTTAATCAGGACATAGCTCTCTGGAGACGCTTAGAAGGCGTGCTCCTGACCCGGCTCCAGCGCGACCACGTCGACCTCAATCTCGTAGCTTTCCAGGTACTCGATGAGCTGGGCCGGCGTGCCGGTGAGCCCGGGGGCGGTGCCAAAGTGGCAGGGAATCACCACGTCGAGCTCCAGCAGGTCGGCGGCCATCGCCGCCTGCAGGGGGTCCATGGTGAAGCGGTCCCCGATCGGCAGAATCCCCACCGTGGGTCCGTAGATCTCGGCGATCCAGGCCATATCACCAAAGAGCGCGGTATCGCCGGCGATGTAGAGCGACTCCCCGGTGGAGAACTCCACCACAAAACCGGCGGCTTCTCCCAGATAGATGCTCATGCCGTCGGCCTCCTGGAAGGACGAGCTATGGCGCGCATCGGTCATGGAAACGCGTACATCAAGGTCTTCGAGCTCCACCGTGCCGCCCTTGTTCATGCCCACGAGCTGCTCGGCCGCCACCCCGCGGCTTCCCAGCCAGCTGGTCAGCTCAAAAATGCCGACGAAGGGCCCCTGACAGCGCTCGGCCACCTCGAAGACATCGCCGATATGGTCGAAATGACCGTGGGTGATCAAGACCGCGTCCGGCGTCAGCTCGTAGGCCTCCGCCGGGCACTTCGGATTGGATCGCAACCACGGGTCCACCAGCAGGGTCTTTCCCTCGGGGGTGGTGATCACAAAGGTGGAATGTCCCAGCCACTGAATGTTTACGCCTTCCAACGCCATGGTCGTCTCCTCATGTGTGTACGTGGTGGTTTGCCAGTTTTTTATGCAACACCGACCGAACACCATGATCGGCGTATTTCATTTCCCACCGGGGCGCCCGGTCGTATGACGCCGCGGCAGAGCATCAACGCGGGCTGCCGGAAGGCCAGCGCATCATCACGTGGGGAATCTCCGCCTCGACAAAGGGCTCGCCATAACGCTCCCAACCCAGAGTCGTGTACCAGCGCTCCAGATGGGCCTGGGCGTGCAGCTCGGCCGCGCGCTCGCCAAGGTAGCGCTGCACCGCCTCCATGACCTTCGTGCCCAGGCCCTGCCCCTGACGCTCGGGATGCACCGCCACTCGCCCGACCACCATCGGCGACGTTTTATGGAAGATGCGGGCGGTGCCCACCAGACGCTCATCGGCCCTGAGAAGCACATGGGCGCAGTCGACATCCAGGCCGTCGACCTCGGGCTCGGCGGTGATCTTCTGGCCGACGACAAAAACCTCGTTGCGCAGGACCATCACCTCGTAGAGCTCCAGCTTGCTGAGCTCTTCAAAGGTCTTGATCTGCACTTCCAACGTGAACGTCTGCACGTCAAAACCTCAGGGAGCGTCGGGCTGCTGGTCGGGGTGCGAGAGCTGAAACGCCTCCAGCGCGTTGCAGCGCTCCTCGATGCCCAGGATGGTCGGGAAGGCCTCCAGATCCACGTCAAATCGACGCGCGTTGTAGAGCTGGGGGATAAGACAGATGTCGGCCAGGCTGACCTCATCGCCCACCGAGTAGGTGCCGGCGCGGCGCTCCGCGAGCAGCTCGTAGGCGCTCAGGCCGCGCTCGATCCAGTCGCGGCACCAGGCTTTGGCGTCGAGGTCGGTCTCGGCTTTGATCTTTTGAATCACCGCCAGGTTCTGCAGAGGCTGGGTGCCGGCGTTGATGACCTCGGCCATCTCGCGGGACCAGGCCCGGTGCACGCGGTTGGCCGGCAAGATCGCCGGGGTCGGCCGCAGCTCGTCGAGAAACTCCAGGATGGCCAGCGACTGGGTGAGGTAGATCTGCTCGCCATTCTCCTCCCACTCCAGCATCGGCACCTGGCGCATGGGGTTTTTGGCGCGATACTCCTCGCTATGCTGCTTGCCACCGCCTTCGACCAGGTGCACCGCGCGGTAGTCGTAGTCGAGCGCTTTGAGTGCGAATCCGATGCGCACCCGCCAGCTTGAAGAGCTTCGCCAGTATCCGTGAAGAATCATCGCCGCCTCCATCCCCGGGTTGAGGGCCCGTTCCGGGCCCGATTGAGAAGCGCTAAACACACGCGCGCCGCGGGTCCAGAATGCCCGGCGGCGCGGCGCGCGTACCACAGTTGATGCCGGTGGCCCGGCCTCAGTCGGCGTCAACGACCTTCTGGTCGATGGTGCCGAAGATGTTGTTGCCCTCGCTGTCGAACATCTCGATCTTCACCGTGTCGCCGGGCTTCATAAAGGGCGTTTTGAACTCACCGGTGTCGATCTTCTCGAGCATGCGCTGCTCGGCCAGGCACGAGGAGCCGCGGCTGCGATCGTCGTTGGAGACGGTGCCGCTGCCCACGATGGTGCCCGCGGTGTACGCGCGGGTTTTGCAGAGGTGCTGCAAGAGATCGTTGAACGAAAAATGCATCTCGGGACCGGCCTCCGGGTCGCCGAATTTTTCGCCGTTATAATAGGTGTAGAGCGGCAGGTGGATGCGGCCCTCCTTCCAGGCCTGGCCAAGCTCGTCGGGGGTCACGGCGAAGGGCGCAAAGGCGGTGGCCGGCTTGGACTGGAAGAAGCCAAAGGACTTGGCGAGCTCGGCCGGGATCAGGTTTCGGAAGGTGACGTCGTTGAGGATGACGATGAGCTTGATGTACTTCGAGGCGTCGGCCGCCTTCACACCGCGGGGGGTATCGCCCAGGATGACGCCGACCTCGGCCTCAAAATCGGCGCCCCACTCGATGTTGGGGACTTCAATGGGGTCATGGGCGCCCAGAAGCACGCCCGAGCCGCCCTGGTAGACGAGCGGATCGGTCTCCAGGGTTTCGGGCGGCTCGGCGCCGCGGGCTTTGCGCACCAGCACGATGTGGTTGATATACGCCGAGCCATCGATCCACTCGTAGGCTCGGGGAAGCGGCGCCATCATCTGCGACGGGTCCACCGGGGTGCCCTCCACCTGGCCACTCTCCAGCTTCTCGGCCAACGCGCGCAGCTTCGGCTCGAGCGCATCCCACTGGTCGAGCGCGGCCTGCATCGTCGGGGCGATCTCGGCGGCCGAGGCGTAGACCGAATTGTTTTTGCCCACCACCACAAGCGCGCCATCACGAGTACCGTTGCGTAGCGTTGCCAGCTTCATGCATCAACCTCCAGGTTGGTTCATTTCAGTGCGAAATCTCGCCCCTAGACGTAGCCACGGGCCGCCGGGGTGTCAATGCCCGCTCGCCAGGGAGCGACGGCATAAAAAAAGGGCGCTCCCCCGCGGGGGAGCGCCCTTTTCATGCATCCTTTGTCCTCACCTCAGGGCCCCCCGTGGGGAGCTACGCCGTGGTGAGGACACATGCGGCTCGCGAAACTCAGTTCGTGAACACGTCGAGCTTGTACTCGCCATCGGAGCAGAAGTTCATGCCCAGGAAGCTCTGGCAGAAGGGCTCCACGCTCAGGAAGTAGGTGCCGTCTTCCTCAACTTCGTAGATGAAGGCCGAGAAGAAGGTCTCAGCATCGGCCTGACCGACGTAGTAGTCCGCAGCCAGGATCTGGGTGGACCCGTCACCTTCGAAGAGACGCACGACGGTGTCGGTGGTGGAGGGATCGTCAGCTTCCGGGTCGGCGGGAAGTTCGGCACCACGCGAGGTGCGCGCCACGAGCACGTCACCGGCGACGAGGTCGACGGAGAAGAACTGCACCGGGGTAGCCGCTTCATCGATGGCTTCAGCGGCTTCCGTGTCGAGCAGACCGAAGACCTGAGCCGGAAGCTCGATGGCTTCGGCGTCGGCGCTGGTCAGCAGCTGATCGGTGAAGGTGTAGGTGGTCGGGCCTTCGGGCAGGGTCGCGTCCACGAAGGTGGCGTTGAGGGCGTAAGTGGTGGTGGGCGAGCCGCGGAAGGTCGCGTCACGCACCAGCACCGGCATCGTCACAGCTTCGTCGGCGTCGTTGTACAGGACAGCTTCCGCTTCGAAGGCCGGCGAGAAGGTCCAGTAGTCGGCGCTGACAACCAGGGGAGCGAAGTCGGCTTCGGCGACTTCGGTTTCCACGGCCAGGCTCACGATGGTCTTGGCGGGAACGACCACGTCGAACCAGGTCACGTTACCGACGTCAGCGAGCACCTGAGGCGACGTCAGAGTTCCTTCGACGGTGACGGCCCCGCGGGCGACCGCTTCGACGGTGAGCGTAAAGCCGAAGCCCTCGCCACCGACCGACTCGGCACCTTCGGTGAGGTTACGCTCATCGGAGACGTAGAGGAGGAAGGTCTGCGCCTCTTCCTCGTCAGCACCAACGCCGACGTACATACCGGCGCGGCCTTCAACGGGCTGCGAGCCTCCGACCTGCTGCTCTTCACCGGCCGGGCCGGAGACGGCCACGATAGCCGGGGTCAGGGCGTCATCGCCTTCCACGAGCACGCGGAAGTTCTCGCCGGGCTCCACCGTCAGGGAGTAGGCCTTGAGGTCTACACCGACCAGGCGGGCTTCGATGTTGCCGGTTTCTTCGGCGCCATCGGCGACGACGACCGGCTCGGTGGTGCCGCCTTCGTAGGTCTCCATCGTCAGCTCGAAGAGACCGTCGGCGTCGTTGCTGTAGGCGTCGACGATGACGTAGTAGGTGTTGCCGCTGGTGATTTCGGCGAAGACCTGCGAGTCATAATGGCCGTCACCGAAGTCATCATTCTGGGCGATGCGGGCGTCAGCGGCCACGTCCCAGACGTGCAGGAAGGTGTCGACGCCGCCTTCGGGCGCAAGACGCTGGGCGGAGGTCTCGGCGGCCAGGGTGCCGTCGAGATCGGCCACAACCTCATAGACCTTGATCGAGCCGTCGCTCATATCGCCTTCGGTCACACCGGGGAGGGTCGGCGTTTCGGGGGCAAGCTCAACCACCTCGGTGGAGATTTTGTAGGCACCGCTGACCCCTTCGCCGGGCAGCGAATAGATCTGGTGGGCCCCTTCAGCGTAGATGAAGAACTCCCGGGTGGCCGAGTCACCGGAGTAGAAGAGCACACGACGCCCTTCATCGGCCATGGTCTCCACGACCACGTTAAACGCGCCTTCGCCCGTGAAATCACCATCCACACCGTCGACGGTCACCTTAAGCGCGGTACCGGCCTCAAGGTTGAGCTCGTAGTACTGAGACGCACCATTGAGCTGCCCACCGAAGGACTGACCGACGTCAATGGCCTGAGGGGTGTCGGGATCGTTGACGGCATCGCCCATCCACACATCCACTTCATCTTCGAAGGGGTGCGGCTCGTTGGAATCGGTGTCGGGATCGGTGTCGTCACCGGCATCGGTATCCACATCGGTGTCGGGGGTATCGAGCGGCGTATCGTCGCCGCCACAGGCGGTGACCGAGGCGCTCAGCAGGCCGACAAGCAGCATTGCAAACAACTTCCTGGACATGGTGTTACTCCGTCAGAATAGTGACTACATTGTTGCCCCGGGACTTCGCGGGCACCTGCCTGCGAGACCTTTTCTGCGCGGGCTGCCGGGGGCAAACTCAACTTAGTCGACGCTCTATCACAGCCCCAGACGTGATTCCAGCGAATCGATGTTGGCCTTTGTAAGCGTCGATACATCACCCGGCAGCCATCACGCTGCCCGGGCCGCCGTACCCTGAGATAAGAGGCGGAATCCCCGACAGGCCCTGCCTGTTGTTCAAAGGCTGCTCGCGGCCTGCCCGCATCCTGCGCCCACGTGGCAAACCAGGCTTCTGCGCGTCGTCTCTTCTGGCCGCCCGCTCTATACTCACGCGACGATGCCGCCCCGTACTGCTGGACGCCGGGGCCCTCACGACAACGACATATGCTTCGAGACAACCTTGGTTAACCCTCCCGACTCCGAGCGGCCTCTCTCGCTGCTCCAGACCCTGCGAAAGGGTCACTCGCCATCGCTCGCTCCCGTCCACCAGGTCTTCTGCAACCGCGACCTCAACCTGGCTGAGGTTGAGGCGGTGGGCTTTGATATGGACTACACCCTGGCGCATTACCACCAGGACGCCATTGAGCGTCTCAGCGTGGAGAAGACCCTGGAGCGCCTGGTGATCGAGCGCGGCTATCCGCGCGAAATCCTCGAGTTAAAGGTCCCGACCGACTTTGCGATTCGCGGACTTGTCATCGACACCGTGCGCGGCAACATCTTTAAGCTCGACAGCCACCGTTTTGTAGGCCGGGTCTACCACGGATTTAAAGAGCTGAATGGCGACGATATTATCGAGTACCACACCCAGGCGATGAGTATGACGACCTCGCGCTACGCGCTGGTCGACACGCTCTTTGCGCTGCCGGAAGCCGCGCTCTATGCCACGCTGGTCGACTACCTGGAGCGCACTCGCCCCGAGCAGCGCCACGACTGGCGGCGCCTCTACGACGATATCCGCTACAGCATCGACCTGGCCCACCGCGACGACTCCATCAAAGATGACATCATCGCGAATATGGATCAGTACCTCACCCGCAACCTGGATCTGGCGCACACTCTGCAGCGCCTGCGCAGCGCCGGTAAAAAGCTCTTCGTGCTCACCAACAGCTACGCCCGCTTCACCGAACACGTGATGAGCTACCTGCTCGACGATCTTCTGCCTCAGCTTCCGCGCTGGCAGGACTACTTTGACATCGTGATCACCGGGGCGTCGAAGCCAGGCTTTTTCACCGACCGTCAGCCCTTTTTGCGCGTCGACGCCAGCGAAGAGGTCAGCGGCGAGGAGTTCGGGCAGTTTGAAGCTGGCCAGATGTACCAGGGCGGCAATCTCATCGACTTTCACCGCATGACCGGGTTCCGCCCCGATCGGGTGCTCTACGTCGGCGACCACATCTACGGCGATATCGTGCGCAGCAAGAAGTCGACGGCCTGGCGCACCGCGATGGTCGTTCAGGAGATCGAGGGCGAACTGCTGCGAACCGATGAACTTCGCGGGGAGCGCGCGCGCCTCGACGCCATTGAGCATGAGCTGGTGCGCATCAACGAAGAGATCGCCTTTGAGCTCGGGCTGGCACGTCGCCTCCAGGAGCTCGACGCGCCGGAAGGTGACGTCGAGGTGAAGGCGGCTTTCGACGAGATCACGCGCATCCAGAGCCAACTTCGCGCCCGTCGCCAGAGCGTCCTTCAGGAGCTCTGGCAGGTCGAGCGCCAGCTTGAAAGTGAGTTTAATCGCTACTGGGGATTACTCTTTAAGATGGGCAATGAGAACACCATCCTCGGCGAGCAGATCGAGGTGTACGCCTGCATCTACACAAGCCGCGTGGAGAATCTGGTGCATTACTCACCGATGCACTATTTCCGCGCGCCGCGACAACCCATGCCCCATGAGCGATCATGAGACCTCTCCGCCTGGCCACTAGTCCCCTTCTCGCTCGTCTGACGCTCGCGATCTGTGCGCTGGTCATGCTGCTTTTTGCGGGTGGCACACAGGTCTGGGCTCAGGACGCCGAGCGCGTGTTGTGGACCGAAGGTCGGGGCGCGCGGGGGGTGAACACCTCCCCCTTCGTGACGTTGGTCGAGGAGGTTGGTCCGGCGGTGGTCAGCGTGATGGTGAGCTATGCGCCGGGAACCGGCCCCTCGCACCTTCGGGACTTAAGCTCGGGGCCAGCGCTGGCTCAGGGCTCGGGATTTGTGATCCACGAAGACGGCTACGTGCTGACCAACTTCCACGTCATCGATAACGCGTCGAGCGTCGATGTGCGTTTTAGCGATCGGCGCGAGATGTCGGCGCAGGTGGTGGGTGTGGACCAGCCCACGGATCTGGCGCTTTTGAAAATCGACTCGGTTCAGGGGCCTCTTCCGGTCGCTCCGCTGGGTGATAGCGATGCGCTCCAGGTCGGTGAGTATGTGCTGGCGATTGGTAACCCCCTGGGGCTCAATCATTCGGTGAGCGCCGGCATCGTCAGCGCGCTCGGAAGGCGTAACCTTCCGGTGGAAGGACGGGAGCAACAGGGCGACTTTATTCAAACGGACGCGCCCATCAACCCCGGCAACTCCGGCGGGCCGCTGGTCAGCATGAATGGCGAGGTGATCGGCATTAACACGGCCATCAACCGCCAGGGCCAGGGCATCAGCTTTGCGATTCCTATCAACATGGTGAAAACGCTGCTGCCTCAACTCCAGGATCGTGGCTTTGTCGAGCGCAGTTGGCTGGGGGTGCGCGTGCAAGACCTGGAGCCGATGCTCGCGACAAGTTTTCGGCTGGAGAGCGCCGCCGGGGCACTCATCACCGAGGTCGTTGAGATGAGTCCCGCCGCGCAAGCCGCGCTTCAAGAGGGCGACGTCATCACGCATTTTGGTGGGCGCACCATCCTCACCAGTGACGATCTTCCCTGGTACGTCTCGACCACCCCGGCCGGAAGCACCGTGGATGTGGCGATCATGCGCGCCGGGGAACGTCAGCGCGTCGAGGTGCAGATGCAGGCCATTCCCGACCAGGCGCGTCCCAGCCTTCCGCTGGCCGCGGGGAATCTTCCGGCCGACCCGACCCGCCCGACCCGTTTCGGGGTGGAGGTCGCCCCGATGACCGCACGTCTGGCCCGCCAGGTACGCGCTCCTGATGAGCGCGGCGTGCTGGTCACCGGTATGAGCGATGACTCCCCGGCGCGTCAGGGAGGCCTGCGCAACCGCGATATCATCGTCGAGGTAGGCGCTACCCCTATCGACTCGCAGGAGAGCTTTGAGCAGGCGGTGGCCGCACTGAGCACAGGCGAGGTGGTGCGCCTCAAAATCATCCGCCGAGGTCGCTCGGTCTACCTGGCCTTTGAGCGCTGAGCTTTGTGCCGGCGATGATTGACACCTGCGCGGCGCCCTCCCTAACATGCGCCGCCCTCGGTGCAGGCCCCCACCCCCCGGAGCCCTTCTGTGCGTAAGTGGTCGGAACTCTTAGGAAATTCTAGAACGCGACAGGTTTTAACGCAGGCGATGAGCTCGGGCCGTATGCATCACGCCTACCTCTTCAGCGGCCCGACAGGCGTGGGCAAGTACACCACCGCCCTGAGCTTTGCTGCCAGCCTGAACTGCCTGGAGCACGCCGGCGATGTTTTGGAGGATGCGTGCATGCGCTGCACCGCCTGCAAGCGCATCGAAGCCAGCCAGCACCCCGATGTGCTGGAGATCGCGCCGAGCGGCAACTTCATCAAGATCGATCAGATTCGCGCCATTCAAAAAGCCGCGCTTTCCCCGCCCTATGAGGCACGCTACCGCGCGGTGCTCATCGACCAGGCGCACGCCATGACCGAAGAGGGCGCCAACGCCCTGCTCAAGACGCTGGAGGAGCCCAGCGCGCGCACCCTGCTCTTTTTGATCACCGATCAACCCCACCGCCTGCTCGACACGATCATCAGTCGTTGCCAGCGTCTGCGTTTCGGAGCGCTCAGCGACGACGAGGTCGCCCGCGCCCTGCCCGATGTGCTCGAAGAACCGGCCGATGAGGCGCTACTCAAGGTCGCCGCCGGTTATGGCGAAGGTAGCCTGGGACGAGCCGTCGAGGTTCTGGACTCCGGAATGCTTGAGCAGCGCGAAGAACTTCTGGAGGCGTTTCTGGCGGTGCCCGCCGACCGCGCCAACCAGTGGCTGGAGACCGCCGAGCGCTTCGGGCGAGGCAACTCCGATCTGGAGGCCCAGCTCGATGTGCTCATTGTGTATTTTCGCGACCTGATGTTGGCCCGGCGCGCCGATCGCCAGCGCGTGATCAACGCCGACCTGATGGCCCTCATCGACAAAGGCGTGGAGCGCTTCTCGCTCGACGCTATCTTACGCATCCTCGATACGCTGACCGAAGCCCGCGGGCGTCTGAAACGCAACGTCAACGCCCAGCTGATCGTCGAGGGTGTCCTCGACCAGATTCGTCAGCCCTCTTAACCGCATGAGTCCCGGGCTCAGGGCGCCTTGTCGGCGCTCTCCCGCGCATCCATAGATGACTTCCATGACCACAACGCTTTTTAAGCCTGCCAAAAAGCAGGCGCGCCCCTTCGGCGGAAAGAAGAAACTCTACAACGTGGTGTCGCTGCGTTATCGCATCAGCCAGACCCGCCATGAGGCCGACGCCCGCGAGTTGCAACTTCGCGAAGGTGATCACGTCATCGTCGATACCGAACGCGGGCCCACACTCGCCGAAATCTGCGGGGTGGTCTCGCGCAAGGTCTTACCCACCGACAGCCTGCCTCGCGTGTTGCGCAAGGCCACCGAGGCCGACATCGCCCAGGCCGACAAACACGCCGGGTTTGAAGAGCAGGCCTACCGCTTTGCGATCGAGCGCATCCGCTCGCGCAAGCTGCAGATGAAGCTGATCCGCGCGCAGTACATGCATGATGGCTCCAAGCTGGTCTTCTACTTCAGCGCCGACGGTCGCATCGACTTTCGGGACCTGGTTAAAGATCTGGCTCATAAGTTTCGCACGCGCATCGAGATGCATCAGATCGGAGTGCGCGACGGCGCACGCATGCTCGGTGGCATCGGCCCCTGCGGTCGCGAACTCTGCTGCAGCACCTTTCTGGACAACTTTGAGCCGGTCTCCATTCGTATGGCCAAAGATCAGGGCCTGACGCTCAACCCCAAAAAAGTCTCAGGGATGTGCGGACGCCTGATGTGCTGCCTGGTCTACGAGCAGCAGCTCTACCGGCGTATGCGCACCAAACTTCCACGCGCGGGCAAGATGGTGCGCACTGAGCTCGGTGAGGCGAAGATCCTGGAGGTCGACGTCATCAATCGGCGTGTGATGGTGAGTTTTGCCGACAACAACCGCAAGATGTTGCCGGTCACCGAGATCGAGCTCATCGATCCCAACGTCATCGACCGGGGGGTCGACGGCGGCACTGAGGAGGAGTCAGCGCGCGGTGGCGGCCGCAAGCGCCGGGGTTCGAGCAGTCGGCGTCGCTCCCAGGGCTCGAAATCCTCGCGCTCCGGCCGACGCTCCCGGGGCTCCAAGCCCTCCGGGTCCGGCTCGAAGTCTTCGCGCTCCGACCGCAATCGGCGCCGAAACTCGCAACGCTCCGAGCAGAAACCCTCCGAAGAGAGCGCTGCCAGCGCCTCGCCAGAGAGCGCTCAGCGCGGGGATGCGTCCCACGCGAACGACTCGGGCCGCTCCAAGAAGCGCCGCTCCAGCCGCCGGCGCTCCGGCCGCTCCCGCTCGCGCCGCTCGAAAGGCTCCCGCTCCGAGAGCACCCAACGTGAGCAGCGCACCCAGGGTGGTGCCGACGCCCGGACCGGCAAAGAGGACTCCAAAGCCGGCGCGAAACCCGGCGCGGAGAAGGCCGCTGGCGAGCGTTCCTCCAGCAAGCGCCGCTCCAGCCGCAGGCGTGGTCGCAATAAAAAAGGTGGTGATAAGCCTCCCCGCCCCGAAGGGGCCACCGAGTCGCCCAAACCGAAAAGCGACTGAGCCTTGCCAGCGACGCCAACTTCTGGTTCACCCTGCCCTGCAGCCACGCGCCACTGACGAGCGCGTGGCACACGTTAAGCTGATGGCTTCCCAACTGCGTTGAGACTTCTCTTATGTCGAACTTCTATCTGACCACGCCCATCTATTACGTCAACGGCGCGCCGCACATCGGGCACGCCTACACCACGATCATCGCCGACGCCTTCGCCCGCTACCGCCGCCAGAAAGGCGATGAGGTCTTCTTTCTGACCGGTACCGACGAGCACGGGCTCAAGATCCAGCGCGCCGCCGAAGATCGGGGCATCAGCCCCCAGCAGATGGTCGATGAGAACTCCGCACGCTTTCGCGAGCTCTTTGAGCAGCTCCGCCTCACCCACGACCGCTTCATCCGCACCACCGACGCCGATCACAAGAAGACGGTCGCCGAGATGGTCGCGCGCATGAAAGCCTCCGGCGATATCTACCTCGACAAATACGAGGGCTGGTACGCCGCGGCCGACGAGGCCTACTACGACGAGTCCGAGATCGCCGATGGCAAAGCGACCGCCACCGGAGCGTCCGTGGAGTGGGTCGAAGAAGAGAGCTACTTCTTTAAATTGAGCAAGTACGCAGAACCGCTGCTCGACTGGTACCGCAGCAACCCCGACGCCATTACCCCTTCGGGGCGCCGCAATGAGGTGGCGTCCTTCGTCGAGGGCGGTCTTCGCGATCTTTCGATCAGCCGCACGACCTTCTCCTGGGGCATCCCCATGCCGGAGCACCCCGAGCATGTGCTCTACGTCTGGGTCGACGCGCTGACCAACTACATCACCGCGGTGGGTGCCTTTGATGACCCCGAGCGTTTTGAGACCTTCTGGCCGGCCGACATTCACTTCATCGGCAAAGACATCCTGCGTTTCCACGCGGTGTACTGGCCGGCCTTCTTGATGAGCGCGGGCCTTCCGCTGCCAAAACAGATCGTGGCCCACGGCTGGTGGACCAACGACGGCATCAAGATGAGCAAGAGCCTGGGTAACGTCATCGACGCCTTCGAGCTGGCCGAGCGCTACGACCTCGATGTGCTGCGTTATTACCTCCTGCGCGAGATCCCGATCGGCAACGACGGGAACTTCAGCGACACGCGCGTGGTCGAGCGCAACAATGCCGAGCTGGCCGACAACATCGGCAACCTCGTCAACCGCACCTTTGCGATGGCCGGCAAGTTCATCGGCGGCAGCATTCCCGCGCCGCGCGAGCTCACCGAGTCGGAGGATATCGCGCTTCGGGATGCGGCCTTTGCCGCACGCGACGCCATCGACAAAGCGTTTGGGGATCGCGAGTTGCACCGCGCACTTGAGCACCTGATGGCCTTCTCCAGCGAGGTCAACAACTACATCCAACGCACCCAGCCCTGGGCGCTGAACAAAGAGGGCAAAACCGAGCGTCTGGAGCAGACGCTCTACAACGCGCTGGAGTCGATCCGCTGGATCGCGCTTCTGGCCGCGCCCTTCACCCCGGACGCCTCGCGCAAAATTCTGGCTGGCTTTGGTCAGACCACCGAGGCGCACCTGAGCTTCGAGACGCTTAAGACCTGGGCCAACCTCCCGGCTGGCACCCCGCTGGAAGCTCCGGGAGTGCTCTTCAGCAAGCTCGAAGCCCCGGTCGAAGAGGACGACGCCGGCGAGAAAAGCGCCCCGCAGGATCAAAAACCGGCTAAAAAGGCCAAAAAAGACGAGAAGAAGGTGGAAAAGAGTAAGAAAAGCGACGACAGCGAAAGCACCGGGCTCATTGAGTTTGGCGACTTCACCAAAGTGGAGATTCGCGTCGGCGAGGTCCTCACAGCGGAGAAAGTCGAGGGTGCCGATAAGTTGCTCAAGCTCAGCGCCAACGTCGGCGAAGAAGCGCCGCGCACAATCGTGGCGGGCATCGCCAAAGCGTTTGCGCCCGAGGAGCTTGTGGGGCTGCGTGTGGCGATGGTCACCAACCTCAAACCCGCCAAACTTTTTGGCATCAAGAGTGAGGCGATGATCCTGGCGGCGAAGACCACCGACGGCAAACTGGCGCTGGCGCGTTACGACGAGCGCGTTGAGGTGGGCACGCGCATCAGCTAAGGCGCGTCTCACGCTGCAAAGGGAGGCGCTTTGACGCCCACACTGGCCTATATCGCCAACTCGGAGGCTCGCCATCGCGAGCTTCTGCGGATTCTGGAGCAGGAGCAGGGCTCGCCGGCCGAGCGGCGCGCGCTCTTGCTGGTCTGCCTGGATGATCCCTACCCGCCGGTGCGCCAGGATGCGGCGCGCGGGCTGGGTTTGCTGATGAGCGACGAGGTCGTGGAGGTGCTCGTGTGCCTCGCCCGGGGTCAGGCACCTCCCTCCCCACACCTTGTTTCGCTGGCACCTGGGGCCGATGCGCTGGACTGGCAGAGCTCTCGGGCGGCGGTGGCCGCGCTCGCTGCGCTGCGATTTGCCCCTCAGGTCGATCGGAGCTCGGAGGTGGCCGCGGAGCTGCTTGGTGACAGGCGCGCCGACGTGCGTTTTCAGGCGCTGTTGACCCTCTACCGGGTCTCCCCGCAGCACCCGGCGATCGCCAGTAAGCTCGAAGTCCTGCTCTCCGATCCAGACGCCGAGCTCGCTGCCAGCGCCGCGCAGATTGCCGTGGAGTTGAGGCGCTCCGAGATGTTGCCGGCGTTGCTGCAGAGCTGGCAAGGGGCGCATGGCGCGGCGCGAAAAGCACTGGCGGTCGCCGTCGCCGAGCTGGTTGATGCCAGCGACCTCAGCCCCGAATCGCTGCCGGAGCGCAGCCGGAGCGCGGTAGTCGACGAACTCACCGCCATGCTTCGCGAGGAGGCCTGGGTAGCCCAGGCCTCCCGCGCGCTGGCCATGCTGGACGGCCAGGCCGCCCGCGACGCCCTGCATGCGGTGATCTCGCGCTGGTTTGCTCATCCACTGCTCAAACTCGACGCAGCTACCGCCCTGATGGAACTCGGTGATGCACGTGGCGACGAGCATCTTGCGGCATCCCTCCATGCGCGCCGCAACGACGTACGAGGCTATGCGCTTCGCCTGGTAGGCGTGAAGCAGCTCGACGAACACCTCGACCTGTTGATCGAGCTTGCGCACTCCTCGGATTATCACGCCGACACCGCCCTTTTAGCCCTGGCCGACTTCGGTGGTGAGGCCGCCACCGACACGCTACGCACGATCGCGCAGAGCCATGCCGATCCCGAACTTCGCGAACTTGCGCGCGCCGGGCTTGCGCTCGGGCGCTCTCCCGAACCCATCGCACCTCGAGACGCACGAGCGGATGCGGACGTCGACGGTGCCCCCTGAACTCTTTTGAGAGACTCACATGACGACGCCCAGACTTTTCGATACCCACGCCCACCTGGACTTCCCGGCGATTTTCGAGAACCTCGACGAGGTGCTGGCTTCCGGCCGCGAGTTGGGTCTTCAGCGGGTCGTCTCCATCGGGGCGAGCCGCGGGCTCGGCTCGAACTTCCGAGCGCTGGAGATCGCGCGCCGCTACGACTTCATTCGCTGCACCGCCGGCATTCACCCCCACGATGCGGCGATGTGCACCGACGAGGTCTTTGAGACCATCGTCACCGAATTTTCGCGCCTTCCCGAGGTCGTCGCCATCGGTGAGAGCGGGCTGGATTATTATTACGACAAGGCCCCGCGCCAGGTGCAGATCGACGTCTTTCGACGCTTTCTGGAGCTGGCCAACGAGGTTGAAAAGCCCATCATCATTCACAGCCGCGATGCCGAAGAAGACACCGTGCGCCTCTTGCGCGAAACCCACACCACCGGTGGCATCCTGCACTGTTTTACCGGCTCACAGAAGATGGCCGACGAGGTGCTTGAGCGCGACTTCTACGTCTCCTTCTCGGGGATTGTGACCTTTAAGAGCGCGCGAAACCTGCTCGATGTGGCCACCCGCGTCCCCCTGGATCGCCTTCTGATTGAGACGGACTCGCCCTACCTGGCACCGGTGCCTTATCGCGGAAAGAGCAACCAGCCGGGGTATGTGCGTCACACCGCCGAGGTGATTGCCCGGGCGCGTGGAATCGCCCTCGACGAGCTGGCCGAGGCTACCTTCGAGAACGCCTGTCGCGTCTACAACTGGCCGGCGGACTGAGCCTGAGATGGACCGCCCGGGCGGCGATCAGGGCTGGCCGGACGACTTCTTGAGCACGTCGGGAGAGAGCGCCTGAATCGCCGGGCGAGTGGCCTCGGCGAGTTTGGCTTTGCCGGCGGCGGTGAACTCGGCCCACATCGTCTGACCGCCGTCCATCTCGGGGAAGATGCCCTTGAAGGCCCCTTTGTCGATGTAGATCACGCCGACGGGCTCAGAGTCGATCGCCCTCCCCAGGATCGAAGCGCTGACATCGGCGGGCGTCGCCATGTAGATCTTGCGCATCAAGTCGCTGCAGCGATGCACCCAGACCGAGCGGCGTTTGACGGGAACCGCCTGCCCGCCCCCCTTCCCTGCCTTGGAGGCGCGGGGGGGATTATGCGCGCCGCTTCGAGCCTCGGCCACGTCGCGCATGACCTGCTTGTACATCTTCTCTACAAACTCGCGTTCGCCGCTAAGCTCCAGGGTGATGCCGCCAAAATCAAAATGAAAGTGGGTCGTGTCGCTCTTCGACATGCGTGCTGGCCTTGCGTCGGGGACTGCAGTTTAGGGGGCTCCACGGCGATGATGCCCCGCACAGCCCCCGGGATCAACCCCCCGTGCGAGGGTGGCCCCCGGAACGTTCAACGAGGGTGCCGCGGTTGGCGCACTTCGGGTGATCGTCTACACTCCAAGGCGTTGGTACCGGCCCCTTTTTTCTCGCTCCTGGAGTCCAGTCTTGCGTAGCTTTGACATCATCGGAGGCGTGGTTGTCGTCGGCTGGCTGGCGGCCTCGGCGGTCTTTGCGCTGGGTGCCTCCAGGGACGCCCAGGCGATTGGGTCCGGCGTCTTCGCGCTGGAAGAAGGCGTCACCTTTATCACACTGCAGCAGGGGGACGACGACCGGGGCGTGATTCGCGAAGAGCGCACGCGACTGGTCGAGGGCTGGCTTATTGAGACGAGTGCGTACGCGACCTTCGCGATCATGGGCCAACTCCAGGGGGTGCACCTCGACTCGAAAGTCTCGCTCGACGATGAACTTCGCCTGCGCTCGGCTTCCGGGGAGGTCGAAGCCTTCGGGATGCACCTGCGCGCGCTGGCGCAGTACGACGGCGAGGCCTTTGATGTGACGCTCTATCTCGATGGCGAGCACGAACAATTTACGATCCCGCTGGCCACGCCGCCGGAGCTTGTGGGCCACGCCATCCCGCGCCTGCTCGCCGGCGGTGAACTTGAGCCGGGTGCGACCTACGAGCAGGACTTTATCGACCCGATGACGCTGGCCCCGACCGACCTCTCGCTGCGCTACGTGGGGGAGGAGACCATTCGCCACTATGGCGAAGAGGTTAAGGTGCATCGTTTTGTTCAGGCCATCGGCTCGCAGTACCTCGATGTGTTGGTGGACGCTCGTGGCGAGGTGGTGCAACAGGGTTTTCCCTTCCGCATTCGCGGAAGCCGCCTGCCGGAGGCGCTGGCGACGAGCTTCTTTCGGCGTGCCGAAGAGGCGTATGAGGCCCTTCCTAAGGAGCGCCCCGACTTTCTGAAAGGTATTGATGCGGGCGATCTGCTCACGATGGCCAGCTACCTGGGCGGCGGTCAGATCGAGGCGCTCACCGGCGCGGAACGGGTCTCGGAGCTCGATCTGCGTGAGGTGGGTCTGCTGGGCCTCGACGAGCGCAGTGAGCTTCACCTGGAGTCGCCCCGCCAGCGGGTGATGCTGGAGACCGATAAGGAGCTCGTCATCCAGGTCGGGCCCTTGAACCCGCATTGGCCTGGCGAGACGTGGAGCGAAGCGCCGGAGGTGGCACTCCCCGAAGACCTTCCCGCCTCGATTGAGGCGATGGCCCGCGCCCTTGATTCCGACGATCAGGAGCAGCACCGCCAGGCGCTCGCGCAGCTTTGTTCCCTGCGCGACGGCACGGGCTCACTACGCTGGCCCGAGCCGGGTGAAGAGGTACAGAACACGCCCACACTTGAGGAACTTCAGAGCGCGTTGTTGGCCGACGACGCACTTCCGGCAATGCAGCCGCAGGATTGCCTGGCCGCAGTGCATCTGGCGGCACGAAGCGCCGGACACAAGGTGCGCATGGCCCACGGGTTCAACTTCGGCACCCAGGGCTTTCTGGGCCCGCGCGTCTGGATGGTAGCCATCCGCGACGATGGTACCCGCTATGAGCTTGACCCGCTTCGCGCCGGCGAGCTCGGCGCTGATCATCTGCAGATCTTCTTGAGTCCTGACCTCGACACCGCCCGCATCTTCGGCCTCTTTAAGCAGGCGCAAGTGTCCGGCGGCTGAGTTCGTCCCCCTTTGACATGATCCTTTGTGCGACTTTTTCGCGAGACCATCATCATGAGCACCGACCCCGTGGCACCATCGCCCCTGCCCGAGAGCTCGCCGGACGACATGATCGTGCGAGTACGCGGACTGCATAAAAAGTACGGCGACTTTACCGCCGTTGATCATATCGATCTGGATGTGCCCCGTGGCGAGGTCTTCGGAGTTCTCGGGCCCAACGGTGCGGGCAAGACCACGACGTTGCGCATGATCACGGGACTCATCGCCCCGGACCGCGGCGAGGTAGTCATCGACGGCCATGACCTGGGCTGTGCACCGGTCGACGCGCGGCGAGTCACCGGCTTTATCCCCGACCGCCCCTACGTCTACGACAAGCTCACCACGCTGGAGTACCTGCGTTTTATCGGCGGACTCTACAACATGAAGGCCAACCATGTGGCCTCACGTATCGACGAGCTGCTCAACCTCTTCGGACTCAAGGAGTGGGCCGACAGCCTCATTGAGAGCTTCTCGCACGGCATGAAGCAGCGCCTGGTGTTCTGCGGCGCGCTCTTGCCGGAGCCTTCGGTGTTGGTGGTCGATGAGCCGATGGTCGGGCTCGACCCGCGCGGCCATCGCCTCATAAAGAGTCTTTTTCGCGAGCTGGTGGCCGATAAAAAGATGTCGATCCTGCTCTCCACCCATACCCTGGAGGTGGCCGAAGAGGTCTGCGACCGCATCGTGATTATTAACCACGGGCGTATCGTCGCGCGCGGCTCCCTGGGCGAACTTCGCCTGGAGTCGGGGCAGACCGACGGCAACCTCGAGCAGGTTTTCCTGCGTATTACCGAAGAGTCGCAGGCCGAGCGTGACCAGGCAGTGGCCGAGCGCTTTGGCCATGAGCCGGGAGAGCGCCCGTGATCCTCGACCTTATCGGCATCAAATTGCGCATGGTACGCGGCACGCTTCGCTCCGATGAGGGCCGGCTGCGCGGGCCCTTCTTTGCTGTCTTAAGCCTGCTCTTTGCTGCGGCCCTCTTTCGCTCCGGCCACTTCATCGTCACCCAGTCCTTGATGTTGGAGCCGGTGGGCGAGCTCCTGGTGCAGCGCCTGCTGGCGATCACGCTGCTGGTGTTCTTCGGGCTTCTGGTGTTCAGCAACATCGTCACCTCGTTCAGCTCCTTTTATCTGGCCGACGATCTCGAGTTTTTGATGGCCCAGCCCATCCCTAAAGACGCGATGTTCACCTCGCGTTTTCTGGAGGCGATGCTGCAATCGAGCTGGGTGATCATTCTCTTCGGGGTGCCCCTCTTCTCGGCCATCGGCTACGGGATGGGGGCCCATTGGAGCTTCTACCCCTATCTGGTGCTGGTACTGATTCCCTTTGTGGCGATCCCGACCGGGCTGGCGTCGATTCTGGCGCTGCTGGTGACCAACATCCTTGCGGCCAACCGCACCCGCGATGCGGCGCTTTTCTTCGGATTGGTGGGTTTTGCGACGCTCTTTGTGGTGATTCGCTCAGTCCAACCCGAACGCCTGCTCAACCCGGAGAGTTTTGACTCGATCGGGGAGCTGATGCGGCTGCTCTCGGTACCGACGACCTCGTATTTACCCAGCGACTGGGTGATCAACATGCTCGCGCCGATACTCTTCGACACGCGCGGCCAGTGGATGTGGTCGGCGACCTTTCTGGGGCTTACACCGCTGGCGCTCTACTTCATCTCGGCCTGGCTGCACCGCCCGCTCTACTTTCGGGGCTACACCAAGACCCAGGAGGGACGTCACGGGGGCGGGCTGATGACGATCGCGCGCAACTGGGCGGTGGAGCGCTCCCGGCGCGCTGGCGGCGATTATAACGAGCGCATGGCGAAGTTGCGTGCGCTGGGTGAGCAGCCCCTCTCGTCGCTCAGGGCGTTGATTCATAAAGACCAGGCCGTCTTTATGCGGGATGCCAGCCAGTGGTCGCAGCTTTTGATCGTGGTGGCGATCATCGTCATCTATCTGGTGAACTTTAAGTACTTTGAGATCGCCGCCAATGAAGCGCTTTTGGGCGATGTGGGACTTTCCTTCTTCAACCTTGCCGCGTGCAGCTTTGTGACGGTGACGCTCTGCGGGCGTTTTCTCTTTCCGGCGGTCAGTGTTGAGGGGCGCAGCTTCTGGCTGATCTTGCAGGCACCGATCTCGCTGGAGCGTTTTCTGGTGGGCAAGTGGCTCGGGAGTCTGGCGCCGATTGTCATCATCGGTCAGCTCTTGATCTGGTCATCGAACCTCCTGGTGGGCACGCCGCTGTTGACCTGCCTGTTGAGCGGCATTCAGATCCTGGTGATCACCGCGGTCTGTGCAGCGGTGGCAGTAGGGATGGGCGCGCTCTATCCGCAATTTCATAACCCCAACGCCGCCAAGATCGCGTCGAGCTTCGGGGCGGTGATCTTTATGATCTCGTGCATCTTTTTGACCTTGATGCTGCTGGGGATGTGGTTCTATCCCTCCCTGGCGCTCACCCAGCCTGAGCGATTCGGAACGATCAGCTCCGGGCTATGGGCCTTTGCCGCGCTGGGCATTGTGGTCGCGGCGTTGACGCCTGTGATCGCGCTGAAGGCCGGCGCAGGCTCGTTGCGCGCGCGTTTTTAACGATCTTCTCAAGCAGTACGGACCCACCATGAGCACGCCCCCTGGCCCGATTCCGGCCCGCACCAAGCTGGCCTCGGCGCTTTTGCCCGCAGCACTCACCCTGGCGCTTCTGGGCCTGAGCCTGATGCGCCAGGACGCCACCTGGTGGCGGGTGGCCTACGGTCGCCTGATTTCGGCCTACGGACGCATCCCCGACAAAGAGCTCCTGGTGTTCACGGCTCCCGATGGCACGGGCTGGTTGGACACGAGCTGGCTTGCCAGCGTGGCGCTCTTTCGCCTGGTGGATCTGGGGGGAATTGAGGCCGCGATGGTCACCCGCAGCGCGCTGGTCACCCTGGCGGTGGCGATGATGGGTTGGGCCGCAGCCGAACGCAGCCCACGGCCCGCATCGTTGCTCAATGTGGCGTGGCTGGGGGTGCCGGCGGCGGTCTTTTTCTCGGCGGTGGGGCCCGAATCTCTGGCGCTACCGATCGCATGCGCGGGGCTCATCGCCGCCACACGCGCGTTGACCTCGCATCGCCCCGGCCTGCTCGCCACGATCGTAACGAGCGCGAGCGCCTTCGCGCTGGTCAACCTCGCGCTCCCGGCGGCGCTGGTGATGATGGCCACCTCCCTTGCGGTGGGTGCCCACGCCTGGAAAGCCGGCGCAAAGCTCGGCGCGGTCGTGGCGTTTGCCGGCGCGCTTCTGGCTCCGCTCGCAAGCCCGCTGGGCTTTGGCGTGCTCGCGCACCTTTCAAAGAGCCCCGCGCTGCCGACCCTGCTGCCCGGGGCGCTCAGCGTGACCCTGTCGCTGAGCACCGGGGCGGTGGGTCTGGCGCTGTGGGCGCGACACGCCCGTGCCACTCAGATGCCTCTGGCTGCCGCCGCGGCCCTGGCCCTCCCGGTCTTCTTGCTGACGTTGTGGGCGAGCATGGTGCCGGCGCTCTTGCCCCTGCACCATCTGGCGCTGGTGCTTTTGCTCGCCACCGTCTTCTCACCGCCGGCCAGCACCGAACTTCACCGCCCCACCCTGGCGCTGCTGACCTCGGTGCTGCTTCTGGGCGCGGCCGTACTTACCCAGCCCGCGCTGCCCTGGCACGCCGATATGACCACCCGCGTTCACGCTGACGCTCGCCAGGCCATCCCGATGCGCGGGGTGGTCCCCGAAGATACCCCGCTTGCCTGCGGCGAACTTCTGCGCCGCGCCGGAAAAGAGCTGCGCGTCTTCAACGATCCCTCCCTGGCCGGCTACCTGGCCTATGCGCTGTGGCGACCCGAGCGCATTGAGCCCATCCTCTACGCCGATTCGCGCGCGCTCAGCACAGAGAGTGCCATGACGCTCTATGAGCTCGCGCGCGACCAGCCGATTTTGCGCGGCGTGGCACAGCAGGACAACATCAACGCGGCGGTGATCCGCCCCGACGCCCACCCGGCCACCTTCGACGATCTTTCGGCCGACCCCACCTGGGCCCTACTCGCCGGCGATCGCGACCAACCGGTAGCGTGTTTTCTCAAAGCCGCGCCGGCCTATCCGGGCACCTGGCTCGCCCATTGAGCGCGTTGTCTGGCTTTGGAGTCTTCCCAGCCCCTTAACGCCAGAGGCCCTCTGGCGAGGCTGAGGGCTTCCCCCCCCTGACGCCAGAGGGTGTCTGGCCCGAGGGGGGGGGCAACACCCCCTCAGGCCAGACACCCTCTGGCTTCCGAGCCTTATTAAGGCTCCGGGGCCAGACCCCCTCTGGCTTCCGAGCCTTAATAAGGCTCCGGGGCCAGAAGCCCTCTGGCCCGGGGGGGGATGTAACACCCTGGGAGCTCACACACCCGCAGGCCTTCCGGGGCCGCTGAGCCCAGCGCCCGTTCGAGACGCTCCATATTCGAGGCCTCAGACCTGGTTGGGGTCAGACGACGCCTGGCCGGGCTGGCCTCCCCGGTCACGCTTTGCTAAAGGTCGGCTCCCACAACTCCGTGCCCCACACCTCCATGATGTGCGCTGTCCGCGTCGATGCCCGGAGCCGCCCAATGAATCCACGCCAACCGGGCCTGGTCGTCGCGCTTGCGCTCCTTACCGGGACCGCCTGCTCCTACATGACAAGGGTCACATGTGATTCGGCGCTGTGATCACCCGGAGCGCCGACAGCCTCCCGCCCCTCTCCGAAGGTCCAGCGTGCCCTTCCAACTGCGCCAGCAACGGGCTCTCCATGATGCCGGTGTTCCTGCCCTGACCTGGGGGGAGTGATTCAAAAGCAGCGTTCCCTACCTTCGATCTTAAAGTTCCCTATGCCCTTTTATCGTCTTCCCGCGCTCGTCAGGACCTCGGTGGTCCAAACCCTGACCCTCCTCGCCGCCCTGATCATCAGTACTCCGGCCGATGCGCAGGCTCCCCCCGGCTGGCTGGACGCCTGGCAGTCGACGGAAGGTCTGGAGGTTCGGCGGCTGGTTGAGACGCGGGTCGAAGGCAGGGAAGGCGAAGATCACCTGCGCGTCTGCGAGCTCGTCTTCGAGGTGGAGGTCGATGCTCGCGGACTGACACTTCGCCCGCAGCGCGACGACGCTCTCTTCGAGCCGGTCATCGACCCGGATCTTTTTCCCGAGCGCGTCGAGCGCCTGGGTTGCCTTGTGCCCACGTTGCGGATCGACGCCGGCGGTCGAATCACCGCGGCTGACGCTGAAGCTATCGAGCAGAAGGTACGCGATCTTTTTGAGCGCTTCATCGCCGCGCAGCCCGGAAAAGATGAGCAGGAGCGCGTACGGGCGCGCACGCGCGCAAGCCTGCAAAGCCTCTCAGAACCGGCGTTGCAGACCAGCGCCCGGACCTGGTGGTCGATGCTGGGAGCGCGCCCCCTTGACTTCACCGCGCCCGAGATTCAGCCCACACCCTGCCTGATGCCCTCCCCGGCCACGACGTTCTGCACACAGGTTCGGAGCGAGGAGGTCGTCGACCTGACCTCCTCGATGACGCAGATGTATGAAGGCGCGGGGTTTCGGCTGGAGCGCGCACTGGCCAACCAGCAGGCCACCGTGCGTTTTCGCTCCGATCAGCCCTCGCCCACCACCTACGCGCGCCGCATCCGTCAGGCTCAAGATCTGGTGCATCGCTACACCGATGAGAAGGCGCGCATCACCGCGACGAACATCGAGGTTCTGGTGATCAGCGCAGTGCCCCGATCCCCCTGAATCGCGCCCGCCTCTGACCCGGGGGAGTCCGCTGCCCTCAAGGTGGAGGTCGACCCTCGACACAGGGATAAGCACACCCCTGCGGGCGAAGGTCGAGTCGCATTCAAGGAGGTCGTGCAACCCTCCGGGTGGTGGTCGAGTTACACCCCCGGCGGAGCGCGCCCTGGGCCGCGCCCCGAAGCGGTGTTTACCTTTGAGGGAGTGCGGGCGCGGAGCTCCCATCGATGTTGGGGTTGGGGGGGCGCCGAACACGACCA
Organism: Lujinxingia sediminis; assembly: GCF_004005565.1. Lineage (NCBI taxonomy): Bacteria > Deltaproteobacteria > Bradymonadales > Lujinxingiaceae > Lujinxingia > Lujinxingia sediminis. Next base: position 421,941 of record NZ_SADD01000001.1, on the reverse strand, counting down.
CGAAGAGGGGGGAGGGACCACCCGGTTCACTCCGCAACAGGCGACCCGAGCTTAAGGGTGAGGTGTATCATGCAAGAGGAACCCGAGACCTTGAACGCGCAGGAGCGCAGGCGACTTGTGGGCTGGGTGGTGCTCGCGCTGATCTGGGTGCTGATGGCCGGCGTCAGCCACGCCCAGGCTCAGCCCCTCGCGGGTGAGGAGGCCGCCGGGGCCGCAGCCCCCGACGCGCTGCGCTGCTTTACCTGCACCGAGAACTGTGAGGCGCAGGGCGTCTCCGAAGGTGAGCGCGTCTGCACCGGCGCCGAAGGCCTTGTTGAACCCATCCCCGCCTCGACTCCTCAGGGCAGCGCGATGCAGCGCCCCGAGGACACCGCGCAACCTTCGGCCTCGCCACCCGACGTCGCGGTGATCCCCTGGCGTTGGCGCCCACGGGTCGACGCGCTCGTCACGAGCCTTCCCCTTGCGCCCGACCGCCTGGAGCGCCAACTCTCCGGCGAGTTCAAGGCCATGAGCAGCTGCCTTAACCCTCGCAACTACCGACCGCAACCGGCGATGCTCGTCGAACTCCGCATCTCTGAAGAAGGCCATCCGATGGCCGTCCACGGCACCCCCAAAGACATGCCCGCCGATGATGCGCGCTGCATGCTCAAACACCTCTGGAATCTGAGCTTCGAACTCCCCGTCGAGCCCGACCTGAGCGAGCCTGACGCCCCGATCTATACGCTGAGCTACCGCCTGAACTTTGAGCTCGTGGCCACCGAACCCCGGCGCGACCAGGCCGCAGCCGTGCTCCTTGAAGGGTTCCGCTGGCGGGGAAGCTCCGCCGGTGCAGAAGCATCCTTGCCCGCCGCGCTGGCCCGCCAGGCCGGCTCGCTGGGGGCCTGTGCCGAGCAGCTTCGCTCGCAACTTCCCCTCGACCTGATCGTGGCAGAGGTGGAGCTGGGCTGGCCCACCACGCCATCCGATACCCCGGTGCGGCCGGCGGCGATGGACCTCACGTTGAGCAATGAAACGGGCCCCGAGCACCCCTCCGATGAGGCGCTGAGCTGTATTCAGGAAGCCCTGCTGGGCTGGGAACTTCCCTCAGACGAGGTCGGAGGTCAGGGCCAGGCCACGTTCTTTGTGACCATTCGCCCCGAAGGCTGGATCGGCGCGAAGTAGCGTCTTCGTACCACCTCGCCGGCGCGAAGCATGGGGGGCCAGGCTTTGTCACCACGTTGCGCCGCGCCCTGACGCCCTGAGGCCATGGTGACGCCTTTGGATGCGAGATTGAGAGTGACCTGAGCAAGGCGCAAAGCGCAGGCGATGCTCTGGCATCGTCGAGCATGTGCAACGCTGCTCAGGGTGCTCTCCATGCAGCAGATATGACGTCAACGTTGGCTTACGACGTCGTACTATGTGAGAGTATGCGCTCCGTAACCTGGCCAGGAGCGCACCCCATGCTGAACTTCGTCATGGAAACCTTCGACCTGAACAGCATTCAGGTCTTTTTGATCCTTTTTTTTGTGCTGGTGGTGTCCGTCATCGCTCTCTACTGGTGGATCGTTGGCGATCTGGCAAGGACAGCCTGGACCAACGCCAGCGAGGCGATGGGACTTCAGCTGAGCGGCGACTCCCTCGAGAGTTATCGACTCCAGGGAACGTACCAGGGCGCTGAGCTTGAGATTGCCTCGCGCCACGAGCGTGAGGTCATCCGCCGTACCGAGATCAGTGAGGTCATTGAAGCGTACTTCATCGAGGTTCAGGTCACCATGGGGCCCGCCTGGACTCACTTCGGGCATGTCGCCAAAAAAAAGCCGGCAACGCTGCACGATGATAACGCTCCCGGCATCATCAACGCGCTCTCCCCGGACCGCTTTGACGACGAACTTCATGTGCACGTTGAGCCGAACGCTGGCATGCGGCGAATCTTTGCCGACGGGGAGGTACGCGAGGCCTTGCTCACGTCGAGCCTGAAGGCAGGAAACCTCAAAATCTCCAACGGCACTCTCTGTCTCGAATATAAAAAACGCGTCATCAACGCCGATGAGATCCAGGCATACGCCGACCAGGCGCTGACGCTGGCAAAACTTCTGGAGAGCCGCGTGGCCGGTCACCCAACGCCCCGGGGTGCCGCCCCTGCCGCGGCGTCGGCACCGGTCGATGCGCGTGTAACGTACTGGTAACGCACGGCGTGCTTTCAACGTGCCGGGCGCGCTGCTACAACCACCAGGCTATGCTCTTACGCCCTCCCCATGCGCCCGAGCGCGCTCGACACCTTCTGGCAGTGATGCTCCGGCTGTGGATGCTCGCCATTCTCATCGGGGCGTGTGTTGCGACCTTTGCTTCGCCGAGCGCGCACGCCCTCGACGATCCGAAGCGTGAGTACTTCACGCTGACCACCCCCCACTTCTACATCCATTACGACGACCAGACCGAAGCGCTGGCGCGACGCGCCGCGGTGGCCTTTGAAGAGGCACACCTGATCCTGGCGCCGACGCTCGACTGGACACCTCGCCAGCGCACCCACGTGGTGGTGACCGACCGAGTCGATTCGGCCAACGGGTTTGCCCGCGCCTTCGGGCGCAACTTCATCACGATCTACGGGATGCCCCCCGAGGCCGACAGCGTGCTCGGTTATTTCGATGATTGGCTACGCGTGCTCGTCTACCACGAGTACGTGCACACCCTGCATATCGACACCAACCCGGGGCTCTCGCAGTGGGTCAACCGCATCGTCGGCAAACAATTTCATCCCAACGCCATCCTGCCCCGCTGGTACACCGAGGGCATTGCCACCTACTTCGAAACCACACGCGCGGGTACGGGACGCGTGGACAGCCCGCTCTTCTCGATGTGGCTGCGCACCGCGGCGCTTGAGGACGAGCTTTTTACCCTGGGGCAATCCACCGGCCTGCCGGTGGCCTGGCCATCGGGGAGCGCCGCCTACCTCTATGGCGGCTTTTTTGCCGACTACATCGCCAGGCATCACGGCGAGTCCTTCATCAGGGATTTTAACCACCTCTACGGCAAGCGGATCGTCCCCTACGCGCTCAACCGAAGCGCCCGAGAGATCAGCGGAAAAGGCTTCGACGAGCTCTGGGCGGGATTTATGGCCGAGGCCCAGGCCAAAGCCCGGGCGCGCCAGACGTTGACGATCGCCCGGGGGGTCAGCCCCACCGATTTGGTCACGCGCGGGGGAGGCCGCCATCAGTACCCCACGCTGCGCCCGGGAGAGCATCCGGAGATCACCTATTACGCCTCGGCGGAGTCGGCCCACCCGGTCTTTGCCAGCGTGAGCGCCGGCGGGCTTGAACCGCACCCGCTTCGCGAGGCCGAGGGGGCCGCCGGCCCCTCAGCCTGGACGCCCGATGGCAACGTGCTCGTCTACTCGCGCTCCGACACCTTTGAGCGCGTGTACACCTTCCAGGATCTTTTCGCCTACGACGCTCGTAGCGGTCAGACCCGCCGGCTCACCCGGGGCGACCGTGCCCGCGAACCCGCCATCTCACCGGATGGCGAGCGTGTCGTCCATGTACGAAACCGCCGGGGCACCATGGAGCTTGTGGTGCGTCCGCTCGACGCCCCCACCGAGGAGCGCATCGTCGTCTCCGGCCTGCATCATGCTCCCGATGATGACGCGCACTGGCAGCAGATCTCCCGGCCGATCTTTGGCCCCGGAGACGACACGGTCATCTTCAGCTGGTGGCGGCTTGACCTGCGCCAGCGCGACCTCTGGGAGGTGAATTTAAACGATGGCGCGCTGAGACAGCTCACCGACACCGCCGCCCATGAGCTCGATCCGCATCTCGGCCCCGAGGGCCATCTCTACTACGCGGCCGATACCGGCGGGGTCTTCAACATCTTTGCCCTGGATCTTGAGACCTTGCAGCGCTGGCAGGTGAGCAACGTCATTACCGGCGCGTTTTCGCCCGTGGTCACCCCGGACGGCGACTTCATCTACGTGAGCCTGTACACCGCGCGCGGCTTTGAGATCGCCCGCCTTCCCCATCCTCGCACCCGCCAGCACGAGCCGCCGGAGAGTGCGCGTGCGCGCCCGCCGATCACCTACCCTCAGCCCGAGCTCGATCTTCAGCCTGAGCCCTACAGGGCCGGGCGTTGGATAGCGCCGCTGACCCTTATGCCCGATGCGGGCGTGCTGCGCTCCGGCGCCGGCCTTGGCGCCACACTTGAGGGCTACGACCCGCTGGAGCGTCACAGCTACACGCTCAGCGGAGGCGTCACCACCGCCGAGGGATTTGAAGACCCGAGCGCCAACCTGGGCTTTGTCTACCGCTACGGAGGGCTCCCCTTTAATCTCACGCTTCTGGGGCGTTTTTCGGACTACCCGCGTGCCCGATCGCTGATTGCCGAGAGCCGCTACGTGCCCTTCCTGGAGCGCCAGTACGTCGGCCAGCTCGGGCTCTCCTTTCCACTGCGTATCCTCTCCGAAAGGATGAGTTTTACGACCAACTACCGCGCCGAATACACCACCTTCAAAGCGAGGCCCCGAGTTACCCCGGAGCCGGGCGACATTCGCCCCCGCGAGCCCCTTCATGGCTGGTTTAACGAGCTCTCCTTCGGGCTCTCCTACAGCCGACTGTTTCGCTATGCGCACTCCATCTCGGCGGAGCGCGGCGTCTCGATGAGCGCATCGGTCGGCGTGCAGCACCCGGCGCTGGGCCACCAGTACAACGCGCTGACCCTGGGCTACGCCCTGAGCGCCTTTCATCCCAACCCGCTCATCGAGCGTCATGTCTTCGCCCTGCAACTTCGAGGGGCGCTCACCCGAAGTGCCAGTGGCCCGCAACTTCAGTACGCGATTGGCGGATTGAGCCCCCAGGACATCTTAAGCGCTGTGATCTTCCAGGAGCCCCGCGTCGGCTACCCCATCCGCGGCTTTGCCCCCGGAGTGCAGCGCGGCCAGCAGTACCAGCTGGCAAAGCTGGAGTACCGCTTCCCGATCCTCGATCTCGACCGGGGCTTCTCCACGCTTCCCCTCTTTTTTCGTCAGCTCAAAGGCCAGCTCTTTGTGGACACCGGCGCCGCCTACGACGGCTACCTGGCCGATGCCGATCGCCTCACTGGCATCGGCGCCGAAGTGCAACTCGACGCCATCCTGGGCTACTACGCCAGCAACAGCCTTCGCCTGGGCTACGCCCGGGGACTTGGCCCGGAGGGCATCACCGATCTCTACCTGCTCTTAGGCGCCGCCTTCTAAACCGCCCCACACCCGGCGCTTCGCCTGGACATCCACCTCGTTCGGCTGCACATCGTCTCGCCAGATTTTGCGACGCCCCTCCCCCACAACGCGCGGCAACTCCTCGCGCGGCACCACCTCCTCAAATCCCTCCCCGCGGTACGCCTCCACGGAGCGCACCCCTTCTGCCCCGTAGCGCACCAGCGCCACCGAGCGATCGCTTACCCGATCTTCGCCCAGAAGTTTGCGCGGTCCGGCGCCGATGCACGCGCTGTGCAAAAGTCCCAGTTCACCGCGCTTTCCCGGGTAGTAGGCGTGATGATGGCCGGCCACATAAAGATCCACCCCGTGGTGCAAAAGCAGCGCCTCCAGCGCCTCATCGGCCAGAGTCTCATGCTCTTTGCTCTGCGCGACCGGATGCAGCGGAAGATGCCCGAACACGATCTTCGTGCGCACCTCCGAGTGGGCCTTAAGCACTGCGTCCAGCCAGAGACGCTGAGCCGTATCGATGGGACCGACCGTCGTCGCGTCGAGCGACACAAAGAGCGCCGGGCCCACCTTAAACGCATAATAAAACGGATAACCACTCGCCTCGACCATCTCGACCTGCGGGGCGCGGTCCTGCCATTCGCGGGCAAAATGCACCCGCTCCTCCCAGAAGGCCGGCGAGCCGGAGGCATCGTGGTTGCCTGGCGAGATGGCAAAGGGAATGCCCGCGCGGGCCAGAGGGCGCGTCACCACGTCATGGAATGACGCCCACATCGCCCGATGATCAAGACCTGCGCGCTGCCCGGCCACCATATCGCCCGGACTTATCACCACGTCGGGGCGCACATCCTCGCTGAGCCAGGCCACCGCGCGATGAACCTCATCGCCATAGGCCGTCGAGCCGTAGGCACCGTTAAAGTCGGAGAGCACCGCAACGGTCCACTCCCGCGTCTCATCCTTGGCGGCCCGGATCGCGGCCTGGTCCTCTGCGCTCAATTCTTGCCCGGCCTGCGCAACGTCTTCGGCGTGCTTAGCCTCATCGGCTGCCTCCTCCCCCGCCGCATCATCGACGGCACCATCGGACGGACGCACCGGCGTACCGCCCATCGCCGGCACCGCAAGTAAGATCCCGCCCAGGGTGGCTGCTGCTAGAATGAGCTCTCTGCGCATGATATCGCTTGGTCAAAAGGACGTCCTGACTTCCGGCGCGATTGTTGAGGCCCTCCTCCCCCCTGTCAAAATTTCTCCCCCCCGATGCGCGAGGTTCCCCTTGAGCACGATGACGCTCTCCGACGGCACGAAACTTCACTACGAAACCCACGATGAGCACAGCCAGGGCCCCTGGCTTGTGCTGCTCAACGGCATGACGCAGTCCACGCAACACTGGGGAAGCCAGGCCCGCGCGCTGCGCGAGCACTTCCGTGTGCTTCTCTACGACGCCCGCGGCCAGGGAGGCAGCGACGCCCCCGACGCACCGCCCGCCCTCGCCACCCACGCCGCCGATCTGGCAGAACTCTTCGATCACCTGGGCATTGAGCACGCCCACCTGGCCGGTTTCAGCCACGGAGCCCGCGTCGCCTTAGGCTTCGCCAACGACTTCCCCGAGCGCCTCGACCGGCTCATCCTCTGCAGCGCCACCGCTCTCCCCACCGCCCTGGCCGAGACGATTGTGCGCGCCTGGCACCAGGTGCTCGTCACCGGCGGCCTCGAAGCGATGGCCTGGGCCTCGCTCCCCACGATCCTCGGAAACGACTTCCTGGCCTCCCACCAGAAGTTTCTCAACAACGTCGTCAAAGCCTCCGTGCAGCGAAACTCGCAGGAGGGCGTTCGCCTCTTGCTCGAAGGGCTGATGGCCTTTCCCCCGGTCGCCGAACTGGCCACAGATCTCCGCGTCGATGCCCTGGTGATCTCCGCCGACGAGGATCTCCTCGTGACCACCGAAGGCGCAAAAGAGCTGGCCGACCTGCTCGGTGGGGAACACATTCTGGTGGAGCGCTGTGGCCACACCATCCCCATTGAGCGCCCGGACGCCTTCCGCGACGCCCTGCTTGAATTCCTGAACTAATTCAAGCATATGCCCGCCACCACTTCGGGAGGTTCGAGGCGCTCTTAGAGCCGCGGTCGTGCCCGGGCGCGATCGCCCTCGCCAGCCCGGAGCCCCTCGATGCGTCTGACCCCATGCACCCATGGCGTTCGCCCGCCGGAGTTTCCCGAGCTGCCCTGGATCAACGTGGAGCAGTCCCTCTGCCTCAGCGATCTCCTGGGCCAGGTGGTGGTGCTGGGCTTCTGGAGTTCCAGCTGCATCCGCTGCCAGGAAGGTCTGCCGGCAATGCGCCGCGCGATGCAACGCTTTGAGGGGCAAGCACTAAAGATCATTGCCGTGCACAGCCCGCGCTTCCCGGGCGAACACGACCTCGACTACCTGCACAACGCCGTGGAGCGCGTCGGGGTGCCCTTTGCGGTAGCTATCGACAATGACCACCGCCTCGCGCGAACCTTCAATGTGCGGGAGCTCCCCACCCTGGCGCTCATCGATCCCCACGGTTACGTCTGCCGTGTGCTGCGCGGGGTGCCCGAGCCCTTGCAGCTCATCGACGCCCTGGAGGACCTGCTCGGCCTGACCGACGCCCCCCGAAGCACTCCGCCGGCCCCGATGCCCGCGCAACCCTCCCCGGCATCCTTGAGCTTCCCGGCCGGCATCAGCGCCCGGGACGATCGCGTCGCGATCGCCGACACCGGGCATCACCGCATCATCCTGACCGCCCCTGACGGGGAGGTCATCGACTGCTTCGGAGGCCCGGAGCCGGGATTTGAAGACGGCCCGGCCGACCGCGCGCGCTTCTTCAGCCCCCGGGGGCTCGTCTTTGTCGAGAATCAACTTCTCGTGGCCGACACGGCCAACCACGCCATCCGCTCCATCGATCTCTCAAGCTCGGAGGTCAACACGCTCGCGAGACTGGCTGACGATGCCTCGGGCGAACATCACGCGCCCTGGTCCCTGACGCGTCAGTGTTCCTGGCTCTTTGTGGCCTGTGCCAGCACCCACACCATCCTGCGCCTGCACACCGATGGCTCCGACGTTGGGCGTTTTGCAGGAACGGGCGACGAAGACCGCATCGACGGTCATCGTCGCTCCGCGGCTTTCGCCCAGCCCACCGGCCTGCAGGTCGACGGGGAGGAGCTGATTATCATCGACAGCACCACCTCGGCGTTGCGCTCCCTCAATATGCACTCCAACCGCGTGCAAACTCTCATCGGCAAGAGCCTCTTTGAACACGGCCTCGTCGACGGAACCTCGCGCGACGCGCTGATGCAGCATCCCCGGGGAATCGCCGTACACGGCGGGCGAGTCTACATCGCCGACGCACTCAACCGCACGCTTCGCTGCTTTGATCCGAAGCGCCAGGAGCTGCACACCCTGGACACCCCGGCGTTCGAATTTCCGACCGCGATCGCCAGCACCGAGGGCTCTCTCTGGGTCTGCGACACCCACGCGCACACCTTCTGGCATCACGACATCGATACCGGCACCTGGACGCGCCTGGAGCTTACCTGGCCCGACCAGGCCGCCATGGCCAGGTGAGCCCCTCGCTACCCGACTGCCATCGCTACTTAGTCCTGGCGAGCCTTCAGACGCATCTTTAAGGCCAACGCCGGATGAATCGCGTCCCGCTCAGCCCCATCCTTGATCTGATGACGGCATGAGGTCCCCGGCGCGATCAGCACCTGCCCCTCCTCCATCGCGCGGGCCCGCGGCAAAAGCACAAGCTCGCCGACCTTCATCGACACCTCATAATGCTCGGCCTCATACCCAAAGGAGCCAGCCATCCCGCAGCAGCCGGTCTTGAGTGTTTCGACCTCATAGCCGGCAAGCCCCAGCACCACCTCGGTGGCAGTCGTGCCGCAGATGGCCTTCTGGTGGCAATGCCCGTGCAGCAGCGCCGGCTGCGCACCCTCGGTCTCAAAAAGCCCCTCCGGCCAGCGCCCCGCCTCGACCTCGCGCACAATGAACTCTTCGAGAAGGAACGAGCGTCCGGCAAGATCATCTGCCACGGGTCGAAGCGCCTCATCGACCAGCTCACCAAGCTCGTCCCGGAAGGTTAAGAGCGCGCTGGGCTCAAGGCCCACCACCATGCGATCCGGGTGCGCTTTCAGGTGATCTTGCACCTGACGGAGCCCGCGCTCCATCAACTCGCGCGCCGCACGCACCATGCCCTTGGAGAGGTAGGTACGTCCGTCGTCGCGCATGCCAAATCGCTCCACGCGGTAGCCGGCCGCCTCCAGCACCTCCACCGCCGCAAGTCCCAGCTCGGGCTCGGTGTAGTCGGTAAAGGGATCGATGTAGAGCCAGACCGCTTTGGCCTGCGCTCCCTCCCCTGCCGGCGGTGCAGCCAGCGCGCCGGAGCGGCGAGCTTTTGTGAGGGCGCGGTCGAAGGCGCGAGGCGCCATCAAGGGAAGCTGACGCCGGGGCGCAAGTTTGAAGACGGTGTTGAAAATCCAGCGGGTCAGCACGAAGGTCAGCATGAAATTCGCCAACCAGGGTACCCACGCCCCCAGGCGGCTGAGCTTGCCGTAGTGGCCAAAGAGCAGCGCGCGAGCTGGCGTTCCCTGGCGATCGTAGCGCTGCTGCAAAAACTCCGCCTTCATCCGCGCCATATCGACGTTGGCCGGGCACTCGCTCTTACAACCCTTGCAGGAGAGGCAGAGATCGAGCGCCTCGGAGAGTGCCTCACTCTCAAATGCGGCCTCCGGCTCCGCCCCTGTTAAGAGCGTACGGAAGACGTTGGCGCGCCCGCGTGTGGTGTCCTTCTCATCGCCGGTGGCCATATAACTCGGGCACATCGTACCGCCGGCCGCCGCGCTCTTTCGGCACACGCCGGCACCGTTGCAAAGCTCGGTGGCCCGGACAAGCCCACGCTCGGACTCCCACTTAAAGTAGGTGCGCAGCTCCGGGGTGGGCGTCCCCGGCACAAAGCGAAAGTCAGCGTCGATGGGGCGAGGATCGACGATATTTCGAGGATTAAAGATCCCGCGGGGATCAAAAGCGTCCTTGACCTGGCGATGCAACGCCATGATCTCCGGCCCGTAAAAACGCTCCAGAAGTGGCGAGCGCACGCGCCCATCGCCGTGCTCCCCGCTAATGGCACCGCGGTAGCGGCGCACGAGGTCGGCGACATCGGTGGCGATCCCCTTAAAGCGCTCCACATCCACTGGATCTTTAAGGTTGAGCTCCGGGCGCAGATGCAGCTCCCCCACCGAGGCGTGCGCGTAGTACACGCACGCGGTGTTGTACGCGTCCATAATGGCCGCAAAGTCACGCACATAGTCCGGCAGCACATCGACGGCCACCGCAGTATCCTCGACCACTGTGACCGGCTTCACGTCGCCCTCAATACCCATGAGCAGTCCCAGGCCCGCCTTCCGAAGTTCCCAGACCGCCTTATCCTGCGGCGCGCGCAAGATCGGGTAGGCGTAGCCCATCCCCAGCTCTTTCAGCTCGGCGATGAGCGCCTGGCAGGCCTCCTCCAGCGCGTCGTGGCTATCGCGGAAGAACTCGATCACCAGCACCGCGTCCGGGTCGCCTTCGACCCAGAAGCGATTGCGAGCCTGTTCAATATTCTGGCGGGTCTGCTCGAGCACGCGCCTGTCAATCAGCTCGACGGCCGCCGGGTTATGGCGCACCGCAGCGACGGTCGCCCGCAGCGAAGCCTCCAGCGAGTCGAAATGCACACAGACCACGCACTTCTCGCGGGGCTTCTCCACCAGGTTGAGCTTAGCTTCGGTCATCAGACCCAGCGTGCCCTCGGTGCCGCATAAGAAACGCGCCAGCGAAAAGGGCTCACCACCCTGATCATAAGGCGCGCGCCAGAGAATATCGTCGAGAGGAAAACCCGTGTTGCGCCGCACGACATCGCGGCGCGGGTAACGCTCTTCAATCAGCTCGCCATGCTCACGCATGATGCGATCAAGCGTACGCAATGACTCCCCGAGCCTGTCGGGGCGCTGCATGCGTTCCTTAAGTTCCGCCTCACTCCAGAGCCCCACACGCTCAAAGCTCGCGTCGGAGAAGACCACCCCCAGCTCCAGCACATGCGCCATCGTGTTGCCGTAGAGGATGGAGTGGCTGCCGCAGGAGTTGTTGCCGATCATCCCGCCGATCATGCAACGGTTGGACGTGGAGGTGTCCGGCCCGAAGAAGAGCCCGTGCGGCGCCAGAAAGCGATTGAGTTCATCGAGCACCACCCCGGGTTGCACTCGCACCCAGCGCTCCTCGACATTGAGCTCCAGGATCTGGTTCATGTGGCGGCCCACATCGACCACCAGCCCCTCGCCGACACATTGCCCGGCCAGACTTGTGCCGGCCGCACGAGGCACAAGCCCAAGCCCCAGGGCGTCGGCAGTGCGCACGATCGCCTGCACATCTTCGACCGTGCGCGGAAAGACCACCCCTACCGGCTCGGACTGATACACCGAGGCGTCCTGCGCATAGAGCGAACGGTGCAAATCATCGAGGCGCAGCTCTCCTTCGAGCTCCCCGGCCAACGACTCAAGCGCCTGGGGCGCGCGGCTAACATCGATCGCCATCTCTCTCCTGATGCGCCGGGTTAAATCCGAGACGGCGCCTTCTCGCCAGAACAAAAAAAGAGCCCACGATGCACTCATCGTGGGCTCTTTATCGCTTATGCCCGCAGGCAAAGCCAACTTACATCGCCACAACCCACAGGATGATGTGAGCGTAGACGCCGCTGGCAAGCTTCACCGGCACCTTGTAGATGCCCAGCTCGTCGATGCCGCGGCCGACTTCGATGAAGCGGTGCTCCACCTCAAAGCCTTCCTGCTTGAGCACGTCGGCGATCTCACGCGTGGTCACCGAGCCGTAAAGAGCGTCGCCTTCGGCAACACGCTTGGCGATGGTGATACGCACGCCGTCGAGCTTGGACTGAACGCCCAGAGCCGCTTCGCGCTCGCGCTCCTTGCGGAGCTCGATCTGACGCTTCTTATGCTCGAGCGCCTTCTTTTCGTTGGCGCTGGCCGGCAGCGCCAGACCTTTGGGGATAAGGAAGTTCCGGCCGTAGCCCGGAGCAACCTTCACGATCTCGCCCATCTCGCCGAGATTGGGCACATCTTCGGTCAGAATGACTTCCATCACAGCCTCCTATTCGTCGTCGTCCTGAGCCGGGATGACCTCTTCGACCTCTTCCTCTTCGGGGCGCGCAAGGCGCTCCTCAGCGATGAGGTCGTCTTCCAGCTTGACGGTCAAAAACTTCAACACCGAGTCGATCAGCTGCAGGTTGCGCTCGATCTCCGCAACCGTGTTTCCGCCGACCAGGTAGCGATAGTACTGGTAGTTACCGCGCTCAAAACGACGGGACTCCGACTTGTCGTGAATCTCGTAGGCGAGCTTGCGCTGGCCCCAGTCGTCGAACTTAAGCAGGTGACCGCCTTCGTTCTCGATGATCCCTTCAACGCGCTCACGAAGCCGGGCGAACTCCTCTTCGCCGGCGTCGGGACGCACGATGTAGATCGTCTCGTATTCGCGTAGTCTCTCTACAGCCATGAAATAACCTCTCGGGTAAAGCCCCGCCTCAACATGCGGCGGAGCGAGGTTCGTGCCGGCCTCGGAGTGAGGCGCGACGCAATCCTGTTGAACACCATCGTTCAGGCGGCTTCGACCTCACCATCATCATCGGTGTGATGCGCAAGCCGCGCGTCTACTTCTGCTTCCCCATCGTCATCGGTGTGATGGGCGATCTCATCGCCACCTTCATCTTCGCCGGTGTGGTGGGCCATCGCCGGAGCGGCAGCGCCAAAAACAATCAGGCTGAGAAGGGCCGCAAGGATGCGGCGAATCTTGAACGTCATCATCATCACACTCCAGTGTGGTGCCTTGTGGCGAGTCGTCGCCAGACACCCATCAAGGGGGGGGAACCCATACACCCGGTCAGGAAGATTTTCCAGCGGAAAATAACCGAACCTGTCTTAGCGCCCATGAAAACGGTTCTGAGCGACGGCCACGCCTTCATTCAGAACAACTTCAACCGCATCGCAGGCATCGTCGAGCATCCGGTCAACTGCCAGGGTTTCGTCCGGGCGAAAACGCCCCAGGACGTGGTTGGTGACATCGCCGTGCTCCGGCCGACCGATGCCCAGGCGCAATCGAACAAACTCGCGGGTGCCCGTCTTAGCCACGATGTCGCGCAGGCCATTATGTCCGCCGTGACCGCCGCCTTCTTTGATCTTCATCTGCCCGAGCTCCACGTCGAGCTCGTCGTGGAGGACGATCAGGCGATCAGGGGTCACATGAAAGAAGCTCAACGCCGGAGCCACCGACTTGCCCGAGAGGTTCATGAAGGTCAACGGCTTTAAGAGCGCCACATCATGGCCGGCGACAATCCCGGTGGTATAGACCCCGTGAAACTTCGACTGCGTGACCGTCATCTGATAGCGCTGCGCCAGCGCATCCACCGCCGCAAAGCCGATGTTATGACGCGTCCCCTCGTACTTTGGCCCCGGGTTTCCCAGGCCAACGATCAGCGTTCGACTCACCCCATCCTCCTTCGGAGCCAGAAGCCGGCGAAACCACTCGAACACCTGAACACTCCCGCTCAAAAAATCAAAAGACCGAGAGCAGCAAAGGCTCTCGGTCTTTTAAAGGTCGTACACAACCTGCGCTCAGGCTCAGCCAGCTTTCTTGGCCTTCTTGCCCTTGGCGTCTTCTTCTTTGGTGACCTTCTTGCGCGGCATCTGGATACGCAGCAGCGCGTAATCCATCTTGTATGCCGGCTCAACCCCTTCGGGGTAGGTCAGTTCGCTGGCCATGATGGCGCCGTCGGGAGCAAGCTCGGTGACGTCGACAACGATCTCCTCAGGGATATCGTCGGGACACGCAGCGATCTTGACCACCGGCTGGATGACGCGAAGGCGACCACCCATGCGAACGCCCTTGGCGCGGCCAGTCGGCTCGATCGGCACGCTGACCTGAACCGGCGTATTCATATCAACGACGACCAGGTCGGCGTGAATGACAACGCGACGGATCGGGTCGAACTGGTAGTCGCGAAGCATCACGTTCTCAACGGTGGTACCGTTGTCGAGCGCAATGTGGAACACCGAGTTGATCTGACGCTTGGTGTCCATGATTTTATCGAACTCCGCCGGGTCCATCGCCAGCGAGATGTTCTCGGTGTTCGTCCCGTAGCAGATGGCCGGGATCAAGCCTTGCGCACGCAGCTTGCGTGCGACGCCCTTCCCGGACTCGGCGCGAACCGTCGCGTTCAGGGTAGGTTTAGTATTCGAAGCCATGACATCCTCCAATGGTCCCCTGGACGTGCTGGCTCAACATGCTTACCAGCGCGAGGGCGCGATTGATGCGTAGTCGGCCTGTGATGCCGCTCGCGTTCCGAAAAAAACGCGCTGACCTCTCATTCGTACTCGCCAGAGAGGCCCAGCGCGATTGTCGTTCTCGTCAGCTCCTGACTGTTGCGCGCCCTAAGAGCGTCGCGTCGAGCTGGCTTGGAGCTGGGGTGCTAGGATTCGAACCTAGGAATGCCTGGACCAAAACCAGGTGCCTTACCACTTGGCTACACCCCAGTGCGTTGGCTAACTTCGCCGCCGCTACCGTTGTCGGGAATGTTCCTCCGACCCGGTGGGCAGCTTAATTAACACCGCCCCCCTACCCTGTCAACAGGTTCTATCAAAAATCCTGCACGCGATCTCAAAGCTCGTCTCGGGGCCCCGTACCACCGCATTTCGTCCTCCGTCGCACCACCTTTTGTCCTCCGTCCTTCCAGCATTGAGGCTGAATCTGCACGGGACCAGGTCCCACCCTGTCTCGTCCTCCGCCCTTCCTATATTCAGGCGGAATTCGGAAGGCTTTGGTGCCACCGCCCTGAACACTTATCGAAGCGCGATTTCGCCCCCCCCCCCGGAGCCAGACTGCTTCCCGTCGACACAGCATGGGGCCTCACGACGCTTAGGCAGACTGCAACGGAGTCAGGTGGAGCGGCACCACTGTCTCGCACATAGCCCCCCTGCCATGGCCCCCCCCGGTCCGCAACGGATGGCACCACTGCGGGCATAAAAAACCGCGGGCATAAAAAAACCGCGGGCCGGAGCCCGCGGTTTTTCAATCGCTCTGAGAACCGGGCATTGCTGCCCGATGCATCGGCTTAGCGGCAGATGCCGTAGAGACCGAAGAGAGGTCCGTCGTCGGACCAGGCCTCACAGGCGGTGCCGTCGGTGCAACCACCACCACCGAAGAAGTCGCAGAGCTGCACGCAGATAGCCTGAGGCTCGGCACAGGAATTGAGAGCTTCTTCAATGCAGAAGGAGTTCTCGTCGCACATCTTACCGGTGTCCTCGAGGTCGCAGGGCTCCAGCGAGCGGATCGGAGCGGCGGTGCGCTCCACGCAGTGACCCAGGGTCACGCTTGCACCATCAGGCGTGATGGGCGAGCAGGCGAAGCCGTCGGGGCAGCCACTCTCAGCCTTGAAGGGTTCACAGACCTGGGTACAGGTACCGCCGGGGGCACCCAGCACCTCGGGCGCGGTGAAGGGGCTCTGCAGGAAGCCACCCAGGGTGTTCGCCTGGCGGGCGCAGACAAGGCCCGGCTGGCAGTTCTGAACCTCAGGGTTACCGCAGCTGGCACCTTCGGTGAGAGCGCCGGAGGGCTGGCAGTAGGTCTGGCCTTCGGGGCCGAAGCAGCCCTTCTGGTCGGCCGGGCAGTTCGGGTCGGTGCTGTCCGCACCCGGGTTACAGGCGATGCGGCACTTACCGAAGTTATCGGCGCCCGCGGTCGCCACGCAGATCTCACCGCTATCGCAGGAGAGCGCGCTATTGGTCTGCTCCTCGGGCTGGCAGTAGGAGCGGCAGACGCCTTCGCCGGCACCGTCCATATCGCAGTGGGCGCCGTCGACGCAGTCACTGTCCTCTTCACAAGTCTCGCTGATGGCCTTGCCACCGGAGCCCAGGCAGATGCCCGTGCCGTCGCCGAATTCGTTACAGCGATCATTCTCGCCACTGCAGGCTCCCACGCCCCACTGGTCGGAGTTGGCGCAGGACTCAAGGCAGAAGCCCAGACCGATCTGAGCAGCACCTTGCGAGAGGTTAATGCAGGTACCACCCAGCACACGACCGACCGGCGCCGAATCGTACGGGGCGCTGGCCAGGGTCTCCTCGCCATCGGTGATAATGAACTCGGTGCTGATTTCACCACCGACCGCGTTGAAGCTCATCGCCGCAAGCTCCTCGCCCGCTTCAAACGCACCTGGCGAGAAGACGAACACATCGTAGGCACCTTCCTCCAGATTCACATAGCTTCCGACATCACCAAAAAGTGAGTTTTCAAGAGCATTGATGCGGTTAGCAGCTTCGCTCGGGTCGGTGCCATCTTTGACAAAGGCCACGTCGACGGCCGAGGGGAAGTTCTCGCTGTTCACGAGGCGCACCCGCGCCTGGTCGGCAGCAACTTCTTCCTCACGCGTCAGCTCCGAAACCAGCACCGAGAGCCCGGTGGCGGCGTTGCTGTCAGCGACCGCACCAATCAAAAGCGCGGCACCACGAGCAAGGGTGAGCGTCTCGTCGAAGAGAACGACGGAGTTGCTACCAGCCGAACGCACCGTGATCTGGCGGTCACCGGAAGGCAGCGAAAGGAAGGTGTCCTCGCCAGCGATGCTGCCGTAGGCGAGGCCTTCGACCACGGCTTCACCGTCGACCACGACATCCACCGCGGGAAGCGCCGCGCCGAAGTGCGCGATCTGAATGTAGGCGCTGCTGTCAGCCGAGGGGCAGCTCGCGTCGCGCTGCGCGGAAGTGCGAAGAGTCGGGTCACACAACGGCAGGCACTTGCGCACGCCTTCTTCGATCTGGATGCAAGCCGAGCTGTCAGGACATGAGCCGCTGCCGGAGCAACTCTCATACAGCTCAAGCGCGTTGTCGCTCTCACGACCGCAAAGGCCATCGACTCCGTCGACCGGCGCACAGGCCAGGTCTTCGCCACACTGGTTGCCGGTGTGGGCGAATGGATCGCAGCGATCGCCGCAGAAACCGCTGCCCATCACCGCACCGCTGGTCTCACCGATGCAGGCCTGATCGCCGCCGCACTGCCCGTCTTCGGAGCAAGGACGCGCGCAGAAACCATCGACAAACGAAGCACCGGAGTTGGAGTTCGGATCGACCAGAGCGTCAATGTCGGTCACGCAGACCAGCCCCTCAGAGCAGTCCCCAGCGTTGTTGCAGGCATCGTTCTCTTCGCCGTTGCCGGCAGGCAGGCAGGTGCGCACGCCGTTTTGCATGCCACAGTTTACGCCGTCGGCGAAGAGTCCCGGATTGGCGGCGATGATCTCGGCGCAGTCTTCTTCAGCCGTCGCAATGCCCGCGCACTGCGAGGGGCGGCAGACCGGGCGGTTCTGCAAAGTGGTCGCAGAGACACACGCCTGGCCACCGCCACAATCAAATTCGGAGGACGCCTGCCCGTTGGCACCACAGACGCGGTACTCGGTGCAGGTTTCGTAGCAAGTCGGGCCGTCGCCGAGGTCTTCACACGCGAAGCCAGAGCGGGTCGGCTCACCGGGCACACACTCTTCGCCGACGTTACGGCACTGGCGCGGGGTGGTGGTGCAGATGCCTTCGTCGCAGAGGTAGCTGCCGGGGCAGTCGCTGCTGCGCGAGCACTGGCGCTCCACGCAGGCACCGGCTTCATCACATGCCTGGCCGGGAGCACAGTCGCTGGTGACGTCACAGGTGGTGTTGTTGACACACTGACCGGAGAGGCATTGTTGATAACTCTCACCGCAGTCCAGATCATCGTAGCAATCCACGACCTGCGGAACGCACTCGCCATCGAAACAGGCCTGACCGGCGCCGCATTCATCGTTGCTCACACAGACGTCGTTTGGCCCACAGGCTGATACCATCAGCGCAATGAGAGCGACGCCGAGCAACGCCCAAAGTTGTGTTACCGACTTACTCATAGAACCTCCATGCGATGCCCGGCGATGGGCAAAATTTGACTCGTTGCAGGACTGGGCACCTTAATGGAGCCACAGAACAGGTGTCAATCACCTCAGCGGCATGCATACAAAAGCCATGCCAGACACTCCGACAACTGATGTCCTGGGACGTACTTCGCGTGTCGTACCGGGGCCTTAGCGTCACCGGCAAAAAGACGTGACCTTATCGGATGAATCGCCTTCAGGGTCAACCGATCGTTTTTGCACGGCGCGCTACCGCGACAACCTGGCCTGCAAAGATGCCGCGTTTCAGCGGAGGCCGAGCCCGGGATACGCGGCCAGAAGGTCGGCAGCCTCGGGCCTTTCGGCGAGCGTCTCGACTCGCCCGATGATGGCCCGCTCCAACACAGAGCCCTCGTTGCCGAAGAGTTCCTGGCGGGCGTTGTAGGCATCTTCCATGACCTCCAACCACGCCTGAAGCCGTCCGTTGAGGTAGCGCGAAGGGGCAAACACAAAGCTCGCACCATCGAGGAGTCGCGCTTCTGAGGTAGCCGGCCGTTTCTTCCGGTGAAGAGCCTCCAGGTTGGCCACCATCACCTCCCAGTAGGTCCCCAGAGCTTCGGCCATCAGCGCCTCCAGAGCATCAAGCGGCGCATCGGTGGCCTGCCCTTCGACCACGCGCCCGTCGAGCATGGCGTCGAAGCGTCCCAGATAGGCACGAAGGCGGGTATAGTTCGACGAGGCCAGCATCCTGGCCCCGGTGGGGTCATTGCCGTACTGCCCGAGCGGGCCGAAGATGCCGAAGTCCGCCAATGACGCTCGATCCCCGAAGAGGTAGAGGCGCCCGTCTTCCAGGGCCAACTCCAATGCCTCCAACGTGCGATGCGCACTGGCCATCAGCGTCGGGCGGTTGGCCTCGCTCACCCCCACCCCCTCCAGGCGTGCGACCACCGCAGCACGCGCGGCACTCCCCACAAGCCCCCCCACCCCGGGAAGCCCTGCGCTGAGCTCTCCTCCGATGATACGCTCGACATGACGGCAGTCCTCGCTGTGCATCCAACGGGAGAGGGCCATCCAGCGCACCATCCATTCATCAGCGAAGTCCTCCAGCAACAGACTCAGCGTGTCGATACCCTCGGGCATCCATAGCGGGCGGCGAACGTCGGCACGGCGCATCAGGTGACGGGCAATCGCGGTGGAGTCGCTCAATGCCCAGTCATCGCGCCGCAACATCGGCACCATCGTGCGTCCAGAGAGCCGTCGGATCACCGCGTAGCGATTCAGCGCATTCTGGATGGTCAGCCGATGCTCTACCCCCATGTAGGCCATCATCGCAGCGATCTTCATCGAATAGGGGCTGGCGCGGCTGATGAATAATTCATAGGACATAGGCGATCCTCCCGGGGAACTCATCGTTCGTCATGATTCCCCTCCCATAACGCCAGTTCGACGGGCTGGCCAGCTTGATCGGACTTGTAAGCATGCCCCACGCATCTTCTTTCAGCAGCCTCCCGGAGCTGCGAGCTGACGCATTCGCCACCACCGTGCGCGTCCCTGAATTGCGTAACATCGCGCTGACATCGCGGGTCGAAGCGATCCTCGATCACCCCGCGTTTCAGCGCCTTCGGCGCATCCGTATGCTGGGCCCCACCCACCTTGTGTACCCGGGCGCGGTGCACACGCGTTTTGAGCATTCACTGGGGGTCTACGGATGTACGCGCTGGTTTTTACAGTCGCTGGGGCGACTGCCGCAACTGGCCAGCTCCCTGAGTGAGGAAGATCTGCTCAGTGTGCTGGCCGCCGGTCTCTTGCACGACATCGGCCACTACCCCTTCGCGCATAGTCTGGAGGCGCTGCACCTCAAAGGTGAAGACACGCCCCGCCATGAAGAAGTCGGCGGCCGCATCATCATGGGGGAGTTTGAGGCTCTACGCGGCCATCGTACCATCGCCGACATTCTCAAGCGGGACTGGGGTGTCAATCCCGAGCGGGTCATCGCACTTTGCACCGGAGCTCTGGGGGAGAAGCCCTCCCAGGTTGATCGACTCCTGCACTCGATCATCAGCGGTACCATCGACGCCGACAAGATGGACTACCTGGAGCGCGACTCCCACCATATCGGCGTCCCTTACGGTCGCACCTACGATCGGGAGCGCCTGCTGGCCAACCTCACCCTCAATGCCCGCGAGGATGGACTGGCGATCGCCGCCAAAGGGAAGGTGCCCGCCGAGATGTTCGTGTTCAGCCGCTACACGATGTTCAGTGAGGTGTACTGGCACCACACCGTGCGCGCGGCCAGCGCCATGGTTGAGAACGCGATCGCGGCGTTCCATAGCCGCACGCAGCTCGACCCGGAGGACTTTCTGGGCACGCTGCTGAGCTGTGATGATGAGCAGCTCCTCCGATGGATCTTCGATCAGTCGCCCGACCCCAGCGCGCCGCGCTTTCTGCTGGGCGGACTTCAGACCACCCGTCGGCGGCTCTACAAGCGGGTGGCCACCTACAGCCGGATCTATGCGGAGCGCGACAAGCAGCGCGCCTACGAGACGATCTATGCGATGGAGCGGGCGCAGCTCTTTGATTTGACCGCACGCCTGAGTGCGCGCCTGGGCTCGGCCCTGGGCGTGCCCCTGCACCCGGCGGCACTGATCATCGACATCCCGCCTCGCGACAAAGACCGCATCGATACGATCGACGTGGTCTACCCCGAGGTGCGCGGCCGCCGCCACTATCCGCTGCACGAGCTCTCGCAGGTGGTGGCTGGCATTCAGGACGACTTTATCGCAGTGGTGAAGAAGATCCGCATCTTTGCCGAACCCACCCTCGCGGCGCGCCTGCGGGAGCTCGAGGGCCTGGATGAACTCTTGTTGGCCGAAATCCTCAAGCGATGACCTGGCCGGCAGACCTGTGTTCAGGCTTAAAGCAAAAACGCCCCAGGGGAGAGCTCCCCCTCGGGCGTTCTGGTTGAATCAACGACACAAATCATCTTCTCCTGGCCCACCCTCTCCGCATGGTTCCGCCATCAATCGGGTGCGTTCGCAACATCGCTGACAGCGACGCCATGCATGGATACGAGCACCTGGCCCCAAAGCCCCCCCTGTTCAGGCCTCACCCCAACTCGAACACCCCCAGATGCCAGATCGCAGATTCCTTCACGGGGGTGAGGAGCCCGGCAGGTCTCCTGCTGTTGGCTCGGCGTCGGCCACCCGAAATGTTTCGCGTCGCTGGCGGACCATTGCCACACCGGCACCCACAAGCAAAAGCAAGGGAACGCCGATAAAGAATGCCATGACAATCCACTCAATCATGTCGTCCTCCTGATTGGTTCGGGGTCGACTTCAAACGCCTCCACACCCAGGATGGTGCGATAGGGCGCGCGCCGGCATCGGGCCGACACTCTCGCGACGAGGGGAAGCGGGGGGCCTCGCATCGCCACAGCGTCAACGTAAACGCGGATCGCCCCCCATCAAGTCGGTCGCCACAAAGGCAGCGCGTTCAACGCTCGAAGATCAGCAAGTCCAGGATAGCGCGAAGCTCGGGGTCCTCGCCGGGCCGCGTACTTAAGATCGCAGCGAGTTGAGCGGCCGCGGTAGCACGGAGCTCACCGGAGAGCGGGCGCTCGCGCAGAGATCGATACACCTGCGCTCCCAGCGCGTCAGCGGCCTTGTCGCCTACTTCAAGCGATGGAGAGACGGGTGACGGCGAGGCAACATCAGGAGCGCTGGTCGGCGAGCTTTGCGCCTGCTGAGAGCTCTCAGGGCGCGACGGCGCGAAGGTCGCCGGGACCGAAGACGTCTCGGGGTGTTGCCAGAGGGCGCGAAGGCGCTCAAGAGGATCGCCCTGCCCTGCCGTCCAGGGCTGAGGCGCAGGCAGATCGCGGGCCTGCGCCATCAAATCGAGCAACCCCTCGACAGGCTGCTCTTCGCCACGCGCATCGCCGCGCTTTACAAGCGCCTGAAGCGCAGCGAGTGGATCGCCCTCGGGGGCCTCCTCCCACCAGAGCGTGGGGCGTTGGCTGCCCAGCTCCATCGCCCGCTTAAGCTTCGCCAGGGGATCTGTGGCCATCATCGTCGCTCCTCTCGATCATACCGAATCATCGGTCCCGGGCCCTCAAAAGCGGAGGGCCCTCCGATGCGCTGACTCTATGTCCGGGGCCTGGAATTATCAAAGTGACAGCGCGGATGATTTTTTTGCATTTTTAGCGTTGACACAACCAACCACCAGCTATAGAACCCTTCTCACGTTGGACGTCGCAACAACGACTGACAACAGCCACGCGGAAGTGGCGGAATTGGTAGACGCGCTGGCTTCAGGTGCCAGTGGTGGCAACACCGTGGAGGTTCGAGTCCTCTCTTCCGCATCCTAAAAAGCCGCACCCCTTTCGGGGTGCGGCTTTTTACGTTTCACCGCCCAAAATACCTCAAACGCCCTGGCACGTCGGCGTCGCGGATAACCGCAACGTCTGTGCCCCTGAAGCCACCAGGCGCGCATCAAGAGGCACACACTCCAATCCCCCTCCCACCCCGAACCTGACCAGGTTCTGGCGATGAGCGCCCCTCTCACGCACTCTCCGCACAAAAAAACGCCCCGATCCGAAGATCGGGGCGTCTTGAACTTCTCAGAAGAGCAGCGATACCAGGCACCGCTGCTCTTCTGAATAGCCTTACTCGGCCACAACCGCTTCCACACCGGCGATGACGGCGGGCTCGGCTTCGAAGGTCATACCAACCGAGATGGCGTCTTTCTCACCGTCACCATCGACGTCGTGAACGACGAGCGCGGGAGCCAGCGAGGTGACCGCGCTGCAGTTTTCGGCGATGTCGCCGCAGATGGACTCATCGTCGACGCAGCCAGCAAGCTCGGCTTCGGTGTACTCAATGCAAGCGCTTTCCGCTTCCATGTTGATGAGCTTCTCGGGGTTACCCAGGCACTCACAGGTGGCGGTGACGTTGTTGATGGTATCGACCAGCTCCTGGAAGAGCACCAGACCACCGAGGCGGCCGTTCTCAAGGGTGACACCGGTCTCAAGCGAGCTCTCTTCGGCCACGACGTCGGCCGAGATCACAGCGTTACGCACCGCGAGAGAGAGTTCCAGGCCGAAGAGTTCCAGTACGATCACCACGGTACCCGGGCCGGCTTCCACAACCGAGACGCCGCCATCATCAACGATGGTCGCGTTAGGAAGAACCGCCTGAGGGGCGACGCCGCTGTCGAAGCTCGCCGGATCGATGATCTCACCATCGGCGGTGGACTCCGCGCCGAGCAGGAAGTTGACGTTAAATTCCTGCCCGACTTCGAGGGCCGTCAGACCGTCGTGCTCAAGGATGAGGCTCAGGGAGCCATCGGCGATGCCGTCAGCCAGCGAACCGTTGGCCAGCGAGCCAGCCAGCGAGAGGCTGTTATCCTCAAAGCCGTCGCCGTCAAGGTCGAAGCAGCAGTCGGCACCGGCGATCTGCAGAGCGCTGATCTTGGAGGCGGCACCAAACTCGAAGGTCTCCGGATCTTCGTCGCAGCGCTCGGACGCACCCTCTTCACCGCAGCGGGCGGGCGGGGGAACCAGATCGATGGTGCCGTCCGGCCCCGGACCGGTGTCGGCGTCAGGGCCGGTATCTTCTTCACCGCCGTCGTTATCTACACCACCGGTATCTTCGTCGCCGGCGTCGGTCTCAACGTCGGTTTCACCGGGCTCATCTCCCCCACACGCGGTCAGGGTGGTGGTCGCCATACCGGCGCTCATAAGAAGGACCATCAAAAGTTTCAGAGTGTCATTCAGCTTCATCTACTACCTCCGGGGGGTGTCCTCACACCGGACCTCTCCAGAAGAGATCACGGCTATGCGGTGTTTTCATGACTGGATTCAGGGCCAGCCTCTTGAATGATGCAAACCATCGGGCGGACGCTAACAAAAGACGTGATCGAGGGTCAAGTTTCTCCTTTGCAAGTCTTGACAGTGCGATCCCGGTGCTTCTGCCCTGCGAAGAGCCAGCCGAGAAGGGCCCGATTCGCGGGGTGGACAGGACTTGATGTCGCGCTACAATCTCAGACCGCATGGCTCTCTGAAGAGCCCGCTGTGCCAAACGTTTCCGATACTGCGAGTAGACCTGTGCCACGACGCCTTCTTTTTTGCCTGACGCTGACTTCGGTCACGCTCGCCAGCACGCTGAGCTTCGCCCAGACGCCGCTTTCCGATGGTGAGGCGTACGCGCCAAAGATGGCCGCGCTGAATGAGCTTTTGGTGACCACACAATTTGCACGTTCCCCCCTGAACTTCCCCTGGGAGCGCGTGTCCGCCCGGGAGGTCGGCCGCCAGGGGCGCATCGACTTTGAGCACGTCTACGACATCCCCTTTAGCGAGGTGCGAACCTTTGTGGAAAGCGCCTACCTGCAGCGTACGGAGTTCGTGGAAGTCGATCCGGACGCGGTGCCTCATACCGAGGTTACGCAGCTTCGCGTCATCGGCATGGAGCTCGGGCAAACGTACGCGCGGCTCAATCTGGGCCATCCCGATGTAGCCCCCCAGTTCTCGGTGGAGCTCGAAGCCGATGGGCGTCGCACCCGGGTGCTGATTCGTAACAGCACCTCGAACCCCTTCTACAGCGGCTTTACGCCGGCGCGGGCGCCCTTTGAGCCGGCCGGCGCCGCGCCGATCAACTTCCGCTGGAACTAAGGGAGAGCCTCCGGCCGCGCTGCAGCCCGGCCGCACTCCCAGGAGCGAGCTCCCCGTTGTTAAAGTCCATCGCCCGCACCGTGGCGCGCAAGGTCGTCGACCGCGCCGCAGATCTTCTACCGACCATGCTCGATCCCCGCTTGAGGAGCCAACGCATGAACCTGCCCGCCATCGATCGCGCCGCGCATGTTCTCCTGGGTAACCCTCGCGTCCTCGTCTGCGTGGGGAGCGGTCTCTCCGCCGAGAGCGGGGTACCGACCTTCCGCGGTCCGGGAGGCATCTACAGCGATGAGGAGATCGCGCACCTTACCCACGTCGACACCTTTGAAAGCGACCGGGAGCACATGCTCACCTGGTATCAGGAGCGGCGTGAGCAGCTGCACCGCATCCACCCCAACCCCGGGCATCATGCGCTCATCGGGCTCTCGCAGACCGGGGATTACACCATCTCCACCCAGAACGTCGATCATCTGCTCGAAGCAGCCAGCGACGCAGCGGGCTTTCGCCCGCGCATCTATCATCTGCACGGCTCACTGCTGAGCGTGCGATGCCATGCGTGTGACTATCAGCTCGAGGATCTTCACCTCGACCTCAGCAAGCAGCCCCGGTGTCCGGAGTGCGCCGGCCCGCTTCGCCCCGGGGTGGTTTGGTTTGGCGAGACGCTCCCCGAAGATGCCCTGGAAAGGAGCATGGAGCTCGCCCGCAACGCCCAGGTCTGCCTGATCCTGGGCACCAGTGGGCTGGTCTATCCGGCGGCCGCGCTTCCGGAGACGGCGCGGCGCCACGGCGCCACTCTCATTGAGGTCAACCCCCACTTGAGCGCCCTCTCGGACATCAGCGATATCGTCATTCGCGGCAAAACCGGCGAGGTGTTGCCGGTCTTGCTGCGCCGGGTGCAAGACCTCAACCGGGGTTGAGCGCGTGCCACTGCGGCCCGCCTAATGCGGCAAAACCAAAGGCAAGCTCTGCGGCTACAAGCTCCCAGAAGAGCTGCCCCCCCAGACCGGACCACCACACCCAGTCGGTGGAGCGCTCGACCTCTACGGTGAGCACACCGAGCGCACGGTCGGCGTAGAGCACGGGAAAGGCCAGCGTGGCGTACGCGCTGCTTCGCGCTGGCTTATAATAGTCACTGAGCCTGCTCCAGGGTGAGCGATCCTCGATGCTCGACCACTCCGGGCTGCGTGCATCCAGAAGCGTACCGCTGCCCTCGTCGATAAAGAGCTCATTCTTAAAGCGCAGGTTATCGCCGCTTCCATGTCCACCGGCCAGCGTGAGCGCGCGGCGCAGGCGTACGGCCAGCGCCGAGATGCCCGAGTCGACCCGCTGGCGAGCGGCCACATCGACAGGGATATCCAGCTGATCAAAACGCGTCCAACCGTGCGGGTGAGCATAACGCAGCCAACGCTCCCCCTGCCGATCGACAATGTAGGCAATGGCCACCGAGGGCACCTCCACCTGCTCGGCGATCAGGGCGGTGACCTTTGCGATGTAGCCGTTGACCACAGCCTCACCTGTCTCACCGGAGCGGATCGCATCCTCAGCAATGTGGCGTATCTGTTGGACGATCCGCAGTTTACTGGCGGCGAGCACATAGATGGAGGAGTGACGAAGCACACGTGCCAGCTGCGCAGCGATCTCGGTGATCAGCGCCAGCGCGTGGGGCGCCGGTGCCTGGGGCTGAGCAAAATTAAACGCCACAAAGCCCAGAAGCTCCGGCGCCCCCTGAGTGTGACTGATCATCGGGACCATCCAGCAGGCCCGCGCCATCGGTCGCTCGTCTAAGGTATGCCACTCCCCGATCCGCGCCCGGGGCGCATCGCCGGTCCACCAGCCGGGAAGCCCCCGCTCGGAAGACGCCTTCTTCTCGGATCGTATAAAAACATGGCAGCAGGTCTTCGGCTCAGCGAGTTGCCTGGCGAGTGCCTCGGTGAGCACGGTGGGTGGTGAACTCTCATCCACATCAAGCACCATCCCGACCAGCCGGCGCGCGCTCTCACGGCACGCCTCGCCATCTTCCTCCTGCGCGAGTTCGTCGCGGGCAGGCTCACCGTCGAAGAAGAGTCGCTCGGCCAACACGTCGACCGTAGCGGCGGGTTGCTCCAGGTGCCCGAGTTCCAGCGGTTGCCGGCTGAGCAAAATCGACGCGGAGTGATCGCAGCCAAGCCACTCCGAAAAACTGCTCATCAGTTGATAGAGCTGCGCTTTGACTGCCAGGTCGCTTCGCTCCTCAAAAAAGAGTCGCACCCCGTTTCGGCGACAGGAGCGCAGCGCCTCACCGACCAGGTGCGGTAGCTGCTCAAAGCCCACCTCGGGAACGATCCGATCGGCCCGCACCAGCACAAACCCCAGAAACACAGGCTCGCCGCCCTCCCTGCTCTCGGTGACCGCGACCAGGCGATGCTCGGCCGACTTCCAGACCATCCGATGACTTCCGTATCGCCAGGTCTGCAAGAGCTCATGGAAGTCCCAGATGCCCTCCTGGGCGGGCTCACACACATCCTCGCGCACCACATAGGCGCCCAGCCCCACCGAGGAGTGCTCGAAGCCCGGGCAAACAAGCACTTCGTCGATTTTGAAGTAGCGTAGCCAGACGTTGAGCATCGTCTTCAGGTGAAACGCGATGACCTCTCTGGTCTGCTCCGAGATCTGAAATCGCCCGGTGGCGCAGATGGCGTCATCTTGAGTCATCGAGACATCCTGAAAACAGTAGGAATGGCCAGCAGGCCGCGCCTGCTCTAAGGTCGACACGTTGATCGGGTCCGATAGCAACGGGCCAAAAACGGAGAGCCCCCACGTGAAGCAAGGTCTTAAAAAGGTATCACGCGTCGCGCCACCGGCACGAGTTCTTTTGGCCGCAATGCTTGGATGTGCGCTGCAGCTGAGTACGGTGCCCGACGCGCAGGCCCAGTCGGTGAGCACCCAGGTATGGGTAGTGCCCACGGGAGGCACACATGCGCTCTGGAGCTACCAGGTGCAAGTCTCCCCGCAGAGCGCGCAGATCACCCGACGCTCCGACATCCCGGTGAGCCTTCAGGACGGGAGCCTCGCCGGTTATACCGCCGCGCTCAAGATGCCCGGCGGTCACCTTCTTCTGGGCGATGGCGCGGGGCGCGGGGCGGTGCGCTTTGACGCCGACGGCGACGAAGTTGACTCGTTGAGTGCACCGGGTCAGTGGATCAGCTCGCCCGGGCTAGCCGTAGTCTCACTCCTTGACGACAACACCCCCGGAGAGCTCTTGATGGGGGACAACACAGTGGGGCGCGCGCATGTCTACGACACCGTGGAGGGGCGCTACATCTGGTCGACATCTCTGGGGCTGTCCAACGCAACGGCCCGGGTGGCCGCTGTAGCGGCGCTGCCCGGGGAACGCTTCGCGCTGGCCGTGAACTGGCCGGCCGTCGAACGTTCGGGCCTGCTGATCTTCGATCGTGACACGCATAATGAGCCAGCCACCGTGCTGCTCTCAGCCGAGCATCCCGACTGGCAGGATCCCCTTATTGTTCCTGAACTTTCGACGCTTCGCGATATGATGGCGCTGCCCTCCGGCGAGCTCCTGATTGCGACGTCGGGCGCGCTTCTTCGCCTGAACGAAGATGGCGAGGTGGTATGGCAGGCGCAGCTGGCCGAGGCCGGGGTCGGCGGCGAATTTCTGGCGCTGAGCTGGATCTCGGAGCGCTTCGCCATCGCCTCGACGCATCAGCCAGGGCTGTGGACCTCGCCGCATCCCAATCACCGACTTCTCGTTTACGATACGCAGGGCGGAACGGCCCCTCTCTCGCGCAGCACGCCCCTGGACGGTGCGCCGCTGGCCATTGAACTTGCCGCAGGCCACGGTGCCACGCGCACCTTTGGCCTTGAGGCGTCCCGGGGCGATGCCACACTCAGCGACCTGAGCACGCTGGTGGTCTACGATGATCTGAAGCTGGCCGAAGACGAAGTCGCCCCCGGCGCTCCGCTGGGCCTCAGCCTGGGGGTGCGTAACGAGGCCGCCGGAGCGACCTTTGTGCGCTCATTTGAACTTCTGGCCGCGCCCGCTTCCTGCGAAGCGACGTCGGATTGGAGTGCAGAACGCTGGCACGAGGAGGTTCGCCTGTGGATGTACAGGGAACCGACCCTGCAGCCACAGCAGGAGCTGATGCTCAGCGGGGAGGCCAACACCGCCCCGCTCTTCATCGGTTCGTGGTGTGCGCAGGTGGTGGCCGAAGATCGTCGCGGACAGGGACGCTTGATGGGCAGCCCGGCACCTTTCGCCATCAGCGCGGGAGAGGGGGCCAACACCGTCGAAGTGGAATCGCTGGGGCGATTTGAGCCCGGTCAAACCGGCACAGACCCCGC
The DNA here is from genome assembly GCF_004005565.1 of Lujinxingia sediminis. Classification (NCBI taxonomy): domain Bacteria; class Deltaproteobacteria; order Bradymonadales; family Lujinxingiaceae; genus Lujinxingia; species Lujinxingia sediminis. The sequence goes on along the minus strand of NZ_SADD01000001.1, from coordinate 392,819 downwards.
TCCGGAAGTGCCCTCGGAGAACCCGGAGGGAGGATGCAGCACGGGCTCAGGTGCCCCTCTCCACGCCGGGTGGCTCGCCATGGTCGCGCTGGCGTTTCTCCGCCTGCGAGGCTGGCGAACGGACTAGCGACGACGGTGAAAACGACGCTCGGCGTCGCGCGCGACAGCAAGCTCCCAGCGCTGCGCGTCCTCGGCGTGCTGCTCACGGGCCTCGGGCTCCCAACGCTGGGCACCCTCTTCATCATCGAGACGCGTCTGATATTCGGCCACAACCCGCACCCCTACCCCTCGCCCCACGGGCACCACACGCGCGACCAGACGGCGGCGACGCGCCTGGCTGAGTTCCTCATAGTGGCTCACCACCAGAAACTGCTCTCGCGAGCTCACATCAACCCCGGGGCTGTTGGCCTCCACGCTCTCCGCAAGCGCTTCGTAGAGGACCTCCGCCGCCGAGCTCGTAGACGAAGACGCTGCGTCCTGCTCAGACGTCGAGGCCGGGGTGCCAGCACATGCTCCGCCCAGCGTCACACACAGAGCCGCAACGGCCAGGGGCCATCTTGCCCCCCGATTCAATAGGCGATACCGTCTGGCGCGTGGACGACCTACCGGTGTCGCTTCGTGTGCCGGGGGCGACGACGTTTTTTGAACCCGCTCTTTCTGGAGTCTCATTGATGCCTTCTCAACCTTTGCGCGCTCTGCTGATTGCCGGTGCAATTTTGTCATGCGCGCCGGCCTGCTCTTCGTCCAACGCCTCTAAAAGCGACGAGCTTCCCACCGAGGAGCGCGTCGAGGCGCCCTCAATCTCGGTACAGGAGCTGGTGCTTCAAGGCAACGAGGCGCTTGATGCCCGAGCGTGGGATGACGCGATCGCCGCCTACGACGAGGTGCTGGCCATCGACCAGCAACGCTGGGACGTGCACATGAACCGCGCCATCGCGCTGACCTTTGCGCTGCGCTACGACGACGCCATCGCCGCCATCGGCGATGCGCTGTCGGCCGGCGGTCAGGACGAGCCGCAGGTCTACTTTAACCTGGGCAATATTTACCAGGAGCGCGGCCTCTACCAAAACGCGATCACCGCCTACCGCGCCTCCATGGCCGCCGACGACGACAGGCTTGATGTCGACACCCTGCTCAACATCGGAGCTGCCTACATGTTCTTGCGGGCCCATCCACAGTCTCGGCAGGCTCTGGAGAAGGCCGCGGAGCTCGCGCCCGACGATCCACGGCCGGTGCACAGTCTGGGGATTCTGGCGTTTAGCGAGGAGAACCCCGATGAAGCGCTGAAGTACTACAACGAGGTTCGCGCGCTCGATCCAAACTACGCACCGGCCTATTTCAATCAGGGTTTTATACTCGCGAAACTCGGTGAGACGGAGGAGGCCGCGCGTGCCTTTGAGCGCTACCTGGAGTTGGCACCAGAAGGCCCCTACGCCACGCGTGCGCGAAATCAGGCCAACCGGCTCCGGCGTCGCTGAAGACGCTCACAGAATGCGCTGTAGAAGCCCCCGAAGCCCACCACAGAGGCTTCGGGGGCTTTTTTATGCGCGCCTCGCCGTCGTCCCTGATGTACGGGCGCGTTTGGCCCTGGCGACGCCTTGCGCCTTCAGACAGCGGACGCTTTTGCGCTTCGCAGCGACCGTCCGGGCCTCCTGAAGATCCGCGCGTACCATCGCTCTAAAGCCTTCCAGTGAGAGCGGAATAATGCACCGCATCTGCTTACACTGTAACAATAAACACCATATAGCCCCACTGTAACTCTACACCATTTGCACTTATCCTATAACTTTAACCCCAATAAATAACATCAAAACAAACTTGACCACATACAAAGCGTTAACACTATACTCTTCGTATCGTGATGCTGTGGGCGTGGACATCTAAGGAAGGATGAACATTACCCATCGCGGGCCGTGGCAGCGGCCGAAGTCGCTCACCAGGGAGGTGGAGCGAAGCGTCATAACGTACATCTTTGTTGTTTGAGGGAGGATGAGTATGGCAACGGGTTCTGTGAAATGGTTCAACAACGCCAAAGGTTTCGGATTCATCACTCAGGGAGGAGAAGACGACATCTTCGTCCACTACAGCCAGATTGAGGGCGAGGGTTTTAAGACCTTGAAGCAAGGCGAGGTCGTGGAGTTTGAACTTCGGCGTGGACCCAAGGGCTTGCACGCGGCGAGAGTGCTGCGCAGCCACGAGCACGACTACTCGATGTGAGCAGAGCTGAAGGCTGACGCGAGGTCAGCCTGAGAGCAGATACAGGCCATGGGCGGCTCGGGGAGCCGCCCATGGCCTTTCTTCATGGGGGGCAACGCCCTCCGTCCAACGTCATCTTCTAAAGGTGCGAGCACCGCATCCACGGGCAACAAAAAAGCCCTACCCGGCGATCCGGGTGGGGCTTTTTTGTTCGCATCCTGACTGTGATGCGCGTTCAGGCGTTGATTTCGATGCGCATCAGCTCGCTGCCCAGGAAAACATAGTCCCCATGGATCATCTCCGCCTCACCGCTGACCGGTGCGTACGTACCGTTCTTCGAGTCGAGGTCCTCAAGCCAGACCTGCTCCTCGCGCCAGACGAGGCGAGCGTGGCTTTTGGAGATATGCCGGTCGTCGGGGAAGATCACGTCGGTGCCTTCGCGTCCGATCGTCAGGGTGTTCTCCGCGTTGCAGTAGGCTGCTCCCGGACGTCCCCCATCGAGTACGTGCACGATGCGGAAGGTGTAGGGGCGCGGCGGGCTGACGTACATCAGCGTGTCTTCGCGCATCGGGTACTCGCTCTTGAGATCGAGCAACTCCAGACGGAAACGCTGCTGCCCGACCAGAAACTCCTCACCATCCTGAAGCGCCCGAGGCTCACGGATGCGTTTAAAGGTACCATTGAGGCTCTTCTCATCGCGCAGGTAAAGCTTGTTGGCTTTGTAGAAGAAGCTCGCGTGTTTCTCGGAGAGGAAGGGATCGTCGGGAAAGAGGATCACTCCATTGGAGCGCCCGGCGACGTGGGTCGTGGAGTTGAGGTGGTAACTCAAGCCCTCCAGGCCCTGGCCGCTGATAAGAATGATCTTGGCGCGCCCCGGGGCCTGCATCGCACCGAAAAAGAGGGTCTCATTGGCCTGCTCACGACCGTCTTCATTGTAGCTGGCGCCGCAGCGACCGCAGTAGAAGTGCTCTTCCGGGACAACAGCTTTACAGTTGGCACATAAACGGGCGCTGGACATGCTCAAAACCTCCACAGGCGCCGCACTCCCTTCGCTGGAGAGGCACGGCTTGTCGACATCATCGAATCAGCGTGGCGAAGCGTAAGAGGTGGGGGCCAAAGGATCAAGAGCCGCGGGGGCGATCGAGCGTGTCAGACGAACTCTCAAGTGCGTGACGCGCCTCACGCAGGGCTCGGCGCACCGCCGGTGTGGCGCGTGCCTCAAGATCCCGCATGGTCTCCAGAGCCTCGACGTCCCCCAGCGCCGCGAGGGCGTGAGCTGCAGCGATGACCTCCCCGGGAGCTTCGGCGCGAAGGTGGGATCGCACCTGGTCTTTCAGTTCAGCGGAGTCAGGAGCGTGGCGCGCCACGGCCTGAAGAGCGTGCAGGCGGAGTGCGGGGTCGGAGCTTTGAAGGGAGGCGCTGAGCCAGCGTGCGATCCCTTCGTCGGCTCTGCCCTGAGGGGTCGGCACGTTCGCCAGGCCCACCATCGCGAGCAGTGCCTGGGATTCGGTCAGCACACTATCCTCGGCCGCCTCTACCAACGCCTCAAGGGTCGTTGTGCCGGTGTAGGCTTGCCACAACAACGCTGCGGAGCTGCCTTCGGGCACTATGCCATCCCGGGAAAGTTCAGCGGCCATCGCACGCATCGGCTCGAAGTTCCCCAACCCGTCGGCGCGCTCCCGGGCGACATCGTCAAGCAGGGCCATCGCCAGCCCCTGCCAGCGCGCTACATCGCGACCGGCGACTCGACGTAACCCGTCACCGACCGCATCCGGCGCGCGCTCGACTGCGCTCCCTGTATCAAAAGCTGCCTGCGTTACCAGAAGGTCCTGGATTCGCCAGGCGTTGCGACGCCAGTCAAACGCCTGCGATTCGTCTTGCCACCGGCGCGCGCTCGACGTCGGACCATCACCTGTATGCAATGCACCACGAAGCCCCTGCGCGGCGGCCGCTCCTGTGTGCACATCGGCTTCCAGGTAGGTGGTCCACAATGCGTCGATCGCTTCGGGCGAAGCGATGGCGCCGAGTACCTGCGCCGCCTGGGCGCTGTGTGCGCTGGAGGGCGCGCGCAGCAGCGCGATCAACGCGTCCGGGCTCGCGTCCTCATAGGCTCGAGCGGCGGCGGCCATCACATGGCGTGCGTTTCGCGCCCTTCCGGCGGTCCGCAGCGCCTCCAGCCTTTCGGCCAGAACGCTACGCGACGCGGCCCCGCCAAGACGCGCTAACGAGGCCAGTGCCAGAAGTTGATCATCGCTCTGCCCGCTCCCCTGGCCCACGATCTCACGTAACGTCTCCACGGCGGCGCGCTGCGAGGGCATAAAACCAAGCGCCCACAGCGCGCTCTGACGAACCGTAGGATCGGTATCGGCGGCCGCCTCGATCAGCGGGGCGACCAGACGTGCGTCACTCAGGCGTGCCGCCGCAACAATCGCACTTACACGCGTGGCCTCTCCACGATCCCGAATCATTCGGACGAGCATAGGAACGGCCAGTTCCACTTCCAGCTCAGCGATCAGCCGCAGCGCTCGGGCGCGCTGCCCCACATCATCGCGTTGCACCATATCAAGCAGGAGGGAAGCCGCTCGCCCCCCCAGGTCCCGAAGCTCCCCGGAGGTGCGCTCTCGGGTCTCATCGTCGCCATGATGCGCAGCGACGATCCTCGGACTGCTCAGACGGCTGTAAAGTTGCAAGAGAAGTCGCCCGTGCGCATCCCGTACCGGCAACCGAAACGCCAGCGGGTACCATCGGGCCTCCAGCGCTTCGAGCCGCCCGGTGTGTGCGGCGCGGCGCAGCAGCTCCTCGCCCGCCTCCAGGATCAGGGCGTCTTCGGTGGCATCGCGTACCACCTCCCAGAGGACATCATCGCCTTCGGCGTCCCGTTCCATCGCGATCAATGCCCGTCCCAGGGCCAGCTTCAGATCAAAAGCCTGCGGATCGATCTCAGTGGCCGCGCGGTAATGACGCACCGCCTCCTCCAACTCGCCCGCCTCTTCATAGATGCCAGCAACGCGAGCCTGAGCGCGCGCATCGTCGGGATTGACCTCCAGCGAGCGCACCGCAAACTCGACGGCCTGCGCCTCCGACGAGGACTCCAGCGCGTACTCCGACATCCTGGCGAGCAGATCCGCGGCGAGCTCTGGACGAAGCTCGGCCAGGCGCTCAAGAGCGTCGATGGCGCGGGCATACTGACCGGCTTGAACATACGCGCGCTCCAGGAGCGTCAGCGCGCTGACCATCTCTGGAGCGTCGGGAGCGAGCGACGCGATAACGGCCTCGATCACCTGCGCGCCCTGTTCGAACTCCCGTAATCGCAGATGCGCCTCGGTTAGAAAGAAGCCTGCCTGCACGTCGGAGTCAGTGCGTACCGCGGCCGCCCAGGTCTGCATCTGGGCGCGCAGGGTCTGCTGACGTCGGTAGAGTTCGACGATGCGCGCGCGAGCCTCCTGCTTCCACTGCTCGCGTTCGGCCTGCGCGTACACCTGAGCCCAGGCTTCGGCGGCCTCATCCCATCGTCGCGCACGCTCCAGGGCGTTGGCCAGCCCGCGACGCACGCCGACATGATCCGGCGCCTCTTCCAGCGCGCGGAGATACGCGCCGATACCGAGGTCGGTGAGGCCGCGATCGACCATGACCTCGCCCATCCGCGCCAGTCCTTCGATGCGTCCAAGGCGAGAGTCGGGAAGGCGCTGCCAGGTCTCAATGGCGCGCTGTCGCTCCCCTCGTGCGAAATAGAACTCGGCCAGCGCGAGGAGAACCACTTCATCCTGCGGATCCAGACGCTCGACGCGGGCGAAGGTCGCCTCAGCCCGATCTTCGATATCCCATCGCGCATAATGATCGGCGATCTCGAGAAGCACATAGCTGTCATCGCTGAAGCGCCGCTCCAACGCCCTCAAAACGTCGAGTGCCTCATCGCGTTCCCCCATGCGCATGTGATGACGGGCAAGCTCCAGGCCGAATCCGTGGCGCCTTGGTGCCGCACGCATCAGTTCGCGGTAGGCCGCCGGCAAGTCCTGCTCTCGCCCCATCCTCTCATAGATACGAATGATCTTCTGACGCGGCTCTTCCGCGCTACGATCGCGAGAGGCCGCTCGCCGATACAGACTCAACGCATCTTCGAGCTTTCCAGTCTCGGCGTAAACATCAGCCACAAGCATCTGTTGGTCGTAGCCACCACGTGACCAGGCGCGGGCGTAACGTTCCAGAAACGCGCCAAGTTCACCGGACTGGCGATAGATATCGACCATGCGCGCGCGCATCTCCCCCACTCTCCAATTGTCGGCACGCAACAGACCGATCGCCTGTTGCAGACTCTCCAACGCGCGGTCGTTCTGTCCCATCGACGCAAAGATCTCGGCGCGCTCCGAGAGAAACTCCGCACGCCGAGCGGTGTCGCGGCCGACCATGCGCAAGAGCGCATCGTACTGTTCGAGCGCCTCGTCCCACTGCCGGTACTGCAAAAGCAGCGCGGCGAAGTCCCGACGAACAAACTCATCGTTGGGTGAGAGTTCGATGCGGCGCTTGTAAAAGTCGATGCCCCGCTCAAAGTCCCGCTGAGAGAACGAGAGTTCCGCAAGGTTCTGCAGGATCTCTCCGCGTCGGGTGCGGCTCTTCTCCAGTTCCAGTGCACGCTCAAAGTCGGTGAGCGCGCCGGCGCGCTGGCCCATCATCAGGCGCACCTGACCTCGGCTTAACCACGCGTTAGAGCTCTCCGCGCCCAGCTCTACAGCGCGCTCATAGACAGTCAACGCGTCTTCGAAGTCTCCGCGAGCGCGTAAAAGATGCCCCAGAACCAGGTGGAGGTTAAGCGACTCCGGCGACCGATCCACCCGCTGGCGATAATGCGTGATGAGACCGTTCAGCCCACTGCCGCGGCCCACGTGGAAGAGAAGACTCTGCAGGTGACGCTCCTCGGCGGGGTTGGACTCCACAAGCTCCATATAACGCTCGACGATGCGCTGCTGGCGCTCATCGCCGCTTGTGACCTCAAAGTCCTGCGCGTGCAGTGAAGTCGGCGCCGAAACGAGCGCCAGGGTCGACGCGGCGAAGGCCGCCACCGTGGTGGTTTTGCACCAACGCCCCACCTTGCTCATCTGCTTGCTCCCCTTCGATTCCCGCTCGACCATGGTGTCTCCTCGTAGCTCCCAACCTCGACGCGTGCTTCGGCCATTCCTCCGTACTCCCGGCCTTACGCTTCGCGCTCCAACTCCACAAAGAAGCGGTGCGACTTGAGATAGTCGCTGATCGCCTGGCCCACAACCTCGAGACGATCGCCCGGAAAGTACCCCCGCGCCAGCGTCTCTCGTCGGCCTTCTTTGAGCACGATATCCAGACGTGCTTGCCCCCCGAAGCCCCCTCTTACAAGTTTCAGGCCTTCGACGTCGCGCAGAGGTACCGAAGCCTCTTGCACGCTGGCCATAAACCGGACCTGCACCTGCAGCTGACGCCTCGGACCGTCAAAGATCCACCACTCACGACGAAGTGCGCTCACCGAACCCACGATCACCGCGAAAAGTAGCGCCATGATCGCAAGCGCCACCCAGTAGAGTCCGGGCACCGGCTCGGCCTCCCGATAGCGGCCCAGATAGTCCGGCAAAAGGATCAGCGCCAGCCCCCCCATCACCAGCGGAAAAGAGAGCGCCGCGCGTCCCACCGCCGCCCTCGTCTGCCCCAGGCGACTGCGACCGACCTCCAGAGTGCCCTCCCGCTCGGCTGCCACGATGATATCTGCCATCTTTCTCCTGAATCTACCGTCAAATGCGCGCAGCGAACGACACGCGACTTAATCATCCTGACAAATCAGTGTATGACGTGCGGGAATGCCGCCGCCTTCCGAGTCGGTTGGCTCGCCGGCCTTCCGGGCCCTGTGCATCGACGCCTTTCTCTTTCGCGACACGTCGTTATGGTCGTCAGTTTACGTCGAAAACAAGTCAACGTCTTGCCCTATCGGCTCGCGTTGTGGAGCCTCGTCGCCCTGATCGCGGCGGTCGTCCTGCTCCAACGCAACCCGATGGCGGTCGACGCTGAATTGCTCCCGGGCGAAGGGGTGGAACTCACGCGTGAGGCCCGCGCTGATGTGCTGGTGGTACTGGACTATGATGCCATCCGTCAAAGCGGCCCGGCGTTTAGCCAGCGTGACTTCAGCGCCGCCTGGATCAACCTCGTCGAGCAAGAGTTCGGCCCGGTTGCCATCGCCACCCCGCAGACGCTGGCTGCAAGCATGCTCGATGAAGCGCGCGTGATTATCCTGACGTCGAGCGTCTCCAGCGATCTTCCGCCGAGTACGCTCGACGTCGTTCGTCGGCGCGCACGTGAGGGCAATCTCGTTGTGGTAGAGCGACCCGGCGGGCAGCTTCGCGAGATGTTCTCGGCCAATGGCCGCGCCGGCGTTCGACGCGGCCAGCGCATCACGCATGCCGAAGGGCTCGACGAGCCCTACCTCACCCAACTTCGTCAGAGTCCGGTCGCCACCGACTTTATCGGCTCAACTTCGCCACGTGAGGGCGCCGAGACCTTGCTGTCGATCGACGGAGCCCCGGTCATCTACGCCCTGCCGGTCGGCCGCGGTCACGTGATCACCGTCGACTTCGACTTCGGTGAGCACCTCGTCTCATTGCAGCAAGGTCGCCCCGACGAGGAGTACCGGGTGCGGTCATCCGGGGTGCAGCGCTCGCCAACAACCGCCGACCTGGTGGCCGACGCCAAACTCCTCGGCAGTGAGGTCCCCTACGCCGATCTTCTCGAGCGCTACATCGCCTACGGCGTGATCACGCGTTTTGCTCCGGTCCCGGCGTTCTGGGCCTTTCCCGGCGATGCTCAGGGAGCGGTGGTCTTCCTGCACGAAGACGCCCGCCTGGGTGACGGTGGCGCCTGGAAGCTGGAATACGAGAACAGCCGACGGGCCAGCAGCACCCTGCTGACCACCGTCGATGCCGGGCTGAGTAAGGAAGGTGCAGAAGCCATCCACGCACGCGGCGGAGAAGTTGGCCTGCTCTGGCGCTTCCCTCACCCCACCACCGCGAGCTATGCGCCGGATGGCTTTGGAGCCTTTCAACCCTTTGAGCGGCCCGTTTCCATCGAGGCTCAGCTCGATCAGCTCCGCAAGGTACTCCCCGTCAATTACGTGCGCACCGCCCGCTCCATCGAAGGGACGTGGTCCGAGGACTGGAGCGCACCGCTGGCGGCGCTGGCCAGCGCCAACATCCGCATCGACGCGAGCTATGCGGTACCAGGCCAGAGCGGCTACGCCTTTGGAAGCGGCCTTCCTTTTCTGGCCCTGAGTGACGAGGGCGTCCCGCTGGGGCTTCGTGAACTTCCGGTGGTATTTCCTCCCGACCGCCTCGAAGGCCCCGAGTTCGATGCGTTGCTCGAAGCGAGCGCGGCGGGCCATCACCAGGTCATCAGCGTTCTGACCGATCCGGCTGCCTTCGCGGACTACCCCAACGTCGACGACTTTGAGGCGTGGCTGGCCAAGTTCGAATCCATCGAGGCCCACGGACACCTCGTTATGAACGCACTCCGCCTGGACGCCTTTCAACGTTCGCGTCGCGCCGGTTCGATCCGCAGCCGCATCATCGAAGACACAGAACTCCCCGCGCACACCCGGCAGTCTGACGATCGCCCGCGCCACGGCACGATCATGCGCCTGAGCGTCGAAGCCAAAGAGCGCAACATGAGTGTGGTGGTTCCGACACGCGTCGGCGAACACGAGTTTATCGGCGCGCGCAGCGGAACGCGCAGGGTCGGTGGCGAGCTGATGTCGAGTGAGGTCGAAACCCTGGAGACCTCGCTTATCGGGCTGGAGTTGCGGCAGGTGCCGCTCTCCCAGGGCTTCAACACCTTTGAGTTTTACTACGACTGACAGGCCTATGGCGCGACAACGCACAATACTGGGAGCGCTGACCTGGGATCTCGGCGCGTTGATCGTACTGGGACTTCTGGCGCTGCTCTGGGGAAGCCTTCAGGAGCCGAGCGTGCAGCGCACCGAGTCGCTTCAGGCCAACGGTTCGCGGCCTCCCGATCGCACCGAGGGTGATGTCCTGTTGCTCCTCCCGGCGACGCCGGCCGCTCAGGCCGCGGAGCTTCGAGCGCTGGATTGCAGCTACGGGTGGTTTAACGCCCTCTGGCACCACTACGGTGCCTTCGCCACCGCCCAGAGCGACAACCTCTCCCCGCAAATTCTGGCAGGACGTAGCGTGGTGATTGTCCCCGAGCGTGTCGCCCTGGGATTACCTCGCGCCGCGCTTGGCGCACTGGAAGACTTCGCCCGACAAGGCGGTCAACTCGTCGTGGAGTTGCCGCGCGAGGGCTGGGAGACGATCACCGGCGTCTCCACGACCGGAAACGTCGGCCAGGCCCGACGCGTCACCTCGGTCGATGGGCTCGGGGCACATGGCCCCATCCGAGAGCACCTGGTCGACGCCCCCCTCTCCGGTCCGCTCCTGCCTTCCGCGCCCATGCTGCCGCGACCGGCCGGCCCGGTCATCCTCGAAGTCGAAGAGCAGCCCGGCCTGCTCGTGCAACCCCTGGGAGAAGGACAGGTCTTCACTTTGCTCTTCGACTATGCCTGCTCGTTGACGGCATTGCATCAGGGCAAGCCCACGCGTCAGATGGAGTTTGGCCCGCCCGGAAGTCCGCGCTGGCAGCCGAGCGAGGGTCGTGTGGCCCACGAGCGTCTGCTCAGCTCTCATGTACCCTACGCAGACCTACTCAAGCGTGCGCTCTTCGATCGTTTCTCGGAGCATCGCCCGATGCCACGCCTGTGGCCCTTCCCCGGGCACCATATGGGCGCGGTGGCGAACGCCCACCCCAGCGCCGAGTCGCCGCGTGCGGCGCTGGGCTATGCTGATTGGGCGAGAAAGAATGAGGGCTATGCAACGATCTTTACGGCCGCGGATCGCTTCACCGCCTCCCAGGCAGCGCTGGCCGACCAGGTGGGCGCCGAAGTTGGCCTCTTATGGGTGCTGGGCCAGGAGCGTGCCGCGCTCACGGAGAGCCGCGGCGTAGGTGCCCTGCAACCCTGGGCGAGCGAACTCCCCCTGGCCGAACAACGCGTCAGGCTGCAGGCCAACCTGGGCGACCTGCAACCGGTCCGCCTGATGCGAACCGAAGCCTCGCTCTGGGAGAATGACTGGGACTCCACCTTCCGACGCATCTCGGCGGCAGGGCTTCGTGTCGACACGAGCTTCGGACCGACCAGCGCCGAACATTTTGGCTACCTCTTTGGCAGCGCGATGCCCTACTACCCGCTTGACACCCGAGGGCTTCCACTGCCGGTTCTCGAAGCCCCCTTCGTTCTCAGCGGGGCGAATATCGACCCGGCGCGCTTGCAGCGGATGCTCGTCAACAGCGAGACCTACTTTCATCAACCCCTGACGGTCAGCGTGCCCGCCGACGCGATGGCACGCGAGCCTGCCGCCGGCATCCTTCTGGGCTTTCGTCAACTTCACGCCCTGGCTCGCGATCACCAGCACTGGGTCACCACCGTCGGCGACCTTGTCGACTTTCTGATCGCCCGTCGTCAGTCCGTGCTGACCAGTCAGTGGTCGAGCGCAGAGCAGCGACTTACGATCTCGGTCAACGTGCTTGGCGCGCGGCTGGGTAGCGCCCCGGAGGGAGCCATCGCCAGCGTGGCGTTCCCGCGCGAATTTGAAGGACGCCCGATCCGTCGGGTCCTCGTCGATGATCAAGAGGTCGCCATCAGCCGACTTGCCAACAGCGGCCCCGGTGATGAGCGCATCCTTGCGATGACACCGGGTCGCCATGTCATTACCGTCTACTACAGAGCGCCCACGCCCTCCCCTGCGGATGCGGCTCCGGCGGCCATTCCCAACGACTGAAGAGATGATACGCCGCCAGGGGCGTCATGCCTCAGCGCTCGTCCTTCGTGACCCCGGGTAGCGGCTCATCGTCAGCGCTGCCCTCGTTTTTCCCCTCCGCAAGCGGCTCGCTCCCGGAGACCGCGCTTTTTCGAATGCGCCAGGCCTGGTCGCGCTGTTCCGCGGTGATGTAGACCGCTCCCCACCACAACCATGCCAGGTAACCCAGCACGGTGTTGAGCACCCAGCCTACCAGCAATCCGCCGGCAACCCCTGCCGATCCCTGGATCACCGCCGCACTCGCCCCGAGCGAGCAGCCCATCATCCCGGCAAAGACCGCCGCGACCGCAAAACCGGTGAGTAGGAGCGCGACATGCCGCCTGGCCATCGTCGCCGATCGCGTCAACGCATCAAGCACACCGGACTGCCCCACCGCCACCAGGTAGGGGGCAAAAGCCAGGAAATAGAGCGCCACCAAACCGGGCAGTACACAGAGCGCAAGCCCGATCGACACGATCGCTCCCACCAGGATATTCACCAGAAACGTCGGCCCCACTCGCGAGAGCATCCCGCGCACCACCTCGCGCAAGGACATCACCGAGGAGGGCCCCAGCATCGCGAGATCGCGCAGGGCTCGGAAAAGCAACACACGCAGGGTAAGCACGACCGCGATCTCCACCGCGCTGATGCTTTGCAGGATCACCGCCTGAGGACCTCCGGCTGGCAAGGGATCGCTTCCCTCTTGCCCCCAGATCAACGCCGCACTTGCCGCAACGAAGATGAAGTCGATCGCTGCGATCGCCAGCCAGGGCACCAGCACTGTGCCCCAGCCCAGCCGCACCAGACGCGAGAAGTTCTGCCCCAGCTCATCGATGCCCGTTGGCGGCCTCGCTACCATCTTCCTGGATTGTTCCGTCATAATTGACCCCCTTCATCCCGGTGAGGCGGCCCGCCTTGCGCCGCTCCGGGCTCAATGCTACATCCTGCCTCGATTGCAACAGTGCCCTTGTGTTGGCCTGTCGCCGCCCCCGTAGCCCAACCGGTAGAGGCAGCGGACTTAAAATCCGTCCAGTCCGGGTTCGAATCCCGGTGGGGGCATCTACCTTCATCCTTTCAAAGCTAAGCGCGGCCGCCGGTCTCCAAACCGGCCGCGCGCGTGCCCCGCGACGAGCTGCGCCGTGCGTCGACGTCCTTCACCCGGCGCTGTGCGCTGACGCATGACGTGCATCACCCCATCGGGGTGGCGAATCGCGACACGGTGATCACGATGGTCCTCCCGCTGCTCAGCTGGCCTGTGCCCTTGTGCGAGCGTGCGGCGAGGGGGATGTGGAGATGACTGGCTTCGAGGTAGCTCTATGCAAACGTTTCCATGGAAGTTCTTTCGGAGTGGTGCTGTCGATCAAGTCCATCTGACCCGTGGCGAAGAGCTCGTTCGCCTGGGGGAGCTTGATCAAAAATTATGGGTGGCACTGGCCTGCCCGACACACGGCGTTGAATGTGATCGCCGCACCCTTGAGTTCCTCGACGCCGATCAAGACCGCCGTATTCGCGCCTCCGAGCTGATTGCTGCAACGCAGTGGATGGGAGAGGTTCTCAGCGATGTCGAAGAACTCGCCCGTCGTAGCGATGTGCTGCCCCTGAGCGCGATCGCAACCTCCAACGAGGAGGGCGCGCTGCTGGAGAAGACAGCTCGCGAGCTCCTGGACAGCCTGGGCAAAGGCGACGCCAACGAGATCTCCCTGCAGGAGGCGATCGATGCCATCGCGCGCTTCGATCAGCAGGCCGCCAACGGCGACGGCATCGTCCCGCCGAAGTCATCATCCGACCCGGATCTTCAAGCGCTCATCGCCGATATCGTACGATGCACCCCCGACGCTCCGGTTGACCGCAGCAACGAGCCCGGTGTCAATCGCACATGCGTCGAAGCCTTCTTTAAGAGCCTCACCGAACGCCTCAACTGGATTGAGAAAGGTCAGTCCGAAGCCATTCTCCCGCTCGGCGATGCAACGCCCGGGGCCTACCGCGCCGTGGAGTCGGTGCGCGAGAAGATCGACGACTACTTCGCCCGAGCCAGGCTTGCGGCCTACGATGAACGCGCGGCAGCCGTTGTGAACCGCTCGCAGGAAGCCTACCTGGAGGCCACGCGTGAAGCGCTAAGCGCCGGCGCTGACGCGCTGGTGGACTTTCCCCTGGCACGCGTCGAGCCCGGCCGTCCCCTTCCCCTGGTCGAAGGCATCAACCCCGCCTGGACCGATGCCGTGCACGCGTTTCGCCAGCTGGCCGTCGAGCCCTTCTCGGGCGACTCGGACACGTTGAGCGACGAGGCATGGTCCGAGCTTAAAACCAAACTCTCCCCGATGCGTGACTGGATGGCCGCCGAGCCCGCGACGCAACTCACCCGGCTAAGCGAGGAACGGCTGCGTGAGATTGCCGAGAGCGATGGTCGGGCGAGACTCGAAGCCTTGCTCGATGCCGACGAGGCCCGTGCCCCTCAGGCCAGCGCGATCGCGCGCGTCGAGAAGCTGCTTCGCTTCAACGCCAATCTCCTTGATCTGGCCAACAACTTCGTGGCCTTCCAGACCTTCTACCGACGCCAGGGGCCGGCGATCTTTCAAGTCGGCACCCTCTACATCGACCGGCGCGCCTGCGACCTGTGCGTGCACGTCTCCAACGCCGATCGCCATATCAAGCTGGCGGGCCACTCCAACGCCTACTTGCTCTATTGCGACCTCAAGAACGCCCGCGGTGAGACGATGTCTATTGCCGCGGCGGTCACCGACGGCGACGTCGACAACCTGATGGTCGGCCGAAATGGTGTCTTCTACGATCGTCATGGCAAAGACTGGGACGCCACGGTGACGCGCATCGTCGACAACCCGATCAGCGTACGCCAGGCCTTCTGGAGTCCGTACAAAAAGGCGCTGCGCTTACTCGAAGACCAGCTCGCCAGGCGTGCGCGGGCCGCCGAGGCAAAGAGCACGAAAAAGGTCGAAGCAAGCGTCGCAAAAGTCGACGAGGCAACCTCAACACGTCCGGCGGAGCCGACCGGCTCCGGGGCTGTCACGGGCACCGACCAGCCTTCCCCACCGAAGATGGATCTCGGCACGCTGGCTGCTATCGGCGTCGGGGTCGGCGGACTTACCGCCGCGCTAAGCCTCTTTCTGGGCGCGTTTCTCGGCCTGGGCATGTGGATGCCCCTGGGGATTCTTGGTCTTATCCTGCTTATCAGCGGCCCCTCTATGCTGATCGCCTGGCTGAAGCTGCGCACCCGCAATCTCGGCCCCTTACTCGACGCCAATGGCTGGGCCATCAACGCCATGGCCCGGGTCAATGTCCCACTTGGTCGTTCGTTAACCGGAATCGCGGCACTCCCCGAAGGGGCCTCCCGTGAATTACACGATCCTTTCGCTGAGCGTAAAAGCCGCTGGCCCCGCTACCTTCTGGGGGCGGCTGCCACGATCGTGATCACCCTGTGGTGGACGGGCCAGTTAAACACCTGGCTCCCCGAATCGACCCACCGTGAGGCCATTTTCGCTCCCGCGCCTGCCCCTCCCACAAACACGCCGGCCAACACGTCGGCTCAGGCCACGTGAGCCCTCAGTCGCTCATCGCGCTGCTGCTCAGGAAAAACCTCCCGAGCAGCGCGCGATCGTCCTGATCCCGCACCTCCCCGGCATCCGCCAGCGCAGCATCGATCATCTGCACCACCCAGACCTCCCCAGCTCCGTAAAGGGTGAGCTCTCCCTCGTTCAGATCCTGCCCATAGGCGACAAGGCTCCCCTCCACCTGACGCGCCTCCTGCCCCGCCACCTGAACCTCACCGACGACGTCGAACTGACTGGTGGCAATGCAGGCATCCGCCGACGCGATCAGCGTGCGATTCCCACAGAGGTGCTGACGAAGGCTGCCCGTCTGCTGCGCGCCGACCGGCGACGCTTCGATCACCAGGGTAAACGCTACCGCCTCCGCGTCATACGTCACCTCCCCGGACCACTCCCCCACCACGACCGCTGCCATATCATCGGCGCCGAAGGTGTAGCCCTCGACACGCTCATCCCCACAGCCAAGCGCCAGCGGGTTCAGCAAAAAAAAGGCGCCGACCGCGCCGAACGCCATCACAGTTCGAACCAGAGTATCCCTTCGCATCGCCACTCCAGAGTTCGGGCCGCAAACCATGCGGCCAATTAAGGAAGTCAACAAGATCAGGACGGCCGAAGTCTGCGTCAGACGCGCCTCCCATCGCAAGCGGGATGCTTCTCCCTCGCGATCTCGTGCTTTTACTTAGGTTGAGCTCACGCCCCTACTTCCCACACGAGATGTCGTATGCGCTCGATCGTGCTGAAAGTACTCGCGCTTGTCGTCCCTCCCCTTGCCATTGGCCTTCCTCAACTGGCTGCCGCCCCCGGCCGATCCGTGGGAGCCATCTCCGACCGCTTCTTTGAAGATGTGCTGATCATTCCGGCGAGTTACGCGTTTGCGGTGTGGGGAATCATCTATGCGGGCATTCTTGCGCTGGCAGTCGCTCAGATCCTGCCGCGCTTTGCGCATCGTGAACGCTACGCAAACGCTCGCCAACCGCTCATCATCAACATGCTCTTCAATGCCGCCTGGTTGCTCGTCTGGCAAAGTCTCCTCTTTGGCTGGGCGCTCGTGGTGATCGTCGGGCAACTGGCCAGCGCACTGTGGCTCTACCGAGCGTTTGCCACCCGGGAGGGACGCCCCGCCCCGGAGCTTCGCGAAAGCTGGTCACTGGCTCGCATGATTCGCTGGCCCCTGGGCACGTACTGCGGCTGGCTGACATTGGCCACGGTACTCAACGCCTCCAGCGTCCTGGTGATCGCCGGGTGGGAGGGATGGGGCTTGAGCGCGGCAACCTGGGCGGTCATCATGCTCCTGGCGGCGGCGGTCATCGGCGTGGCGCTGAGAGTCGGTCTCGACGAGCCCGCCGTGGCGCTGGTCTTTACCTGGGCTCTTGTCGCAGTCGTACTTGCCGACGGCCAGCCCGCAAGCGTACAGGGCGTTGCCGGGGGGCTCGCGCTCCTCTTTCTGATCCTGGCCCTGCCGGCCGCCCGAGGTTGGATCGTGGGTAGCGGCCGCTCGGAGCGCCGGCGCTCCGAGGCCAGCGCCAGCCTCCCCCTTGTCACCGAAGCCGACCCGGTCTGAGTACCCTTTGAAGATCTACTACAACGACCATGTGCAGGTCCCGCTGCCTCCCGGACACCGCTTCCCGATGGCCAAGTACGGGATGCTCCACCGTTCCCTCCTTGAAGAAGGGGTAGCACATGCCAGGCAGTTGGTGGCGTCGCCCGCCATTGAAACCGCGCAGCTTCTCACTTCGCATGAGGCCGCCTACGTCGAGGCGTTTCTATCGGGGACCATGGAGCGCCGGGCGATACGACGCATCGGCCTGCCCTGGAGCGAGGCTTTTGTAGAGCGCGTTCGTACCTCCATGGGAGGAACTCTCATGGCTGCGCTAAGCGCCCTCGATATCGGCATCAGCGGCAATCTTGCCGGCGGAACCCACCATGCGCACCGCGATCAGGGCGGCGGTTTTTGTGTATTTAACGACCTGGCCATCGCTGCACTCGCACTCATTGCCGCCGGAAACGTCCGACGTGTCGCGATCGTCGACCTCGATGTCCACCAGGGCGATGGCAGCGCGACCATCCTCAAAGATGCTCCCGCCGTCTTCACTCTGAGCATACACGGCGAAAGGAATTACCCTTTTCGCAAACCCCCGAGCGACCTTGATGTGGGGCTTGCGGATGGGTGTGACGACGAAACCTACCTGGGCGCGCTGGAAGAAGCGCTGGAATCCGTGTGGCGTCACAGACCCGAACTTATCCTCTTCCAGGCCGGCGTCGACCCCCTGGCGGAGGACAGCCTGGGACGCATGAACCTCACCCTGAAGGGACTGGCCGAACGCGATCGCATGGTCCTATCCCAGGCCCACCACCGGAGCATCCCAGTCGCGATGACCCTGGGCGGTGGCTACGCTCGCCCCATTGAGCCCACGGTAGAGGCCTACCTGCAAACCTACCGGATCGCCGGTGCGATCTTCGGCGTCTAACCCTCAGCCCCGGTACGGACGGCCCAATTCATCGCCGAGTGCAGCGAGGAAGTCTTCCATAACAGCGATGCGCTGCTCTGCAACGCGACGTGCGGCGTCGGTATGAAGCATCTCCGGCAACTTAAAGAGCTTGGCAAAGACGTGGTCGAGGGTGAAGACACCATCATCCGGCGCGCGCGTGGTGCAAAATGGGTCATCACCGTGAAATGACGCGCGTCCCAGCGCCCCGCCCGTCTCCAGAGTGCGCATCAACCCGACGGCGCCGAGCGCATCAAGACGATCGGCGTCACAGACGATCTTCGCCTCCAGCGACTCCGGTACAAACCCGGCTGAGAAGGAGTGGCGCTGGATCGCCTCAAAGACCAGGCCGCGCTGTCCCTCACTCATTCGCCCACCGATCCACTCCAGCGCTGCTTGTGCCGAGAGGGTCGAGGCCTCGCGGCGCTTCGGATGATCTTTGGGCAGATTCACCAGATCGTGCAACCAGGCAGCGACCTCGATCACCTCGCGATCTCCGCCCTCGTGCTCCCACAGCATCATGGCAACGCGATGCACCCGCTCCAGGTGCGCCATATCGTGGCCTGCCGTAGCGGCCATCGCGGTGCGCGCATAGGAGCGTGCCAGATCGGCAAGTGACGTTACGTCGGTCGTCGTCTTCAGGGTGTCCATGATCCTCAACTCCATGTTCGAAGGGGCCTTGCACTACGCCGCATCACTTCTGCGACCTTCGTTAGCGCGAAGAAAGAGCTTCTGGCCAGGCTGACGTGTCCCACACTCCAGCCCGAAACGCACGAGGCGACCTCCCGGTGGAAGGTCGCCTCGGTGCTCATCGCGATGGTTCACCCGCGCTTAACTGAAAATATCCAGATCCTCTTCCTTCAACGCGAAACGCTGAGCGATCGGGTTATCTGCGATACCGGCGTGACGCCGCAGAGCACGGTGAATGTGCTCCGGCCGCAGACGAATCCCCTCATACTCCAACGCCAGAGTGGTTGGATTGACGTTGAAGGGGCGCTGCTCCTCGTCGGTCGCGCCGATAACCCGATTGCCACGAATGCCGGTACCGAGCGCCATCACCGAACCGATCGCCCAGTGGTCTTTTCCCCGGTCCGGGTTGTAGGTCGGGGTACGCCCGAAGTCCGAGGCCATGACCACGACGATCTTATCGCGCAGGCCCATCCCCTCAGCTTCTTCCAGCAGGAAGTCCACCGCGTCGAGCACCAACTGCAACTTCGGAAGCTGCTCGCTGTCGTTCTGCGCGTGGCTGTCAAACCCGTTTAGAACAAGGTTTACACTGACCGAGAGCCCGGCTTTAAAAGCGGCCAACGCCACAAGGGCCTGAGCCTTCATGTCGTTATCGCGAGGAAGATCGGTGGGCAGGTGCTCACGCACCCAGCGCAGCTCACGCGCGCCCATCCGAGCAGTGAACAACGCACTACGCGCAGTTTGCTCCGTCGGCAGGTGGCTTGCGTTCTGCCGTGCCGTGTGACGCGCATCGACTGCATCCCGAATCATCTCGGCGGCCCGAGGCGCATGATAGGGTTTGCTCGCGTGACCCTCCTTATGATCGGGATCGGCCAGCCCCCTCAGGTGGCTCACATTACTCACACGGGTAAGTGGCAGAAGTGCGCCGGTGGCGTCATGCCCTCCGTAACTCAGATACGAGAGGGGCAAGGTCGGCGCATAGGCTGCCGCCGCCAACGCCGCAAAGGTCGGGTACTCGGGATTCTCCAGGCTCCCCGTCCAGGCGTAGCGCTCCCCGGTGGCATGGCTGGTCGTGGCCATATCCACCCCGTTGAGTACGAGCAGCTCACTGGCGTACTTCTCAAAAAAGTACTGATTGTTCCCCACCGGCGCGTACGTGATGGGACTGGAGGCGATCGAGCCGATATCTCCCTGACCGTAGGCCTGGTTGATGTTGTTCACCCCCTTCGGATCGCAAAGGTAGGTGGTATCCCAGCCCCCGATGGCGTTGATCATCACGTAATAGGGGCCCGGGTAGTTCATCTCTTCAGCGCGCGCGCTACGCGTCAGCGCTATCGGAGACACAACGGTCATACCGGCCATGCCGGCGAGTTTGATGAAGTCACGACGGTTCATAGAAACCTCCTTAGAGGTAAAGGAACTCAAACGAGGACACGAGGTAGCTGATCACACCGGCCCAGGCGCGCACCGCATAGGTGGGATCGCGCTCCAGGGAGTCTCCGCGGCAGTAATCTTCAAGTCGCTCCGGGTAGTCTGAGTCCCGGGCGGCCAGACCGGCCTGCCCGTCTTCGATGAGATCGACGAAGAGGTCGAAGGTACGGTCGATCTCGACATGGTTTGCCGGCAGATCTTCACCGAGGATGCGCAGGTGAAGGTGCTGGATATTCTCGCGAATGCGAGCCTCGGCCTGCGCATTGCCAGGCACATCGTCGAGCTCGACATGGGGGAAGAGCAATCGCTGGTTTGTCGGCTCTTCAAAGTCATGCGGCACATTCTGGCAGGCCAACTCGTTGGCCATGACCATCGAGACCGCCCCCATAACGCCACTGGGCGTGTCGAGCCGCTGGGTGAGGTTGTCGAAGTTAATGCCTCCGTAGAGGTAGCGGTACAGGTGGGGAGCAAAGGCCTCAAAGGGGCCCCACATCCACTGGCGACCAAAGACCGAGGTGATGCGTCGAGACATCGCCTCGGGGTGAAGAAGGCGTGGGCCGCCAAATTCTTCCAACTCCACCTCTCGCTCCGGCGTCAATGTCTGCGGATCGATGTCCTCGGCCCGGAAGTACGGGCTGAAAACCAACTCACGAATGGCCACCCTGGCGCTCTCTCCGCCCGCTCTCATCTGCACCGCCAACCGCTGAATAAACGCATTCTGAACCCTGAAGGCGCGGAGGCGAGCGTCGTAGTTGGGGGCGCTCGGATCGACGGGCTTGATGAGCACAGGTCGCCGCACGACAACGCGATAGAGGTGACTCACCATCGTCTGGAAGAAACGTGGGTCTTGCGCCACACGCTGCCCCAACCAGCGCAGACCCTGCCAGACATCTTCCTGAGCGATCTCCTCGCCGTTAAACCCGGCCGGGAACATCCCGTCGAAGCGATCGTCGCGGATGGGCAGGTAGTGCCCGTAATTGTTGTAGGTCCGGTAAAGCTGCGCGACCGGATCCATCGGCACGTGACACACCGCGCAATCCGCAGCGTTGCGCGTGGGGTTTTCAATATCTGCCACGGCCGTCGGGTCCGACGCTTCGGTGGTCAGGTTGTTGATGTCCACCCCTAAAAAGAGCAGGTAGAAGAACGCCGAGCGCTTGCGGTTGAGGTTGGTGTTCGTCGAGGGATAGCGCCCGGTCATCATGTAGGAGGTCAGAGCACCGGCGTGCGGATACTCCCCCTGCATGCCCGAGACCGCAGAGAGCTGCGCCGGTTTAAATTCGAGTTTGTTGGTGGGATCCTCAAAGCTGACCTGATTCTCAACCCCGTAGGACTTCGCTGAATATGGGTTGACCATCACGTAGTCGGCGGTAACAAACTCGCTGACCGGCAGATCGTTTTTCACAATGTGCGAGAAGAGCGCCAGGGGCTCGCGTCCCAAACCGTGCCTTCCAAGCAGCGCAAGCTCGTTGCGCTCTTCCACACTCAGCCCCATCTCCGCCCACCAGCGTCGACGAGGGTAGTGGTTGGAGTTGAGCACGTTGTCGGGCGGGTTGCCGTTGATGAAGTAGTCGGTCAAGAAGATGTCCGCGAGCCCTTCCTCAAGGCGATCGTAGAAGGCCTGCTCCTCATACAGGGTCTCCAGCACCTGCTCGACGCCCGCTTCGCCCTCGGCCTGCACCAGTGCAATCTCTGACGCAGTCGGCACCCGGCTGGCCAGAGTCATCGTCATGCGACTGAGCCAGTCGAGGTCGTTCATGAAGGTGACGCCCTCGAAGAAACCTTCTTCATCGAGTTCAACTCCTCCCGGGCAGGGATCGGGAGTATCGATGCGCGTCCCAAATTCGCGCAGGTTCTCAGCCTGCCAGCTATCGGGAGCGAAGACTTCCCCGCCGCCGTGAATCACCTGGCCGGTGGCCTTCAGCAGCAAGAGGGACTGGTCGTCAAACTCTGCAAGGCGATCCCGGGCAAAGCCGGAGATCTCATCGTAGTTTCGCGCGAGGTAGTCTTCGGAGTAGAGCCGCTGGTTGGCGATTTCAAAGTCGCTGTTGACCGCTCCAAAGCCGTTCTCTCCATGGCACGACTGGCACTGCCGCTCAATCACCTCGGTGAACACCTCGCGCTCAAAGAACTGCGCGTGGGAGCGACAGGGGTCTTCCCCATCCGGTGTGTTGCCGGGATGGGGATCCTCCGGATCGGAGGGATCGCCGGGGCTGTCCGGGTCCGAAGGATCCGACGGATCAAAGGGGTTTCCAGGCTGACCGGGCTCAAAGGGGTTCGAAGGGTCTTTCGGTACGTAGCCATCGTCGGGCCCATCCTCCCAATCGTCCCCGGAGACGGAAGTCGTGTTGGGATGCCCCTCCACGTTGAGTTGGCCCTCGCAGGCGCTCAATGCCAGGGTGGCGACCCACAGGGTCAACAGCGTCAACCCCCTTACTTTGTCGTGTCTGATGTCCATGGTACTCCTCGTCGGCTGGACTCGCCAGGACGTCGCAATGCAACGGTGTTGCCAGCATTCCCCTCAGAGCAAGCCAGAACGGTTCGCTTGAGGACTCGGCAAGCTAACACAGCCCAAGAACCCAAAAAACCAACAAAGACAAGCACTTACAACGCTTCACACATCGTTTCATCACGTCGTAGGCCCCCTCTATGTCATCATCTACTGACCCTGCCGCGTCGCCCCGCTCGCCACTCCATTCCTCTCCCACCGGCAGAGATGTTGCGGCCCCTGAGGGCGCGACAGTTACCTGGCGACGATTCGTCGGGCTGGCCAAACCGCACTGGCGACCGCTCGCTCTTGCGACACTGGCTCTGGTGATCGGCTCAGGAATCACGCTGGCCTACCCCCAGGTCGGCCGTGTCGTGGTCGACGAAGTGCTCTCGGACGGCGCGAGCTACGATCTGAGCACTGTGGGCGCAGCCCTACTGGGGCTCTTCCTCATTCAGGCGATCTTTTTCAGCCTGCGCTATTACCTCTTCACCGTCGTCGGCGACCGGGTCGTGGCCGACCTGCGAACCTCACTCTACGAGGCGATCATCGGCCGGGAGATGGCGTTCTTCGACCGCACGCGCACCGGCGAACTGACCAGCCGTCTGGCCAGCGATACCCAGCTTTTGCAGAGTGTCGTGACCACCAACCTTTCGATGGCGCTGCGTTACGGCGTTCAGGCCCTGGGCGGGTTGGTACTGCTCTTTGTGACCAACGTACGCCTCTCGCTTGCGATGCTCGTGGTGTTGCCGGTGGTCATGGGCGCAGCGATGGTCTACGGGCGCCGGGTGCGGCGACTCTCACGCGAGGTTCAAGACGCGATTGCCGATTCAACGTCGATTGCGGAAGAGAGCATCGCCGGAGTGCGGACCGTTCGGAGCTTCGGACGAGTCGCAAACGAGCGAGCGCGCTACAGCGAGGCGATTGAGCGAAGTTTTGACCTGGCGAAAAGCAGGGCGGTGCTGGGAGGAATCTTTGGCGGGGGGGTAACCTTTCTGGCCTACGCGACCATCGCGCTGATCGTCTGGGTCGGCGGACACCTGGTGCTCTCCAACGCGATGAGTGCCGGAGAACTCACGGCCTACATTCTCTACGTTCTCTTCGTTGCGGTGTCCCTCGGTGTGCTCAGCGGGCTGTGGACCGACTTTGCGCGTGCTCTGGGCGCCGGCGAACGAGTCTTCGGGCTCCTGGACGCTGCCGCGATGAACCGGGGGCGAGTTACCTCGGCGAACGTCAGGGAAGACGCCATCATCACCCGCGGGCATGTCCACTTCCACCGCATCTCCTTCACCTACCCCACGCGGCTTGACTCACCCGTGCTACAAAACATCGATTTTGAAGTACGACCGGGGCAAAAGCTCGCGATTGTCGGCGCCTCCGGGGCGGGCAAGAGCACCATCGCCAACCTTCTCTCCGGCTTTTACCAGCCCGACGAGGGAGAAATTCGCGTCGACGGGAGCCCACTCAACGACTTTCCAGAAGATGCGCTGCGCGCGGGCATCGGCATGGTAGCCCAGGAGCCGGTGCTTTTCTCGGGGACAGTACGCGACAACGTACGCTACGGGCGCCCCGATGCCGATGAGCAGGCGGTGCGCGACGCACTCCAGGCGGCCAACGCCCTCGACTTCGTCGAGGGCTTCCCCGAGGGCCTCGACACCGTGGTTGGGGAGCGCGGCGTCCGTCTTAGCGGCGGCCAGAAGCAGCGTGTGGCGATTGCCCGCGCGCTGCTCAAAGACCCGCGCGTCTTGATTCTCGATGAAGCCACCAGCGCGCTGGACGTAGAGAGCGAAGCACTGGTCCAGGAGGCCCTCGATCGGCTGATGGAAGGACGCACCACGCTGATCATTGCCCACCGTCTCTCAACGGTCGCTCGCGCTGATCACATGGTCGTGCTCGACCGTGGCAACCTGGTCGAAGCGGGCTCTCCCTCCGAGCTTGTCGAACAAGGCGGCGTTTATGCTCGGATGGTGCAGATGCAAGCCATCAAAGACTCGGCCTCCGACACGACGACCTGGTAACCCCCAACCGGCCAGGTCAAAAACAAAGCCCCGACGCGTGCGCCGGGGCTTTGTCTTTCAATCGCTACGGAGCACCACCGCGCTCAACGCCGACCGAACTTCTGCGTCCAGTAGATCCCATACTGATTATTCAGGCTGCGGTCGCGGAAGACGCCCACACCCAGCTCATTGAAGCCGGGGTTCATGATGTTCGAACAGTGACCATCGCTGTCCATCCATCCCGCCATAACTTCTTCAGCAGTGGACTGACCGGCGGCGATATTCTCCCCCTGAGGGGTTCCCCCGGTATATCCCGCCGCATCGATCCGATCGAAGGGCGTCTCCCCGGTAAAGGGGTTCACGTGCTCAAAGTAGTCGCGCTCGGCCATATCTTTGCTGTGAAGACGAGCCGCACAACGAAGTACGCCCTCTCCGATAACCGGAGGCGCAGGCCCGAAGACACCCTCGGTCCCACAGTCGGCCCCCTCGGCACGACGCTGGTTCACGATATGAACCACCTGCTCTTCCATCTCAGCGAGCTCCTCGTTCCACTCGGGTAACGATGAGCAATCCGCGACCGGAGCCTTCTCGGGCAGACAAGCCTCAATCGCTTCCGTCGAGCAGGCGGCCTGCGCCGCACAGAACGCCTCCCCCTGGAAGTAGTCTTGCTCCACACAGGCCGTCACACACGCGTTCTGCCCCATGCGCGCGCCATCCGTGTAGGTGAGGTTCATCTCGCAGGTCTCATAGATATTGGCGCAGGCCATCTCACAGAGCTCTTGCGGATCATCCGGGATGTAGAGCGGCTCTTCGTCGGGCTCACCACAGCCCACACCGATCGCGAGGGCGGCCACCGGGACAAGCGCGGCACGTCGCCAGAAGTTCAGGATGTTGCGCATGATACGACTCCAGATTGTGCATTGAGAAAAGCGTCCGGCCTGCAAGCGGGGGCAGGCCAGCGGAACTTTCTCACAAGGGGGTATTACTCGTCCAGATCCTCATCGAGAGCCTCAATAACCTCCTCAATGCGTGCCCGTGGCACAGTTCCCTGGCGAACAATCACCACCTCCTCGTCGGTAATATCGACCACCGTCGAGCCCGGAGCCTGGGGCAAATCCCCCGCGTCCACAAACAAATCCACACGCCCCACAAAGTTCTTACGCACCTGCGCCGGGGAACTCTCGCCGGACTTGTTTCCGCGATTCGCACTGGAGACGAGCACGGGCCCCGCGAAGCGCTCGACGACCTGGCGCACCAGGTTCGACTCCGGCACCCGCACGCCGATCTTACCGTTGGCTTTGGTCAGCTGCTTGACCACTCCGCGCGGAAGCTCATCACTGGCCTCAAAGAGCAGCGTCAACTCCCCCGGCCAGATCGCTTTCATCAACGCACTGGCCGCCGGGTCCACATCCCGGGCGACTTCATGGAGGCGTTTGCTCGTATCGATGAACACCAGGCAGGGAGCTTTATGAACGCGTCGCTTCGACTGAAAGACGCGCATCACCGCGTCTTCATTCTTGAGGTCGGCAAGAATGCGATACGTGCCTTTGCAAGGAAGACAGACCAGCCCCCCCTGCTCCAGGACACGAACCGACTCATTGATGGCCTCAGCGGTCACCGCGGCGTCAGACTCCAGCTTGATGATGTGCATAGACAAAAGCCTCCAGGCAAAGGAACGAAGGGGCCGGGGGATAACGCCGGCTCCCGGTGAACAGCGGTTGTTGGGCGCCGCTTCTGCATCATACCACGACGCAATAACGTGCCCACCGGCCTTTTTTCGTCCCCACCCCAGGCTGGCTCACCACTTTCGCAGAAGCTGCACGTAGAAGCGTACCAGGTCGAGGTAGGCCTCCGTGGAGATACGCTCGTCAGTCCCATGAATGCGTTCGAGATCGTTCGAGGTCAGGGCGACCGCCTGGAAGCGAAACACGTTTGACGTCAGGGACGTAAAGTGGCGCGCGTCGGCCGCAGCGATCAGCATGTTGGGGGCAACCGGGATCGGTCCAAAGACCTCATGAATCGCGTCGCGAAGCGCCAGAAATCCCTGGCTCTCCATCGATGCGACAGGGCCCGGCTCGGCCCGCATGTCGCTGACCGGAGTGACGGAGATGGTCGGGTCGTCGACGACCTCGTTCACGTGCGCAATCACCGACGCAATAGAGTCCCGGGGGTGAATGCGGATGTTGAGTGTGGCCGTGGCCTGCTGCGGTAACACATTTTCACGCGGGCTGGCCCTCAACATCGTCGGTGCGATCGTCGTTCGCAGCGCAGCATGCGTTGATGGACTCTTCGCCATCTGCGAGATCACCAGAGGTTCGGTCAGCCAGAGGTTTCCAAACACAAGGCGCATCCCGAAGTCCATATGGGGAGCAGCTTCATCGAACATCCGACGGGTGGGACCGTCGATCGCTGCTCGCATCGGACTCTCATAAAGACGCTCCAGCGCCCGCGACAGCTTCACTGCCGCAAGCTCCTTCGGGGGCATCGAGGCGTGTCCACCATCCGATGAAGCTGTGACCTCCAGGGTGACGTAGCCCTTCTCGGTGATTCCCACCAACGCGATGGCTCCATCAATGCCGGGAACAATGCCATCCGCAATGATAAGCCCCTCATCATAGACAGCCGCCAGCTCGACGCCTTCGGACTTGAACCCTTCTGCAACCACCCTGGCACCGTGCATTCCGCCAACCTCTTCATCGTGCCCGAAGACCAGATAGAGGGTGTGTTGGGGGAGTTCTCCGCTCTCAAGCAGATGCTCCAACGCCTCCAACAACGCCATCACGTTATGTTTATTATCAAGCGCCCCGCGCCCCCAGATGTAGCCGTCTTCGACCGCCCCCGAAAAGGGAGGATGCGTCCACTCACGCTCGGTCCCCTCCTCCACAGGCACCACATCCTGATGTGCCAGAAACGCCACCCCGGGAAGTTCAGGCTCCGATCCCCTGATGGTGAACAGAAGCGTGGCCCCGTTGATAACCTCCTTTTCTGCCCGCGCATGAACCCGCGGAAACCATGCCTCAAGCTCCGCATGAAGCTCTCCGAAACGCTCCAACTGAGGCTCACTCGGGGTCGGCGACAGGGTTGGGATGGTCAACGCGTGAGCGAGGCGCTTTACGATCACGCGCTCATCGGTAAGCGACGGACGATCAAGCTCAGCGGGCTCTGCGGAGGAGCTTAATGAGGCGGCGCGCACGATCGCCAGGCTCAGGCCCCCCAAAACGATGACGCTGATGAGCATCGCAGCGCGAATCAAAAAGATCTTCATCCAGCCTCCAGAGCCACCGCATCAACTCGCCTTAGTGGAGATGTCCCCCCCTAAAACGTTCCCAACTCCAAACCCCGGTGTAGGGCGATGAACGAGTATGTGCTGCGGCGTTCACCCCTCGAGAATAGCCCGGTCCAGAGTAACGCTAATCGGACAATGATCGGATCCCATAACCTGGTCGTGAATACGCGCATCGACCACGAACTCCATCGCCGCCGGTGAGGCGTAAATGTAGTCAATGCGCCAGCCCACGTTGCGCGCACGTACATCACCGCGTTGACTCCACCACGTATAACGCTCCTCCACGTCGCCATGAACCGCACGGAAGCTATCGACCCAACCCGCGTCAAGCCAGCGGTCGAGCTCTTCCCGCTCCTCGGGCCGAAAACCGCTGGTCGCCTCGTTGGATTTGGGACGCGCCAGATCGATGGCGCGATGGGCCGTGTTAAAATCCCCCATCACCAGAACACGCTCGCCGTCGGTCAGCGCTCCCGCAAGCATCTCGCGCAGGTGCGCGTAGAACTCGAGCTTGTAGGGAATGCGACTCAAATCGCGGTTCTTTCCGCTGCCGTTGGGAAAGTAAACATTGAGCACTTTCAACGCACCGAGCTGCGCGATCTGAACCCTTCCCTCCACATCAAACGCCTCGACGTTGACAGAGTTCTCGATCCCATCGAGCGCCCTACGACTGTAGAGCCCCACTCCGCTGTACCCCTTACGCTCTGCGGGATGAAAATAGGTGTGCCAACCCTCCGGCTCACGGGAAGCTCGGGTGAGCTGCTCAGGAAGCGCGCGAACCTCCTGCAGGCCGACGACGTCGGCCTCACTCCCATCGAGCCAGTCCAAAAAACCTTTGCGCACACAGGCACGCAATCCGTTGACGTTCCAGCTGTAAATCTTCAAAAGGCGACTCCTTCAAAAACACGGGTACCCAACGATGCGTTTGAGCCCAAACGACGGGCAACCCACCCATCCGAACTCCTGCGCCATGATGTATCTACGCTCGGGTGACGTCGTCAAACGGCAGGGGCCGTGGTTGCGTCTGCAACGCGGGACATGCTAGAGCTAAAGGGGTAGAAGATGGCGGTTTTGCCCCCGTCGATGAGGACTACGAGAGGGGGCGATAAAGCGCAGCCGGCGTCGCATCAAGCGCGGCACGGAGCAGCGACAACGCAGTCGTGTCGCTTCTGAGTCGGGCAGCGCCGAGATATAGCGCTCCGGAGTAGATCTATGACATCAATTGACGCCACTCTTCCTGAGGCGGGGGACCTGATCGGGGGCCGCTTCCGCATCCTGGAAGTGCTGGGGACCGGCGGATTTGGCACGGTCTACCGGGCCGTTCAGGAGAACATCGGACGCGACGTCGCGCTGAAGTTTCTGACACCCGTGGTCGCCAAAGATCCCATCAATGTGGAGCGCTTCCGACGCGAAGCCTTCCATGTCAGTCAGCTCCGACACCCCAACACCATTACCCTCTATGATTACGGCCAGACCGAAGACGGGCTCGCCTACATGGTCATGGAGTTTCTCGAGGGAGACGCCCTCGGCGACATCATACAGTCGCAGGGCGGGCTGGGATGGGCACGCGCCGCTCACGTCTACATCCAGGTGCTCAAGAGCCTCTCCGAAGCGCACCGCCGTGGGCTGGTGCACCGCGACCTCAAACCCGAAAACATTTTCCTTTGCGAGATGTTTGGCGAGCGTGACTACGTCAAGGTTCTGGACTTTGGTGTGGCCAAGATGACCCTGGCAGACTCTGAAGACGAAGGCGACGGCGAAGAAGCCCTAACCCGCGCAGGTCGCATCTTCGGCACCCCCTTGTACATGGCCCCCGAGCAAGCCTGCGCTGAGCCGATCACGCCGGCAACCGATGTCTATGCTCTGGGCTTGCTTCTCTACGAGATGGTCACCGGCTTGCCGCCCGTCACCGGCCGCAACCGCATGGATGTTATTCACAAGCAAATCCGTGATCTCGTCCCGGAACTCTCCCCGGAACTCGAAGCTACGCCGATGGGCGTTTTGATCCGAAAAGCCTGCGAAAAAGACCCGACGACTCGCTACCCCGATGCTGCCGCGCTTCTCGATGGCTTCCTCGACGCCATGCAGGCCATGGGTATCAAGCCGACGCCCCAGGGCGGCGCAAGCCGGCCCGAGGTCTCCGCCTCCCATATCGTTCCCCAGGAGGTTCAGCGCGCATTCCCACACTCCAGCACCACCGAAGAATCCAGCACGCCGGTCGATGACACCGTCCTGACACCCCTGCCTGATACCACCTCAAACAAGGCCGGGGACGAGATCGACGCGACTCACTTGATCGAAATGCCCGCAACGCGCCCCGAGCCCCCCCCCTTGCCCCGCGGCGCCCCCCGCGTCGAGATCAAGCGCATCGCTCGCCAGGGGGCTCCCCCCTCCGAAGCCGCTCGCCCCAGCTTTCCCTTCCACGCCAGAG
The DNA here is from genome assembly GCF_004005565.1 of Lujinxingia sediminis. NCBI lineage: Bacteria > Deltaproteobacteria > Bradymonadales > Lujinxingiaceae > Lujinxingia > Lujinxingia sediminis. Next base: position 362,403 of record NZ_SADD01000001.1, on the reverse strand, counting down.
CGCACTCGCGTCCACGCTTCGATCTTCCCTTGATCGGGCGAGATCGCGAGTTCGATCAGCTCGTAGGATTGGCGCGTAGCGTTCAACAACTGAGCGCAGGACAGGTGGTCCTGCTGGAGGGCGAAGGCGGCGTAGGCAAGACTCACCTTGTCCATGCCGTCATGAGCGCGCTGAACGAAGAAGCTGTCGATTACTCCACCGCCGCCTTTCGTCGACGCTCGCTCCCCATGGAAGGCCTGCGCGAGTTGCTCGCCGGACTCTGGGGCGTCTCACATAGCGAACGCATGCAGGTCGATACCACGGTACGCCAGGATCTTCGCCAACTCGGTGGGTTTTCCGACAGCGAGATCAGCGCCATTGTCGACTTTCTCAGGCCGCGGGTGGTGGAAGCCACCGACCTGGCCCAGGCCGAGTCCGGAGTGCTCTTCGCCCGACTGGAACGCCTCATACTGCGCCTCGCCGAGCGCCGCCCGATCGTGCTGGCGCTGGAGGATGTCCAATACGCCGATAGCGGTAGCCTGGCGTTTCTGGAGTATTTTGCTGTCACCATGCGCACCCAGGCTTGTCCGGTGATGGTGATGCTGACGATGCGGCCCGAAGAGCGCGCACTCAACCCGGACCTCGAAGACCACCTGCGCACCATCGGGGCCAATGTCGGTGTGAGCTTCTCACGTCAGCGACTGAGGCGCCTCTCGGGCAAGGCGCTCTCGGTTTTCCTCGACTCGATCCTTCCCCTGGAGTCGCGACTCAAGGAACGCGTGGGCTGGCTTAGCCAGGGAGTCCCGCTGCATGCGATTCAGATCATTCGCTACCTGCAAAACGAGAATAATCTGGCACGGCAGGGCTCGCGGTGGAGCCTGAAAAGTGGCAACCCCAGAAAGATCGAACTCCCCCCCGACCTGATGGAGTTGATGGCCCTTCGCGTTGAGCAAGCGATTCATAAGCATCGCGACAGACCACAACTGCGCCGTGTGCTGGAGTGGCTCAGCGTCCTCGGCATGCGAGTTCCCGTCGACCTCCTTAAAGCCGCTCTCGGACACTTCGAGTCCATCGAACTCGAGGACCTGGAGCGCGAACTCGGTGCGCTCAGTGAAGAGGCGATCGCACGCCAGAGCCTGCATCAAAACCTGATCTGCGTAGAGTTTGAGAACAGCTTACTGCGTGAAGCGCTTCTCAAAGAACTTCGTGAGCAGTGGTCCACGCGCGGAATGCATCAGAGCGCTGCCCAGCTCAAGCATACCTTCTACAGCGAACGTCAGCTTGAGGTTCCTCTCGTCGAAATTGCTGACCACTGGCGTCAGGCCGGTGAGATGGAGCGCTATCGAGATACCCTCAGCGCCGCCGCAAAGCGCTCGATGAACAGGTTTGACCAGCGCGGTGCGAGAGAGCGCTACCGTGAGCTGCTCGGACTTTTGGAGAGCCGCGGTGAACGCGGTGAGCTGTGGACCGAAGCCAACCTCGCCATGGCCGAGCTTGCCCGACGCTTCGGTGAATTCGGGCTCGCCGAAGAACACTACCGCCGAGTTGTGGATACCGACAGCGCTCGCGGCTCAGAACGCAGCCGATCCCTTCGGGGCTTCGCGCACCTCTTGACCATTCAATCGCGTTTTGATGAAGCAACCCACCTCTACAGCCTGGCCCTCGACTACAGTCAGCAAATCCAGGATGTCGCCGGTGTCGCCAAGGCCCTCATCGGACTGTCTCGCGTACACCTGACCCAGGCCGACGCCCTGGCAGGTCAACAGGTCCGCGACCGCCTCGAAATGATGCTTAAGACCCTGGACGACGCCGAAGTCAGTGGACAAGTTCTGCTGCACCTCGCGGAAGCCGCGCAACGAAGAGGCGATCACGACAAACGCTACGAGTACTTAAAGAGAGCTCGCACCTCCTTTGAGACATCCCAGGACCGTCAAGGCCTGAGCGACGCTTTGATCGCGCTGGGAGGAGCCTTGATGGCCCCCTCCCTCAATGCACCTGACCGCTTCGAAATCGCAGAACAAACACTGCGTGAGGCGCTCGAGCTGAAACGCACCATCGGTGACCGCCATGGCCTGGCAGAGGCGTTTCGACAACTCGGCCAACTCAAACTGGAGACCGAAGACTTCGCCCAGGCCGAAAGCCTCCTCCAACAAGGCCTCAATATCCACCAGGCCCTGGGCACGCCGTTCAATATCGGTGCCTCTCATAACGCGATGGGCATCCTCATGGTGATGACCCGTCGCTATGACAAGGCCGAACGTCACTTCGATGCCGCCGCCGAAGTCTTCGGACGTATGGGCGATCAGGTCGCAATCTCCCAACCCCTGACGAATAAAGGCATCGTCCTCATCAACCAACGCCGCTTCGCCGAAGCCCAGACCATCCTTCGCGAGGCTCGCCGACTCAAAGAGAGCCTCGGCACCAGCTGGGGCCTCTTCGACCTGCGAAATAACCTGGCGCTGGTCGATATGTGGCACGGAGAACTGGCGAGCGCTGAACGCACACTTCGTGAAACGCTGCGCCATGTCGACGCCCAGGGGACCGCAGAAGATCGCGCGAAAGCTCGCAGCCTGATGGGCCTGTTGCAGTGCTTCTTAAGTCGCCTACACATGGCCGCCCTGGAATTAGGCCGCGCTCGCGCCGACGCAGAAGACCTCGGAATGCCCCGCGTCGAAGTCTTCTGCCAGGCAAACGCCGCATTTTATGCTCTCCTGACCGAATCACATGGCGCGTACGAATCACTCATCGCAGAAGTCGATGGCCACGAGATTCTGGCCGATCTCGACCGCGAAATCTGGCTCGATGTCCTCGGTCAACTCGCCATGCACAGCGCAGAACTAGCCCCCTCCCGACAGGCCGCTCGCCAACTGCGTGCCGTCGCGACCATCTGGCAACGCTTCGGCCGCGCCGAACAAACCCGCAAACTCCTGAGCCTCGCCGACAAACTCGACGCGGAGTTCGCTCCCCGCCATTGATGAACCCTTTTCATTGCCCCCCAACGGAGTGATCATGCCCCCTGCCCTCCTCGATGATGCCACGATCGATGCACGTCTCAAATTGCTCACCGGATGGCGACGCGATGGTGATGCCATCAAGCGTGAGCTCCTCTTCGATAGCTTTCCCGACGCAATCGCCTTCATCAATCGTATCGCTCCCCTGGCCGACGCCGCCGATCACCACCCCGAACTCTTCAACGTCTACAACCGCGTCGAACTCACCCTCACCACCCACGACGCCGGTGGACTCACCTCCAATGATTTCGACCTTGCGGAAGCCATCAACACCGTAGTCGACTAAAGCTCGCCCCCCCATCCTCTCCCCCCCCTCCTCGGGGAGTTAGGGCCCCCCATCCTCTCCTTCCCCTCCTCGCCGCATCCCCGCAGAAAGCCCCCCCTCTGCCTCATTCCCTCAATTACCGAGGTTGTGAACACTTCGAGCCCCTCGAATCTCTCACCTACCGAGATTGTGAACACTTCGAGCCCCTCGAATCTCTCACCTGCCGAGGTTGTGAACACTTCGAGCCCCTCGAATCCCTCACCTACCGAGATTGTGAACACTTCGAGCCCCTCGAATCCCTCGCCTGCCGAGGTTGTGAACACTTCGAGCCCCTCGAATCCCTCGCCTGCCGAGGTTGTGAACACTTCGAGCCCCTCGAATCCCTCGCCTGCCGAGGTTGTGAACACATCGAGCTCCTCGAATCTTTCACCTACCGAGGTTGTGAATAGCTCGGGGTACCGGGATCGCTCCCGAGACGGGGTTCTGAACAGCCCGCCCCCGCCGGAGCTCTATGGGTGCGAGGTTTTCGAGGGCTTGATCCTCCCGGATATCACGGGTGCCGGGGTCCTTGTCGGATCGCCCTCTACGAGTTCGGCGAGGAGATGAGATTCGGTGCGACGTTGACGGAGTCGGCTGAGGAGGGGGGGAGGATGGTGTTGAGCTACAGGCGCGAGAGCCTGGCCGGGGAGGTGAACGCGTGGGATGTGACAACGTGGCATGGGGCGATGTCGGGACGGGAGTGCGCCCGCCAGATGATTGAGCGCTGCGTGCCAGCGAATAGGGGTATTCGGGAGTGCTGGAACCGGCAGAAGGGGGGATAGCGTTGGGGAAGAGGGGGTTGAAACGACGGGCACAAAAAAGCCCCGTGGGCCGGGGGGCCCACGGGGCGAACTCAAACCACTCTGCGCCGTCACACAGGAGTAGAATCAGGCCTCGGACTCGGAAACGGCCGGGAGTTCGGGGGCCTGGTCATCATCGCCTTCGTCGACGATCTCTCCGGTACCAGGGTCGACATCCACATGTTTGCGGTGGCGACGGTAGTACTTGGAGAGAAGGTCGCTCTGGCGATGGTACTCGGTGAGCAACGCTTCACGTGTCACCGGGTTATCGGCGTAAACGGCCAGCACGTGAAAGATTGTCGCAGCGAAGACATCGCGCGCGGCGGTGTCGATCGCTTTGACATCGCTGAAGGTGCAGGGCTGAGCCCGCTCCGCCAGCAGCTCCCGAGCGAAGCGGGGGATAAGCCCGCGCAGGTGGTCGCGATGACGAACGAGCCCGAGCAACTCGATATGGCGGGCAAGGTCGTCATCAAAACGATCGAGGAGAACACGAGCATCGGTCAGCTGCGCCTCAAAGGACTGCCGTGTCAGCGGAGCGATCCCGTTGGGCGCGACCTGCAGGATGAATTCTGCCGCAGCGCGAGCGACCTCATCATCACCGACGGCCTGACCTTGAGCGACGGTGCACATACCGGCAAGCACTTCGCCAACTTTCGCATCGAGTTCAACGGAGTCACCGCGGGCGCGGGAGTGTTGGGACTTGTTGGATTTGTAGCGCATCTCCATGCGACGCGCCTGGCGATTGGTCTTCAGAGCCTTGTCACAACGCATCACAAGTGCGTCGTCACCCATCCGCGAGGCAATTGCCAGGATGGACTCGAGCGTCAGGATTCGACGCCCGGCTGGGAGCACCTTACCGTTGAGGTAGGTGCGTAAGGGTTCTTGCGTCACTGACTCCTCCATGATTGAGACGTGGAATAGAAGTGAACAGCAATCGATGCTTGCCTGTCGCGACGGCGCGAAGCGGCAACAACGAGTGGTCCCCCAGCGGTGCGGCATGTGGTGAGATTGACATGACCCTAGCACCAAGCATCAGCGATGAAAAGTGTACCGCGCTGCAATCCCACGCAACATCGGGCCATCGCGTCGACATGACATTCAAGACGCCGAGGTGGCACACGACAGAAAGCCCCCGAGGCGCAGGGCGTCGGGGGCTTTCTGTCGTGTGCGGGGCCCTCTTCAGGGGGCTCTGGTCGAGCAGCGCTCAGCGCCGACCGAAGTCACGCCAGTCTTCGGCGAGTTCTTCGACGGTTGCTGAAGCGTCCCCGGAGGCGCATTGGGTGGCGAGGTTATCGATGGCCTGAGCCAGCTCTTCAGCAAGGGTGGGGGTCTGAGCAGCGGGGTCCGCGAGCGAGGCAAACTCCCCCAGGCCAAGGATGGACCACTCTCGGGCGGTGAAGAGGCAGGCATCCATCGACTTCAACGCTACGGGAGAGCGAGAGGTAGACACTACGGGCGGGGCAATCAGCGAGTCTCCGCCCCACTGAACGCGAGCCAGGCCCTGGCCCGGAGCAAACGCAGCGTGTGCAAAGATGCGGGGGGAGCCCATAGTGGCCACCGCGTTGAGTCCCATGATGGTGACGGGTGTCAGCACCGTCGAGTCGACCGCCTGGAGGATCTGATAGATCTGACGGAGGTCTACGAAGGCGTCGACACCGGCTGCGACCTCGCGCTCTCCCTGGGCAAACACTTCGTCTGTAGGAGCCGCGGAGGAGGCCATCAATTCGAGACGGTCGGCATGCTCAGCGATCTCGATTGCGACGGGAGACCCCAGGGGATTGAGGGCCAGCCTGGCGAACTCTTCAAAAGGCTCGCGCGGCGCGTCGACCGGGAGGTTCAGCCCCAGGGCGGAGACGAGCTGCTCGTCTCTGGCACCGAGGACTTGCAGCCAGAAACCGCGGACAAGGCCGAACTCAGCGGGGGTGGTTTGTTCACCGACAAAGCGGTCAAAAAGCGCGTACCCGGTAATCGGCGAACGAAGTACGCCAAGAGGAAATCCCCAGGCGGAGTCGCGGGTCTGTCCTTCAATCATGCGTTTGAACGTTGCATCCTCCATGCCGGCAATATCCTGCGCCCAGCGCGGCGTCCTGTGCTGCTCGATGGCGCTGGAGAGGTCGAGACCGAAGTGAACGTCCAGCGCAACGTTTTCGGTCTGTCGGGCGCGCATCGGCGCGCTCTGAGCGATGGCATCGACGAGCGACTGACCGTACTCGGTCAGTGAGGCGACGGCATCGAGGGTCAACACATCATTGTGTAGGGAGAGCAGTAGCGCGAGGTCTTCCGACTCGGCGACTTCGGGGCTGTCAAAGCTGAACTCTTGAGCGGTCGCAGCGATTTCGGTCGCCAGGATAGCGTCGATGCGCTGCTCCTCGGCGGGCGTGCGGGGGATCAGCAAGGTGGAGCCGAGTTCGATGAGTGCGAGCTGATCGAAGAGCCCGCTCATCTGGCCATAGATGGCGAAGGGGGCGTCGCGTCCGCTGAAAGCGGCCCAGGCGGGGGAATCACGGTCTGCGGCGAGCGCTTCGACAACGGGCGAAGCCTCGGGCCAGGGGTTGATCTCCGGGGTGACAATGCCTGCAGCGAAGTCGATCACGAGGAAGTCACCGCGAGGGGTCGCGGTGTACGCTCCCTGATACAACTGAGCCATCTGGAAGCTGGCCTTCTCGGCATCAGTCACCGGGAGGAACGCGCGAACATGAAAGGCTTCGGGAAACCCTAAGTCTGTGGATGCGAGCAGTTCGGGGCTGGCGGTACGCAGCCCGTCGAGCGCGTTCTCAAAGCCCGCACGTGAGGTCGCCAGGTAAATCGAGCGCGAATGATCGAGGCCCTCGATCGGCTCGGCACCGCTCTGATGGCTCAAGATCTCACTGACGAAAGGAAGATCGAGAATCAGCGCCTGGGAGATACCCTGAGGCAGAGGAGACTGGTGATGGAGCTTACGAAATCCTTCGATGTTGTATGCCGCGACGACGAGCGTATCGGCGGGAAGAAGACGCGAGAGCTGCTCGTGAGTCGGAAGGCTACCGAGTTCCACGCTCGTTGCCGAAGTTTGCTCGGTGGGGGCGTCATCAGGAACGGAAGATTTGCACGCAGCCAGCGCGAGGCCGGAGACAATCAGCGCGGCGTAGTAAGACGGGGGCATAGAGAAGGCATGCGACATAAGAGCTCCAGGTTGGGTCCATCCATGGGATTCAGAGTTCTGGCAACGCGGCGATGGTAATGGGTACGGGCCCATATTCAAGGTTGCAGGTCGTTATAACGACGGGTGAGCGGTCCCCGGTCGGAAAGGACCTGCTCTTTACGTGTCAAAAAGCCTACAACGCGTAGCTTGCCGCGACAGCGTCGGGCACCTCCGCTACGCCCATGAGGGAAAAACTCGGCGCTGCCACCTTCGGCTTGTGCGTGAGAAGAGGGAGTTAGTGGGGCTGGGGCGCTGCACGGCAGCTGGAGGCCGCAAGGTTCAGTCTCAGGAGCTGCACCAGGTTGCGGCGAGTGTGTTTGTGGTGCGAGCATCGCCCAAAGAGTGCGGTCCTCCCCGGACGGGAGGATGAGCCAGGCTCGTGTGTCACCGCACGAGCCCAGACGTCGTCGCGTCCTTCAAGAGAAAGGGGCGAATCGCAGCACATCGATGTCTTAATGCAGAAGCGCCACACCGGCGCAACGCCGATGGCTCGCATCCACGACAAAGAGATAAAGGTCGTCGTCGCTGGTGACGAGGTCAGCGAGTCGGAGGTCCACCTCAATGCGAGTGTCCGTCCAGGTGTATACCGGAGAGATGATGACGCGGGTGGCCTCATCGAAGTTGGGGGCGTTGGCCACCTCGACACGAGCTGCGGCACCGGGCCCGACAGCGACGTAGACGTCGTCCATAAGGCGGCGAACATCGCCAGCGGTGCGGTACCAGGCGCCAAACTTGAGGCGATCCCAGACGGGAGGGAGCTCGGTGAGATCTTCACGCAACACTCCTTCGTTGTAGGTGCTACGATAGACGCCCTGCCCTGCGCTAAGGTGTTCGAAGACTCCGGTCGTCGCCCCATAGGGGTCTTCGGGGTTGATTTTCAGATAGGTGGAGAGGGTGTTCCACTGTTGAAAGGCCCAGTAGCCGCCAATCCACCAGTTTGATGTGGTGTTATTGCCGTCATGTTTGAAACTTCCCTGGCCCGTATGGGTTGCCAGGATGATGTCGTTTCCGTTGCAGCTGCCCTGAGAGCACGAATAGTCGTAGTTGTCGCCGCGATCGCCGTACATCACCCAGATGTCTTTGGCGCTGGAGTCGGAAGAGAAGGAGGTGGGGCTGGAGTCGTGGCCGGGGAAGTCTCCCAGGTCGCGCATCGACCAGTGTACGAAGAATTCGTTGAAGTGCTTCAGGCCGAAGTCTCCCTGGTCGTCGGGAAAACCGAGCACGGCACTGACACCGCGCCCCTGCGTCTCGATGTGGTCGGCGACCAGAAGCGCGTTCATCCCGGAGAGCGCGTCGTCGTCGACATAGGTTCCCTTTGGATCAAGCCACTGGCCCCGAGTGGCGTCGGTTTGAAGAGGCGCTCCGGCCTGCCCTGCTTCGAAGTCATCAAGAAAGAAGGTCGTCGGGCCCTGTGCACCGAAGCCGCGGCCGCAGATCACGAGAGTTTGGCCCTCTTCGCTCCCTCCGATCAGAGCACTGATGCCTTCGGACTCCGCGGCTGGGCAGTCGTCCTCGAGCGGGTCGGGTGTGCTATCGGCGGCGTCTGAAACGTCGGCCTCCGAGCGCTCTTCAGCATCGGGTGCCGGAAGGTCTGTATCGGTGAAGGATGCGTCGACGGCATCGGCATCGCTGGATGCGCCCGCATCGAAGGGCTCTTGCGTGGGGTTTGACGGCTCGTCACAGGACGAGAGGAGCAGCACGGCCGAAGCAACCCGGAGAGCAGAAAGAGCACAAGCGTAGCGCATATGAAGCCCGGCGGTGGCGACGTCGTCCATTGCAGAGAACGCGTCGGCGTTTGAGGTGAGCGCCCCACCTTAACGCGTCGTCCCCCCGGCTCAAGTCTCGGGTCGTTGAGGAGCTTTGATACGCTACGAGAGCGATCGAGGTTCATGACGGTCCGACTCTCCCAAAGCGCCGGAGCCGGGGGGCGGGGTGCCGAGATCGATGTGCCTGTGGACTGAGGTTGCTTGAAATCTTATGTGGTGCTTGAAGCAAGGAACCTATCGGGGTCCTTAGGGCGTCTACACACCGCACAGCAACGGCACGCAAACGTGCACGCCGCGGTGTAATCCGTTGACCGCGCCATACGTCGCTATCATCCATGACCTTCGAGATAGGCTCGGAGGTCGCTCGGGCTTTTTTCAGGAGTGAAACGATGGATACTGCGAAGGTGCTGGTCGTTGGCGGATACGGTGAGGTGGGGCGACGCGTAAGCGAGGGGTTGGTGCGAAGTGGCGAGGTGCGTGTTGTCATTGCAGGTCGCCGTGAAGAGGAGGCCACGCGCTTTGCGTCCGAGCTCTCCGAGGTAGCCGGTGGCGAGGAGGTCAGTGCGCGTCACATCGACCTGGGAGAGCGCCCGGGATTTGAGGCGGCGATCCGAGATATTGATGTGGTCGTGATGTGTGTGGATGCACCCGACGCCCACGCTGCGCTGACGACGGTGCAAGCAGGGAAAGGCTATGTGGATATCAGCGCTGACGACAGGCTGCTGACCTCCATTGAGGCGCTTGAGAGTAGGGCAATCGCAGCCGGGGGCAGAGCGCTGCTGAGTGTCGGGCTGGCCCCCGGGCTTACCAACCTTCTCGGGGCCGAGGTCATGCGACGTTCCGGCCAGAACAGCGAAGTATCGCTGTGGATCGAGTTAGGTATGGGCGATGTTCACGGGGAGGCGGCGATTGGTTGGATGCTGGATCATCTCGACACGCGATTTCAGGTGCGAGGCCCGGATGGCTGGAGGGAGGTTCGGAGTCTGGAGAGCTATCGCACGTTGCGATGGCCCGAAGAGCCCCACCCCCGGCGCTACTACCCTTTCCCCTTTGCCGACCAGGCCTCGCTTGTTCGCCGCAGCACTGCGCGGAGTGTGGAGACGAGGTTTCGTCTCAGCTCGGGTGTGATTACCGGGGCGCTGGCGTGGCTTTCACGGATGGGCGGAGCGCGTGCGCTGCGCCACAACGCTCTGCGACAGATGGCGATTGGCGGTCTGCAGTCATTTGCACGCGGAACGGACCGCTGGCGAGTTGCGGCCAGCGCGAAAGCCGGGACGTCGTCGGGAGACACCACGTTTGTGATGGGAATGGAGGGGGCAGGTGAATCGCGGGCGACCGCCACGGTGGCGGTTGCCGCTGTGAAAAAGCTGCTTTCGGGAGACGTCGCCGCCGGGATCTGGCATCTGCATCAGGTCATGGGGCTTTCCAGCCTGGTCGACGCCCTCCAGGGCGACGATCCGAATGTTCGCGTCAGCACCTGGACCCTTTAGGCCGCTCTCACCCACGTGTTCCGCACCACATGCGCACGCCGAGTACGCGCAGCAACGTCTCGGGTGCGGTGAGGCCGGCCTTTTCGGCCATCGCCACGGTGTCGTGCTCCGGGAGCACGTAGAAGCCATTCCCGGCCAGTCGGGCATCAAGGCGCGTCAGCTGCTCATCAGAGCAGCCTTGCTGACGAGACCATTGCACCCAGGTCCTTCGTTCCTCGGGGGTCGATGTCACGATCTCCGAGAGGACCCAGGGAGCGCCGGGGCGCAGGTGGCTGGCCCAGGCCTGCCAGAAATCATGGCGATCGGAGCCGGGGGCGATGAAGTGAGTGACCATCAGAGAGATGGCGGCGTCCCAGTCGGGGGATTCGCCCCTCTGCAAAGCTCGTGGGATGACGCGTACCTGCTCATGGAGCCCTTCGCGACGCAGGCGTTCGGTGGCGGCATGTGCCATGGCTTCGGCAGGCTCAAAGGCGATGATGTTCCAGGTGGGAAAGGCTGCCGCCAGGGCGATAAGTTCGTCTCCGGGGCCGGATCCGACCACACCGAGGGTGCCTCGCTCGGGGGCGCGCGCTAAGAGCGAGGCGATCGCAATCTCGCGCATCAAGGCGTGGGCGGGGAGAAGGCTGGTAATAGACCGGGTGTAATCATCCGAGCTGTTGAAGACCTTTTGAGCTGCCATAAGCTGTCCGTAAAATCAGGGATTCCGACGATGTGGACTGACCTCCATCATAATGACGTCGGCGCATCATACCGTTGCGACGCCTGCATTCAGCTTTCGTGGCAACCTGTTCGAGGTCATCGTCGCCGTCGGCCAGATCGGCGCCTCCAGGATCGCTCTCCATGTGCGTATCCGACCCGATGTACAGCGCCGAGAGGGTGCCACCGATGGCTGTGCCGAGGCAAAACCCATACGCCGCCACGTCGAAAGCGAAAGGATTGGGGGCCGTGGTCGGGTTGAGGGTTCCTTCTCAGCCAGCGAACATCGCCGGGGCAGGGATATCCTGTCCGAATCCCCACCTACCTCTGGTGGCCATCAACGATCGTTGGCGCGCCACCACGGCGAGCGAGGTTCATGAAGGCCAGGCTCAACCGAAGCGCCGGGGGCCGGGGTTACCCAGGTGTGGCCGCGCTCTTCAGCCAGCGAGACAAAGGTTTCAATGGGCTCAGTCCAGCTGTGCATCCCGAGATCAAAACTACCCCAGTGGATGGGCATGACGATGGCTGCGTCCATGACCTCAAATGCGTCAAGCGCGCCCTCGGGCCCCAGGTGAATCTGCCCCCAGGCCGCGTGGTACGCGCCGATCTCATACATGGCGATGTCAAAGGGGCCGTAGCGCTCCGCGATGTCCTTAAACCCATCGAAGAAGCCGGTGTCGCCACTGAAGAAGACGCGGTGTTCAGGGCCGACGAAGGTCCAGGATGCCCAGAGGGTTTCAAACCGGTCGAAGAGACCGCGTCCGGTGAAGTGGCGCGAGGGGGTCGCGGCGATGGTCAGGCCCTTGATGTCATGTTCATCCCACCAATCCAGTTCCACGATGCGTTCGTCGGGCACGCCCCAGCGCTCAAGATGTGCGCCTACGCCCAGCGGAACGAGAAAGAGCGCGTCGCTAAAGTGCAAGAGGTCTTTAACCGCCTGCATATCGAGGTGATCGTAGTGATCATGGGAGATGATCACCGCATCGAGTGTGGGGAGCTCGTCCGGCTGGATGACCAGGGGATGAAAGCGTTTGGGCCCCAGGATGGTGGAAGGGGAAGCGCGCTCCGAGAAGACAGGATCGAGAAGAACGCGCACCCCGTCGATCTCCACCAGGGTCGAGGAGTGGCCGAGCCAGGTCAGGCGTAGGCCGCTTAGAGGAGGGGACGCGAGATCGGGTACGTTCGTGGGGAGCTCGCGCGACGGGACGGAGTCTTCGGGCTTAGAGAACCAGCCGCGGGTCGTCTCCCAGGTGCCGCCGGGCTCCATCACCGAAGTCTCAACGGGGTTGAGAAAGATAGTCTCCTCCGCGCTCCAGTTGGGCGACGCCATGGCGCGTTCGAGGCGCTCTCCCTCAAGTGTGCCTCCCAGGCTTGCGAGCCAGGCTGTGGAGTGAAGGAGCACCAGAAGCAATGCGACGAGGGTTGCGGCGGCGATCAGCAGCGCGACACGCAGGTAAGGAGAGGTGTTCATCAAGGGGTCCACCGGAATTCAGTGAGTGAAAAGGTTCGCGCCAGAACAGATGCCTGGAAGAACTCGGCGGATACAAAATAAGCCGGGAGCAAAAGCTCCCGGCTCACATCAACGATATGGCTGCGCGCCCTGCCCTATCCTATCTCAGTACTTCGCCAGCCACTCAATCGCCTCGGCCAGATCTTCGATCTGCGGGAGGATGCGATCTTCGAGGTCGGGGTGGTAGGCCACGAAGCTGTCGAGGGCGGCGACGCGCTTGACCGGCCCATCGAGGTACTCGAAGAGCTCGTCGGCGATGCGGGTGGCGATCTCGGTACCGTAGCCCCAGCTCATGTTGTCTTCGTAGGCGACGATGACCTTGTTGGTCTTCTTGATCGAGGCGCTGATGGCGTCCCAGTCGTAGGGGCTGAGCGTACGCAGGTCGAGGATCTCGACGCTGAGCTCCGGGTGCATCTTCGCGGCGCGGCGGCTGCGCTCGACAAGCGCGCCGTAGGTGACAATCGTCAGGTCAGTGCCCTCCTGAACGATGTTGGCCTTGCCGAAGGGGATCATGTAGTCGGAGCCGGGGTTACGCCCCTTGTTGTAGGTCTGCCGGTAGAGGTGCTTGTGCTCAAGGAACATCACCGGGTCATCGCTGCGGATGGCCGTGCGCAAGAGTCCGTTGGCATCCTCGGCGTTGGAGGGCATCACAACACGAAGTCCCGGCACATGGGTGAAGAGAGTGACGCCGGATTGACTGTGGTAAGGCGCGCCGCCCTTGAGGTAGCCGCCGATGGGCACGCGCACCACGACCGGGGCCTTGAAGTTGTTGTTGGAGCGCCAGCGGATGTTGGAGAGCTCGTTCTTGAGCTGCATGTACGCCGGCCAGATGTAGTCGTAGAACTGGATCTCCACGACGGGTTTCAGGCCGCGGGTGGCCATGCCGATGGCGCGGCCAATGATATTGGCCTCGGCCAGGGGGCTGTTAAAGACGCGCACGCCGCCAAACTCCTCCTGGAGGCGGTGGGTGACCTTGAAGACGCCGCCTTTGCCTTTGACCTTGCCGAGCAGCTCCTCGTTGGTGACGTCAGCGACGTCTTCGCCGAAGATCACAATCGAGGGGTCGCGGCGCATCTCGGTGCGCAGCGCGTCGTTGATGAGGTCGACCATCGTGGTCTCCTGCGCGTCGTCTTCGTAGACCGGGGAGGTCTCGAAGTCGCCGGAGGTCGGGTCGACGTCAGGGGAGTAGATGTAGTCGAGAGCGGTGTCCGGGTGAGGCGTGGGAAGCTCCAGGGCGTCATCGACCGCTTTGCGGACGGTGGCCTCCACCTCGGCGCGCACCGCAGCGATCTCATCGTCGGTGGCGATGCCTTCCTCAATGAGCCAGGCAGGGTACGCTGTAACCGGGTCGCGCTTTGCCTCCGCTTCACGCTCGTGGTCGGGCTTGTAGAGCTTCTCGTCGTCGGACATCGAGTGGCTGTAGGGACGCACCACGTGCGCGTGCACAAGCGCCGGGCCCTGGCCGCTTCGGATGTAGTCGGCGGCCTCCTGCAACTTGCCGTAGCTCTCGACCGGGTCGCAGCCGTCGAACTCGGTGATGAAGAGGTTCTCAAAGCCGGAGCAGGCCTTCGAGATGGAGCCGCCGGCGGTCTGAACGCTGACGGGCACGCTGATGGCGTAGCCGTTGTCTTCAACCATGAACATCACCGGCAACTTCATCGCGCTGGCCGTATTAATCGCCTCCCAGAACTCGCCCTCACTCGTCGCACCATCACCGATGGAGACGTAGATGATCTCATCGCCGGTATACCGGTCCTTGCGATCCTGGAGCCCTTCGACCGCCGCCATGATGCGGGCGACCTGCGCGGCACCGGCGGCCTGCAGCATCTGAGTGCCGGTGCAGGACGACTGGCTGACGATGTTGAGGTCTTTGTGGCCCCAGTGCGCCGGCATCTGCCGACCGCCCGAGTTGGGGTCTTCCGACGAGCCCACCGCCTCGGCCAAAACCTCCAGCGGCGTCATGCCCAGGGTCACGCAGAGGGCGCGGTCGCGATAGTAGGGATAGAACCAGTCATAGGCCGGCTTAAGCACCTTGCCTGCAGCGACGAGCACGGCTTCGTGGCCGGCACCCGAGATCTGAAAGTAGATCTTCTGCTGACGCTTCAGGTTGATCTCGGCGTCATCCAGCTTTCGCGAGGTGTAGATGAGCCGGAACATCTCGACGAGCTCGGCTTTGCTCAACCCGTAGTAGGGTTGTTCCCCTTGATGCGTAGCCCCCGAACCGTTGGTTTTGGGCTGCGTGGACGGGCTCAGGTTACCTTGCTGTGTAGGTTCCACCACTTCACCTCCAGTGCGGGCGTACGACGCGTATGTCGACAGGTTTAACGGGGTCGGCGCATGCCCGGGTTGGGCATCCGCGCGCGGGCGTTCAGTGCGCGCGGTCGGCTCGATTTGGCGCAGAACTAACACACGCTCGAGCGGGGCGACAAGGGAGGTTCACGGCGATTTGGCGGGAGGATCGCCTGACGCAATGCGTCAGCCCGAAGGAGGGTTGTGGGTGGTCGATGAGGGATGAGGTTCAGCGGGGGCGCAGGCCCACATGAAGAAGCGCGGCGTAGCGCGCGTCCCCCTGCATCATCGCGCGGGCCACCCCGCAGATGGGAGTGATGCGCTTGCCCTGCGCCGCGACATACGCAGCAAAGTGATCGATCATCCGGCGAGCGTAGCCTTGCCCCCGACAGGCCGGATCGGTCCAGAGGTAATCGAGAAAAAAGCCCGTGTCGTCTTCGCGGTAGTCGATGCGCGACACCACCTTGCCACTCTCAGCGTCGGTGAGGGTGGCCGGGCTCTGCTGGGAGCTAAAGATAAGGTCCATCGTTGTCTCCGGGTGTATGGCAATTCGCCAGCGTGTCTTCGAGTCTCCATGGAAGAAGAACTCACGCTCTTCTGCTATTTCAGCGCCGCATCGCGAGCTGACGCGGCACCTGACCTGCAGCTCTCTCCTGTGCTAGATCGAGCCCATGAACCTCTTGAACGTACGACATTTAGGCATGAGTTTTGGCGGCCGGGCGCTCTACCGTGACGTGAGCTTCGGGCTCGACACCGGAGAGCGGGTCGCGGTGGTTGGACCCAACGGCTGCGGTAAATCTACGCTGCTGAGGTTGATCGCCGGGGAGCTCATCCCCGATGAGGGCGATATCACCCTGCGCGGAGGCACCCGGGTGGGCTACCTGGCGCAACAGGTCGAGTTTGGCGAGCAGACGACCTGCCGCCAGGTCGTGGCACGGGCGATGAAGCCGCGACGAGAGGCGATCGATGCCTTTCATGAGGTCAGCGCAAAGCTATCGGAGCCGATGAGCCCTGAGGAGATGGAGGCATCGCTGGAGCGCCAGGCCGAGCTTCAGCAGCACATCGAAGCCATCGGCGGCTGGGACTGGGAGCATCGCGTCGAGGAGATGCTCGACCGCCTGGGCCTCTCACCGCTCATCGATGTGCCGATGCGCCTGCTCTCCGGCGGGCAGCGCCGACGCGTGGGGCTTGCGCGCGCGCTACTCGATGATGCCGAGCTTTTGCTCCTCGATGAGCCCACCAACCACCTCGACGACGAGACGGTCGAGTGGCTCGAGGGTTGGCTGCAGGCACGCTCCGGCGCACTCGTCGTCATCACGCACGACCGCTACTTTTTGGAGCAGGTCGCCGGGCGCATTCTGGAGATCGACCACGACGGCTTCTACGATTACCCGGGCAGTTTTAAGACGTACATGGAGCGGCGCCTGCATCGCCTGGAGGTGCGTGAGCGCACCGAAGAAAAGCGCCAGAAAGAACTGGAGCGCGAGCGCGAATGGCTCGACGGAAGCGCGAAATCGACGGCGCGGCGAGCCCGCTGGCGAGTTGAGGAGATCGAGGAGGCCGCGGGCCGGGAGCCCGTCTACCAGCAGCGTCAGATTGAGATTGAGATTCCGCCGCCCGGCCCTTTTAGCGATCACATTCTGGTGGCGGCCGGCGTCTGGAAGTCCTTTAAGAGCGAGAATCGGGAGGGCGGCGAGTGCGTGGCGCTCTTGGAGTCGGCCCATCTGAGCCTGCGCCCCGGCGACCGGGTCGGAATCGTGGGGCCCAACGGCTGCGGCAAGTCCACGCTTCTGGAGATGCTTGTAGGAAACCTGCGCCCCGATGCCGGACGGGTGGAGCACGGGGAGCTGACCGAGATCGCTTATCTGCGTCAGAACGCCACGGGCGGTCCGCCCGAGGCGACCGTGTTGGAGGCGATGGGCGTGAGCGACTACGTGTGGCTGGGGAGGCAGCGGCTGCACAAACGCGACTACCTCGCGCGTTTTCTCTTCGACAAACACCTGCAGCGCGCGAAAGTGCGCACCCTCTCCGGCGGTCAGCGTCGGCGCCTGGCCCTGGCGAAGGTCATCGCGCAGAACTCCAACGTACTCATCCTCGATGAACCCACCAACGACCTCGATATGATGGCGCTTCATGCCCTTGAGGAGGCGCTCTCCGGCTTTGAGGGGTGTGTGGTGATGGTGAGCCACGACCGTTACTTCCTCAACGCGACGTGTACGGCGATCGCCGCCGTCGAAGAGCGTTCACTCCAGCGCTACGAGGGGGATTACGACGCCTACCGGGCGCGTCGTCCGGCGCTCTCCCGGGCGAAAACCCCGGCGGTGGATGCGGCTACGAGTGCGTCCGCGAAACACAAAGGTCCGAGCAAGGACGATGCGCAAAAGGGACGCGCCGCGAAGCCGACGCGCGCCGGGTTGACCTTCAAAGAGCGTCAGCGCCTGGAGACGCTGGAGGGTGAGCTGGAAGCCCTGGAAGAGAAAAAAGGAGCTATCGAAGCGCAGCTCAGCGACCCGGCGCTTTATGTCAGCCGGAGCTCGGAGATCGGGCCGCTGAACCGAGAGCTTCAAACGTTGAGTGAGTCCATCCAACGCCTGTGGGCGGAGTGGAGCACGCTGGAAGAGAAGCGCTGAAGCCCGACTCGTGGACCTTCGACACGCTCAACCGCCACCTACACCATCAACACGAAGACGACCGCCCTTCCCGGGGTCGTGCCCCTCCGCTCATGACTTCGTGGCGCTCTCCTGGAGTTCATGAAGACTCGGCACCTGCGCCACCCGGAAGTGCGGGTTAAAGATCAATCCCAACCGATTCCCAAAAGGATCGGCCAGCGACGCCACCCAGATCTCCTCACCCGTGTTCCAGGGCTCCACCAACGCGGTCGCGCCGAGAGCAATCAAACGCTGGAACGACGCCTGAATGTCCTCCACGCCCCATAAGGTCTCCGAGCCCCCCAGCGAGGGCTTAAGATCGCCGTCGGCCGGCATCAACCCGAGCTCGTAGCCGTGGACATCAAAGCCCACGTAATACTCGGTCGAATAGTAGGGCTCCACGCCAAAAGCCTCGCTATACCAGGCGGTGGCGGCTTTGAGATCGTCGACGGGGTAGATGACGGTGCGAAGTCCGAGCATGGTGTTCCTCCGTAGTTGCAATCAATGCATAAGATGTCGGGTGACTGGACCGCTCTGCAAAGTTCCGTGATGGTAGGACATACGTGCGTTTTAGAAGCTTGCTATCAGGTGCCTTATGAAGTCCTGGACCATCTCCCCTCGCAGTGCCGAGTTACTAGAACGGCTGCCTGTCTATAAACCGAGCAAAACAAGGGGCATCCTACGACTCGTTCGACTCGCTGCCTTCACAGACACACGGCACGCCGTGCTACGTCAACTGGTGCAAGCTGGCGAACCCGGAATCGTTCGCGCTCTGATCTACCGAATGAGGCCTGACGATCGCGCGTTCAATCTGGCCACCGCTGAGGCCGTCTGTGAGCTAATGGCGCTGATTCCGCTCGACGAGCTGGCAGCATTCTCTCGATGGGTGCGTTCGGGCTTTATCCATTATCTGTGGCCGAGCTGGCGATTGGATGAAGCGCTTCTCCATGAGCTGGAAAGCCTCGACGCGCCCCATATCACGCTCTTCTGGGGACTGCTCAGCATGCACCCCTCCGGCTACAACCGCGAAGCGGTGCTTGGCCCTCTGGCGAAGTCCCGAACTGGGCAGGAACTCCCCTTCATCATGCTACGCGCGCTGGATTGGGTACCCGAGGTTCGCGCGCCTGCGCTCGAAGCCCTGCGTGCACGCATCACTGGCGCTTGCGCGCCTCATTTCGCGAACGCGCTGACCGGGGTTGTTCGCCTCGCGAGCGCTCACGAGCGTTACAGCGACGTGCACGCGATCGTCGATTCCATTCACAGGCTCCTGACGTCGCCGGACCACGCCTTCTGCCTGCTTGACGCGATGGAGAGCGACTCCCGCATAACGCGGCGAGAGGCGTTTCGGCTGGCGATGCAGTCGACGAAGGAGGTTGCGGAGGAAGGTATCGTGAGGGCTTCCGCGTCGAGCGATCTGGCGTTGCGCCTTCGCGCCGCGGAGCATGCCGCCACGGTATATTCCAGCGAACCTCTTCAGGCATTCTGTAAGAAAGCGCTTCGCGACCCTCACTATGCTGTGCGCCGCGCCGCACTTCGCACCATCGCCGAGCACTGCCCGGCCATCGCCGATGAGATCTTGCACGCCGCGCTCCTCGACCCCCACGCCTCCCTGCGCGCGGTTGCCAGATTTCACCTGCTTGCCTCCGATGCCATCACCCACGAGGAGATTCGCGCGCTCTATCGCCGTGCGCTCGAGAGCGCCGCGCCCTCTCAACGCGCGCTCGGACTACAGGGCTTGAGCGATGTCGGTACGCCCGACGATGTCACCCGCATCGCGCATTATGTGAGCTCCGAGCACTCCAAAACCCGGCGGCTTGCCATCCAGGGGCTCACTCGCCACGAGGCCGTGCTCGACTACCACGAAACGCTTGTCGCGATGCTGAGCGATCCCGTGGCCAGCGTCGCTGCGGCTGCCCGCGACGCGCTTGCCACCCACCCCAAACTCCTCGACGGCCCAGCTCTCTGGGAGTTCTACGAGCAGGCCCCGCTTGAGCATACGCGACGCTTTGCGATGCACCTGCTGCGTCGTCTCCCGATCTGGACACGGATCACCTACCTTCTGCGAATTGTGCAGGTAGCGCCCGATGACGCCCTTCCATCGCTGCAGTCCTGGTGCAGGCAAGCAAATCATATCTATACGACCATGACGGACGATGCGTACGAGGACGCGGCGAGTGCTCTGAATCAGGTCCGCGGGAGCCTCCCCTATACCATGGATGATACGATTGCCGGATTGCTTGAGGCGAAGCGATCCGGTTAGTCAGCATTTTTGCTGATGCGACGCCCTGTGGACCCACGCTGCCTTTTTTGCGCTTCGAGCATGACCTCCACGGGCAACCGTCGATCTCGAGCCGAAACGCAAAAAATCACGACCGCGAGCGCCGCGCTCGCGTTGAATTGCAAAAAATCACGTCCCCCACACTTAAGCTCGCGTGCTTTCCGATACAAAACACGTCCCCGACGCCCGATTTCACGTTTTGGATTTATAAAACGCGAGCCCGACACCCGATCTCGTGCTGCAGTCCGTCATGATCGCGAGATCGACACTCGATCTCACGTTTTGAACCGGGGCGACGCAAGATCGGCACTCGATCTCACGTTTTGAACCGGGGCGACGCAAGATCGACGCCCGATCTCACGTTTTGGATTCCCAAAACGCGTGCCCGGCGCTCGATCTCGCGTTTTAGCCCCTTCGCTGAACAAAAAACGCCGGCGGCCTCTCGGCCACCGGCGTTTTTTATCATGCGTTTGACTTCGTTGTTCTCATCGTACAACTCGTTATAACGCCGTGAGGCAATGTTGATGTCTTTGAGTGCGATAGTGAGATTAACCTGAGCAAGACGCAAACCACTGGCGACGCTTTAGCATCGTCGAGGATTTTCAACGCAGTTCAGGGCACTCTCAATGCAGAAGACATAACATCAACATTGGCCCACGGCGTAGTAATAACACTGTACTAAAAGCGCTACACTCGAGCACATTCTACTTCGTCTCGCCATGAGTTGTTTTTGACGCCAACTGACGCAGGTCAATAAGTGGCAAGCGAAACGACTCGCCAGCCTCCTCCATCAACCGAGAAATCATGGGTCTCATATAACTCAAAACAACCGACATGATGGTGAGTCGACACTGCTTCTCGAACATCTCGCGACTCAGGCTTCCGTCCTGCCTGGCTATCGCAGCGTATTCGATACGCAACTCAAAAGGCCCCGCCCCCTCTTCCCACTCCACTTCGACTTTGAATGTTATGATCGCCTCGTTGGGATCGTGCTCGTCAATCCCGACGCCTCCCTGGAGCGACAGGCGATAATCAAGCTCCCTCTGTTCAAACGCTTCGCGATCTTCAGAAAATCTAAAACAAAGTTCACGAAGAGAAGTCCCTACGAGCTGAATCGGACTCAAGTAATCATTATCCATTACGCATAAACTTCATCAGCGTCCTCATCCGTGGCATTTCGACCCACGACTCGGACGTGTATCACATCGCGCGCACCTTGCTTCTTGTGACGGGCATGCGGACAACTCAACGCCAATCGTTCTACCCCTGTCGCGCTCACCAACTGATTTATCAACGTGTTTTGCGATGACAAAACAACGTCACGCGAGGAGTTATCTCCTCCCCAAAACTGTATAACCTCGCTCCACGTTCTGACGGTCGCATGCTCGTGAACATT
This sequence comes from Lujinxingia sediminis, assembly GCF_004005565.1. NCBI lineage: Bacteria > Deltaproteobacteria > Bradymonadales > Lujinxingiaceae > Lujinxingia > Lujinxingia sediminis. Next base: position 341,055 of record NZ_SADD01000001.1, on the reverse strand, counting down.
TGGCGACAGGAGGGCTATCAGTTCATCGAGCATGGCATGCCGTTCGTAGTGCTCCTTCACAACCGTTTTAAAACCGGATTCAGACAAGGATTGGTGAATCAACCCCTGCCCCAGATCCGGCCCTACACGCCGTTCAGACAACTCAGCCCCATAGGAATGCAATATAGAAACAATCCAATCCTCCGAGGCAGACTCGATGACTTCCAACGCTTTTTCGAGATCTTTTTCCAGGTCACGCGCCATCGCAAACCTCGCACTTTTTGATGATAGAAGAGTCAAAGACGACGATCACCATACGAAACCCCGCGACCAATTGAGTCCCTACCGATCGGGCCGTTTCTTGCCGCTCGTTCAAATGTACCGCAATCCGCACGCCTGCTACAGGCGGACGTCCGGCGGCTTTCAACGCCTCCTGGGTCAAGCGAACCAGCGCACCGACTGTGTCGAGGGCTGTGGGCGGGCCGCTACTGCTTTTGTCGAGTACTTTAGCTCAATGAGCACCATGGAGTGGTACCTGATGGGAGACGACTGCGAAGACAGCTCCATCCCCCGCTACGTACTCCCGGCGCTACCGGAAGTCTATGAGCTGGAGCGATTCAAAGCTGCCCCCTATTACGCCACCTTCGGCGAAGCGATGACGACCTCAAGCCCGGTGCCAAATAGCGGCCTCTACGAGGAGCGCTATCGGATCGTAAATGAGCTTTTCAGCGAATAAACACGCTCGCGAGCGCTCCTGCCATAGAACGCGTCCCCGGCGCTCGCTCTCGTGCTTCCGGCCACTATGATCGCGAGTTCGACGCCCGATCTCGCGTTTTGGATTCCCAAAACGCATCCCCGGCGCTCGATCTCGTGCTTCCGGCCACCATGATCGCGAGTTCGACGCCCGATCTCGCGTTTTGGATTCCCAAAACGCATCCCCGGCGCTCGATCTCGTGCTTCCGGCCACCATAATCGCGAGTTCGACGCCCGATCTCGCGTTTTGGATTCCCAAAACGCGTCCCCGACGCCCGATCTCACGTTTTGGATTCCCAAAACGCGTGCCCGGCGCTCGATCTCGCGTTTTAGCCCCTTCGCTGAACAAAAAACGCCGGCGGCCTCTCGGCCGCCGGCGTTTTTTGTCATGCTTTTAACTTCGTTGAGCTTTCGTTTCGACCTTCGTTGCGCGATCGCCACAAAGGTCGTCAGACGCCCGCTACAGGTTCCCGGACGCCCGCCCCGAAGGCCTCAATTCGCCACAAAGTTCAGAATCCGACCCGGCACAAAGATCACGCGGCGGATGGTCTTGCCGGCCAGGTGCTCCTCGACCTTCGGGTTGGCCCTGGCGAGCGCGACCACGGCCTCCTCGTCGGCATCTTTGGGCACGGTGATCTCCCCGCGGAGCTTGCCCATCACCTGGACAGCCAGCTCGTAGGAGTCGTCCTCCAGCCACTGCTCCTCAAACGAGGGCCAGGGCGCGTTGATGACCGAGGGCTCATGGCCCAGACGCTCCCAGAGCTCCTCGGCGGTATGCGGGGCATAGGGCGCGAGCATCTGCACCAGCGGGCTGACCGCGCTGCGGGGCACGCTATCGAGCTTATAGAGGAAGTTGACGTACTCCATCATCGCGGCGATGGCGGTGTTGTAGCGCAGCTCCTCGGTATCTTCGGTGACCTTCTTGATGGTGCGGTGCAGCTGGCGCAGCGTCTCATCGGTGGGGTCGGTGTCGACGATGGTGTCACTCAGGCCCTCGTCGCCAGCCACCAGGCGCCAGACGCGTGAGAGGAAGCGATGCACACCGCTGACCCCGCGCGGATTCCAGGGCTTGGTCTGCTCAAGCGGGCCCATGAACATCTCGTAGAGACGCAGGCTGTCGGCACCGTACTCGGCGATCACGTCGTCGGGGTTGACGACGTTGCCGCGCGACTTCGACATCTTCTCGACGATCTCCTCAAGCTCAATGCCGTGCTCCGGGTGGAAGGGGACCTCGTTCTTCCACGCCACCTTATCGGCGGTGATGGTGGCCGGGGAGAGGTCCTGACGATCGCCCACCTCCTTAAAGCTCACCGGCTCCCCTTGCGGGGTCTTGAAGTACTGGTAGGTCACGCCCAGGATCATCCCCTGGTTGACCACCCGCTGGAAGGGCTCTCTGGTGGAGACGACGCCGATATCGTAGAGCACCTTATGCCAGAAGCGCGCGTACAGAAGGTGCAGCACCGCGTGCTCGGCGCCGCCGACGTAAAGATCGACGGGCATCCAGCGTTTTTCCTTCTCCGGGTCGACCGGCGCTTCATCATTTTTGGGGTCGATGTAGCGCAGGTAATACCAGCAGGAGCCGGCCCACTGGGGCATCGTGTTGGTCTCGCGACGCGCCGGGGTTCCGTCGCGCGGGTCGGCGGTGTTGACCCACTCTTCAATCGTCGCGAGCGGTGATTCACCGGTGCCGCTGGGCTGGTAGCGCTCCACGTCGGGGAGGGTCAGCGGAAGCTGCTCTTCGGGGAGCGTCACAATCTCGCCATCGTCGCGATGCAAGATCGGGAAGGGCTCGCCCCAATAGCGCTGGCGGCTAAAGAGCCAGTCGCGAAGTTTGTAGTTGATGGTCCCCTGGCCCAGCCCGCGCTCCTCCAGCCAGGCGATGATGCTCTTCTTGGCGTCGGCGACCTTCATTCCGCTTAAGAAGTCGGAGTTCACAAGCTCACCATCGCCGGTATGCGCCGCCTCGGCGACGTCGCCGCCGGAGATCACCTCCACAATGGCCAGGCCGTGGGCTTTGGCGAACTCCCAGTCGCGCTCATCGTGGCCGGGAACCGCCATGATGGCGCCGGTGCCGTAGCCGTAGAGCACGTAGTCGGCGATCCAGATGGGGATGCGAGCGCCGTTGACCGGGTTGATGGCGTAGGCGCCCGTAAACACGCCGCTCTTCTCCTTCTGAAGCTCGGTGCGCTGCAACTCGCTCTTGGTCGCGGCCTCTTTGCGGTAGGCGTCGACCGCATCGCGCTGCGCGTCGCTGGCCAGGTCATCGACCAGGGGATGCTCCGGCGCCAGCACCATGTAGGTCGCCCCGAAGAGCGTATCGGGGCGCGTGGTGAAGACGCGGATGTTGGCGTCGAGCCCGTTGGCCGAGCCGGCGTCGACTTTAAAGTCGACCTCCGCCCCCTGGGAGCGCCCGATCCAGTTGCGCTGCATATCTTTGAGGTGCTCGGGCCAGTCGATGATCTCCAGGTCCTCAAGCAGACGCTCGGCGTAGGCCGTGATCTTGAGCATCCACTGGCGCATCGGCTTGCGGATGACCGGGTGGCTGCCGCGCTCGCTGCGCCCGTCGATGACCTCTTCGTTCGCCAGAACGGTGCCGAGCGCCGGGCACCAGTTCACGGGAACTTCGGCGATGTACGCCAGCCCCTGCTCATAGAGTTTGAGGAAGATCCACTGCGTCCAGCGGTAGTAGTCCGGGTCGGTGGTGTTGATCTCCCGATCCCAGTCGTAGGCAAAGCCCAGCGCCTGGAGCTGGCCCTTGAAGGTTTCGATATTCTGAACGGTGGTATCGCGCGGATGGGTGCCGGTGTTGATGGCGTGCTGCTCGGCCGGAAGCCCAAACGCATCCCAGCCCATCGGGTGCAGCACATCAAAGCCCCGCGCACGCTTAAAACGCGCCATAATATCGGTGGCGGTGTAGCCCTCGACGTGTCCCACGTGCAGCCCGGAGCCCGAGGGATAGGGGAACATATCGAGCACGAAGAAGGAGGGTTTGGAGAGATCTTCTTCGACCTTAAAGGTCTTGTTCTTCTGCCAGAAGGCCTGCCACTTGGGCTCGATCTGATCGGGACGAAAATCGGACATGCTCGGGCTCGTTTGGAAAAAGTCGAGGTTGAATCCAGCTGAACAGCTTCATGGTTGCGCCCTGTGCGCGTAGCGATGAGGCGCAGCAGGGAGATGTAGCCCAGCGCCGGAGGCGGGGCAAGGAGCGCGGGCCACCTGCCGACGAGCGCTCAATCCTGAGCGCCGTAGGTTGTGTGCAGGTAGGCGACGATGTCGTCGGACTCGAACATCGCCACACCCTGGTTGGGGTCGACGAGGTAAGGCACCATCACGCGCCCCGCAAGCTCATGAAACTCAGGTCGGCGAGCGGAGCCCTTAGCGACGTTCTTGACATGGTAGTCGAGGTTGAGCTCGTTGAGGGTCTCGCGCACTTTTCGGCAAAATGGCGAGGCCTCAAAGTTGTAGAGGACGAGCGTTGAGTCGGGTTGCGAGCGAGCTTCAAAGCCCGGGCGTACGCGCAGCCCCCGGGGACGTATGGCTGTGGCCATGGAGCCGGCCACCGTGCTCGGAAAGCTCGTGACGATGTCGAGCAGTCCGCGCCCATCGCCGTAATGCTCATGCAGGTAGGCGATGATCGCCTCCGACTCCAGGAGGACCGTGTCGGTATTCGGGTCCACAAGCAGCGGAAACTGCGCTTTGCCGCTGAGTTCAACCGCGCGCGCTCGCTTGGTCTCATCACCCTTCGCGCAGGTACGGTTGATGAACTCCAGGTCGAGCTCGCTCATCGCCTCGCGAACCTTGCGGCAGTAAGGGCAGCCCTCAAACTCATAGAGTTCCAGCGCTTTTGCCGGACGGGGGGGATGCTGGCGGTTATGCGACGTCACGAAGAGACCGCGACCGGCACGCATCATGGAGACCATCAACGCATGGACGTTGTTAAGAGCAGACATCGAGATCCTTGAGCGCAGGCGCGCGTAGAGGGGAGGTTGAACAAAGCTCAGGGGCGGTCGACGCGCACGCGATACGACCAGGCCCAGCCCGGCGAGCCGCATTCGGCGTCGCTGCCGGTGATCATGAAGAAGTAATAGCCCGCCTCAAATTCCCCCGGCGGCCAGGGAAGCAGGGCTTCAAAACGCCCGCGCGCATCGACCGGCACGCAGGTCTCTTCCCACTGGTTGGAGCCGACCGAGCGTCGGTGAATGGTGATGTTGGGGAAACGCCCCCGGGAGACTCCCTCAATACGCTGGCCTGCGACCCCGTCGCCAAGCTCCAGCACCGTGGGAAGGCGTTTATCTAAAAAGATCCCCTGATGAGCGAACGCGTCACGTGGAAGCGTGGAGTACTCGGTGTCGTCACAGGTCAACGACAGGTCGTTGCGCGAGGCGTAGGTGGCGCGCGGCAGCGGAAAGGCGTAGCCCATGCGGCGCGCCTCTTCAAAACGCACCGGCATCGTCACACCGGCCAGGTTGCTCAGGGCGAAATGCAGGTGCGATCCGCTGGAGTAACCGGTGTTGCCACACAACCCCACGATATGTCCGGCACAGACCTGCTCGCCAGGCTGCACCAGGGCCCCGAAATGTTGCAGGTGATAATAGGAGGAGTAGGTGCCATCGCCGTGATCGAGCACCACGTAGTTAGCCTCCTCCACACACTCAAGATCGGAACATCCCATGTTGGAGTCGCCGCGCACCGACCAGACCACGCCGTCGCGGGAGGCGACCACCGGGGTGCCCTCCTCGCAGGCGAAGTCCACCGCAAAGGCCAGATCTTCTTTGTGGCTGGTATAGCCGTGGAACCCCTGGGTGACCTCAGCGCTGAAGCCTTCGCGAAAGGGGATCTTATGTTCGGGGGTGACCTGGTTGCGGCAGATGCCGCTCTTATCGAGCTGGGCGCCCGCCAGGCAGACCGGCGATGGCGAACGAAAGGAGGCGCAGCCAGCCGACATGGTGAGCATCAAGAGCAGCCCCACGAGGTATCTGCGCTCTGCACCACGCTCCCACCGAAGATGCGCCGCCGCGCTCTGAGACGTCCCGACTGCTCGCACTGCTGATCACCTGTCGGCCTCCCATGTAAGGAGGCACCGCACCGTCGACATCCTACCCGGGTTGTGCACCCGCAAGCGCTCTGCGCTCGCAGGGCTCCCGGGGTGCAGAGTGGCGAGGATGATGGTGCCGCACCGCCAGCGCGTCAACCCCGGCTCGGCGCAGAGCGTTTTGACAGCGCCTGAGCCCCGGTGACATCATCGCGCGCCTGATGTCTGGCCCATCGCAAGCCTCTCCCTAACGCCCCTATCACCCAGCCCTTCTGCACGCTTCAGGACGCCATGGAACCGATCACCTGGGCCCTACTGACCACGCTGGTGCTGCTGGCCGGCGGCGGAGTCACACAGGCCACCCGCCAGCGCCGCCGCGCGGTGGAGCGCGCCACATTGCGTCAGGCGCTGCGCGTCTCCCGACCGGTGGGCAACACCCGGGTGTCGATCTTCGATATCTACTGGGACCTGGGCGCTTCGAGCTGGGCGCTGGAGCTGATGCATCACCACAACCTGCTTCCCTCCACCGAGGACGCGATCTTCGGCGCGTGGTCTCGGCTTGAAGATCTGGTGGCCGGCCACGGCAGCTACGACGCGTTTTTAGAAGATAGTCTGGAGGCCATTGGCGAGTTCTTCTCGGAGCATCGCGAGGTGGGCAGCCGACGCCAGCTCCCGGCGCTGAGCTATGAGGATCGCCGTCTGCTGGAGGTCGATTCCGGGGATCACGTGGCCTCTCAAGATGCCGACAACCTCCCGGTGCTGCGCCGCGCCGGAAGTGGCGTGCCCACCTACCAGGAAGCGCGCCAGCGACGGGCGCTCCGAGGGGACACCCGGAGCGGTGGCGATTGGGGGGCCTCGCTGGGTCTATCGGAGCGGGGATCGGCGATCTTCGACGTCGACCGCATCGGCAACCTCGACGCGACCGCCGTGCTCGACGCCTTTGTCAGCGGCGATCTTGGCCGGCGCCTGGAGCAGTGGTGGAAAATGCGCCGGGTGCGCCAGCTTCGCGATGCACTCGATAAGGAATTGAGCGCCTTCTACTCCTATTACGCCGACATCGTGCATCGCACCCCTGATTTCTACGCACCGCTCTACGACGCCAGCCGCCGCTGGCGCGATGAGGCCACCCGCCAGCGTTTTGATCGCAAACGCCGTGACTGGCGCGGAGAGCACTGGGGCGCGGCCGCCGATCTTTTGAGCGAAGACGCCATCGCGCTGGCCGAGTCGCTGGCCGAGCGGGCCTACAAAAACACCCACGACACCATTGAGACGCTCCACGCCCATGCTGCCCGCGGCAACGTGGCGATGGCCGGATACCTGGTCTACCTCAACGCCCACGCCTTCTTCGCCGGTCGCCATCCCGAGTACGGAGAGCACATGCGCCGGGTGGACTTCGCCACCCACCGCCTCCAGGAAGAGCTGCGAAAGTTACGCGATGAGGGCGTACTCTGAGCGCTTGCAGCGCGGCGCCTTTAACGCACCAGCGGATTGTCCCACTGCCCGGCGTCATTGAAGCGGACCGGGATGCTTCCGATCGGCGTCTCAAAATGGCACGCCCCGGAGACCTGCCAGGGAATCACCGGCTCGCGAATAATGCGCGAGGTGCTCTGCTTCGCCTCGGCAAATCGCACCGAGACCGGCACATCCACCCGAGCGCTTCCTTTCGCCGGGATTCTCTGGTCGGGGCGCGCCGAGCCGCTGGCCAGATAGGCCGAAAAAAGATCGACGCGCCAGTCCACCTCCCGCAGCGGCAACGCATACTCGTTAGGGTTGGCCAGATCGAAGATCAGGCCGAAGTTGAGCCCGCTTAAGTTCAGCGAACGAAACTCCACATCCCGCACCGACGCCCGCGGTGCGGCACACCCGACCACCAGCACCGCCGCCAAAAAAAGCAACACAAGCGCCGTGGTAACGCGCCATCTCGAAGTGGTGTATTCGGTCATCGCCTGGTCTCCTCGCGTAAATAAGGACAGCACCTCCGCCGGCGCCTCGTTTGCGAAATGGTGCGCCAGCTCGCCCGCTTAGAGCAAGCGCGTTGACGCCGATGCACACCATCGGTACAAGGTCCGCCCTTTCGCGTGTCGCCTTCGGGCAACGCGCGATCGATCTTCACCCGACACCACCTGAGGCACCCGATGAACAGCGCTAACTTTGAGCTCGATCTCCTGGATTTTCAGGGCGAGCCTATCGAGCTGAGTTTTGAAGCCCCGATGGAGGAGCTGGAGTGGCTGGCAAAAGGGCTCGAGTCCACCGGGTACCGCCCCGCCGACGACGTCTCCTTTAAAGTCGACTTGAGCGCTCAGCTCATTGAGACCACCGTGCGTCTTCATGGCGAGGTTGAGGGCGCGCTCAGCTATGAATGTGGCCGTTGCATGCGTGAGCGGCGCTTCGAGCTTGACTCTTCGGTGGAGTTTGTGTTGATGTCTCGCGCTTCGTGGGAGGAGGCCTATGGCGATCGCGAAGAGATCGTGCTAAGTGCCGACGACCTCGACGTGAGCTTCTACGAGGGAGAGGTCATTGACCTTCGCCCACTCATTGTAGAAGCGGTGGTTCTGGAGCTCCCCACGTTTGCGCGGTGCACCGAGGAGGATAAAGCGTCCTGTGACGCGGCCTTCGAGGCGCATGTGGGCCAGGAGACGGTGGAGGCCAATGAGGCCAACTCCATCGATCTTCGCTGGTCGAAGCTGCGCGAGGTTAAGCTCAAGAGCAACGACACCGAATAAGTGACCCCGGCCCCGACGATTGTCGGTGGCTTCAGGCAATTTTGATGAAGGCAAGGGCACCTGTGAGCCTGCGCCAGACAAGAAGCATGAGAGGAGGCTACCATGGCTGTGCCCAAGAAACGTAAGTCCCAGGCCAAGACGCGCTCGCGTCGCGCAAACCACGACAAGCTCACCGCGATCAAGCTGCAGCGCTGCCCGCAGTGCTACGCGCCCAAGCGCTCGCACCGCGCCTGCGCCGACTGCGGCTTCTACGGCGAAGAGCAGGTCGTTGAGGTGTGGGAGCAGTACTAAGGCCCGCACACCGACCTGGTCGGATCTGAAGATGATGAAGCAGCTGTCGCCGGTGATCCCGCCCGAATATTGATCGGGGGCGGGTTTACCGGCGCGCTGCGTTTAACGCCATGAGGCAAGGGTGACGCCTTTGAATGCGAGATTGAGAGTGACGTGAGCAAGGCGCAAAACGCAGGCGATGCTCGCGCATCGTCGAAGATTTGCAACGCAGCTCAGAGTACTCTCCATGCAGCAGACATGGCGTCAACGCTGGCTCATGGCGTCGTAACGCTCGGAAACCTATGTCGACCTTAGCGCGTGTGATCGAGGTGATCTCGGAGGTCTTCGAGATCAGCGCAAAAGAGATTGGTCCCAACGACCGCTTCGCCGAAGACCTGGGTGTGACCAGCCTGGATGTGGTCAACCTGGTCTGGCGCATTGAGGAGGTCTTCGGGCTGGGCGAACTTCCCGAAGAGGCGCTGGAGTCGGTGACAACCGTCGGCGAGCTGGTGGCGCTGATTGAACCCTTGCGCGGCGAGCCGAGTGAGGCTGTGGCGATCGACGATGTGGCAATCGCCGCCGACCATGCCGGCGTCGACTTTAAGGCCGAACTCTGCGCCTGGTTGCAATCCCGGCAGAAGTCGGTGCGCGACTTAGGCCCCTCCGAGAGCGCCTCGGTCGATTATCCGGACTTCGCCGAGCGGGTTGCACGTGTGGTCGCGCGCGGGGAGGCCACGCTGGGGATCCTGATCTGTGGTTCGGGCGTGGGCATGTCGATCGCCGCCAACAAGATCGACGGCATCCGCGCCGCCCTGGTCACCAACCCGGTACAGGCGGCCCTTGCCCGTAAGCATAACAACGCCAACGTCTTATGCCTGGGGGCCCGACTCACAGGCCCCGATATGGCCAAAGCCTGCATCGAAGCCTTCTTGACCACGCCCTTTGATCCGGGCGATGACGGGCGCCACCGCCGTCGCGTCGCCCGCATCTGCGAGCTTGAAGGGCGCGGCAAGACCGACTCCTGATCCTCCTTATCTCAGACGTGTTATGCGCTGTCCCTTCTGTGGCCACCTCGAAGATCGCGTTGTGGACTCCCGCCAGGCTCGCGGGGGCTCGGCGATCCGTCGTCGACGTGAGTGCCTGCAATGCGAGCGGCGCTACACCACCTACGAGCAGATCGAGGAGGCCTTCCCGCAGGTCGTCAAACGCGACGAGACCCGCGAGGAGTACGACCGCCAGAAGATCGAGCGGGGCATCCGCCTGGCCTGCAGCAAACGCCCCATCTCGGTGGCCCAGATCGAGGATGTCGTCGACCGCTTCGAGGAGCACATGCTTGAGCTGGGCGCGCGCGAGGTGACCAGCGACTGGATCGGCTCCACGATCACCACCGAGCTGCGCGATCTGGATCCGGTTGCCTACATTCGATTCGCCAGCGTCTACCGCGCGTTTAATAACATCGACGAATTTCTCGACGAGCTACGCGAGCTCGATCGTTTTGAGCGCGACCGTCACCCCTCGCCACCTGCTGGCGAGCCCGACGAGCCGGCGACCAAGGACTGAGATCCCATGGCAGCCTCTTCTCAGAAGCCCACCGACCGCGAGTACATGGCCCAGGCCATCGCGCTGGCCAGACGTGCCGAAGGCCGCACCCGGCCCAACCCGATGGTCGGGTGTGTCATCGTCCGCCAGGGCGAGGTGATCGGGCGTGGCTACCATGTGCGGGCTGGCGAAGATCACGCCGAGATCGCCGCGATCAAGGATGCCGGCGGGGACGTCGAAGGTGCCGAACTCTTCGTCAACCTGGAACCCTGCAGCCATTTCAACCGCACCCCGCCCTGCTCCGACGCGATCATTCGTCATAAGATCGCGCGGGTGGTCGTGGGCACCATCGATCCCAACCCGAGGGTCAGCGGGCGCGGGGTGCGCCGGCTTCGCGAGGCTGGCGTTGAGGTTGTCGAGGGCGTGCTCGACGCGGATTCCCGTGCTCTTAACGCGCCCTTCTTCAAGCATATCACCACGGGCATGCCCTGGGTGGTGGCCAAATGGGCGATGACCCTCGACGGTAAGATCGCATCGAGCACCGGCGACTCCCGCTGGATCACCGGTGAACTGGCCCGCGAACGGGTGCATCAGCTCCGCGACCGCCTCGATGCCATCCTCATCGGCACCGGCACCCTGCTGGCCGACGATCCTCGCCTGACCTGCCGCATCGACGGTGGTCGCGATCCGGTGCGTTTTGTGCTCGACACCTCGTTGAAGTCCTCGCCAGATCTGGCGATCTACAACCTCCACGAGTCCAACGCGCCCACGATCGTACTCTGTGCCGACGATGCCGATCCGGCACGCGCCGCAGCTCTTAAGGCTCGGCCTGGCGTGGAAGTGATCCACGTGGCACGCAACGCCGATGGGCCCCTGGATCTTGAGCATATCCTGCGCGCCATAGCCTCCCGCGGCCTTCTGAGCGTTCTCGTTGAAGGGGGCGCCGCGCTTCACGGGGCACTCTTCGACCAGGGGCTTGTCGACTATGCCTACGCCTTTGTCGCCCCAAAAGTCGTCGGCGGAAGCGGACCTGCGCCCCTTGGCGGACGCGGCTTTGAGCTTATGAACGACGCTGTCACCCTGAACGCCCCGGCCATGGAGCGCCTGGGCGACGACCTGCTCATTCATGGCGAGGTGCCGGCTGAGCGCCGCGCACAGCTCCCTTCGCTCTTCGACGAGGCTTAAACGATGTTTACCGGATTGGTCGCCGACCTGGGCGAAGTTCGCTCCAAACGCCAGGCTGGCGAGAACTGGGAGCTCACCATCGCTACCCGCTTTGACTTAAGCACCATCGAGCTTGGCGAATCCATCGCCGTCGATGGGGCCTGCCTCACGGTGACCCGACTCACAAGCGACGGATTCTGCGTCGACGCCAGCCCGGAGACCCTGCGTAAAACCACGCTGGGCGATCGCCGCATCGGCGATAAGGTGCACCTGGAGCGCGCACTTCGCGTCGGCGATCGCCTCGGTGGCCACCTGGTGCTCGGGCATGTCGACGGCGTGGGCGTGATTCGCAAACGCAGCAAAGAAAAAAACGCCTGGCTCTTTGAGGTCGAAGCCCCCCCGGAGGTCGCGCCCTACCTCATCGATAAGGGCTCGGTCTGCGTCGATGGCGTCAGCCTGACGGTCAACTCCGTCGAGAGTTCGCGCTTTGGCCTTGCGATCATCCCTTTTACATCCGACAAGACCAAGATCACCGACTACACCGTCGGTCAGCGGGTCAACCTGGAGGCCGACGTTCTGGGCAAATATGTCCGCAAGTTCGTCGAGCCCGACGCCACCGGCGGGTTGAACCTGGAGAAGCTCGCACGTTTCGGATTTCAATGATCCTTTCTGGAGGTAGCGCCGATGTCTGACGCCGCAATCGCTCGGGTAGAACGAGCACTCAAAGCCATCGCCAACGGTGAGATGGTGATCCTGCTCGACGCCGAAGAGCGCGAAAACGAAGGGGATCTGGTCATGGCCGCCGATAAGGTCACCCCGGAGGCCATCAACTTCATGGCCACCTACGGCCGCGGGCTGATCTGCTTGACGCTGACCCCCGACCAGATCGAGACGCTGGGCATCCCGATGATGGTCGACAGCAACACCAGCCCCTTTGGCACCGCCTTTACCGTAAGCATTGAGGCGGCCGAAGGTGTGACCACCGGCATCTCGGCCGCTGACCGCGCCCGCACCATCGAGGCCGCTGTAGCCGAGGGGGCAACCCGCCACGACATCGTGATGCCCGGGCATATCTTCCCGCTCCGCGCCCGCGACGGTGGCGTGCTCGTGCGCACCGGACAGACCGAAGGCAGCGTCGATCTGGCTCGCCTGGCCGGCAGCACACCCGCCGGCGTGATCTGCGAGATCATGAACCCCGATGGCACCATGGCGCGCTTAAGCGACCTGGAGCGCTTTGCCGAAGAGCACAACATGGTGCTCCTCTCGGTCAGCGACATCATCACCTACCGCCTGCAGCGCGAATCGCTGCTCGAAGTGGTCGAAGAAGCCGCACTCCCCACCGAGTTCCCCGGCGACTGGAAGGTGCGCGTGTACCGAAGCCGCGTCGATGACGCCGAACACCTCTGCTTTATCTGCGGCACCCCCGACGCCGAGACGCCCACGCCGGTCCGAGTACAGCCGCGCGTCGACGGCTTCGACATCTTCTTGAACCACACCAGCGAGAGCGCCTCCCTGCTCGGCGACTGCATGCAGGCCATCGGTGAAGTCGGCACCGGCGTCATCGTCTATCTGGACAAGCCGGCCGCCCGCGCCTCCGATCTCGTGCGTCGCTACGTGCATAAAGCCACCGAGGAGCTTGACGAGGCCGAACGCGCACGCCAGGTCAACCAGCCCCGCCAGATCTTGCGCTCGCTGGGCATCGGCGCCCAGATCCTGCGCGACGCCGGCTGCGGAAAGGTCGAGGTCATGACCAACCGCCCCAAGACCATCGTCGGCTCCGACGGTTTCGGCATCGAGATCGTCAACCAGATCCCCATCCTCGCCCGAAACCGCTAAACGGTTGATTTTAAAAAGGATTATGTTATGACCACCATCATCGAAGGCGGCTTTCAAGGCCAGGGCAAGCGTTTTGCGATCGTCTCCTCGCGCTGGAACTCCTTCTTCTCGGAGCAACTTCTCAGCGGCGCGATCGATACCCTGGTGCGCCACGGCGTCGACAAAGACGACATCTCCGTGGTGCGCTGCCCGGGCTGTTTTGAGCTGCCGATGACTGCCGCGAGGGTCAAACGCACCCTCAACGTCGACGCGATCATCTGCCTGGGCGTGCTGATCCGCGGCTCCACGCCGCACTTCGACTACATCGCCTCCGAAGCCGCCAAGGGCATCGGACAGCTGGCCATGGATGGCGAGGTCCCCTTGAGCTTCGGCGTGATCACCTGCGATTCGCTCGACCAGGCCGTGGAGCGCAGCGGCTCCAAAGTTGGTAATAAAGGTGTCGAGGCCGCCATGGCCGCCCTGGAGATGGTCAACCTCTACGACGCGCTCTCAGGCTAAACGAGAATTTCCATGATCGACAAGCAACGACGCGCACGCCGAGCGGCCCTGCGCACCCTCTATGCGATTGACGTCTCAGGCTACGAAGCCCGACATGCGCTGGAGACCATTCGCGCTACCCTTGCCGAACCCGATGATCACCCGGCCCGCTACTGGGACCTGGTAGTCGCGCGGGTGCATGCGGTGATCGATAACCTGGCCAGTGTCGATGAGGAGATTCGAGTCCTCAGCCCACGCTGGCGTATCGAACGCATGGCCGCGGTCGACCGCAACCTGCTTCGCGTGGGAGTCAGCGAGCTCCTGGAAGGAGAGACGGCGCCGCTGGTGGTGATCAACGCCTGTGTGGAACTCGCCAAAGAATTTGGCGATAAGGGTACCCCGGGCTTCATCAACGGACTCCTCGACCAGCTATGTCAAAACCGAAAGATCACCATCGCCGCCCCGGACGAAGAGGCCTGATTGTGGGGCTGGCCGGCACTCTGCTGATTCTCAGCGGATGCGTACGCCAGCCCCCCGAGCCTACCCGCTTTGTTCCCGGCGATCCGCTCTACGAGCACTACACCACCCGCGGAAAACGCCTGGTGTTTAACGGCCCCGATGGCGCGCTCCTGAAGGTGAGGCTGCGCGCACGTCAGGCGCGCGTCTACGACAGCGCGCTGCGTCCGGTGGGATCCGTGCGTTTCGGCGACGAGCATCAGGTTAGCGCCTCGACCTTCGGCAGCAACCCGGCTCCCAGCGGGTGGATCAGCGATGATGTCGCCGAACTTCCCGGCCACTGGCGGGTTGAGCGCGCCGACGAACGCTGGGCCATCTTCGACGCTCAGGGCCAACTTCTGGGACTTCTTCAACCTCCCGCGCCTCAGGAGGGCGCCGGCGGCGAGCACACTCCCGAAGAGGCTCGAACCACCGCGCTGACCGACGACAATCACAGCGCCGACGATCTCGTCCTCTACGCCGCGCTCACCTCGCCGGGCGTCGCGGAGCGTCACGCCCTGCTCAGCGATGAGAGCGTCGCCCCGGCCCGCGCCGACGTGGCGCTCGAAGGTGGCGAAGCGGTCGTCGAGGCCGGCCATGCGGCAGCCACGGCGCGCAGCCTGGCGCACACCGTGTCCACCGGCCATCACCACGCCGAAGCGGCGCGTGATGGCGCGACTCCCGAGCCGACCTCGACTCAGACACAGCCCCACGCCTCGTCCCCGGAACGTGCTCCGGCCCGCGGCTGGTCGCTGGCCCGCGACTACCGCGATCCTTCGCCCCTGACGATCGATCGCAGTGAGACTCAGCCCCGGGCCCTGGCCGAGCGCGGCGAGGTGCTGATTGCGCCTGCGGCGGCGGCTTCATGGAGCGACGCGGCGCTGCTCACGCTCACGCTCGAAGCGCTCCCTCCCCTCTCGCGCCAGGCCCTGGCAAGCTGGGTGGATCGCAACCTCGTCGAGCTTGATGTGCCCGCTCGCGACCGCCGGCCATGAGCCCCGGCACCTTCGCCCTGACCTGGTATGGACACGCCTGCTTCGGGCTGCACGCCGGTGCTCACAGCCTGCTGATAGACCCCTACCGCCCGGGAGGCTTCGGCGGGGCGATGGCCCTGCCTCCTATCGGTGATCCTTTTGACGCCGTCGTCGTCACCCACGAGCACGACGATCACGCCGCTCTCGACGCGCTGGTTCACCCGGCCCCCCGCGTCGAGGCTGGCCCCACAGGGCCCTTTACCCTCACCCGAACCCGGGTCTACCACGACGAGTACCGTGGCAGACGACGCGGTGGCACCACCGACATCCTCAGCATTGCGTTCGCCAACCGACGCCTGGTTCACCTGGGCGACGTCGGCCACAGCCCGCGTCCCGACGATCTCAAGGCCCTGAACGCAGGCCCGCGTATCGACCTCTTGATCGTGCCGGTGGGAGGCTACTTCACCATCGGGGCCGCCCAGGCCTGGGAGTGGTGCCGCGCGCTCAGTCCCCGCGCGGTGGTGCCCACCCATGCGGCCGACCCGCGTGTCGGCTTGAAACTTCGTCCCATCTCTCACTTTCTGGCCACATCCCCCTGGCCCGTCGAAGAGGTCGAGATGAGCGTTGAATGTGATGAGGCTCTGCTTAGTTTTAAGAGCAGGGTGATCGTGATGGGTACGTCGGCCCACTGAAGCCGCACACTCCCCCCGACGCCCCGGCGGCATAGTCTATGCATGCTCGCAGCCTGGCTTGTTGGGAACAATTCGCCTCGCTACGATGGTTCTAAGAGTGAGCGCGCAGGCTTCCCGGCCCGTTTCGTTCACTGGTGATGTGGTAACCAAGAGGGTGGCGCCCCATGGAAGTGCAGCGATTTGAACAAGCCATTTTGAAGATGGCCTTTGAGACCGACGCCCGGATCACGACCGCCTCGGTCGCCTACTACCTCGGGATCCCGTCGAGGGAGGCCAATCGCCTGCTCAATCAACTTCTTGAAGAGGGAGTGCTCGAGCTCGACAGCGACGCCGACGGCAACCTCTACTACCAGGTCCCCAACGGCCAGAACCTCCACGCTCCGCCTCCTCGCCAGGAGACCGACCGCAGCTGGCAAGAGCTGGAGGCCGCCGCCGATCTCGCCGCAGGCCGCTCCCCGGCTGCGAGTCCTCGTGAGCCTCAACCCGCTCGCCAGGCCACTCCGTCTCCGGTGCCAGCTCCCCTCGATCCGGCAAGATCCCCCTTTGGTGCCACCCTGGATGACGCCGTCGGAGCTCCGGCGTTCTCACCGCTCCAACACCCCGACGCCCCGCTGCAACGCTACCCGGATGCCGCTCGCGCGCCCCTCCATCGCTCTCATACAGACGTCGCACCGCCTGGCGGCACCTCCCGCCAATCCTCGCTCAATTACGGTGTGGTGTCCTCGCGCCGCGACCGCCCCACCCTCTCGCACCGCGAAGGGTACGACGGGGGCCTTCGCTCCACGGAGCGCTTTTCGGCCACCTCCAACACAGGTTGCGACGCCAACTCGGTCATCGTCGATGCCGCTGCCAGCTGCGAGCCCAAACCCCTCGCCAATCAGCGCGCCACCGTCGTCTCCTGCACAGGCTACGAGGCCAGCCCTTACGCCCAGCCCGAAAGCTCACCCTTCGGCTTCGCCGTCCCACGGCCCTCCACCGCCCTGGCCCCGGCCGGTGCTGGCGAGCTCGCCCTCAGTCAGGCCAACGCCCTCGACCAACCCGAACACCAGCCAGGGATGGCCCTCCTGCTCAGCCTGATCCTCTGCGGCACCGGCCAGATCTACAATGGCGAGGTCAGCAAAGGCATCATCATGATGGTGCTCTGCATCCTGCTCTGGCTGGTGCTCCTGGGCTGGGTCGTGCACATCTGGTCGATCGTCGACGCCGTCGTTGTCGCCGAACGCATCAATCGCCAGTCCTCTCCCTGAATCCTCCAAAACGCCCCAAATCAGGCCGCCGCGCACCAGCGCGGCGGCTGGAGCTTTGCCCTTCTTTCAGCTAGGGTGCCTCCCCGATGCGATGACGTCTCGAAGCCCCCTTTTCACGTGCTGGCATGAGCTTTGCTGAGCCCGAGACCGTCTTTTATCTCTGTTCGGTCGGAGCTCGCGCTTGGCCCCCTATCGCCTTCACATCCTGATGCTCACGCTGAGCGCCGCATTCGGTGCCGCCTCGTGTTCTTTTGTCGACTTCGAGACGAGCCCTTACGCCCCCCGCGCCCTGCAGGCCGTCTACTCTGAGCACGACGATCTGACCTACCTGGTCTGGCGCATCGCCGACGTCGCAGACCCCGAGCTCTTGAGCTACGAGCTCTGGCAAGACGGCGAACTACGGCCGATTGAGCTCAGCGAAGCGCCTATTCCCGCAGCCCCCTTTACCTGCGATCGCCTCTACCTCTGCCTGCAATACCAGCTCCCCGGTGTTTGGAGCCCCCCGAGTAGCGGCACCGCCCTGCGCGCCACGCACAAACGATTCGGCCTCATCCCTTCGGCACCTGTGCGGCCACAGCAGGTCGCCGCAAGCTTCGACATCGCACCGGTCGCCACAGCCAATAACCGCTTTGCTGACGCCGGTCTCACCGATCTTTTGAAGACGATCAACCTGCCGCACCGTCGCTCCTTTGAGTGGGTTCTCTTCGATGCTCCCCCCGGTGAAGACGCGGCCCCCTGCCCCAGCCCTCCGACCGAGGGGTGGCAGGCGCTTCGCGATCGGGTTGAGCTACCCCAGAGCTGGACAGACAACCCTCCATGCATGGGCGTACGTCCCCGACGTACCGACCAGCCCGCCCACCATAAGGTCGCGCGCCTGGACCCCGGCCCCGTGCTCCACGTCGCCGAGCTCGACCACAGCATTGAGGCGATTCGCCACCCCACCCACATCGCCTTTCTGGTCGATCTCCAGGTGACCAACGCCGGGCGCTGCCAGCAGATCGTCGACGCAGTGCGCCAGACCATCCTCAGCGAGTTCGCCGAGGAACACATACCGGTGCGCGAGTTGGGCATGTACTACCCGCGCGATCGCCAGGGCATGCCGACCTCCGGATGCGATCAGTCCACCAGCATCGACTACCCCGTCAACGACATCCTCGCCGAGGGCCGCAACGCGATGGCCGATGAGGTCGAGCGCTCAGCGCTGACCCTGGTGGTCATCAACAACCTCCAGCTGAACGCGACCCCCGAAAAGGTGGCGCAGCTGCGCGCCTTCAACGAAGCCTCCGAGCTGCCCGATGCGCCCTACAGCTTTGGCTGGCTTGTCGGCTCGGAGGTCTCCTACCCGGGCATCACCTGGTCGTGGAACACCCCCTGGCAGGCGCTGGAGAGCCGCGACTTTGAGCCTCCGCTGCGCTCGGCCGTCCGCTACATCTTCCCACTGACAAGCACTCCCCCGCTGGAGAACTACGAGTTGGAGCTGCCGCTCCCCCCGGGCTCTCAAACCCCGCGCTACCTCAAGCTCTGCCAACTTTTGCCCATCCCCACGACCTACATCGCCGGGCAGCGAGAGTACCCTGTTAACGCGCCACAACTCGAATGGCCGGCCGGCGCTCTCCCGCGACTTCGCTACGCACTCACCACATCGGAGTTTTCGTACTCGGGCGACTTCCACGGAGGCTCCCTTGAGGTGGTCTACGAGGTCTGCGATGCCTTCTGCCAGAACGCCTTCAGGGGACGCAACGGCCTGGTCTACAGCTCCTGGCTCAACACCCCCAACGCCTGCCAGTGGGGAGGACGATGAACGCCTCCTTACGCCCGACCTTACTTCTGCTCGCCGGTGTCAGCGTCCTCCTCACCAGCACACCGCCGGCCCACGCTCAGAGTTCCCCCGCGCCTGCGAGCGTTGAACCTCTCTCCAACACCCCGCCCGTAAACGCGCGCGCCACGGTCGAAGATCGCGTCGGGGATAAAAGCGCCCGCTTCTACG
Source organism: Lujinxingia sediminis (assembly GCF_004005565.1). Taxonomy (NCBI): domain Bacteria; class Deltaproteobacteria; order Bradymonadales; family Lujinxingiaceae; genus Lujinxingia; species Lujinxingia sediminis. The sequence continues at coordinate 321,887 of NZ_SADD01000001.1, read as the reverse complement.
CCCTCGCCACCGGCACCTGGCTTGTACGCAACGACTTCTACGACAGCCCCGGCTACGGGCTCGACGCCGGCTACTACTTCAACGAGCGCTGGGGCGCCGAGCTCCGACTGCTCCGCCTCCACAGCTCCCTCTCCCAGGCCGGCAAGACCGTGTTGCAGCAGAGCGGCCTGGCACCCGACCTTCGCGCCCCCGACGTATGGTTGAGCGCCGGGGTACGCAGCTCGGTGGGCTACGCCAAGATCCTCCTCTGGGATCGCTTCGTCACCCGCTTCGATCCCCAGCTCGTCGCCCACGCCGGCGTGCTCTTCGCCGAGGAGCGCATCGCCCCGAGCATCGCCGTCGGGCCCGGCGTGCTCGTGCATCTTAAGTGGGATCTGCAGGTCAAATTCGATCTTCTCCTCACAGCCAACTTCGAGCGTCGCCAGCGCGGAATCACCCCGGCCTTCGGGGTACTCCCCACGCTGAGCTTCGGCTGGTCGCTCCCACGCGGAGGCCAGCCATGACCCCGCGTCCCCACACCACCGGAGCTCGCCTGGGCCTCTCCCTTGCCGCGCTTCTGCTCACGGCCTGCATGCCCCTCGATACCATCGACGATCCGGCGCAGGGGCCATTTGATGCGCTCCACCGGGGCGATCTCAGTCAGGCCGAGCAACGATTGACCCACCGGGCCCGGCGCGGTGCCGCAACCTCGCTCGATCCCATCGCCCGAGACCTTTTCGCTCTGGCCACCTGCGTCGAGCCGACGGCCTCCGCAGAACTGGCCCACCGCGATGAGGCCCTCGCCGAGCACCTGCTCGCGCGCCTCATCGCGCTCGAAGACACCCGCCGTCGTCGCCTGGTCCGCCAATCGCTTGAGCTTCCCGCCGAGAAGCGCGCCGGCTGGCATACGGGCACCATTCACACCACGCTGACCTCCCGCGACGCCTTCAACACCGAGCCGGCCGACAGCCCCGACGACATCGTGACCTGGCCCGCCCATACCGAGCGCTGGCCTGGCGAGCGCCCCGCAGCGGTTGAGATCGACTGGGAATGCGAGTCACTCGGACAACGCTCACGCGACCTCTCGACGGCGATGTGGCTTGCACGCGAATCCGACCAGACCCGCACCATACTTGAACGTCTCGACACTGCGCTTGAGCCCGATCTTGCGCATATGCATGACACGCTCAGCGCCCACCTCGTCGATCTTTCGCTTCTGCGTCTGGAGCGCGACCTCGAAACAAGCGATCCTCAGGCGTGTGTCGCCCTTGCCCGCGACCGCGCCCACGCCACCCTGGCCGCCCACGATGCCCTCGGGCACATCCAGCGTGTCAACGCCCGCGCACCCTCCCCGGGCACCCTCGCCAGACAGGCCTCCCTGGCCATGGCCACCGGCAACATCGAGCTTGCAAGCGACGCCCTGCGCCTGCTCAGCGACACGGTCGACGGCCCCATCGCACTCGCGGCGCGCTATCTGCGCCTGCGCCTGCTCTGGCTGCAGGGCCGCTTTCAAGAGGCCGCCGACCTCGCGCTTCCTCTGCCTCCGCCGCAGTCGGGCTACTTTGAGGCCCACGCCTACTTCGGAGTCACAGCACTACGCCGCAGCGGGCGCACCGACGCATTTTTCGGCGCCGCCCGCGAAGCGCTTCGCGATCGCGACCGGGCAAGGAACCCCTACCTGGGTGCGGTCTATCAGGAGGTTCTGCGCGAACTGGCCACCTACCAGGTTGATGCGCGCACCTTTGAAATTCTCGAAGAGTTCGGGCCCCGCAACAAACTCCTGGAGCGTGTGGCTGAGCTGGCCGATGTGGCCATCGACGCCGGACGCCCCCGCGTCGCCGAGAGTCTGGCGCAACATCTTCTCAACGAAGATCGGGACGCGCGCCGGCGGCCGCGCTACCACGCCACGCAGGCGCTGGCAGCCTTCCTCCTCGACGACGCCCCCTCCTTTGTCGAGGCTCTTCGCCTCATCGCCCCTCGCCCCGACGCGCTCGTCGAGGTGATCCCCGCCCGACGTCGCGCCACCTTCTTTGCCGAAGCCGACGCCCAACTCGCGCGTGTGCTCCGTGCCGCGCTCCCCCTGATGGCCGAGTGGGGCGACGCCCCCGCCGACCAGGCCCGCCGCCAGCGCTGGCTCGGCCTGATGATCGAGGAGCTCCAACGCTTTATGCGCACCACCCCTGACTCCGCCATCGGCGAGGAGCTTGAGGAGCTCTACCACCTGGCCGGCGAGCTGCTGGAAGATCATCCGCGCGGCTATGCAGAGCGGGTGGGCCGTGATGAGGCCACCGCCCTGATTCTGGGTACCGTGCACGTGCCCCCCGCCTACCTGGCCCTCGATGCTCCCACCCCCCGCATGAGCTGGCCACCGGTGCGTTCTCTGCTTATCGTGCCCCGCGACCAGGGCTCGCTACGTGAGTGGCCGACGGGCTTCGACTTTGAGCGCGACGCACGCACCGATTCCGACGAGCAACCGACGGAGGCGCCATGACCATCCTTCAAAAAACGGCGTCGTTGCTTGCGATCATAGCTCTATGCACCCTCGCCCTGGCCTCACTGGCCCCCACTGCCGATGCCCAATGCCTGAGCGGGCTCTTCGGCTCCAAAGCCGACAAAAAGGCAACCGAGACAGAGCAGCGCTGCACCTTCCACGACGAATGCGACGAGGGCTTCTCCTGCGTCGAAACCGTCTGCCTCTCTCCAGAAGCGGTCGCCGAACGCCATGCGCAGACCCGGGCCACCGAAGGCGATATCACCGACGTGACACCGCCACCTCAAGATGCCTACGACGGGGGTGCCGACCGAGTCTGCGGCCAGAACCGCCGCTGCCGCATTGAGCGTCTTAAAGAACACCAGCGCAGCCGCCGCCATCTCGACATCGCCCGCCAGCAGCTCGAGACTCGCCGCCAGGCCGAAGTCATCCTCGCCCGCCGTAAAGAAGACATCCACCGTGTCGATAAACCCTGGCTGGCGGGTTTCACCGCCCACTTCCTGGGCACGGGTATGCTCGTCGGACGCACCTTTTTAGGCGGCCACCTGCGCGCGGAGGCCACCGCGCGCTTCGTCAACAGCTACCTCTACTACCAGCCCGACGACCCTTCCCTGGGATCGATTGACGGCAACCAATCGCTCATCCTGGGTACCGCCCAGGCCACCTACCTGCCCTCGTCCCGCTGGCTTTCCCCCTACCTCAGCGCCGGCTTCAGCATGGGATCGGGCGAGTTTTACAACTACTCCAGCGGAGGCAACTCCGACACGCAGGTCACATACCACCTGGTCAGTGCCGCAGTGGGCTTTGAAGCCCAGTTTTCCTTCGGGCTCAACGCGCGCCTGGGCGTCACCCACGGCCGCGTGCTCTACAATCAAGTCAGCTACGCGCCCGGCGCCTACGACCGCCAGGCCCGCGACAACCTCCGCGCCTACATGAACTCCGACGGCCTCTTTAGCTTCGACTTCACCCTGGGATGGGCCTTCTGATGATGATGTTTAACCCAATCCATAACCTCCCGCACCGCGCCCTTGCCACGATGACGCTGGTGCTGGTCACGCTCTTCGGGCTGCTCGTCATGGCCTCGCCAGCGCTGGCACAATCCGGCGATGAGCTTCGCCTGGAAGACACCCCGGCCAGCGACGATGCGTCGAGCGAGGTGACGCGCCAGGGCGACGCCGCTGAATCCGGCAGCAATGACCCCGTCCTTCGCGCCGCTCCCACCGCCGAAGAGCGCCAGCGCCAGGCCTCCGCAAGCACCGCGCGCCAACTTCAAACCAGCGCGAGCACCGTCACCCTCTACCAGCTCGCTGAAGAGATGGTCGACGAGGCCCTCTCCGACATCGCCGACCTCAACCCGACGGTCATCTCCCCGGTGGCGGTGCGAAACCTCGACGTCTCGCCAAACCTGAGCATGCATTTTGGCGACTTCGTCCAGAGCACCTTTGTCTCGGCAGTCACCAACCTCACCGACATCCGCATCAAACGCTGCATCGCATGCCGAGCGATGCGCTCGCGCGTCGAAGGCGACGACTGGGTGGTGAGCATGGGCCTGACCGAACACGAAGATCTGCGCCGCGAGGCCGAGCGCCTGGGCGTCAAAACCTACCTGGATCTTCGCTTTCACTTCTTCCCCGAGGCCAACGTCGCCGCCATGCAGCTGGAGATCTTCCGCGCCGACGACGGCGCGATCCTCTGGAGTGAGACCTACCGCTCCGACGCCACCAGCGCCGCCATCCTGCGCTCCGGCGATCGGGTGGTCGGCCGCGCCGAGCGCGTGCGCGAGCTGGAGCGAAAGCTCGAGGAGCGCCCCTACTACGGCCACATCCTCTACCTGGGCATGAGCACCATTCCTTACGATGGGCCGGCCGGTGCCATCACCGGCGCGGCCATTGGCTACCGCCTCTACGAGCATTTTGGCGAAGATCGACGCTACCTTTTCGGTGTCGGCGCCGAGGGTTTTGCCAACTTCTCGGATGCCAACGGCCTGCTCGGTGCGTTCGTGGGGGCAACCTTCCAGCGCGAGCTGCTTCCGCCCAACCTCAACAGCTTAAAGCTGCGCACCGGCCCCACCGTCGGTGGCTTCTTCGCCGGCAGCGAGGGCAACTCTTTCTCCGCAGAATGGGGCCTGGACGCCGTGCTGCAGTTCCGTCTCGGAGCCGGCGTAAGCCTGATGTACTTCCTCCCCACCGAATACGCCGGCTACGACCTGGGTGGCTTTGGCTTTAAAGCACGCGCCAGCTTCAACTGGTAATTCGACCGAAGGATCCGACGTGAACACTCGCCAGACACTCCTGATCGCCGCTGCGGCCCTGCTTTTGAGCGCCTGTGCCAACAGCAACAAGGCGGCCCAGGGCCCGCTCATCGTGCCTTCGGCCGCTACCACCGCCCCCCAATATCAGGGCGATGGCTCCATCCCGGCGCAGCGCTACGTCGTGCGTATGAGCGACGGCTCCCGCGACTGGGAAGTGGAGTTCCCGGAAGTTGCCACCGGCTACGAGATGCGCATTCCGCTCGGCAGCAATGGCGAGCAAAACGACGTCTACCCCACCCATCACCCGCTCACCCCGGCCGACCGCGAGCTGATTGAACATCTGCGGCGCACCAACCCCAACTTCGAGCGGGAAGGCACCTTCGTCGACGGCGAACACATCATCGATCGCAATGCCGGTGAGGTTGAAGCCGAGCCGCGCCAACGCCCCGACGGACGCGCCGAAGACGCGCCCGCCCCCTCTCGCCCCAGCTACTACCGCGGCGTCGAAGAGATCAAGCGCCTGGCCGCATCCGGCAACCACGAGATGGCCATGGTCCACCTCACCGATCTGGAGCGCTATTACCCCGACGACGTGCAACTTTTGATGATGAAGGGCACTCTCTGGAGTTTTCTGGGCCGTGAGCCCCTGGCCCGCCAGGCCTGGGAACAGGTCTTGCAAATTGAGCCCGATAACCGCGAAGTCATCGATGCGCTGCGCCAGCTCGACCAGGGCCCCGACACCGAAGATCTCGACTGAGCACGACGCCTTCCTCACCCGCAGCGCGCGCCGCACCGGCGCCCCCTGCACGGAGATACCATGCACGTATTGATCGGCGCGCTGATCGTCATCGCCACATTTCTGACGGCGTTTCAGTACATCAGTCAGGAATTCAGCGGCTTTTTCAACATGTACTCCGCCGTTCTTCTCGGCGGGGTGCCCATCGGCTTGATGATCCTGACCTACCGCTTTGGCGTCATCGGCTCGGCGTTCAAAGGCCTGGGTCGCGCGCTCGTTGGCAACCCGGCCGCCGAGCGCGATCGCCTGGTGGAGCATCTTCTGGCCTTTGCCCGGGCTATTCGCTCCGAGCGCCCCGCCGAGGCCTCGGCCATCATCGAGCGCGAGCCCGACCCGATGTTCAAACACCTGGGCCGCCAGCTCCTCCAGCAGACCCACGCCGAAGAACTTGAGCTCGACGCCCTGGTCATCGGCCGCCGCGAACTCTCCACCTTTCAGAATGGCGAGCGCGTCTTTGGCAGCCTCGGCGACTTCGCCCCGGCCATGGGCATGATCGGCACCGTCATCGGCCTGATTCAACTTCTGGCCAACATGCGCGACTTCGAAAAGCTCGGCCCGGGCATGGCCATCGCTCTGCTGACCACTTTCTACGGCCTCCTGCTGGCCCACCTCATCTACCTTCCCCTGGCCCGCCTCATTGGCCAGCGCCGGCTGCAGCGCGCCGAGAACTTAAACCTCGTCGTCGACGCCATGCTCAAGATCGCCCGACGCCGCCCCCTGCATGAACTTCAGCAACTTCTCAGCCAGGGACGCCAGACCGCACTCACCCCGATCGAGCCCTCCAGGAGGAGCGCGTGACGCAGCTGATTCAGGAGCGCTTCACCGAAGAGGTCCCCACCGGGCAGGCCGGATGGCTGGTGAGCTACGCCGACATGATGACGATCCTGCTCACCTTCATGATCCTGCTCCTCTCCATCTCGACCATCGCTCAGACCAAGTACGATCTGCTCGTCCAGGCCTTTACCGGCTCGCGGGCCGGCAATCTCCACGAAGTCCAGGAGAAGATCGATCGTGTTATCGAGGAGCAGGCCCTCGGCGGAGAGGTGCAGACCCTGTTGGATGACGAGGGATTGAAGATCCAGTTCTCCAATGCGCTGCTCTTTAACTCCGGCAGCGCCGAGCTCTTACCGCGCGCACTCGAAGTCTTTGAGCCGATTGAACGCCACCTCGTCGACGACCTGGGCCCGACCTACGGTCTGGTCATTGAGGGCTACACCGATGATGTGCCGGTGGTCTCCGGGCGCTACCGCTCCAACTGGGAGCTCTCCACCTCGCGCGCCATCCATGTGATGGAGCGCCTGGCCGCAGCCGGCCTCGATCGCCGACGGATGTCTGTGCAGGGATTTGCCGACACTCGCCCGGCCACCGAGGTCGATCTTTACGACACCACCACCGTCGACGCCCTCGATGAGGCCGCACTCCATGAAGTTCGCGGCGCCAACCGCCGGGTGGTCATTCGCATCGACGCCCTCGATCCCGATCTTGTGCAACGCCTCTACCCCGACGCCGACTCCCCGGGCGATGCTGTGCCGGAAAGCCCCCAGGAGATCTTCTGATGCTACGAGCTCGCCACCATCTTCTTTTTGCTCTTATCGCCGCAGCCTTCGCACTCTGCGCCTCGCCAGCGTTTGCCCAGGGTCGCACCGGAGAGCGTGCCGCCATCGAAGGCACCCGCGCTCAGGCCGAGGCGCTGGCCCGCGCCGAACTCGAAGGCCTTCTCAGCCGGCTCTGCCCCGGGCGCTGCGAGCTTGTGGAGCTGCGCGCGGTGGTCGAGGCCCCGCGCGCCGTGGGCCGCGTCACCCCGGGCTTTGGCGACTCTGTAGCCGGCTCAAGCTACGAGACCCGTGTCAGTCGCATTGAGGCCACGGTGCTCCTCGACAGCAAGCTGCCGCAGAACTTCCGCGCCAACATCGCGCGCATGGCCCAGTTTCGCCTGCAAGACATCGCCCCCACCATCGAGGTTCGCCCGGAGTTCCTAGACTTCCCCGAGCCGCAGCTCCCGCCGATGCCCCCGATGATGCAGGAAGAGCCCAGGCCCGCCCCGCGCCCCCTGCCTCTGCCGCCGATACCCCGGGCTGAAGATCCCGAGTCCGAACCCGCCGCCGAGCCCCTTCCCACCCCGGAGCCTCCCGTTGAGGAAGGCCGTCCGCTCTGGCAAGACGCGCTCCCCTGGATTGCGTTGCTGGCCACCCTGCTGATCTTGAGCTTCCTGATCATCATGATCCTGCGCCGGCTCGAAGCCCTCACCGATCGCCGCCAAGAGCCCACCCCCGAGCCCGCCCGCCCCTCCGAGGAGGCCCCCGACGCCCGTCCACGCGCGATGCCCGACGTCGATCTTCTACGCGACGAACTCAAACATTCACGTCCGGTGCTCAACCGCATGCTCCGCGCCTGGATCGCCGACGATCCGGCCGAGCTCGCCGTGCTGGTGCGCCTCGTCGGCTCCGGCATCTTAAGCGATGTGCGCCGCGACGCCTCACTGCGCGCCCCGATGGAAACCATCGCCGAGGAGGTCGCCCGCCGCGATCAACCGCTTGAGGCCGATGAGGCCCACGCCATCGCCGAAAAAGCCCGCGCGCGGCTGACCGCCCAGCAGGTCCTCGACGACGGCTCCACCGACGCCGAGTGGGAGTTCCTCGAAGGCCTGGGACTGGCGCATATCGCCACACTGCTGGAGAGCTGCACCCGTCGGGAGCGCGCCTTTGTGCTCACACGGCTCTCGCCAGTGGTGCGCTCGCGTTACCTCGAAGGGCTGGAGAGCGAGGAACGACGCGATCTTCTCCTGGAGACCAGCGACGCCGATGCCCTCTCCCGCAGCCAGGCCCGGGAGCTCGCGGCACGCCAGCGCGCGATGGCCGAGGAGTTCATCGATGCCGGTCGCGAGGCTCAGGGCCAGGCCTCGATGATGCTCGAGATGATCGGAGCCCTGGCACTGCGCGAGCAGGAAGACATCCTGCGCGACATCCTCGCCAAGAAGCCCGCCGTCGCCGACGTCGTCCTCTCCCAGATGGTTCTGGAGTCGGCGGCGATGCACGTGCCCGACGAGCCTCTGGCCAACACCCTGCATCGCATCCCGGTCGAGACGCTTGCGCTCTTTATGCGCGGCACCCGCCGCGACATCGCCGATCATCTTCTGGCGCGCGCGCCCGTCTCGACCCGACAGGCCCTGGCCACCGAGCTCTCGCTGGACATCCCCTCGACCCGCGCGGAGTTTCTGGAGGCACGTCGTACCTTCTCCCAAACACTGCGCACCACCCTGGCACGCGATGGCTTTGAGGTCGCCACCTACAACGCCAACGCGCTGCGCCGCGGAGCCCACGCCCGACAGGCCCCCCCCACCGAACCCGAGGTCCTCTGATGCGACGCTCTGCCCTGATGGTATCGATCGCCCTGACGCTTTCCATGCTGAGCGGCTGCACGCTGATCCGCTACGTCGACCCGCCCCCACCTCCCGGCGAGGAGTTCGACCCGAAAGTCGTCGATGTGCTCGTGCTGGTGGATCTGCCCCGCGGTTCGGCCAACCTGATGGGCGGCTATGCTAACTTCATGGAAATGTTCGAATACGCGCTTGGCGAATACAACATCACCACCCGCCAGATGGCCGTCGCTCCGCTCTACCGCCGCCAGGGCGACACCCCGCCGCTGATTTACGGCCGCCCCGCCCTCCCCTCAAGCTCCGAGCAGAGCGAGGTGACGCCCCGCAACGACGGCAGCAACCTCAGCGAACCCCTCCCCGAAGACGGCGAAACCTCCGAACCTCGTCCCGAGCCCGATGAAAACCCCACCCCGGGCGATTCTCAACCGGACGACATCGGTGGCGGCCCCGGCCAGGCCTTCGGCCTGGCCGAGACCTTGCTCTACTACATTGGTGAGGAGGGCCAGCGTCACCTCGACACCCGCACTGACGTCCCCGGCGAAAACCTCGCGGCGCTCGGCCTTGACCTCGACCGCGCCACGATCTTCGACCCGACGGGCACCCTCAACGACTCCCGCGCCTACTTCAAAGAGGCCGCCGACGGCTTTGTGATCATCTACCTCACCGGCACCTCTCGCCCCTGCGCACACGGCAGCCAGGCCTGCCAGCTCGACGGCAAAAGCCCCGCGGCCTATGCGAGCACCACCGACGACGCCAACCTCGCAAGCTGGCTTGCGCTGCCAGGCCCCTCCGGATTGAGCCCCTCGCGCATCTTCCATATGCCCGTGGCCACCGCCGAAGAAGTCTCCTTTGAGCAATTTGCCGACCGTTGCCTGGCTGAGCCCAACTTCCCCGCCGGTGCCCTCGACGTGATGGAGCCCTCCGAAAACGCCTACTTCGGCCCCTTCATCAACGACCTTCGTTCCAGCGGCGGCCAAGGCTACAACGTCGACCTCTGCCAGGCCCTCTCCTCGCGTTCCGACCGCGCCGCGCTGAGCGCCGCGGCCTACCTGCAACGCATTTTGCGCTGAACTTCGATGCAACCTCGCACCTCCCAGATCGCCACCCAGGTGGCCGCCATGGCCATGAGCTTCGCCGTGGGCCTTTTACTCGGCCCACGGCTCTGCGCGCCTCCGCCCGCCGAAATCGAGGCTCCCGCGCCCTGCCCCAAAGCTCAAACCCGCATCGTGGAACGCTGCCCGGAAGAGCCTCCTCCCGCACCGACAAAGCCCGCACCGGCAAAGCCCGTCAAACCCTCACGCGCCCGACCGGTCAAAAGTGATCCCCACCTGCCCGCGAGCCCGCCTCCCACGAGCGCCGAAGATCGCCAACGGCTGCTCGCCTGGGCCCGGGACCAGTCCATCTCGCTTCAAGGCTGCACGCGCGACCCCGGCACCACCTATCGCCTCAGCGTCACCCTGACCCTCGACGAGAGCCGAAGCATCAATGACGTCAGCCTCAACGCTGGCCCCGATGCCCTCAACGAAAGCCTGCGACGCTGTCTGGAGACTCGCATCGCCGACTGGACCCTCCCCGACGATCTTGCACCGGCCCATCGCCGCCTGGTCTTCGGACTTACTCTCTAAGCCCCACCGGAGCCTCATATGCAGTACCGCACCATGCTCGTCGCCTTGCTTCTCACCATCACCCCGCTGGGCGCCTGCGGCGGTGGTGAGCACGACCACCACCACGATGAGCACAACGGCCACAACGAAGACACCAGGAGCGACCGCCTCACCATCACGAACCCCGATACCGGCGACGTTTGGGTCGTGGCCTCCGAAGGTCATCGTCATGGCGAGATTCCTCCCGTGGCCGAAGAGCAATCCCTGACCATCGCCCTCAACTTCGCCGACGCCGAGGACAACCCGCTCGACCTCTCCGCTAACCTGCACGCCGAGCTCCGCTTCGCCGACGGCGCCCCCGAAGACATCCTCGAGCTGAGTCTCGACGACAACCTCCTTACCTTAACCGCCCTCAAACGCGGCCAGACCTTCTTTCACGTTCAACTCTTCGAAGACGATACCCTGCGTTTTGAGTCCCCCGCCCTGGTCGCTCGCGTCGTCACCCTGGGCGAAGAACACGTCCATGATCACGGCGACATCTCCCGCGTCGAGCTTGTCTCCGCAGACGACGCCCCGATCGCTACCATCGAGGGCGATGCCTACTCCGGCGCCCCCCTGCAACTCAACGTCGGCGATACCCTCACCGTCGACGTCCTCTACATTGGCGAATCCGGCGACCCCATGGAGATGGGCGACCACGTCGTCGCTCCTGTCCTCACAGACGATGCCGCCGAAGATGTCGTGGATTGGACCGTCGATGTCGAACGGGTAACCTTCACCGCCCTCAGCCCTGGCGAGGTCAGCGTGGTGTTGGAGCTCGACTACTTTGGCATGAGCATGCACACCCCCGCGGCGCTTCCCATCGTCGTCAACGCCGACTGAACCTCAGCTAACGCCACATCAACTCATGCCAACAGGCGCCCTCTCCCGGGCGCTTTTTTTGTGCGCGCGCCTTACGCCCCTCTCACGTCCGAACTGGCACGCCCGGAGCACCTTATGCAATGAAGTTGCATTTATATTGCAAATGCAACTTCATTGCGTTAACAAACTCCCAGGGCGTCACCTCCCGCGACGCCAACATCATAAACGTGCGCACCCCGTGCGCTGACTCTCTCCTGCTCACTGAGGCCCATCATGAACCGTCTTCGTTTTCCCGCCCTCCTTTTGATCGCACTTCTCACCGCCGGCATCACCGCATGCGGCGATACCGACACAACCGAGCACGAGGATCATCACCATGATCATGGTCATGATGACCACGACCATCACGATGACCACGGTCACGAAACAGCATTCGAACTCATGCTCTTCGACCCCTCCAACGACGAGGTCCTCGCCGACGTTCACGGTGACCACTGGCATAGCGAGATTCCAGCACTCTACGTCGGCGACGAACTTGAAGTCGGCGTCAGCATTGCCGACGCCAATGGCAACGCCGTTGCTCTCGGCGGTGAGTACACCCTCCAGGCAAGCGTCGCCGAAGGCAGCTCCGAGGGCGTCGTAGCCGTCGCGGTCCACGGTGACCACCTTGACATCGCAGCACTGGCCGCCGGCGACACGGCCATCGTCCTGGAGCTCCTGCACGATGGTACCGTCGAGTTCTCAAGCCCCGAACTTGCTCTGAGCGTAAGTGAATAACTCGTTACACTTCGCGTGTTCTTCATCCCCGATACCTCACAGTGTCGGGGATTTTTTTATGGCTCCCCCCTCCCCAGCGCGTACACTCGACGTAGACACATCCGTTTCTCGTTCTTTTTATCTGACTGGCTCGTCTCAACCTCCGAGGTGCCCGTGAGCTGGACATTTCTCGACATCTCCGCGCTTCGCGACGTCGATCTTTTCGCCAGCGTCAGCGACCGCGCGCTGGAGTCGCTCCTGGCTATCACCACCACGATGCGCCCTAAACCCGCCGAGCTTATCTTCCGCGAAGGCGACAAAGGCGACGCTCTCTACATCATCCTGGAGGGCGAAGTCCGCATCTCCAAAGACATCCACGGAGTGGGTGAGGAGGCGCTGGCGTTTCTGAAAGCCGGCTCATACTTCGGCGAGATGGCGCTGCTCGATGACAAAGCCGTGCGTAGCGCCCACGCCATCGCCGGGGGCACCTGCCACCTGGGCGTGCTCCAACGCGACGCCCTCCTGGAGCTCATGAGCAAAGACCGCGACCTGGCCAACGAGATCCTCTGGAGCTTTGTCGGCACGCTCTCCTCCCGACTTCGCGAGAGCAACGAGAAGATCGCCTTCTTCGCCATGTCCAACATGTTTGAATAAGCTCCCCGGCGAGCAACCTTGTCGCCGGCGCGTCGCGTCCGTAAACTGTGGCTATTCAAGCACAAATGGACTGCTTTCACGGAGCTCGCCGCATGAAAAAGTACGCCCAGTTTACTGACGAACATGACATGTTTCGTAAGGCCGTGCGCGACTTCTGCCTCAAGGAGCTCGCTCCCCACGCGGAAGCATGGGAGGCCGCCCGCGAGTTTCCTCGCGAGGTTTTTAAAACGATGGGCGATCTGGGCTTCATCGGCTGTCGCTACCCCGAAGAGCTCGGTGGCGCAGGTGGAGACATCTGGCACACCGCCGTACTCGCCGAAGAGCTTCCACACAGCTCCATGGCCGGCCTGGCGATGGCGATGCTGGTGCAGAGCGATATGGCCACGCCCATCATCGGCGAGCTGGGCACCGACGCGCAGAAAGAAGAGTTCTTAATACCCGCCATCCGTGGCGAGAAGATCGCTGCGCTGGGCGTCTCCGAGCCCGGTGCCGGAAGCGACGTCGCCGGCATCCGCACCACCGCAAAACGCGACGGTGACGACTACATCATCAACGGTCAGAAGACCTGGATCACCAACGGCACCCGCGCCGACTTCATCACCCTGGCCGTGCGCACCGACCCGGACAACCGCTACGGCGGCATCAGCCTGATCCTCTTCCCCACCGACACTCCGGGATTCAGCGTTGGTAAAAAGCTCGAAAAGATCGGCAACCACTGCTCCGACACCGCCGAACTCTTCTTTGAAGACTGCCGGGTCCCCGCGCGCTACCTGCTTGGCGACGAAGGCGCGGGCTTCTACTACATCATGCAGAACTTCCAGGGAGAGCGCCTGGTTGGCGCGCTCACAGGCACCGCCGGCGCTCAAATCGTGCTCGATAAGACGATCATCTACTGCAAAGAACGCCACGCCTTCGACCGCCCCCTGACCGGCTTCCAGGTCACCCGCCATAAACTCGTGGAGATGGAGGCTCAGCTCGAAGCTTGCCGCGCGCTGACCTACCACGCCGCCCAACTTTTTGAGCGGGGCATTCCCTGCCAGCGCGAGATCTCGATGGCCAAGATGATGGTTGGCGAGACGGCGATGAGCGTCATTGACGGCTGTCTGCAACTCCACGGCGGCATGGGCTACGTCGAAGAGGGCCCGGTGGCCCGCGCCTGGCGCGACACGCGCCTGCTCTCGATCGGCGGCGGCACCACCGAGATCATGAAGGAGATCATCTCCAAGGTCATGGGACTCTGAGACGAGCGATGAGACTCTGACCCACGTTTTAGCCAGTAAAAAAGCGCCTCCCGCAGGGGAGGCGCTTTTTTGCTTCACGGTTCGTCACTGACGCGTTCAGCCCTCGCGCTGCGCGCGCGCCTGACGGTAGGTGAGCACGGGCTTGCGCGCAGCGCTTGTCTCATCAAGGCGCGTTCGGAACGCGTTATGCGGCGCGCCCTTAAGTTTCTCGGGAGCCTCCAGCGCCTCGCGGTGAATGGTGCGCATCACCAGGATAAACTCATCGAGCGTGCGCAACGATTCGGTCTCGGTGGGCTCCACCATCAGCGCTCCCGACACGTTCAACGGAAAGTACGTCGTGGGCGGATGAATCCCAAAGTCGATCATGCGCTTGGCAATATCGAGCGTGGTTGCGCCCGAGGCCTTGTACGATCGGTCATCAAACACCACCTCATGCATGCAGGTGCCCGGGTACGCCACGCTGTACGTATCGCTGAGTTGCGTGCGTACATAATTGGCATTGAGCACCGCGCGCTCGCTGATCCTTGGCAGGTTGCTGCCGTACTCGCGCAGGTAGGTGTAGGCACGCACGTACACCAGGAAGTTGCCCCAGAAGGCTTTGACCTTGCCCACCGACTGCTCGTAACCCTCGCGCACGAGCTTAAACGTGGCCTTGCCCTCGACTTCATGACGCTCAATGCGCGGCACCGGAAGAAAAGGTGCCAGGTCGTCGCTCACACAGATCGGACCGCCGCCGGGGCCGCCACCGCCGTGCGGCGTCGAGAAGGTTTTATGCACGTTGTAATGCATCACATCGATGCCAAAATCACCCGGGCGCGCCTGCCCCAGAATGGCGTTCATATTGGCACCATCCATATAGACCTTGCCGCCGCCCTCGTGGACGACCTTGCAGATCTCGGCGATCTCACCCTCGAAGATCCCCATAGTGTTGGGGTTGGTGATCATCAGGCCAGCGACCGTCTCATCCATCACAGCAGCGACCGCCGCCGCGCTGAGCGTCCCATCAGGACTTGAGGGCACCTCCACCACGCTGAACCCACAAAAGGCCGCAGACGCCGGGTTGGTGCCGTGCGCAGAGTCCGGCACGATGATGCGCGTGCGCTTCGTATCACCACGCGACTCATGAAAGGCGCGGATGCACATCAACCCCGTGAGCTCGCCCTGGGCACCGGCGGCGGGCTGCAACGAGCAATGCGGCAACCCGGCGATCTCCGAGAGTAGCCCCTCCAGGTTCCACAGAAGCTCCAGCGCCCCCTGGGTCCAGCGCTCGGGCATATAGGGATGCAGACGCGCGAAGCCCGGTAACCGCGCGGTCGCCTCATTGATCTTCGGGTTGTACTTCATCGTGCACGAACCCAGCGGATAAAACCCGGTATCAATGGCGTAGTTCCACTGGCTGAGCCGCGTATAATGGCGCACCACATCGGGCTCGGTCACCTCCGGAAGCTCCGCGTCATTCTCGCGCAGAAGCTCGCCGAGTTCGCTGGCGACATCGACCCGCTCCACGTCCCAATCGCTCTCCGAGAAGACAAAACCGCGACGCCCCGGCTCGCTGCGCTCAAAGATCAGCGGCTCTTCAAATTGCAAACCGCGCGAGACGCGCTCGGCCGGCGAGATTGGCGCGTTTTCGACAAAGGCCTCAAGCCCTACAGGGTTTTCCATCGCTTGCTCCGTCATCTGCTGATTCTCCGTCACATCCACGATGCGAAAGATGCGAACCACACACCCGAGCCAGACCGTGTGCCTGCAACCCGCGTGTCGCATTGCTCATAGAAGAGGCCCGGGGCTGTGCGCAAGCAACACCGAACCTGATCCCTCCAAAGATGACGTACCTGAGCTCATCCCAGACGCGCGATGACCTCATCGGCCAGCGCTTTATAATGCGCCGCCCCTCGGCTCTGCGGTGCATGATCAAAGATCGACTCCCCGCTGAGCTGCGCGCGCGCAAGCTGGGTGTTGATGCCGATGGTCTGCCCCAGCACCAGATCGCCCCAGGCCGCCTCAATGCTCTGCAAAATCTCCTGGTTGATCGTCACATTTCGACCATCGACCCGCGTGAGCACCACCCCAAGAATCTCGACACGGTGATGGAGGCGGTCCCGAATTGTGAGCACGGTCTCCAGAAGTTCATCGGCCCCCTGCACACTCAAGGGCGAAAGATCGGTGGGAATGAGCACCTGATCGGCCGCAAGAAGCGCGTTAAGGGTGAGGTTCCCCTTATTGGGCGGGCAGTCCATCAAAATCACGTCGTAATGAGTGCGCGCGTACTCCAGCGCGTCACGCAAAAGCAGCTCCTTTCCGATCTTCTGACTGATGCGCCCCTCGGCTTCGGCCAGCCCCCGATCGGCTGGCGTCAGGTCGAGGTTGGCGATCGTGGTGGAACGGCGAGCGTCGAGCACATCAAGGCGCTCCTCCGAAAGCAGCACCTCGCTTATCGGCGTGGGCTCGGGCCCAACCGCGGGTAACGCCGAACTCAAACTCGTGGAGCAATGCCCCTGCGCGTCGAGGTCAATCAGGAGCACCTTTTTGTCGTGAAAGGTGGCCAGGGCGCTGGCCAGGTTGACGGCGGTCGTTGTTTTCCCTACACCTCCCTTCACCGTCGCCACGGCTATCACCACCGCGCTGCGCTGCCCCCTTGGGTAACGCGACTCGTTTTTGACCAACTTTCGTAAGCCCGTCGAAATCAGATTGCGCATGATCGCCTTCGTTCGTTTTTGAGGTGAACCGGTCTGGCCTAAGCGGCGAAAAGACATCATAGAAGCGTTTGACTTACAAGGCGAAACCCGTATGGTGGACAGTCCCTTCAAGGGCAACTAGAACCCCCGCGTCACGGCCTCGCTGCTGAGTTGCGTCTGATTTCTTGTCAGCCGTAGTCCTCATCCAGGGATGATCCCGGGCAGCTTCGCGGACGCACTGATACACCGGATTGACTCATGATGATGAACACTACTTTCCCTCAGAGCCTGGCGCAGTGTACGCGCCGTTTCCTGGCCTCGCTGGCGCTGGTTGTTTCGGTCGCGGCCTTCTCCACCGGTTGCCCCGGTGACGACGTCGCAGCTGCGACCTGTGTCACCGACATCGACTGCGACCTCGGCACCGTCTGCGGCGCCAACAGCCTGTGCATCGTCGCCGAGTGCGAATTCTGCACGATCGAACAGGTCTGCCTGATCACCCCGGAGCGCCCCGAAGGCTCCTGCTCCGCGCCTGAGTGCTACAGCCCGGACGATTGCTCCAACGGTGAAGCCTGCATTGAAGGTGTTTGTGGCGGAAGCGTCCAAACCGGCGACTGCCAGAACGCCAGCGACTGCGATGAAGGTGAGGTCTGCAACCTGGGTGGCGAGTGCGTTCCCGGGAGCAGCGACAACACCTGTGAGAGCACCGACGATTGCGAGCAGGGCACCGAGTTCTGCGATCCGGGCACAGATCAGTGCATCCCCATCGTCGATTGCAACACGGTAACATGCGGCGACGGTGAGCGATGCGTTGAAGGCTACGGAACCTGCCAGCCCGACTGCACCCTTCCCGGCGCGAGCTGCCAGGCTGGCGAATACTGCGACGAGAGCAACGGCACCTGCCAGACCAACAACTGCTCCGATATCGGGCCGGAAGACTGCACCCCGACCAACCCGATCTTCGACACGGAAGCCTGCGCCTGCGTCCAGTGCGAAAACGCCGGTGATTGCGACGCCGGTCGTGTCTGTAACGCCGGGGTCTGCGAGCAGCAGCAGGGCTGCGCCACCCCCTGCTCCAACGACCAGCCCGGCATCTGCGGGCAGTCCGGTAACGGCACCCCCTACTGCATCAACAACTGCTGCTCCGAGTGCGTGGGTGCGGCCGACTGCTCCGCCGGCGAGCTCTGCATCGACGGCTTCTGCGGCCAGGCCCCCAACTGCACCACCGACCCCAACGCCTGTCCGGCCGGTTACGAGTGCACTGCCAGCGGCTCCTGCGAGATCCCCAACGCCGGTGGCTCCTGCGATCCCAACGACCCAACCTCCTGCCCCTTCCCCGGGTTCTGTGACCCGGCCACCAACACCTGCTCCGGCGCTGGCGGAGACGCGGGATGTGGCATGTGCAACCCCGACTGCACCTGCAGCGGTGAAGGTCAAACCTGCGACGGGCTGATGTGCACCGGTTGTGAGCTTACCGTTATACCCACGCCGCCTTTTGTTCGCGGCAACTGCCCTGACGGTCAGACCTGCATCGCCGGTCAGTTCTTCAACATGCCCAACTTCTGCATTCCCGAGTGATCGCGTCGACGCATCCTCGCGATGCTGACTTCTGATGCAGTCATACGAAAAAGCCCCGCCTCCTCAGTCCTGAGGAGGCGGGGCTTTTTTCGTTCGCGCTCAGACGCGTGGAGCGTCGGCCCGCTTACATCGTTGAAACAACCTGAGCGAATGCATCAGACCGGCGCGACCTCCTCGCCATACTCCACCGCGTTGAGTTCGCGGATGAGCAGCGCACCTCCCAGGCCCGCCACTGCCAACTCCGCGTCGATCGTTCGGGCGCTGACCTGCCTCAATGCCGCGGGCACCACGGCCGTCTCACCGACCTGCATGACGAGCGTTCCGCCTGCCCCGTCGTCAAGCACCACCCGGCCGCTCACGCAAAAGATCACCTGCGCCGTGCTGCGTTCGACCGCCCAGCGGACACGACGCTCGCCAGCCAGGCGCAGTGTCTCCAGGCGGTAACCCGGCGCGTCCACGCGAAGCTCAACGCCCTCGCCAAGCGTAATCGGCTCCACAGCCACCTCGTCGGAGGGGCGCAGCCGACTGACCTTCATCGCCTCGTCGAGGTGCAGCGCGCGCAGCTCCCCGTCGAGACCGGGGCGATTGTAGTCATAGACCCGGTAGGTGGTGTCGGAGGGTTCCTGCACCTCCAGCAGGGCCACCCCGGCGCCGATGGCGTGTACGGTGCCCGGGCTCACACGTACGACCTGCCCGGGGCGAACCGGCGCGTGATGCAACATAGGCTTAAGTGTGCCCTGGCGGGCGGCCTCAGCAAACGCTTCGGGCGCGACCTCCTCGCTGAGCCCGTGCACGATCGAGGCTCCCGGCTCGGAGTCGAGAATCATCCAGCACTCATCTTTGGAGTTCGCACCGGGGAGCTCCGCCAGATCAGCATGCCCCGGATGCACCTGCACGCTTAAGTCAGCGGCCGCATCGAGCACCTTCACAAGAAGGGGAAAACGCCTGCCATCCGGCGCCGCCGTGCCCACCAGGTCGCGCCCCCAGAGCGCAACCACCTCGCTGAGCGTGCTCCCGGCGAGTGGGCCGGAGTCCACCTGTGACTGCCCCTCGGGCAAATCCGCGACCTCCCAGCTCTCGCCATAACGCCCCGCCTCGGGAAGGGCCTTTCCGAAGTGGGAAGCCAACTTTCGCCCGCCCCAGATCTTCTCGATCAAGAGCGGGCGCATCTTCAACACATAGGGCGTGATATCGCTCATAACATCTGCGTGGGTACGTCGTCGCCGCCACCATCGGACGGTGAGAGCAGGTTGTTGATCAGCTCGTCGATCATCGGATCTTCGGCGAGCTCACTCATCAGACGAGCGCGAAGCACCTCGTCCTGAAACCCTTCCATATCGCCCTGAGCGCGGGCTGCAAGTCCTAAAAAGAGATGAGAGAGCGCGCAGATATCAAAACGCGTCGAACGCAACCCCAGGGTCACCGCGCGTTTAAAGAGGTTCTCGGCATCTTCGAGCTGCCCGACCCGAAAGAGGAAATTCGCCAGACTGAAGGCAGCCTCCGAGGCGTCGCCGAAGCTGCCCGTGGCGAGTTTGGCCTGCAGGTTGCCCTGAAGCACCTGCACCGCCCCGCCCAGGTAGGGTTGCGGGGGCTGCGAAGGGTCGATGTCTGCGTAAAGACCGCTTAAATACTCGTAGACCTGCACCGTGGAACCGTAGTCGCCCAGGCGCGTCATCGTCTCCAGGGCGGCCATGCCTCGCTCAAAGGCATCCTGAGGCTCATCGCGCCCGATCTGCACAATGGCGATGTAGAGGTTGGCGCGGGCCTGACCGTAGGTTGACCCCTCCTCTTCAAAAAGTCGCTCCGCCTCCAGAAACGCGATCAAAGCCTGCTCCAGCTCACGCTCGCCCATCGCCGTCCACCCCTGGAACATGCGCACGCTGGCCATCGCGTTGTCTTCGGTATGCGTGCTCAGGGTGAGCATCTCGCCGACGATTCGGGTGGTGAGTTCGGGATCACCCATCGAGGCCCAGTAGATGCCAGCCAGAAGTCCGATGGCGTCGCCCTGACAGGCATCGGGGCAGAGCTCCACGATCTCATCGACGATCTCGCGCACCCGCCCGAAGTTGCCGACACCGGCCAACATCTCGGCGTTCATGCTCAGCGCGGAGAGGTAACTTGTGCCGGGTCGCTCGTCCTGACGCGCTTGCAGATACGCCTCAGACGCGGCCAGAGCAGCCTCGGGCTGCTCCAGGAAGTCGAGCAGCCTCACCCGAGTTCCCAGCGCATTGAGGCGCGCGCGCTCATTGCTCTCGGCGCGAGCGATCGCCTCATCCTGCAAGACCAGCCAGAGGGCCTCATCAAAATGCCCCAGCGCTCCCCAGCGCATCGCGTACTGATCGCGCACATGCCAGCGCCAGGGCCCCTGGAGCCCGGGCGAGCGAAGCGCGTCGTGAAGGTGCATGAGCGCCTCGGCGTTCTGGCCCCGATAGACCATCAGCGCGCCGAGCACCGTTGCGCCCACCTGCCCGAACGCCTCTTCACCAAGCGCGTCGATCGGCCCCATGTCCACACCGCCCTCCGGGGGAGCGGCAACCATACCGCTGCCCAGCGCCGGGCTCAGGCCGGTGTAGTTGAGCACCAGGTGCTCTTCGCCATCGCGATCCACCACTGAGACGCCTAGAAGCATCGCCGGAAGCTCGTTGGAGCTGGCCAGCGAACCCCAGCGGTGAAAATTCTCATCGGCCGCGTCGATCGAGGCATCAAAGGGCTCGACGCGCACGCGCGCACCGGGCATGCGATCGATATAGGCCTGCAGATGCGCCACGACTTTCGCGTTGAGTTCATCACGCCCCTCCACCGGGCTGATATACATCACAGCCTCGGCAGGAGCTTTGCCAAAACTCGGCTCGGCAAAGAGTACCTGATCGCCCTCGTTGATCGTGCCGGCCCAGCCGTAGTCGTGATGGCCCACGCGCAGCCGACAGGTGCTCGTCTCGGCCTCAACCTCCACGATCATGCACACGCCCAGGAGCCGACGGGTGAGCTGGCCGGCAGGGACGCCTTCGGCCTCCGGGTTGCGCAACACCAGGTACATATCCCCCTGCTGCACACCTTCGATGCCCCCGAGGTTCACCCCCAGATGGGTCGGGCCGCTGTAATCAATCGAGGTTAACTCGCCGACGCCCTTCCCCATCGATTCGGGCTCGCCATCGGCCAGCTCCAGGGCCGGCTGAAGCGCTATGACATCGGTCTCCGGGAAGATGTAAAGCGGATGCACCCGCCAGCTCGCCGCGCCGGCATTCTCAACGACCTGCCCCACAAAGAGCGCCGGGGGCGCGGTCCCCTGGAGGGGCCAGACGCCATCGTAGCGCCCGAAGACGGCTTGCCCGACCTTAAGTTGCTCACCGCCGACCACATAAAGAAGACCGTCATCGCCGCGCTCAAAGCGCGCCTCTTCCTCCGGGTCACCGGCCGGTGCGGTCTCAATGGGGGTATCAGGCCAGGCCACCGGCCCCTGCGGGGTCGACGCGCAGGCCGCGCTCAACCCCAGAAGCGTGCCCAGGATCAGAGAGTTTCGTAGCCCGGACATCGCATTTTGACTGGTCATGCATCCTCCAAAAGTCACTCCAATAGACTGTCCTCATACTAAGCACAGCGGACGAGTCTCCAGCAAGCTCTCCGAGATTCGCGAAAGTTCGTCTTTCGGGGAAGTTTTAGCCCTGCTCATTGCTTGTGTGTGCAGTTGATCCCTTCGCCACCCATCTTCTAGTGTGGCGCCGCTGCGAGCCTCGCTGCTCGCAGTCTTTTTTATGGGCCCCGGCCCCCTCTGCATTCCCACTCCCCCCCGCCCTCCCCCCTCCCCGAGTAGCCGTACATGTCCCGCGACCAGAACATCAACACTTCGCCCATCGTCGATCGCGAGCAGCTTCTTGACTTCTTCCGCGCCGGCGAAAAAGACCGACGCCATCGCGGTGTGGGAACCGAGCACGAGAAGTTCGTGCTGCGTGCCTCCGACCAGAACATGGCGTCCTACGAGGAGAAAGGCGGCATCGGCGATCTTCTGCAGACGCTGGTGGCCGAGCACGGATGGGAGGCCACCGCGCTGGACCGCGGCCACCTGGTGGCGCTTGTGCGCGACGGGGCGGCCATCACGCTGGAGCCGGGCGGTCAGTTCGAGCTCAGCGGCGCGATCTTTAAAACCGTCTTTGATACCGCCGCCGAGATCGACACCCACTTCCGGGAGGTCAAAGCTGCCGGCGGCGACCGGCTCACGTTTGCCTGCTGGGGCCTTAACCCCACCTACGACCTCGATGCGATTCCCTGGATGCCCAAGGCCCGCTACGGGATCATGCGGGATTATATGCCTACCCGTGGCGACCTGGCCCACTGGATGATGAAGGGCACCTGCACCATTCAGGCGAACTTCGACTATGTGAGCGAAGATGACGCTGCCGACATCATTCGCACCGCCGTGCTCGCCAGCCCGGTGGTCGGCGCGCTCTTTGCCAACAGCCCGGTTCGTCTGGGCAAGCCCACCGGAAAGCAGTCCTTTAGAAACCACATCTGGACCCGCACCGACCCCGACCGCAGTGGCGTGCCGGCCTTCATGTACCGCAACGACTGGGGCTACAGCGAGTATCTGGAGTACTTGCTCGACGTCCCGATGTTCTTTGTGCGCCGGGAGGAGGGCTACATCGACCTCGCGGGCTACTCCTTCCGCGACTTCGTCGACGGCAAGCACCCGGATTACTCCCCGGTGCTCGGCGACTTCGAGCTGCACGCCTCCACGCTCTTCCCCGAGGTCCGGCTCAAGCAATACATCGAGGTACGCAGCGCCGACGGTGGCCCGCGCGACTTCATCGTTGCGCTGCCCGCGCTCTGGAAGGGGCTGCTCTACCACGAGCCCAGCCGCAGAGAGGTCGTCTCACTCTTCGAGCCCTTCGATGAGGCCAACCACCGCGCGCTCTACGTCCAGGCCATGGACGGCGGCATTCACGCGGAGAGTGCCTTCGGACCGGTGCTCGATCTTGCCCGCGAACTGGTGTCCATCGCCACGCGCGGGCTCGACGCCCTGGCCGCCGAATACGGTCACGAAAGTGAGGCGGTCTTCCTCAAGCCGCTCGTCGAGATCGTGGAGAGCCGCCGCAGCCTGGCCGACCGTTTCGCCGACGACTTCGCCGAGACCGGCGGCGACCTCGGGGCGTTACTCAAACGCCACGCGATCTAAAAATTTAAATAAAATCGTAAACTTACACCTTTACTTCAACGTCTCACCGCCCCCCGGAGCATTCGGGGGGCGCTCCCATCTCTTCAGACGTTGAACGAGAGCGTTTATGATTCGCCATCTCTTGCCGGGCGTCCTCTTCGCCCTGCTGGCCGCGTGTGTGCTGTCTTTTATCGCCGCGCGAAGCGCCCAGGCCACGCTGCCAGACTCGCATCATTCCGACACACAGGCGCCGCCGCCGCTCCCGGAGCTCGGTCAGCTGGAGCTCCCCTGGGAGTGCTCGGAGGCTTTCCGCGTCACCCAGACCCACGACGTGGGAAGCCACACCGGGCTGGGCACCTGGGCCTTCGATTTCGATCTTCCCGTGGGCACCCCGGTCAGCGCGCCGGCCGCCGGGGAGGTCAGGCTTGTGCACGATGACTCGACCCGCCACGGCTGCGGACCGGAGTTTGCCTGGGACGCCAACTACGTGGTCATCGATCTTCAAAACGGCTACGACGCGCTGCTTTTGCACCTGGATGCCGGCTCGG
This sequence comes from Lujinxingia sediminis, assembly GCF_004005565.1. Lineage (NCBI taxonomy): Bacteria > Deltaproteobacteria > Bradymonadales > Lujinxingiaceae > Lujinxingia > Lujinxingia sediminis. The sequence continues at coordinate 297,931 of NZ_SADD01000001.1, read as the reverse complement.
TCACCGTGAAGCCCGGCGACAAAGTCGAGGCAGGCCAGGTCGTCGGCCGGGTGGGCAACTCGGGCTGGGTCTGCGGCACGCATCTGCATTTTCAGGTGCAACGCAGCTGCTCCAGCTGGTGGTGCCAGTCGGTGCCGGCGGGGTTCGCGGAGCATCCGCAGCCGCAGACCGGCCAGGAGCTCAGCCGCCCGGTGTGTGAGGCCGAGCCGCAAATGGCGCTGGCCGGCTGAATCTCCCGGCGACCACGACCTGTACCCGGGATGCGGCGCGCACCACCTGGAGCGAGCTTCGGGCTCAGAGGCGGCCGCAGCGAAGCCGGGGAGTCTCCAACACGATCGCATCATCGGTGGCCTCCAGCGCTCGCTGCACAAGTGCCGTGGCCAGCTCCACCGCATCGGTGGGCGCGTAGCGATCGTGGAGGGTATCAGCCCCCACCGCGCTCAGTCCTTTGAAGATCGCCCCGGAAACCACTCCGGCGACGCGCTCCATCGGGCGACTCTCTTCGCGATCGGGGCCGGTGATAAGCCCGGGCCGGGCGATGATGTAGCTCAGCCCGCTTTCCCGCACCGACTCCTCGGCCTTCCAGCGCGCTTTATAATAGGCCGAGGACGACGACGCGCTCACGCCCATCGCCGAGAGGTACACGAAACGCGCCTTCGGGGAGCCCGCCGCGCAGGCTCCGGCCAGAAGCTCGGTGAGGCCAAAATCAATCGCCTCATAACCGGCGTCCTCCTCGGTGTTTTTGTCGCGCGCGCGGGTGGTGCCGATGAGGCAATAGACCAGCTCGGGACGCAGCTCGCTGAGCGTGGCCGTCATCGCGCCCTGCTCCCAGGCGGTGGTGTCCACCCGGGCGCCCCACCCCTCGAACCTCTCCCGCCAGCGCTCAAGGCTGGAGGAGTCCGGGCGCACATGCGCCACCACCTCCACGCCCTGCGCGGCCAGAATGCGCACGACCTGCTGACCGGTGTAGCCGGTCGCCCCGGCGACAAATGCACGTTTCGTCGATTCTTTGCTCATTGTCGCCGCCTTCAAACGGGCCTCAAAAGGCACACGCAAGCCATTGAATTCATTACCTTAATAACCCACATCATCGGGAAGTTCGATCGTGCGGTCCAGCGGGAACATCCGGTCGAGCCACATCCCGCGACGCTCGACGTCGTCCTCGTAGATGTAGAGGTAACGCAGCATATGCTCGGTGACCTTGCGCGCATAATTGCGGCCCTCGTTGTACTCGAACTCCTCGATGAGACCGGCGAAATCCCCCCCGGGGTTCTTCTCCACCCAGCGTTTGATGACGTCCGGACCGGAGTTGTAGGCGCCGGCCATCAACACGATGCGCTGAGCAAAAACATCGAGGAGTCGGCGCATATAAAACGCGCTGAAACGAAAACCGACCTCGGGCCGGTGGAAGGTGCGCACGTTGTAGTCAACGTGAAGCTCCTCGGCGATGCGGCGCGCGGTGGCCGGGATCATCTGCAAAGCGCCCACCGCGTCGGTGTGCGAAATCTGGCCGGGGCGGTAGCGCGACTCCTGGCGCATGATGCCCCACATCAGCTCCGGCGGAAGCTCGAACTCGGAGGTGGCCTCCTCCACCACCTGCCGGTAAGCCCGAGGGTAGGCCATCACCGTCTCCAGCGCCGAGGTGTCGGGAAGACGTGGCATCGCGGAGATCGAGCCACCGGTGACCTCATTCCACATCGTGTGGTAGTCGCCCACGAACTGACCCAGGGCGTGAATCCAGGCACGCTGCTGGTCGGCGGGCACCACGGCGAAAACTCGCCGACGCATCGGCAAAAAGGCCTCCCTGGCCCGCTCCGGCTCGCCCAACGCCACAAACCAGCGCACCTTCTGCCAGCGCTCGCGATCTGCGGCGCTGAGACGGGCTACCGGAAGATCATCGATGTCGACCCTGGGGCTGTCATCGGCCTGTCCCGACCCCGGCGGCCACCACACCTTCGAGGCGGTCGGATCCTTACCCTCGATCGTCGCCCGCAGCTGCTCGCCAAGCATCCCGTAGTAAGTCACCGGGTAGCGCTGGCGCAGACGATCGAGGCGAGCGATGGCCTGCTCGCGCTCCTCAAGCTGCAGGTGGGCGTAGGCCTGCCAGTAGAGCGCTTTGCCCTCCACCAGCATGTTGCCGTAGCGGTGCAGGCGCTCATAGACCTCGATGGCCTTCTGCCACTGCTGCTCTCGGATGTGCGCCCAGGCCCAGAACCCGATGACGAGCGAGGAGCGCGCGGTGCGATAGCCGCGTTTGTCGATGTACTGCTCAAAGCCCTGGATGGCCCGCTCGTTTTCGCGATGATCGTAGGGGAGCCAGCCCCGGTAGTAGTCCACGGCCTCCGACCAGGTCCCGCGCGGGTAGCGCGCCTGGTAGGCTTCCAGGGTATCGAGCGCATCGTCGTAGCGCTCCTGGCGCATCTGGGCGCGGGCGTACTGGTAATGTGCGGCTTCCGCGTGGCGTGTGCGACCGGCGGCAAGCTCTCCGTAGAGTTCTTCGGCGAGCACCGGATCATCGCGCAGGCGGTTCAGAGCGATGTCTGCCAGGTGCCAGCGCACGGTGGCGGCGTGCTCTTTGTGATCGGCAAAAGGTTCAAGCGCAGCGCGGGCCTCCTCGTAATCCCAGGCCTCATAGAGGGCCAGTCCGCGGCGGACTTTTGCGGCGTCATCGAGTTCACCGACGCCCACGCTTAAGCCGGGGCGGCGCGTGGCATCTTCGGCCGGGTAGCGCGTCAGGAGCGCGCGGGCATAGGAGCTGGCCGCCGCGCCCTGGCCTGCGGCCAGGGCCAGATCATGGCGCAACCGGGCGCGGCGCGCGGCCAGATGTCGGGAGTCTGCGCGTCGCCCTTCGGGCTCCGCTCTTCCTAAGTCTTCGAGCTGCGCTCGAGCCTCGTCCGCACGGCCCAGGAGCACGAGCAACTCGGCGCGATCGATGCCGGCCGCAAAACGATCGGTGCCATCCTGCGCCTTATCAAAGAGCCAGGCCAGCGCATCGACCGCCACATCGAGTCGCCCCGCGGCGATGGCGGCCTCTGCCACCAGGTGCTGGCGAAGCTCTTCCACAGGCCCGAAATCCGCAGCGTTTTGCGCCTCAGCAAGCACCCGGGCGGGGTCCGTCTCCACCTCCACACGCCAGCGGGCGTAGGCGTCGGTAAGCTCGGCCGGCGGCTCATCTTGAGCAAGAACGGGCGAACTCATAAGAAAAACGCCCAGCAGAACCCCCAGCGCGATCAGCCTGGCGAGGCGCAGGCGCCACGAGCACTCTGCGATGAACGGTTCTCGTAATCTGCCTGTGATGTGCTCATTCAAAGCCAACGTCCTTTGCTCTCCGACTCCCCGGTCCGCACTCTGCACCTGTCGGTAAAGCGCGGAAAAATTTCGTCACACACACGACCTCGTCCACACGCCCCCCCGCCCGGCGGCAAAAGGCCGCACAGCGATGATGCACGGCTCCGGGCTCGCGTGGTGACGACGTTTATTTGGGTTTACCCGCCCCGGACTTCGAAGACTTTGAGAACTTCGCCGACTTCCCGGAGTTCTTCCCACCCGACTTCGGCGCGCCGGATTTCGACGATTTCGCCGACTTCTGCGAGCGACCGGAGGAGGTGCGGCGGGTGTTGCCCTGGCCCTTTGCTTTCGCATGTGAGCCTTTACCGGAGTCGCTCTTTGAGTCGCGTTTATGCTCCTTCATCCTCTCCTCCGGGACGCTGACCTCGGCGTCACGGCGCGAGCGCCGGCGGTTCTCCTCAACAGTCGTGGGCGGTACCACCGAGTGGGTCGTCTTCCAGGGAAGATCGTCGCCCTCGTTTTCGCTGACACCGAGGACCTCCTCAAGATCGAGCTCTTCTTTGCGATCATCGGAGAGGTACTCGTCGAGGAAGGCGCGCCGAAAACTCTCAAAGCGCCCCTCTTCGATGGCCTGGCGCATCGCGCGCATCAGGTCCTGGTAGAAGGTGATGTTATGCAGGGTAGCCAGCACCGAACCCAGGATCTCTTTGGAGTTGATCAGGTGGTTGATGTAGGCCCGGCTGAAGTTGCGGCAGGCGTAGCAGTTGCAGTTGGTATCCAGCGGGAACTTATCGGCCTTGTAGCGCCCCTTGGTCACCCGGTAGCGACCGTGACGCGTAAAGATGATGCCCGAGCGCGCCAGACGGCTGGGCAGCACGCAGTCAAACATGTCGACGCCGCGGGCCACCGCTTCCACCAGATCCTCGGGGTAGCCCACGCCCATCAAATAGCGCGGCTTCTCGGCCGGCATAAAGGGCTCAGTCTGATCGATGGTGTCCATCATCAGCTGGTGGCCCTCCCCCACCGAGAGCCCACCGATGGCATAGCCAGGCAAGTCCTGCGAGCAGATAAGCTCCACCGAAAGACGGCGCAGATTAGGGAAGGTCGAGCCCTGCACGATGCCAAAGAGCGCCTGGTCGGTGCGGGTGTGCGCTTTGCGGCAGCGCTCCAACCAGCGCGAGGTCCGGTAGACCGCCTCCTCGGCCAGCTGGTAGGGGGCGGGGTGAGCGACCACATGGTCAAACGCCATGATGATGTCGGCTCCCAGTGCTTCCTGAATCTGCATGCTGCGCTCGGGCGTCAGCTGAATGGCTTTGCCGCCCTTTTTGAACGCGAAGGTCACGCCCTCTTCTTCGATCTCGAGCTTGGGAAGCGAGAAGACCTGGAAGCCCCCCGAATCGGTGAGAATCGGTGCATCCCAGCCCATCATGCCATGCAGCCCCCCGAGCTTCTTGACGATCTTTCCGCCCGGCGCGATGTTGAGGTGGTAGGTATTTCCCAGACAGATCTCCGCGCCGGTTTCCCGAAGATCGCGGGGGGTCATGCCCTTGACCGTCCCGCGGGTGCCCACCGGCATGAAGGCCGGGGTCTCGAAGCTTCCGTGGGTCACGGTGACTTTCCCGCGGCGCGCGCGCCCGTCGGTGCATTTAAGTTCAAAGCTGAGCGCCTGCGAGGGCGCGCCTTCCTGCGTGGTATCTGTCATAAGATCTTTATCGTGGGTAAGTCGGTCGATGAGATGAGCCGGGCCCTCTCGGAGCGCGGCGTCGTCGCGCTGCCCCGGGGGCGCGGCCAAAATGCCTCAGCGCGGCGGTCGAACGCAACCGCCGCGCCAACTTCCTTTTTCTGCGCTCTTGGTGACTGTCATGCTGATCGCGCTTGCTCTGGTTCTTGTCGGGTTTGTGGTGTTGATGCTTGGTGCCGAGGTGCTGGTTCGCGGGGCCTCGGCCCTGGCGCTGGCCATGGGAATCTCGCCGCTGGTCGTCGGCCTTACGGTGGTTGCGCTGGGCACAAGCGCGCCGGAGATCGCGGTAAGCGTGGGCGCAGCGCTCGGCGGCACAGGCGATCTGGCCCTGGGCAACGTCATCGGCTCCAACATCTTCAACGTCCTCTTTATCCTGGGGCTCTCGGCGTTGATCACGCCGCTGGTGGTGCATAACGCCATTGTGCGCCGGGACGTACCGGTGATGATCGCCGCATCCGTGCTTGTGTGGTGGATGGCCCGCGACGGCATCCTCGTTCGCGTCGAGGCCGTCGCGCTCTGCGGTGGTCTTGTAGCCTATATCGTTGCGCTGCTGTTGGAGGCCCGCGCCTCCCCCGAGCCTCTCGACGCCGCGCTTATCGATGCGGCCGCCGAACACGCATCGTCCGACGATGCAAGCGCGTCAGACGCTCCGATCCGGAGCGATGGCTGGAAGCAACGTCTCTTTCAGGTGACGATGCTCCCGGCTGGCGCGGGGCTTCTGGTAATAGGCGCAGGCTGGCTTGTCGACGGGGCGAAGACCATCGCACTGGGCCTGGGTGTGAGCGAGCTGGTCGTCGGCCTGACTCTGGTCGCCGCGGGCACCTCACTGCCCGAGGTCGCCACCTCGGTGCTCGCCGGGGTACGCGGCCAGCGCGACCTGGCGGTGGGCAACGTCATCGGCTCCAACATCTTCAACCTGCTCGCAGTACTGGGGGCGGCCGGGGTGGCGAGTCCCGACGGCTTACGCGTGGCCGCCGCCTCGCTGGCCTTCGATCTCCCGGTGATGGTGGCCGTAGCGGTGGCCTGCCTGCCGATCGTCTTCACCTCGCAGCGCGTCGACCGCTGGGAGGGTGCCGTCTTCATGGTCTTCTATCTGGCCTTTGTGCTCTACGTCGTCTTCAACGCCACCGAACAGTCCTACGCGGCGGAGTTCAAGGCGACGATGTTTGGCTTTGTCGGCCCGCTGACGTTGCTCACGCTCGGCGTCATGGGACTTCGCGAGTGGCGCTACAGACAGCAGCGAGACGATGCCCGGGAAACGAGCGCGCCTGAAGAATAAAGAAATCCCCCTGCGACCGGACAAAAAAAAGCCGACCGGAAAATCCGGTCGGCTTTTTTTCGGAAGCGTGTCGAACACCCATCAGGCATTGGACACCGAAGCGCCTTACTCAGCGGCGGCTTCTTCAGCGCCTTCTTCAGCCGGAGCGGCTTCTTCAGCCGGAGCGGCTTCTTCGGCCGGAGCGGCTTCTTCGGCCGGAGCGGCTTCTTCAGCCGGAGCGGCTTCTTCAGCCGGAGCAGCTTCTTCGGCCGGAGCGGCTTCTTCAGCCGGAGCAGGCTCTTCACAGGCGGTGAAAGCGAACATAGCGATGAACATCAGGGCAACAAGACGGAACATGTGCGACCTCTTCTTTCGATTCTTTTACGACTCTGCGATCTCGTCTTCACAGCACCTGCTGTAAAAACGCCTACATTTCGGGAATAAGCTGAATGACGCAAGCTGTCAAGAAAACCTCCCGCACTACTTCAACCCCGTAGTTTGAGCGCGCCGACACCGGTCTCGGCGATGTACCGGGCTTAATAAGGGGTCCTCGTTGAATCGGGGCTTCTCACGCCACAATGAGCATCGCCAAGATCACACGCGACGTGCATACTGCATCTGCGACTCTGGTGAGCCGCTCAGCGACCTCTTTTCAGGGAATCAAGCCGTGATCATCGGCAACTACAGAATCGGCCGCGTTCTGGCGCGCGGGGGCATGGCGACGGTCTACCGTGGAGTCTATCGCCCCACCGGGATGCCCGTGGCGATCAAGGTGCTCAGCGAGGAGAGCGCGCGTGATGAGGTGCTCGTCTACCGCATGCACCAGGAGGCCCGCATTCAAAACATGCTCGGCCGGCAGCATCCGGGCATCGTGACCTGCTATGAGCCGCTGGTGGTCAAAGATCGGCCAGCCATGGTGCTGGAATTTGTCCCCGGTCGCGCCATCGCCGACATCCTCGATGAAGAGGTTGAGGTCGTCGATCCGCTGATGGCGATCGACATCGCCATTCAGGCCCTTGACGCCCTGGCCTACGCCCACCATCACGGGGTGGTTCATCGCGACATCAAGAGCGAAAACATCATGGTCACCCCCGAGGGGCGCGTAAAAATCGCCGACTTCGGGGTGGCGCGCGCCGAAGTCGGCAGTAAGAACGCGCGGGTCACCGAGAGCCGCGACCTGGTGGGCACGATGGTCTACATGGCCCCCGAACAGCTCACCAGCCCGCGCACCGTCGACCACCGCGCCGACCTCTACAGCCTGGGCGTGACGCTCTACGAGATGATCACCGGCGAGGTCCCCTTCGATGGAGAGGAAGGCTACCCGCTGATGAAGCGTATCGAGCAGGAGCAGCCAGCCGACCCGCGGACCCTGCGCGAGGATCTTCCGGAGTGTCTGGTCGAGGTGGTGATGCGTTCGCTCTTTAAAGAGCCCGACGAACGCTATTACTCAGCCGGCGAAATGGAGGCCGCGCTGAGCCGCTGCCGGGTGGCCATCCAGCGTGAGCGCGCCGAAGACGCGAGCCCTGCCGCTGCCAGCCGCTCGCGCGGCGGTGATCCGCGCTGCTTTGAGCCCACCGAGCCCTCACCGCTTCCCGAGCCCCGGGCCTTTGGGTACCTCGAGGATCTCTCCGGAAGGCTTGTGCCCGGGCGCATCCTTCTGCGCCGCGCCGGGCTGAAGATCGGCCGGCATCCGGGGCGCTGCGATATCGTGATCCCGGATGACGCGGTGGCTCCAGAGCACGTGATGATCCTGCCGCTGGAGATTGGCGAAGTCCTGCTCATCGATCTTCTCAGCGCCACCGGCACACATGTCGACGAGCGCGAGATCGCCCGCCACGTGCTGCGCAACGATGAGGTCTTTACCCTGGCCGGGCGCTGGCCCTTTCGCTTTCGGGTCAACATGCGCAGCTGATTCATCGAGCGGCCAGGTTTCAGGTTGTAGCGCCGGGAGGATGCGCGGTTGTCGCCCCCGGCCGCCGCCATTATACTCAGACGACTTGCGCTGGAGATCAGGCGCCTGTTGAGCTTCACATGGATCGGCTTTAGGCCGAGTGTTCAGGAGAAAGACCGTGGCGAATCAAAAGTGGGCCAGCGACGACGACGCCGGCGATCTGCTCGCAGGAATTCTGGATGAAACGGCCACCGAGGCCGAGCTTGAGCAGCAACGCATCGCCGCCGAGATCGCCGCGCGCGAAGAAGAAGAGCGCCGCCGCAAAGAGGAAGAAGACGCTCGCCGGCGTGCCGAGGCCGAAGCCCGGCTCTCGGCCGAGAAGAGTCGTCTGGAAGAAGTTGAGAAGCGCCGCACCCAGAAGATCGAAGCGCTGCGTATCGAAGATCTCAAAGAGAGCGGACAGTGGGAGCCGCCCGAAGAGTTCAAGCACGAAGCGCCTCCCGAGGCCGCCGCGCAACCACCGGTCGCACAGGCTGCACGCCCCGAACAGGCTGCTCCTGCTCAGGCCGCTCAGCCCGAGCAGGCCGCCCCGGCCAAGTCCAACTCGACGCAGGTCATGGTGCTCGCTGCGCTGGTCGTCGCGGTGATCGGTGCCGGTGTCGTAGCCTTTTTGCTGATGCCTGCCGGATACCAGGTCGACAACACCACCTACCCCAAGGCCGTCTACAGCCCCTCGGAGACCCAGGTCAGTGTGGTGGAACTCAGTTTTAACCCGATCCCGGAAGCCGAGCCGGAGCCCGAACCTGAGCCCGCCGCGCGCCGAAGCTCGTCGCGTCGTAGCTCCGCATCGAGCTCATCCTCGACGAGTCGCTCGCGTCCGGCTCGCTCCACCACCAAGAAGACCGAGAAGAAGAAAAAGATCGACATCGATCTGGACTTCGATCCCTTCGGTGGTGGCTTCTAACCTGGCGAGTTGATGGCGACAGACCCCGCCAACCAGGCACCGCTCTCAGCGCCCGTCGAGCTGCAAAACCGGCATCGGCGGGCGCTGACGCGTTTGTATGAGAGCCGTCTGGAGGCCAACCTCTTCCAGCTCTGCTGGCTGGAGGGGCACGGGGTTGAGGCGCACTCTCGCGGTCAGTTTTCCTTCTGGGGGCTCTTTGATGAGGCGCGAGAGCTGCAGGCGGCCGCCCTCAACCTGGCCGGGCGCCTCGTGATGGTGGAGGCTCATGACCCGACCCTCTGTGGCGAGTTCGGAGCGTTCTTCCTTCGCCGGGGCACGCTCTTTCAGCACATCGTCTCGCGACGGGCCTGCGCTGAGTCCTTCTGGAGCACTTACACCGCCGAGCAGAGCGTGCGAGCGCGCCTGATTCAGCAGCAGCAACTCTATGAGCTCACCCCCTCAAATCTCATGAGTCGGGGCGAGCCATCGGGACTGCGGCGGGCTCGTCAGGAGGAGCTCGAAGCGATCTTTCTGGCCAGCGCGCGCATGCACCGGGAGGAAACGCTCGAAGATCCTCTGGAGCGCGATGCCGAGGGATTTCGTCGCCATGTGCGTTACCGTATCGAAAACGGACGCACCTACAGCTGGTTCGACGAACGGCGCCTGCTCTTTAAGGCCGATATCTCCACACGCGGCTCTCAGGGGGCGCAGATCTCGGGTGTGTACACCGACCCCTTGCATCGCAACCAGGGCATCGCCACGCGGGCGATGCGCGACCTCTGCGCCCTGCTCTTCGCTCAGGGACTTCCCCGCATTACGCTCTACGTCAATGAGACCAACGAGGCGGCAAGTCGCGTCTATCGGCGCGTCGGCTTTAGCTTTCGCGAGCCCTATCAGACGGTTTTCATTGCAGATTGAAGCGCGCGAGCAGGCCCGCTAGGGTGTGCCGCGACGCGCTGTTCTCTCTCAGGAAGTAAGCTCTATGACGATCGAACCCCTCGACATCTCCACCGAACTCGAGCTCGCCAGACCGACACCGGAGCGCTGGCGCGCGCGGGTCACGCGGCTGATCACCTTTGGCGTGGTGGGCTTGAGCGGAGTCGGGGTCAATCTGGCGGTGTTCAAGCTCTTCTTCCATCTGGTCGTTCCCACCACCCTGAGCGACGACCTGCGCTTTGTGCTGGCGAACCTGGCCGGGGTGATCGTGAGCATCTTCACAAACTTTTTGCTCAACGACCGCTTCACCTGGGGCGACCGCGTCAAAGGCGATCGTCGCGACTGGTACCGCCGGCTTACTCGCTACTACGTGGCAGCCTCAGGCGCAGGGGCCGTGCAGATGGTCACCGCCTGGGCCAGCCTGCCCCTGTGGGTGATGCTGGGCTGGCAAGTCGCCGGCTACAAGCTCGCGCCGACGCTGGGCGTTCTCACCGGCATCGGGTGCGGCATGGCCCTGAACTTTTTAGCCAGCCACTTCTGGGCGTTTCGCGACGCAGACACGCCGAGCTGACACCATGACGCCGTACCAAAACCTTGTACACGATGCCGCCATGATGGTGCTTCTTCTAGCTCTGTTCTGCGGGCTTGCGGCCTGCGCATCATCGGGTGAGGAGCGCGGAACACGGGAGCAGACCCGCGCCGGAGAGACGCTGATCGGGCGACCTCCTCCCGCCGATGGCGACCCCTTCCTGCGCGCGGCCTTGCCGCCGGATGCCCGGCCTGCAGAAGCGAGCGGGCGCATTGAGCGCGCCGACCCGCGTACCCCGGCCTGCTTCTCCTGCGTCAAGCTCTGCCTGCCCGGCGACGTCACTCCCGAGTGCAGCGACTCCCCCGAAGATCTGATCTGCGGCTGGGGAGCGCACCCCGACGATATCGCGGCCAGGGAGCGCGCGCGGGCCCAGTGCGAGGCCACGCTCGACCTGGCGCGACGCGATAAGGGCTACCCCATCGAGGGCCAGTGCCCCCCGGCCACCTGCTGGTAATGGTGCGGCCTCCCGCCCCTGGCGAGCGCTGACACGCCCCCGATTTCACTGCACAGCCGGCGTATTATGAATACGTTGCTGAAGCTCGCGTCCAAACCGACAGCTGACATGCGAGTTAACCGCAACCTCTCAACCGTGAGCTGTGCCATGAAGCACTCCCCCTTGCGACTCTCCATCTTCGCCATCACACTCATTGCCGCATGGTCCTTCGCCGGGGGTAGTTTCACGCTGCCGGAGGCCAGCGCTCAATCCAACGCCCGCAGCGCACCGTCAACTGAGCGACGGACCAGGCGCACCACCACCACAACAACAACACGCTCCGAGCGGCGAGTGCGCAACGTGCGTTCCAACCCCAATGCGCGTCACGAACGCCATGACCGTCATGGGCGCGACCATCGCTACCACGGCGACAGGCATCGCCGTCATCAGGGGAGGGGCCATGGCCACCGTCATGATTATCGACCGCCCCATCACGTGCGGCATCATGACCATCACTACCGCACCCGCTATGAGACGTACCGTGGTCCGCGCCGCTCGCGCGTGCACCGCCGTTACCATCACTACCCGCGCCCGGTGGTCGAACATCATCACCACCACACCGAGGTTGTGATCGTGGAGGTCGACCGCTTTACAAACACCGAGCTCAGCTGCCCGGCCCGCACCCATCGCGTCGCCACCCGGGATGAGCAGTACTGCGCCACCTCGCGCGGCACCCGTCATGGCCCGTATATGCGCGTGCACCCCAACGGGCAGATTGCCGAGGAGGGTGAGTACCTCAACGGCGCGCGCGTCGGCCTGTGGACCGAGTGGCATACCAACGGTGAGCCCTCCTGTGAGGGTGAGTATGACGAGGGCTCGCGCGTGGGTGCCTGGATCCGATGGACCCGCAACGGCCTGGAGGCAAGCGTCGTAAGCTATTGATTTCAAACGAACTTCAGACACAAAGAAGGCCGGGCATCCTCGCCCGGCCTTTTTTTATTCTGAATGGCTCAAAGTCCGCGCCCCTTATCCGAGCTCGGCACTGAGTTCTTGAAGGGTCTGGCGGTACTCCCCTTCGAGGCGGTTCACCAGCTCGGCGACAGTGGGTACGTCGGCGATGGCGCTGACGCCGTGACCGGCCGACCAGACCGTCTTCCAGGCTTTGGCCTCCTCGTTCACCGTGAGCTTTTTGCCAAAATCAACGGCAGCCGGATCCCGCAACGTCGCAAGATCGTAGCCATTGGCCTCCAGACTCTGCTGCATAAAACTCGCCGGAACCCCGCTGACCGCCGGGGTGTGTACGATGTCTTCAGCGCGGGCATCACAGATCATCTGCTTGTATTCGGGCTGAGCGTTGCTCTCCCGGGTGGCGATGAAGCGAGTGCCCATGTAGGCCAGGTCGGCCCCCATGGCGCGAGCCGCGGCCACGTCACTGCCGCTGGAGATCGCACCGGCGAGCAGGATCGTACCTTTGAAGAAACTGCGAATCTCGGCCATCAGCGCAAAGGGATTAAGGGTGCCGGCGTGGCCGCCAGCGCCGCCCGCCACCAGGATCACACCGTCGACGCCAGCCTCAGCGGCCTTCTCGGCATGGCGACGGTTGGTGATATCGTGGAAGACCACCCCACCGTAGCTGTGCACCGCGTCAACCACGTCGCTGACCGCGCCGAGCGAGGTGATGACCAGCGGCACCTTATGTTTGACCACGACCTCAAGGTCGGCCTGCAGACGCGGGTTGGAGCGATGCACAATGAGGTTCACGCCAAAATGACCGCAGGGGGACTCGGGGTTGGCTTCGCGGAACGCGTTGAGTTCGTCGGTGATCTTCACCACCCACTGCTCAAAGCCCTCGGTGGTGCGCTGGTTAAGCGCGGGGAAGGTGCCGGTGATACCGGCCTTGCAGATGGCAATCGTGAGCTCATCGCCGGAGACCAGAAACATAGGCGCGGCGACGATGGGCAGTCGGTTGTTCTTGAAAATCGCGGGGAGGGTCATAACTACAACTCCGAGGCGGTACGCGAGATGTGAAAAAAGAAAGGGTAGAACGCAACGAGGGCGGCTTACAAAGCCGCCCTCGCACGTGTTTCATTCCAACATCAGACCAGGAGCAACAGCGGGTTCTCCAGATTGCGACGAAGCTCATTGAGGAACTCCGCGCCGGTGGCCCCGTCGACCACGCGATGGTCGCAGGCCAGGGTGAGCTTCATGCGCGTGCCCACTGCAAGCTCTCCATCCACGACGACCGGAACCTGCTTGACCGCACCGCAGGCAAGGATCGCGGCGTCCGGCGGGTTGATGACCGCCATGAACTCGTCGATGTCGTACATGCCGAGGTTGCTGATCGAGAAGGTATGCGCGCTGTACTCCTCGGGCTTGAGCTTCTTGTCGCGGGCGCGACCGGCAAGCTCGCGCACCTCGCGGGCGATGGCACCGAGCGCCTTCTGATCGGCGTTACGCACCGTGGGGGTGATCAACCCGTCTTCGATAGCGACGGCCACTCCGATGTTGACCTCATCGAAGGCATAGAGCGAGTCGCCGGCAAAGCCGGTGTTCATCGCCGGGTATTTCGCCAGCGCGGCTGCAGCGGCCTTCACGATCAGATCGTTGACCGAGACCTTGTAGCCAGCCTCGGCCGCGGCCAGCTGAGCGTTGATGTCTTTGCGCACCTTCATGGCCGCGGCCATGTCGATGCCCATCGTCAGGTAGAAATGCGGGGTACTCTGCCAGACCTCGACCAGGCGTTTGGCAATGGTCTTGCGCATCTGGCTCAGCGACTTCTGCTCGCCGGGTACTTCACTGAGGCCGGCCGCAGCATGAAGCTCGGCCGAGGGCGCGGCAGCTGCGGCGCGCGGAGCTTTGGCCGGGGCCGCTTTGGCCGACTCAATGTCGCGCTTGATGATACGCCCGCCGGGGCCGCTGCCTTCGATGGTGGAAAGATCGAGGCCTTTATCTTCGGCCATCTTGCGCGCAAGCGGGCTGGCCTTGATGCGGCGGCCGTCGTCGTTGCCTGCGTCTTCGGCAACCTCCATCGAGGCGCTTTCTTTTTCTTCGGGAGCGGCTTCGGCCTTCTCGGGCGCGGCCTGCTCAGACTTCGCTTTGGCTGCGGGCTTGCCCCCACCACCGAGCTCCGAGAGCAGCCCGGAGATATCTTCGCCCTCCTTGCCGATAATCACCAGAGGATCGCCCACGCGCACCGTCTGCCCCGGCTCAGCCAGAAGTTTGAGCACGGTGCCCGCATAAAACGACTCCATTTCCATGGTCGCCTTGTCGGTCTCCACCTCCGCCAGGATATCGCCCTCGGCGACGCTATCACCCTCGGCTTTGGTCCACTCCGCCAGAGTGCCCTCTTCCATCGTGGGGCTAAGCGCCAACATCTCCATAACTTCTGCCATCGGTGCCTCGATATGCTTTAGCTAACCATTGATCGTTGTCGGGTCGCCCACGCCCTGCCGGCCGGAGGAGGCCGGCAGGGCTCAACCTTCAGCGGTAACAGGCCTTCTTGACAGCCTCGGCGATTTTCTCAGCCGAGGGCAAGGAGAGCGGCTCCAGGTTGTAGGCGTAAGGCATGGGGATGTCGCGCTGGTGTACGCGACCAACCGGCGCGTCGAGCCAGTCGAAGAGCTCGCGGCCGATCCACTCGGCCACCGACGCGCCCACCGACGCCATCGGCCAGGCTTCCTCGACCACAATGACGCGGTTGGTCTTCTTAACCGACTCGGCGATCATCTCTTTGTCGAAGGGGCGCACGGTTCGCAGATCGATGACCTCGACATCAATACCCTGCTCGGCGGCGATCTCGGCGGCCTGCAACGACCAGTGCACCGCCCGGCTCCAGGTCACGATGGTGCAGTCGGCCCCTTCGCGCTTGATATCGCCCTTGCCCACGGGGATGAGGTACTCCTCGTCGGGAACCTCCCCGTTCATGCCGTACATGACCTCGGACTCGATGAAGATCACAGGGTCCGGATCGCGGATGGCCGTCTTGAGCATCCCTTTGGCGTCGTAGGGCGTCGAGGGCATCATCACTTTGAGCCCGGGGATGTGAGCGTACTGCTGCTCCAGCGACTGGGAGTGCTGGCTGGCCAGCGAGCCGCCAGCCCCGGCGGCCCCCCGCATCACCAGCGGACAGCTGAGCTGACCGTTGGACATGTAGCGCAGCTTAGCAGCGTGGTTGACGATCTGGTCGAGCGCCAGGATGGCGAAGTTAAAGGTCATCATCTCAATGACCGGCTTCAACCCGCCCATCGCCGCACCTACGCCGATGCCGGCAAAGCCCAGCTCCACAATCGGGGTGTCGACCACCCGGCGAGGCCCGAACTTATCGAGCAAGCCCTTACTGACTTTGTAGGCGCCATTGTAGTTGGCGACCTCTTCGCCCATCAAAAAGACCGACTCGTCGCGTTCCATCTCTTCGGCGAGTGCTTCGTTGAGGGCGTCTCTGAATGCAATTTCACGCATGACGTCGTCCTTATTCAATGTCCCAGGGCCACTCAACGTACACGTCTTCGGTCAGCACCGAGGGGTCCGGGAAGTCGGACTCATCCGCAAAGGCCATCGCGTCTTTGCTGATCTGGGTGACCTCCTCGTCGATCGCGCCAACCTTGTCTTCGGTGAGGATGCCTTCGCTGACCATCCAGCCGCTCATGCGAGCGATGGGATCGCGCAGGTCCTGCTCCTCCTCAACCTCCTCTTTGGTGCGGTAGGGGGCCGGGTCGGTCATCGAGTGACCACGGTAGCGGTAGGTGAGCACGTCAAGCCAGGTGGGGCGGCCCTCTTCGACGGCGCGTTTACGGGCGCGCTTAATAGCATCGTAGACCGCGAAGATGTCCTGCCCGTCGACGGTCTCGCCGACGATGTTGTAGGGCTCGGACTTTTTGGCCAAATCGGTGACCGCGGCCACACGCTCAATGGAGGTTCCCATGGCGTAGCGGTTATTCTCGACGATGGTGATCAGCGGCAGATCCCACAGCGACGCCATGTTCAGCGTCTCGTGGACGATGCCCTGGTGAACCGCGCCGTCTCCCAGAAAACACAGACACGCGGCATCTTCATCGCGGTACTTCTGGGAGAAGGCTACGCCTCCGGCCAGCGCGATCTGGCCGCCGACGATGCCCCAGCCGCCCAGAAAGCCTTTCTCGGCGTCGAAGAGGTGCATCGAGCCCCCCTTGCCGCCGGTGCAACCGGTGGCCTTGCCGAAGAGCTCGGCCATCACGGCGTTGGGCTCCATGCCTCGGGCCAACGCGTGACCGTGTTCGCGGTAGTGGCTGACGATCTTGTCAGCGTCGGTCAGCGCAGCCATCGCACCTACCCCAACGGCCTCCTGGCCGATGTAGAGGTGGCAGAAGCCTTTGATCTTGCGGCGCTGGTAGGCGCGACCGGCGTATTCCTCGAAACGACGCAAGAGGAGCATATCGCGCAACATCGCCACAAGGCGCTCATCACCGAGCTCCTCGCGAACCTGCGCGGCAAGCTCAACATTGAGCGCCTCCACCTGAGGGGCAGCCTGCTGGCTGGCCTCATCATCTTTTGCTTTCGTCTGTGCCATGATTCGTCCAGGTAAAAGTCGACCCGTGCCGATGCCCGCAAAAAGTTGGGTATCGACGTCTTGAGGTTCAATGGCAGTGCGTCAGGCCCGCACCAGAAGATGGCGAGCCCGGAGTGTGGCTGGGGGGCGAGTGCCCGGCCAGATCAATAGTGCCCTGCCTGCGCGGCGTCAAGAAGGGGGCAGGCTTCGATCGCCTGCCCGCGGCGCGCTGTGCTAGGCTGCGCGCGGTCTTTCACCTTTTTGTCCGGAGTGTCCTGAGATGTCCCGCGATCGACGCCGTCACCGGCGACCTGTTCCTCCCGATGAAGCCACCTCCGGCCGTGACGACACGCCGGCCGGGGGCGTTGAGGCGTGGGCCGACTCTGACACGGCCAGACACGATGCGACGTCGGCCCAGATCTATGAGAATGAGCTGGAGCGGGCCTGGGCTGAGGCTCCGCCTTCGATGCAGGGCATCGCTCCAGAGCTGATGCGGGCCCGGCGTGGCGCGGGTGAGCAGGCGCCGCCGGCGGAGCCGGCGGCGTTGCATCCCTGGCTGATGGTGTTCGGCGCGCTGATGGGCGGTCCGGTGGTTGCCGGGGTGCTCGCGCTCTTCAGTGATGGCCGCGCGCCAAAGGCGCGCGATCTCGTCGCGATACTCGCCCTGAGCGCGGCGGGCTGGCTGGGCATGCAAGGGATTTTTGCGTTTGGCCCAGAGCGATTTGGCCCGCGCACCGTCGTACTCGCCGGCCAGGGAGTGCTGGTAACCCAGGGTGTACTCCTGCTGCTCTTATACCTGGGGCCGATGCAGGGGCGCCGCGGAAGCGATCCACACACCCTGCGACAGTCGCTGGTCGTCGTCATCGGACTGACGGCGCTCTACTGGCTCGGGCGCGACGCTGCCTGGCTGGAGTGGCTGGGGCGCTGACGCGCCCCACTCTTCTCTCAATCCTCTTCGCCAATCGGCAGCACAAAGACCGGACAGCGCGCACGTCGCATCGTGCGCTCCGCGCTGTTCCCCAGAAAGAAACGCGACCAGCCACGGCGACCTCGCGTGCCCATCGCGATAAGATCAGCCTTCACGTTGGCGGCGTAATCAACCAGCGCCCGATCCGGTGCGTCGACGATGACCTGAACCTCATCGACGACATCTTCGGCGCCCTCATTGACAATCAGCTCTTTGATCTGCGCCTGACGCTCCGCCCGAAGTTCGGGAAGACGCGAGGCCGGCTCATTGAGCGACATCGCAAGACCGGTGACCTCCGGTACGATCAGGGCATGAACCACATGCACACCGGCGTCTTGTTCGCGGGCGAGCGTCGCGGCACGGCGCAGCACCGCGCCGCTCACCGGCGATAGATCCAGTCCGACCACAATCGTTTTGAACGCACCGTTGGCCGTCTCCGGCGGTGCCAGAAGCACCGGGACCTCGCTCTGACGCACGAGACTGTTGGCGACGCTCCCTAAAAAGATCTCACGCAGGCGGCTGGCTCCACGCGTCCCGACGACCACCATCGCGGAGGCCTCTTTCTCAGCCAGATCCAGGATGACCTCCACGGGCGACCCCATACCCACTTCGAACCGCACCAACTTGGGGCGAAGCGCCGGATCGACGCTCTCCTCAAAGAAGGTCTCCAGGCGTGTGGCCGCCTGCTCGCCGGCAGACTTTTCGATCTCGTCGGGGGCTTCGACCAGCACACGCCAGGCCTGATCGTCGGCGGCCAGATCCACAGCGTGGGTCAACAGGAGGCTGCGGCCGGTGCGGCGCGCCAGGTCAGCGGCCAGACGGATGGCGGCCTGGGAGTTGGTTGAAAAGTCGGTGGCGCAGAGCACAGTCATTGAAGTCCCCACTTCTAAAGTTCAATTCATTCGGAGGCCCCTTCACGGCGGGGTATGGCCGGCAGAGAGTACACACGGGCGTCCCCGGGCAAAGTCTCCGCATACAATTGTTACCCATTTGAAACGCAAGGAGGCCGTCGATAAAACCGACGACCTCCAAAACGTTCTCAGACCTCAGGACACCCTCTCACTCGAAGACGCCGAGCTTCGACTCCACCGCATCATCGCCATAGGCCTGCAGCACCATGCGTTGATAGACCTTGTCGTCGTTGTCACGGTGCTCGGTGGCCACAAGTCCCCCGGGCACATCCTGGTCGGTAACCCACCAGGTGAAGCTGGTGACGCCCTGCGTCCCATCCATCTCGTAGCGCTCGGTGGCGAAGCTGCCTGCCGGCGTCTCCAGGGTTTCCTCGCCCTTGAGCAAACCTTCCATGCTCTCGTCGGTGAGTTGTCCCTGGGAGTAGACGACCCAGCGCTCGGCGTCCTCTTCGTGCACCGGCACTTCCCGGGCTTCCTCCTCACCGGGGTACTTCGCACGCACCCGACGCACATAGCGCTTGCCGTCTTCGCTGATCTCGAAGAGCGCTTCCATAATCAGCTCGACCTCTTCGTCGTTGGACTTATCAGTGGCGCGCGACTCAATGCGCCACCACTCTTTGCCATCTTCTTCAACGCGCAGAAAGGCTTTGACGATCTCCTGGCCGAAGTCGGAGCCTTCGACGCTCCAGGAGGTGTACTCGCCAGGCTGATACTCGGCGAACTCCATATTGTAGCCGCCCTGGTAGAAGAGCATCTGCATCAGACCGACAGTGTACTGGCGCATCAACGCGGGGGTCAGGTCTTTGAGCAACGCCCCGGCCACGCGGTTTCCGATCTCCTCGCCAATGCGCTGCTCGGTGGTCGCCATGGCGTTACCCATGATGCTCCCGGCGATCTGGTTGGTGCTGCACCCGACCAGGCTCAGGCCCATGACCCCTGCTGCGACTTTTGCCTTCCAATGCGACTTCATACTCACCTCGATCATCGATTCGTGTTCTGACACGTCGGCCGGCCCCCCGGGCCGGCCGTTTCCAAAAATTCAGCGTGTTGCGTGCCGCTTAACTTACGCGATCGTGACGTCGTCGCAAAGGTAGACATCCTGGACCGCGTTCAACAGCGCGATACCCTCGTTGCGAGGGCGCTGGAAGGCTTTGCGCCCCAGGATAAGCCCGGTGCCGCCGGCGCGTTTGTTGATGACCGCAGTGCGCACAGCGTCCGCCAGGTCATTGTCGCCGGAAGCCCCGCCGGAGTTAATCAGGCCGGCACGGCCCATGTAACAGTTGGCGACCTGGTAGCGGGTCAGATCGATGGGGTGCTCGCTGCTGAGCTCATCGTAGACCTTCTGGTGCGTGCGGCCGAACTTCGAACCGTCTTCGTGTTTGACGGCCTTAAAGCCCCCGTTGGTCTCGGGCATCTTCTGCTTGATGATGTCAGCGTGCAGCGTCACCCCCAGATGGTTGGCCTGTCCGGTAAGGTCGGCGGCGGTGTGGTAGTCATTGCCCTCGGTCTTAAAGGCGTTGTTGCGGGTGTAGCACCACAGGATGGTGGCCATGCCCAGCTCATGGGCGCGGGCAAAGGCGCGAGCGACGTCCACGATCTGACGGGTGGACTCCGGCGAGCCGAAATAGATGGTAGCTCCCACGGCGACCGCGCCCATCTCGTAGGCCTGCTCGACCGTACCGAACATGATCTGATCGTAGCTGTTGGGGTAGGAGAGCAGCTCGTTGTGGTTGAGCTTGACCACAAAGGGGATGCGGTGCGCGTAACGCCGCGCCACCATCCCGAGCACGCCAAAGGTCGAGGCCACAGCGTTGCAGCCTCCCTCAATAGCCAGCTCCACAATGTGGGCCGGATCAAAGTAATCGGGGTTGGGCGCAAAGGACGCCCCGGCCGCGTGCTCAATGCCCTGGTCCACAGGCAGGATCGACAGGTAGCCCGTGCCGCCCAGGCGCCCGCCGTCGTAGAGCGCCTGCAGGCTGCGCAGCACCCGCGGGGAGCGGTCGCTGTTCATAAAGACGCGCTCCACAAAATCCGGTCCGGGAAGGCTGAGGCGCTCTCGGGCGATCGTCTTTGACTGATAGCCCAGAAGGTTGTCGGCGTCCGAGCCAAGAAGCTCAACGATGCGGTCGATCGATGCGGTCATCTCTCCTCCAAATGATCCAGTGAATATGAGTACTTCGGCAAAACCCTCGCCGGCGGGAACTTCAAACATCGGGGGTTGAAGACGGTACATACGCAGAAGCGGCGCCACACTCAAAGCCTGAGTTACCGCGCCGCTTCAACGTCTTTCATCGCACAGGGGAGCCCGGGCGAGATTTATTCGACGATCGTCAGCCACTCCATGTGGTCGGTGGCCGAGCCGCGGACCTGATCGAAGTAGGCGTCCTGCAGAGTCCTGGTAACCGGGCCGGGTTTGCCGGTACCGATGGTGCGGTCGTCGAGCTCGCGCACCGGGGTGACCTCGGCGGCGGTGCCCGTCATAAAGATCTCGTCGGCGACGTAGAGGAAGTCGCGGGTGACGCGTTGCTCAATGATCGTGTAGCCGCGCTCACGGGCCAGCGTCAGCACCGTGTCGCGGGTGATGCCGCCCAGGATCGAGCTTCCCAGGGGGGTGGAGTAGATCACGCCGTCGCGTACCACGAAGATGTTCTCACCGCTGGCCTCGGAGATATAGCCGTTGGTGTCGAGCATGATCGCTTCCTGGTAGCCAGCCTTCATGACTTCGCGCTTGGCCAGGATGCTGTTGACGTACTGGCCGTTGATCTTGCCTTTAACCATCGAGGAGTTGACGTGATGGCGGTTAAAACTGGCAACCTTGGCGCGGATCCCGTTGTTGATGCCATCGTCGCCCAGATAGGCGCCCCAATGCCAGGCAATGACCGTTACGCGGACATCGTTGCTCATGGCGCTCAGGCCCATCTCCCCGTGTCCCAGATAGACCACCGGGCGCAGGTAGCAATCTTTGAAGCCGTTGGCGCGCACCGTCTCCACACACGCCCGCTCCAGCTCTTCGCGGGTGTACGGGCTATCGATCGTGCAGATATGGCAGGTCTCAAGCAGACGGCGAATATGCTCGCCGAGCCGGAAGATCGCCGAGGCACCGTCGGCGCGCTGATAACAGCGGATGCCCTCAAATGCGCCCAGTCCGTAGTGCAGGGTGTGCGTGAGCACATGGATTTTGGCGTCCTCGAAAGGTACGAGTTCACCGTCCATCCAGATTTTATCAGCTGTAATTGCCACGTCTCCTCCTGTGTCCAACGCCCCGATATCGTCGTGTCGGGGCAAAGATGTTCCCACGCTGTCAGAAGACAACAACGGGCATCGGAATTCGCGACAGGGCTATCACACCTGTGAGCCGGAGGAAAAGGAATCAACGCGCAAAGATCTGTGACCAGGCCAGGCTGATGCGCTGGCGAGTGGTGGCGAGCTCGTCGTGGAACTGTGCCACGTTATCGCGGCCCTGGTGCCCCATCTGCCTGGCGAGCGCGGCGAGCTGGGAGCCGCCGCGGGGCACGCGGGTGGAGGCACCGGCGATGGCCTGGCGAAGCTCCAGGCGACGCAGCCAGAGGTAATCGCGGGCGAGCCCCTCAAGATCCAGTCCGGCGCTGAGCTCGGGGGCCCGACTGAGGGCGCTAAGCGCGGCGGTGGTGGAGCGGGCCTGGCGGGCGGTATGCGGCGCGCGAAGTTGGAAGTACTGCGCAAGAAACTCCACATCGATCAGCCCGCCGCGGCTCTGCTTTATATCGATCTCGCCGCGGGGGATCTCGGCGGCATCGATCATGCGCTGGCGCATCGCGTCGATCTGACGGTCGAGATCGTCCGGGAGGGGTCTGTCGTAAGCCAGGCGTTGGCGCTCGTGCTCAAGGCGCTCTCGGAGCTCGGGGGTGCCACCGATGGCGCGGGCTTTCACCAGAGCCTGACGCTCCCAAAAAGCGGCACGCTCCAGATGGTAGGCGCGCCAGGCCTCAAACGAGGTCACCAGCGTGCCCTGGGAGCCGGAGGGGCGCAGGCGGAGGTCGACCTCGTAAAAACCTCCGGCCTCGGTCGCCGCACTCAGTGCGCGCACCATGCGGCGGGCTCGGCGGGTGGCCTCCTGGTGTTCGATCGCACCGGGGCCCTCATCGTCGTAGACGA
This sequence comes from Lujinxingia sediminis, assembly GCF_004005565.1. Taxonomy (NCBI): domain Bacteria; class Deltaproteobacteria; order Bradymonadales; family Lujinxingiaceae; genus Lujinxingia; species Lujinxingia sediminis. The sequence continues at coordinate 275,316 of NZ_SADD01000001.1, read as the reverse complement.
AGATAAAGTCGAGATCGGAGCCAAAACCCAGCTCCCTACCCCCGAACTTGCCCATGGCGACCACGCAGAGGGCGCGCGGCTGAGCCTCGACGCTGCCGTCATCGGTGGCGAGGATCGCATCGACCTGCCCCAGCACAACCTCGGCCAGCTCGCTGAGCTGTGTGCAGGTCACATCGACCGGCACCACACCGGCGACCTCATGGAGCGCGATGCGCAGGCTCTCTTCCTGGTGAAATCGCCGCACCCGTCCGAGCTTATGGGCCGGATCATCGACCTCTCCCACCCGCGCGGCCAGCGCCCGAGCCATGGAAGCCTGATCGCGCTCAATGGCGGCGGTTGAACTCGCGATCATCTTTACGAAGACGTCGGGTTCCGTGGCGAGCATGCGCGCCAGAGGCGCGCTGGAGCCAAAGAGGTGCATCAGAAGTCGCACCGCGTGCGGGTTTTCCCTGAGCATCCGCCAGGTCCCCGGAGTGTCGCCCACCTCGGTGGTAAATCGCACCAGATACCCCAGGGCCTGCTCTGGATCAGGTGCGGAGCAGATGGCGCTGAGCAGGTAGCGGGCCTGCGCCGGATCGCCCACCGCGCGCCGCGCCGAGAAGGGCCCGTAACGCTTCTGCGAAAGCACCTGAAGTTGGCCGGCGGCCTGGCGTGGACGGACAAACCCCGCCTCACGCAGGGCACGCACGCCGGCGTCTTGCAGAAGCTCATCGGGGTCCATCGCCAGCAGCGCTGCGAGCTCCTCGGCGGAGCTATCAGCGACGGTGGCCTGCTCGGAGCTGCGCGGTGACTGCTCAAAGAGGCGCTCAAAGATCTCGCGAACCGCCTGGCGGCAAACCTCGACGCGTCGCTCCAACGATTCGGCGGACTCCCCCATGCGCCAGGCCAGCAGGGCGAAGCCTGCGGCATCCTCGGGTAACCTGTGACTCTGGCGATCGCCGGCCATCTGCACCCGGTGCTCCAGACGTCGGTAGAGGTCATACGCGTCGGCGAGCGCGCGATGCTCCTCGGCACCGAGCAACCCGGCGTAGAGCAGACGATCGAGGGTCTCCAGGGTGGTGCGCACGCGCAGCGTGGGGCGCGTGCCACAGTGCACAAGCTGGAGAGCCTGCACAAAGAACTCGATCTCGCGGATGCCCCCGCGGCCGATCTTCACGTCCCAGCCGTGCGGTCCTTGCTCCTCATCGTTGGGAGGGACGCGGGTTGGCGCGCGCGGTGTCGGGCTCGATGGTGGCGCGCTCGGCGCGGCACGGCCTAGCTTTGCAAGCAGGCGTTGCTGAAGCGGCGAACTCGCCGCAGCCGGTGTCGCCGAAGACGAGGAAGGAGCGTGGGGTGAGCTCTCTCCTTGAGGCGTGCGTGCCCGCGAGATCGCGCGGGTCGCGCGGGCCTGATCATCGATCATCGCCTTCATTCGCCGCAGCTCATCAATAGCGGTGAAGTCGAGATAGCGCCTGAAGATAAAGGGCTCCAACGCCTGCAGCACCTCGTCGCCAAGCGCGATCGATCCGGCCACGGGACGAGCCTTGAGCATCGCGCCGCGCTCCCATCCCCTGCCCCAGCTCAGGTAATAGTCGATGGTGGCCGAAGCCCCCTGCACAATCGGGCCCTGGGAGCCGTCGGGGCGAAGGCGAAGATCCACGCGAAACACCTGCCCCTGCTCGGTGATGGCGTCCATCGCGCGCACCACCTCCCGGGCCAGCGCCTCGACGTTTGAGCGTGACTCGGAGGTCGCCATGGCCTGGTCGCTGGCCACAAAGATCAGGTCGATATCCGAGCTGTAGTTGAGTTCCCGGCCGCCGAGCTTGCCCATGCCCAGCACGCAAAAATGATCGGTGAGTGCGGGAGCCCCCAGAATGGCCGCCGCCGAACGCAGTGCCGCATCCAGGCAGACGCTGGCCACCTCGGCGACCTCCGAGGTGGTATGACGCACCGAGGCACCTTCGATCTCGCGCAAAAAGATCCGCAGAAGCTGGCGATGTTTAAACCAACGCAGCGCGCGATGCAGCGCCGCAAAACGCTCCTCACGGGTGGCCCCCTCGGCCTGGCGAGCGGCCACCGCGTCGAGGTAGGCGCTCAAATCCTCGGCCATCGCCTGCGGCGGCATCGGCTCATCGCGCCAGCGCCCGGCGGCCAGCCAGCCCAGAAGCTCCGGCTGACGGCCCAGCGCACGCCAGGGGTAGCGCCCGGCCGAGCCCAGGCTCAGGGCCACATCGACCTCGCCGGGCATCGAGAGATCGACCTGCTGATCGAGCAGGCTCTCCACCAGACGCAGAACGTCGGTGAGCAGCTCACCCGGCCAGCTCAACCCATCAATGCGGCGCAAAAGCGCATCGAGATCAAGATGCCCCTGGTCGCCAGCCCGACCGAGCTTCGCGATAAGCTCGGCGTCCAGCGAAGCGCCGGACTCGCGCACCACCTCCCCCAACCTTTCGCAATGCTGCGACGCCACGGCTTAGCTCCTGTGTTGAAATCCCCCCCGGAAGACGCCCCCCCGACGTGCTCCGAACTTAAGCGCCGACCTTGGCCTTCTCCACCTCGCGGTACTCCCGCTCGTACATGGTGCGAGTGTCGCTGACGATGTCGAGGTTCTTGGCGTTCATCTCCAGCGGAGACTTCACCTCAATGGCGTGCATCTGGCGGCCGATCTCGGCGAGCTGATCGCACATCAGCGAGAGCTTCGCCAAATCGCGGGTGGCGCGGTTCTGACCGGCAAAATGCTCGCGATACTCCGCCATCACCTCGTTGGCCGCGGCGCCCAGGGAGCCGGCGATCTGCTCGGTGGTCAGCTCGGCCCTGGCCTCTTTGATCGCGGCGAGCTCCCCGGTGTAGAGCTTCACGTTGTCGGTGATGATGCCCACGTTGCGCTCGTTGGCCTGCGAGCGAAGCCCGCGCTTCTTGAGGCGTTGCATCCCGACGCGCGCCCGCTTGAGCTGCTCGATCATGCGCTCCAGGAGCCCCTCACGGCGGGTAAGACGCGATTTCCCGGCAAAATGATCGCGGTAGAGCGAGAACTGCTCATTGGCCAGCGTCGCCAGCAGATCGGCCTGCTCCTGAGGGGTACCCTGGGTCTGGGCGGCCTCCACCTGGTGAGCCTCATTGCGATACATCCGCAGGTTATCTTCGACGATCTGAAGGTTGGGCTCGATCTCGGCGCGATGCGACTTCACCAGCGCCTTCATCCGCGCGCGCACCTCTTCAAGGTCGGTGATGATCTCCATGAGCAGGCCCATGTCGCGGGTGCGGCGATCTTTTCCGGCGAAGTGGCGGCGGTACTGGCCAAAGACGAGGTTGGCATCGGCGATCACGCGCGCGGCCTCCTCGGAGATCGGGCCGGCTTCTTTGGCCTCCACGATCGCCTGGCGCTCATCGCGGTAAACCTGCTGATTATCGCGGGCCATCTCCAGAAGCGAGACGATCGCCGGATCACGCGAGCCGTTGATCTGGGAGGTGCCCTCCTCGATCACCCCTTCGAGATCGGCGAGCAGCGTGTCGAGCAGCTCCAGATCGCGGGTCGCGCGAGCCTTGCCGGCGAAATGCGCGTCATAGCGCTGGTAGATGGAATCGGCCCGCTCTTTGAGCTCTTTGAAGGTCGTACGACTCATGATACTTCACCCTGGCTAGTCAACCTGCTCCATGCGCCGACGCTTTTAAAGCGATGACGCCGGGCCCCATCGGGCCCTCAACGGCACTTTTTCTAGTGGTAACGCCGGCGCAAGGCAAACCTATTTGAGGTGTGTATGAAGCTCGACCAGATGAAGATCATCGTCACCGGTGCAGCTCAAGGCATGGGCCGAACCTTTGCGCTCGAACTCGTCAAAGCCGGCGCCGACGTGATGGCGGTCGATATCGCCGACGAGCCCCTGGCCGTGCTCAGCGCCGAGGCCACCGATTTGCCCGGACGACTGGCGACCTATGCTGCGGACGTCAGCGATGAAAACGCCGTCAAAGGGGCCGTGGCCGCGACCGTGGAAGCCTTCGGCAAGGTCAACGGTGTGGTCAACAACGCCGGGATCTTCCGCGATCGCCTGCTCGTCAAAAAAGATCGCGAGAGCGGCAAGGTCAAAACAATGAGCCTCAACGACTGGCAGGCGGTGATCGATGTCGACCTGACCGGCCCCTTCCTCTTCACCCGCGAGGTGGCGGCGTGGATGGTGGAGAATGATGAGAAAGGCGGGGTGATCGTTAACATCAGCTCGGTCTCGCGCCACGGCAACCAGGGCCAGTCGAACTACTCGGCAGCCAAAGCCGGTCTGATTGCCGACACCAAGCTGTGGGGTGAGGAGCTTGCGCGCTACGGCATCCGGGTGGGCGCGGTGGCGCCGGGCTTTATCGAGACGCCGATCCTCGAGGGCATGCGTGACGAGATGCTTCAAGCAATGCTCAGTCGCGTGCCCCTTCGCCGGGTGGGCACGCCGGAAGAGATCTTTATGGCGGTGCGCTTCATCATTGAATGCGACTACTTCACCGGGCGCTGCATCGACGTCGATGGCGGGGTTTCCATCTAGGTCGCAGCGTTGCCCATAAAGAAAGAGCGCGGAGGCTTCGAGTGAAGCTCCCGCGCTCTTTTTTTTGCGCGACATCCCGGCAACGCCGGGATGTCGCCTGTTCATGCGACTTAACGGGCCGCAATCGCACCGGGTGCTGGCACAATCAGCGTGGTGCAGTTCATGTTCTGCACCCACTTGACCATCACGCTCGCCAGGCGATCGAGGCGGCCGGCATCCGCCGGATAATGCCCGACAACCACAAGATCGATGTTCGCCGACTCCACAAAGTCACGAAGCCCCGCAACCGGGCTCTGGGAGAGGAGGTGCGCGTCGCAATCCACCCCTTCAAGCAGCGCGTCGTGGCGTTTCATAAAGGATGCCATCGCCTCTTCGGCCCAGTCGACAATCGCGGTGGACTGCAGCGCCTCGGGGAGCTCGGAGTCCAGGATAACCGTGGTGGCCGAGAGGGCGTGTGCGTGCACCAGGTGCATCGGGCTCTTGAGCTTGTTGACCAGGGCCACCCCCACCTCCATCGCCCGGTCGGAACGCTCGCTGAAGTCCGTGCCCAGCGCGATCTCCATGCCGGCCTCAACCCGGTCGCGCTCCGGATGCACGATGATGAGGGGACAGGGCGGCGTATGCGCAAGCTCCATCGCTGTGGAGCCGAAGATAAACTTGTTCCAGGCCCCGCGCCCTGACATCCCGATGACCAGGAAGGCCACATCGCCCTTCTGGCACATCTCACAGGTCGAACGCATCGGCGAGCCCACCTCCAGCATCACGCCGTCGGGAGCTTCGCCGGTGGCCTCCTCAAACCAGTCGCGGATGCGGGCGTCGAGTTTATCGCGAAGTTGGGCCCCGCTGACTTCTTCAAACGCGCTCTTCCAGCTTTTGAGTGAGACATCAAGCACATGGAGCACATGCACCTCAAGCCCGAGCAAGCGGCCTAACTTAAGCGCGTAACGCGCCGCTGGCTGCGCGTTCTCCGAAAGATCCGTCCCGATGACCACTCGCTTGCCCTGCATCCTGCCTCCTCTCGACCGTCAAATCATGGCGCATCATCGCCCCCTGTGCGAGCCCACGCTCGTCAGAGGTCTCACCAAAGCTGGCATCACCAGAGGCCTTATAGTAAACATCGGCCCGTGTGCTCAAAGGAAATTCGAAACTCATGTGACGGACGCCGATGCCCCCCCAGCTCTCCACCCTCCTTGTGCCGAGCACGCTGGTTGTTGCCCTGGGGGTGACGGGCCTGGCCTGCGTGAGCGCGCCGGAGTTTGTGCCCACAGCCCACCGGCCGCGCATGGAGCAGCTGACGCCCTTCGCGCCTCAGCGGCTGCGCCCCCATCCGGCCGCGCTCGCCGGCGATCGAGCCCCGAGCTCTGCGGCTGACGCGCCCGATGCCGGACATGGCCAGGCGCACCTGGCGAGCAGCCCGGCGCAGGCCACCGCCTACCTGTGGTGGCGCGCCTACAGCGCGACCTATAGCCGGGTCGACGGCAGCACGTGCAATTTCGCGCCGAGCTGTTCGCGCTTTGGTCTTGAGGCCCTCTCCCACAGCCCGCTGGGCGTGGTCTGGACCTTCGGCCGTCTGCAGCGCGATCAACGGCCCGACGACTTCTACGCCAGCGGTGCCGACGGCAAACTCATCGATCCGGTTCAGGCGTACACCATCTGGGGCGACGACCCCACCCTTGATCGAACCCCCTACGCGGAGTCCCCTCATCATGGCTGGTACCTCTTTGTACAGGCGCAACGCTCGGGCCTGGCCGACGCTCTTCTCGAGCGTCATCGCGCTGACGATGCTGCTGTGGAGCCCCACGCCGGCGCGCGCTGAAGAGCCGGAAGCTCCGCATGCGGAGCCAACGTCTCGGGAGTCGGCCCCGGCCTCCCCAGAGCCCGTCGCGACGGTTGCTCCTGACTTCGAAACCTACCTGGACTGGCAGGCCAGCACCGAGGTCGAGATCGGCCTGCGCCTTTTTGATGAGGGCGACGACTACCGCGCCATCACCAGCATCAAACGCTACCGCCTGCTCTCGGGCACTCCCGACTCCGACCACCTCGCTGCCCTGCTCATTGGCGAGATTTACCGACGAAACGCCATGTCGGAGCTGGCGATGCAGCACTTCTTCGACGCCAGCCGAAGCGCTCCCAACGCCGAGGCTCGCCTTCAGAGCTACCTGCTCGGCCTGCAGGAGCTCTGCCTAAACCTGGGCGCAATCGCCACCTGTTATGAAACGCTGGTGGGGCTCCAGGCACGTGCGAACGAAGACGCCCCGGGACTCGAAGAGCTGCTGCGCTATCAAACCCTTTTTGTGGAATCGCTGCTGCGCTCGCCAGGCGTCACCGAGGCGCGCGCCGACACCTTCGACGACCCCGCTCTGGCCGGGGCTGCCCGTGAGCTCGTGGCGCGCCACCGGGCCTTCGATAGCCTGAAGCTCAAACAGCCCTGGCTTGCGGCCACGCTCTCGGCCCTGATTCCGGGTGCGGGGCAACTCTACAACGGTCGCCCTGTTGACGCGCTGCTCGCCCTGGGGTTTACCGGCATCTTCGGCGCAGCCAGCGTTTACGCCTATCGGGGGCTGGACAGCATCCCGCTGACGGTGGCCGCCGGCCTTTTAGCGCTGGGCTTTTACAGCGGCAATATCGCCAACGCGCTGGTCGACGCAAAGCGCATCAATGCCACGCGCTACCAGCGCTACTACGACGAGCTTCAGACCGACCTCTGGGCCCGGCAGCGCTTTGAGGTTCGGGAAAGCGCGGTGATCTTCAGCTTCGGCTTTGACTGGCCGGCGCTCACCCCGGAGCCTGCCACGCCACCGAGCGAGCCGCCTATCCCCGATATGCTCTAATCGATGTGTTTTAATCGATATGCAGCAAAAGGTGCGGGGCGCGACTTGCCTTACCTGCCTCCATGTCCAGCTTCTGCCCGAACCTTCACTACGGCGCGCAGCACGCATGCCGACGCAACCATTTACACATCCAAGGAGCATCCATGACCTACCTGGTCACCGGCGCAAATCGAGGTATCGGACTGGAGTTTACCCGCGAGCTGCTCGAGCGCGGCGAATCCGTGGTGGCGACCGCCCGCAACCCCGAGCGCGCCGAGGAGCTACAGGTTCTGCAAGGAGAGCACGCCGATCGGCTCGCCATCTTCAGTCTCGATATCGCCGATGTGGCCAGCATTGAGGCCTTTGTAAAAGAACTCGGCGCACGCGCCATTGATGTTCTGATCAACAACGCTGGCATCCTGGAGCGTTGCGGTGAGCTCGGTGAGATGGACTTCGAGGTCATCGAGCGATCTTTTCGGGTAAACACCATCGGCACTCTGCGACTGACCGAGGCGTTGCTTCCGGCCCTGCGACGCGCCACCGGAGACGCCAAGATCGTCAACCTCAGCTCAAAAATGGGCTCGATTGCCGAGAACTCCAGCGGTGGCTCCTACGCCTATCGCGCCTCCAAAGCCGCGCTCAACATGGTCACACGCTCGCTGGCGCTGGATCTTGCAGATGAAGGTATCATCGTCTTTGTCGTGCACCCCGGCTGGGTGCAAACGCGCATGGGCGGCCCCAACGCGCTCATCGACACCGAAACCAGCGTTACGAGCCTGCTCGATGTCATCGACAACGCCAACGCCTCAACCTCCGGCAGCTTCAAGGAGTGGAATGGGAACACCATCGCCTGGTGAACCCTTGTAAGAATGCGGCGGTGCCGCCCCCTTCTGAGCCCTTCAATTGCGCCTTGAAGGTCCCTCGTGATAGGTCGATGGGGCTTGCGCCGTCCCGCTCTTCCCCCCTAGAGGCTCGCATCTGATGGTCCCTTCCAACGAGTACACCGAAGACGCAATTCAGGCGATGATTCGCGAGGCCGGGCTCCGCTGCACGACCTCGCGCACCACCGTGCTGGCGCGACTGGCCCGGGCCAACGCGCCGCTGAGTCATGCCGATCTCTCCGAGGAGCTGGTGCCCCGGGGGTTTGACCAGGCCACCATCTACCGAAACCTCACCGATCTGACCGAGGTAGGCCTGCTCAATCGCCTGGATCTGGGCGACCATATCTGGCGCTTCGAGTTCCGCGGCGATCATCACCACGATGAGGGAGAGCATCCTCATTTTATGTGTGTAGACTGTGGTGAGATCTCGTGTCTGGCGGAGGTCGAGATCACCATGAACCGACAGGACAAAAGCCCTGCGCTCGTCGCCGAGATCAGCGAGATCTTTTTGAAGGGGCGCTGCGCCAAATGCGGCTGAGCCCCTGTGTAGCGAACACAACCGACCTCGTCGCACTGCGCTTATTTACCCTACCTCGGAGCACCACGATGAAGTGGCACGTCTTCCTGTCTCTGGCGATGGTATCCCTGATTCTCGGCGCGGGCTGCGGCGAGGGCGAAGACCATGATCATCAGGCTCATGAGGAGAGAAGCACCGAAGAGGAAGCCTGCTCCCACGCTCAGGACAGCCCGACAACACTTGCCGCAAGCACGGGAATTGCCGGAGCAAGCGCCGACGTCAGTCAGGGCCACACCCTCTACGAAGTCACGCTCAACGAGACCGAAGTCGGCTCCGGCGAGTACCGCGGCTACCTGATCTTCGAGGCGCCCGGACATGCCGACTATGTGATCTTCACCAGCTCCGCGGTGGAACTCAGCGTACTCACCAGTGCCGATGTTGCGCTGGAGACAAGGGTCTCCGAGGTCGACGGCTGCGTGGAGCTTATGCAAGCGCACCGCGTCTCATTGGACGCGCAACGCTACGTGATCGAACTTGGGTCCGCCGGCGAACCCACGTTGAGCCTCATCATCGAATCCGAAGCGCACGATCACGACCATGACTAACGTGGTCGTCCGGCCCCATATGGCATCCCCCCCCCTTCTGGGCGCGGCCGCGTTAGCGTGGTCGCGCCTGTTGTGCTTCTTGCCCGGCTGCATACCCATCCTCTACGAGTCTCCATGCGCTACCTCCTCTACGCCCTGACGTTGCTCCTGAGCTCCTCGCTCCTTTTCTTCGTGCAACCGATGGTCGCCAAGATGGTCACGCCGGTCCTCGGCGGCTCGCCGGCGGTATGGAACACCTGCATGGTCTTTTTTCAGGCCATGCTGCTGGGGGGCTACGTCTACGCGCACGCCTCAACGCGGTGGCTTGGCACCCGTCGGCAATCTCTGGTGCACCTGGCGGTGATGATTGCCGGCGTGCTCTTTTTGCCGATCGGTTTTGAGCCCCCCACCGATGCGGCCAGCCTGGAGAATCCGGCGCTCTGGTTGCTGGGAGCGCTGTTTTTAGGGGTGGGCTGGCCCTTTTTTGTGATCTCAACGAGCGCGCCGCTCTTGCAGAAGTGGTTCTCTACCACGGACCACCCGGACGCGGCTGACCCGTACCATCTCTATGCCGCGAGTAATGTGGGGAGCTTTTTCGGGCTTGTGGCCTATCCCTTTTTGATCGAGCCGCGCATCGGGGTGCAGGCGCAGACCACGCTGTGGATGATCTGCTACCTGGTGTTGATCGCGGCGGTGGCCGGGTGCGCCGTGGCCTTGTGGCGCAGTGCGGAGCCTGCCGCGGCGGCGAGCGAAGCGAGCCCGCCGGCAGCAGTGCTGCCATTGAGCTGGGGGCGACGCGCACGCTGGGTGCTCTGGGCCTTCATCCCCTCCAGCATGATGCTCGCTGTGACCAGCTTTGTAACCACCGACATCGCGCCGGTGCCCATGTTGTGGATTCCCCCGCTTGCGATTTACCTGCTCTCCTTTGTGCTGGTTTTCGCCCGTGTGGGGTGGTTTCGCTCGCTGGGCGTCTTCACGCTCTTTCCGCTGACCTTGCTCGGGCTCGGGGCGATGCTCTTTGTGCAGCTCGGCAATCCCCTGGAGTGGGTGGCTGGCGCGCACTTTCTGGGCCTGCTGATCATCTCGCTGGTCTTTCACGGCTTGCTTGCCGCTGACCGTCCGGCCACACGTCACCTCACCGAGTTCTTTTGCTGGATGTCGGTCGGCGGAGCGCTGGGCGGGGTCTTTAACGCGCTGCTCGCCCCGCTGATCTTCGATCGTTTGCTCGACTACCCGGCGCTTCTGGTGATGGCAGCGCTGGCCTTCCCCGGGGCGCTCTACGGCCGGCGGCCGGTGCAGATCACGCTGCTGCTCGGAGCGGCGCTCGCAGGCTATCTGGTGGGCCGCGACGTCATGATCTACCTGGGACTGGAGCGCTCCCGCGAAATCGCCACCCTGGGAGCGGTGGCGCTCTCGCTGGGCATCCCGACGGTGATTGCGTTCACCCGGGCGCGCGTCCTCACACCGGTGTTGCTCTCGGTACCGCTGCTTATCTCCACAGTGTATCTGGGCCAGCCCGAAGGCAACGAGCTCCACGCCGAGCGCAGCTTCTTTGCCGCCAATCAAGTGCTGACAACACCCGACGGCGGCTACCACAAGCTCTACAATGGCACGACCCTGCACGGGGTTCAGGCCCAGGATGACGAGTTTCGCCAGGTCCCTCTCTCCTACTATTACCTCACCGGTCCTCTGGGGCAGCTCTTTGAGGTCCTGAGCAAACGCCCCGAGCGCCACCCCTTCGCGGTCGTGGGTTTGGGTACCGGTGCCATCGCCGCCTACACCCACCGCGGCCAGGAGGCCGACTTCTTCGAGATCGATCAGGCCATCGCTCGCATCGCCCGCGACCCTCGGTACTTCAGCTACCTGGAGGACTGCCTGGGGGAGTGCCGCGTGATCTTAGGCGACGGTCGCCTGCAGCTCGCGCAGATGCCCGAGGAGCGCTACGAGCTTATCGTGCTCGACGCGTACAGTTCCACCGCCATTCCTGTGCACCTCCTGACCCGGGAGGCCATTGAGATGTATCTGGATAAGCTGACGCCCGATGGAATTTTGGCATTCCACATCTCCAACCGCCACCTGGACCTTCAACCCCCGCTGACCCGCATCGCCGGGGAGCTGGGGCTTGTGGTTCGCGGTCGCGACCAATGGGTCGACGCCGATGATCCGGTCTACAACCTCTACGTCGACGGCTCGGACTGGCTGATGATGGCCAGGAACGAAGAGGCCTTCGGCGCGCTCATCGACCACCCCTCCTGGCATGAGTACAAACCCGAACCCAATTTGCGCGTCTGGACCGACGACTACGCCAACATCTTCGACGCCTATATCATGGACTTCTAAGGGTAGAGCGCCGCGCGCCTCCCCAGCCGAGCACGGACTTCCATGCGATGACCTTCATAAAAAAACGCCGGCACGGAGCCGGCGTTTTTTTATGCTTTCACCAGGAAGATCCACGCTCAGAAGAGCGGGATATCCACCTCTTCTTTCTTCTCCTCCTCAGGAGGGGGCGCGGCGATATCCACCCAGCCGTCATCAGCCGGAGGCGCGGTCTTTTTCTTCCTGGAGTCGTCCTCGCGAGGTGCGATCGCCCCCAGGTCAACCCAGCCATCGCTGGCTTTAGGCGCGGCCTGCTCTTCCGCGGGCTCCCGAGCCGGGCGACGAGCGCTCTGCGAGCGCGCACCGGAGTCGCGCACCGACGCCCCGCTGCGGCTGCTCGAGGGGCGCTCAGAACCCGAGGATTCTCGCCCCGAAGACGCCTCTTCGCGCTCAGCGACGACCTCCTCTTCCTGCGCCGACGACGTATCTTCGACAAGGGCCAGATCGACCTCTTCTGGACCACCGGGCTCCAGCACCGTGGTCAAGGTCTCAAAGCCGGAGGCCTCCAGGCGGAGTTCCACAGCCCTATCCCCTACCTCAATGCTGATCGGAGTGCGGCCCATCAACTCATCGCCGACAAACACCATCGCGCGGACGCCCTCACTGCGCACACGAATCAGTTGCACAGCGACCTCTTCGCCACCGGAAGCCTCCTCCCCGGCGGTGGCCTCTTCCGTGGTCGGTACGGCAGCTTCTTCGACTGGCGCGTGATTCGCCTCCCCCTGCCCCTCGGCCTGCTGCATCGCAGCCTGCGCTCCAACCTCTTCACCATCCTGGCCCCCGCCCTGTGTCAGCACCCAGGCGGCGCCCCCGCCGGCGAGCAAGAGAATCACGATCGCGGCGATCGGCAGAACCTTGCTTTTGGACGCGGGCTTCGCCGCGTTCTGGAACGTACCCAGATTCGGCATCGCATCGGCGCCAGCCGTTGCCGCAAAGGGCTGCGACTGCGCCGATGGCTCCCCGAAACTTCCCGAAACCGGTTGACTCGCCGCCGCCGAACCTCCGAAGTTGCCGGTGTTCACGTGCTCCCGGGAGGGACGAGGTCTCGGAACGGCCGCCGTCTTTCCAGTCGGGGCCGGCATCGAACCATCGGCAGCAAAGGGAGACTCGGTGATCATCGTCGCAGCTTCATCCACCGGCGCAGCCGTCACCCCGGCTTTTGCGACAAACCCCTCGCCGCCCGGCGCACGTTCAAAGAGCGGTGCCGTCTCCAGCGCGCTTTCCGGAATCTGATCGAGCGCCTTGAGCATCGCATCGGCCGTCGGAAAGCGCGCCTCGTAGCTCTTCTCCACGCAGGTCTTGAGCACCTGACCCAGCGCGGTGTTGAGGATCGCCTCGGGGATCGGCACCGGATCGTCGCTGATCTGCTGATGGATCAGATTCCACTGCCCGGTTCCGGCAAACACGCTCTGACCGGAGAGCATCTCAACGGCAATAAGCCCCAGCCCGTAGAGGTCGGTGGGCGGCCCGACGTGCTTCTCGGCAATCTGCTCCGGTGCCATATAGCGCAGCGTTCCGACCACGATGCCCGCCGAGGTCAATTCCTCGTCATCGTCCGACTCCGAAAACACCTTGGCGATGCCGAAGTCGAGGACCTTGGCAAAGTCGGTCTCCCCGTGCATGTCGACCAGCATGATGTTGGCCGGCTTCAAGTCGCGGTGCACGATCCCGTAGCTATGCGCCTCCGAGAGGCTCTTGAGCACCTGGCGCACCACGTGCTTAACCCGTTTGGGGGAGATCGGTCCCTCGCGGCGCATCAGGTCTTTGAGCGTCTCGCCGCGCAGCGCCTCCATCGTGTAGTAGAGCAACCCTTCCGGATCGTCGCGGAAGTCGTAGATGCGCACCGTGTTGGGGTGGGAGAGGTTACGAATCGCCATGACCTCACGGCGGAACCGCTTGACCATCTCGTCAAATTTCGGACCGCTGGCCACCAGGATCTTCATGGCAACGTCGCGATCCATATTAATCTGGCGGGCTAGATAGACCGCTCCCATGCCTCCTTTTCCAAGGATGTCGCGAATCTCATAGGTGTCGTCGATGACGTCACCAAGCTCGGGCAGGTTCATCATGAGGTTCTTTCCTTAGGGTGCATGCTTTAACCTATGACAGGTAGTGCGGTGTACCATAGACGGCGCGAATGCTCCAAGCATTGCGCGGCCATCGTTGTAAGAGAAGGGCGTAAATGCTACACCCCGGGTTGATCTTCAACATGATCTGCCGACGTCGTTAGAGTGCGACCAACGTCCGGCCTGACCTTTCGATACGTATGGCCACCTGAAGTGATGAATATCTGGAGGAAGATCCGTGGTAGCTAAGATTGCAACAGCCCTGACGGTGATGGCGCTGACGACGGCGACGATGGCCGGATCAGCCCTGGCCCAGGAGCCGGTGACCAAGCAGGAGTTGGCCGACTCAGACTTGAACACGCTCGTTCAGCTGGCCCGCGAAGCCTACGAGGCCGGTGAGTACGACGTGGCGATCGAGCGCCTGCTGCTTGCCAACCGCAAAGAGCCCGATCCGCGCCTTCTTCTCAACGTGGCACGCAGCTACGCGCAGGCCGATGATTGCGCGATGAGCCTTGTGTATTACGCCGCGTTCATCCGCCACCCCGCCGCCCAGGAAGAGCTCATCGCCAGCGCTCAGCAGGCGCTTGATGCAGGGACCGGCGAGTGCTCCGCCTACAACGAGGAGCTCGGCGGTCGGATCATGTTTGAGTCCGAACCGATGTTCGCCCGGGTCTATATCAACGAAGAGTTCGTGGGCACCACCCCGACCGAGCGCGCCGGCATGGCCCCGGGTACCTATCAGGTGCGTGTGGAGCTGGAGGGGTACTCCGACTTCACCCGCGAGATCGAGGTGTCTGCCCAGCAGGACGCCACCGTCGGTGCGCTGCTCGAAGAGCCGTCGGTGGAAACAGAGCCGGTGGCCAGCACGGTGATCGAGGAACCGGGTGAGGCTGACCAGGCCAACGCGCCGGTCAACTATGTGGCCTATGGACTCATGGGTGCAGGGGCTCTGGCGCTGGCCAATGGCCTGGTCTTCGACCTGGTCGTGATCCCCGGTATTGACGAGGAACGCAGCCAGCTTAGTCCCGGCCAGACCGAAGAGTACAACGAGCTGACCCAGCGCCGGCAGAGCCGCGCTAACATCGCCATCGGGAGCTATGTCGCCGGCGGTTTGCTGGTCGTCGGCGGCGGTGCGTGGTTGCTCTACGACTACATGTCGCAGAACAGCGCGAAGAGCACCTCGGACGACGACGCGATTCAGCGTCGCCTGGGGCTGCGCGTGGCACCTGCCATCGGCGCGGAGAGTGCCGGATTTGTGCTCGGCGGGCACTTCTAATCCCTTAGCCGCCCCCGCCCAAGAAGGGGGGCGGCGTTGTTCGAAGCGGTCACGGAGTCGGTCCCGGACACGCCGACTTTGTATGTAGGCAACCTACGGGAGCTGCGGATGCGGGTCGAAGAGGCACCACAGGTCGGCGATACCCTGGCGCAGCGTTATCGTCTGCTCGCAGAGATAGGAAGCGGGGGCTTTGGAATCATCTTCCGGGCCCACGATCTTCAGCAGTCGCGCGAACTCGCTGTGAAGGTTCTGCACGCCGCGGGCAATCAGCTCGACCAGCAGCAGCTTGAGCAGCGTTTTGAGCGCGAGGCGCTCATGGCCAGCTCCCTGCGCCACCCTCACTCCATTCGTCAATACGAATACGGGCGCTGCCCCGAGAGCAACGCACTCTACATTGCCATGGAGCTGCTCAGTGGCGAGACCCTCGCCGAGCGCATCGTGCGTTGCGGGACCTTTGAACCGGCGCTTGTGGCGCGCGTAGCCCGAGGCGTACTCCGCGCGCTGAGCGCTGCGCACGCTCTGGACATCGTGCACCGCGACTTAAAGCCGGCCAACATCATGCTCTGCGACTTCGAGGGGGAGCGTGACTTTGTCAAAGTCCTCGACTTCGGCATCGCCAAGACGATGATCGGAAACCACGATCTGACCTCGGCCGGCATGACCCTGGGTAGCCCCACCTACATGCCGCCGGAGCTCTTGCTGGGCAAGTCACCGGTTCCTGCCAGCGACCTCTATTCACTGGGGCTGACGCTGGCTGAGACTATCCTCGGCGCGCCTCTGGTCCAGGGAGCCACGCCGCTGGAGCGTGCTCGGGTGCAGATCGCCCCCACGCCTCTCCCGGCCCCGGAGGTGCTTGCACGGCATCCGCTCTGGCCCTGGCTCTCACGCGCGCTGGACAAAGACGTCAGCCAGCGCTACGCCAGCTCCGAGATGATGCTCCGCGCGCTCGACCAGGTGATGCCGCCTCCCCGCGAGCCCGCTACGCTTCGCAGCCCGGCCGTCAACGTCGACGCTACCGCCGAAATGGCCGTCAACCAGCCTCTGGAGGCAGGTGCTGCCGGTGAGGACGCCGCCACGATGGTCATGGAGGCGTTGCCCGTCGGGATGCTCGAGCAGCATCGCAAAAACGCTGACTTCGGCATCGACGCCACCCAGGACATGGCCCTGAAGGAGGAGCCCGATACCCACACCGACACGCGCCCGCTTTTCGAGCGCCTGGAAAGTGATGCCGATGACGCCACCGAGATGATGGAGAACCCCCTCGAAACACTGCGCCAGATGAAGGAACGCGGTGAGGGCCCCTTTGCCTCAGGTACGCCCGGCACCAGCGATACCTCCTCCAACCCCACGCCCGCCCCCTCATCGTCAGGCCCCGTAGCGCGGGCTCAACGCCCGACCTATCCCACCGCACCTCCTCAGCCGGCCAGCCGCGGGTTTGGCCCCTCCCTCAATTCCCAACCAGCTCCCGACGGCCAGCAGCTCCCTGCGCCCGGCTTGAGCGCCCCGCTGAGGACCTCCGCCACATCCAAGCCCGCCTGGCTGACGCCCTTGAACCTGGTCGTCGCCCTGCTCTGCGTGATTGCGCTGGCGCTCATCGCGATCTTGCTGCTGCGCTGAAATCTCCGTCGACGAACGACGGCGACGCTTCGATCTTCACCCGCTCGATATAAAAAAGCCCCGCCACACGTAACGTGTGGCGGGGCTTTTTTATAAGGGCGTTCGCGCCTAAAAAACCTCAGCGGTTCTCGCGGCGACGCTCTTCCTTACGGCGGCGGCGCTCCGCTTCGCGCTGCTTGCGGCGCTTGGCGACGCTGGGCTTCTCGTAGAAGCGGCGACGCTTAAGCTCGCGGCTGACGCCTTCACGACCGATCTCACGCTTAAGGCGGTTGATCGCACGGTTGACGTTGTTATCGCGAACTTCAACTTCGAGGGGGCCGAGCTTATCGTCTCGTCGGGCCATGGTTATATCCTCCGGTGAGGTGCCGGGTGCTGCCACGCCGGCAAAAAGGTTGCTACGCGCGTCCAGCTGTCTGCGGGACGTCACGCGGGATGCGTATCAAAGACTCAAACTCAGTTGAGGAGACGCTGTACGATCGCTCCACCAACCTCCGAGCCGCCCAACCCTTCCGGCGAGAACACCAGCCAGAACGTGCGGAAGGCGTCCATGTCGTTGGACTCCAGCGCGGTCATCAGGTCGAACTCAAAGTAGGTGTTGAGCAGACCGGAGGAATCGCGGTGGTAGAGGCGCCAGACCTTTCCGTTGGTCAGAATGCCCCAGTTGGTGCCGGTATTGCGCAGGTGGCGATCCACGTCGAAGGCCGGGCTGTAGGTGCCGTCTTCCGATTCGTACTCATCGAGCGAGGAGCCCCAGCTCAGCGTGCGGACCACGCCCAGAGCGTTGGCGAAGAACTCGCGTTCGCCGCGCATGCCCACCACACGACGGAAGTCGTCGGCCGAGTAGAAGAGCGTGAAGTCAGGGCGCACGTCCTCAGCGTCAACACCCTGGGGGGGAGGCTCGGCCACCGAGGCGCAGTAGCCCAGCGCGCGCAACACGTAGCTCATCCAGTAGTACTGGGTCTCCAGCTCACCGGGGGTCTCGTCGAGCTGCGCCTGGCGCTTCTCGAGGAGTTCCTCGATCTCACGAAGAGACTGCTCGATCGCGCCATTCTCCCACTCCGGGAAGGTCGGCATCTGCTGCAGTCGCTCGTCGACAAAGAAGTTATTGACGTTCTGAAACACTTCGGCCATGAGGCTTTTCTCCATGATGCTCGCGCGGCGCTCTTCACTATCCATCAAAAAGCGACGCCCGGATGCGTGTGTGAAACCACGTCTGTCGTGTGCAATGTATGTTGTCCCGCTGCAAATGATGCGGGTGTTCTGGGTCGACCCTGGTTTTACGCAGATCTGGACCGGGGGCGGAATATAAGTAGGCCCACCTACGGTGTCAAGCGCTGACCACCGGGTGGGCCTGGGGGGCGATGCTTCGGCTCAGAAGCGATCCTGCTGAACCTTAATTGACAGCTTCAAACTCAAAGACGACCTGCTCTTCGCGGTTGGTCGAGTCGTTGGCCAGCACACCAACACGGTAGGTGCCGGCGGCGTCGGGCTCAAACGTGATGCTCTCACCGATGCCGCGAACCAGAAGCGCGCTGCCCGCCGGACGCTCCAGGATGAACCAGCGGGCGTTGTTGAGCAGCGCGGCATCCGCGGCGTCACGAAGCGTCAGCGTGGTCGACTGCCCCACCACCGCCTCGTTGGAGAAGGACGGCTCCACGCTCAGGTCCATCGGCGAGGCGCTGACCACGCGGGCGTTGATCAGCAAGGTCATCGCCTGCTCCTGTCCGGCATGATTGGACTCAATCGCGGCGACCACCGCGTGATTGAAAGGATCTTCACCCTCGAAGATCACCGTTCCGGTATGGACGCCGCCCGGAGGCACCGTGCCCTCAAAACCTTCAAAGCGGAAGAGGTCAAGGTTCGTAGTGGTACCCTGCCCCTGCGCGTTGACGCCGGTGATCACCAGGTCGTCATTGCCGCCGTTGTAGATGGCAATCTCGCGTTCGACCTGCGGACCATCGGAGCGCAGGGCGAGGGTTGTGGGATAGGCCTCACCAACGGCGATCTCGGTGGCGTCGCCCAGGAGCGAGACGTTGGTGATGTTGCCGGAGGCCGCGTCATTGTGGCGGATCTCCAGCGTGCCGACCGAAGATCCTTCGGCGCTGGCGTCAAACTCGACCGTCAGCTCAAGCTCACTGGGCTCCTCGTCCGTCATACGGGCGAGGCGCTGGGTGGTGTAGTCTTCGAGCAGGTTCACCCCGTCGAGCATGATGCGGTAGAACGCGGCCGCCTCGCTGGGAATGATGCGCATCTGGCTCAGAGCAAGCGTGGCACCGCCGTAGTTGCGCACCGTCAGCGTCTGGGAGTTCGAGTCGGCGAAGGAGAGCTGCAAGGGGTCAACCTCGATCAGCGGCGCGTCCCCCACCCCCTGGGTCACCTCGATGGTGATGGCCGAGGAGGAGCCGGTCACCGAGCTACTGGCGAACTCCAGAGTGGTCGAGAACTCAAGCTCCGCCTCCACCGAGGGGGCGTAGGTCAGCGTGAAGGTCTCGGTGCTGTTCGCTGCGATCTCGCGCCCGAAGACCGAAGGCGTGATCTCGAAGACCTGGGAGTTCTGACCGAAGTCGCCCCGCTCAATAAAGAGCGGAGAGCCGGCGCGGTTCTCGATGGTGAACTGCGAGCTCTGCGAGACGCCGGCGGTGGCGTTTGTGAACTGAATCAACCCGGGCTGCACCGCCATCTCACCGCTGCCGCCGGAGGTGAGGAAGTAGATGTTAGCGGCGCCCTCTTCGACGATGCCAGCATTGTTGGAAGCGTTGGTCTCAATGCGAAGCTCGCCGCAGTAGCGGTCCTGAATCTCCACGGGCACATCGGCACCCGGGGTCGGGCAGGTGATGGTGTCGCCGCGACGAAGCAAGAAGTTCAGGTCGTAGCGGTTACCCACCTCAAAAGGCGTGGCTTCGAAACCGGCGTCGCGGCAAATGCCGCTGCGCAGGCAGATACCCCCGGAGCCACAATCGATGTCTTCGCTGCAGGTGCTGCCCTCATTGGCCGCACTGACGTCGCCGATGAAGTAGCCCTCCAGACGATCGGGGCGAGCGACCCATTCGATCTTCGTCACACGAAGCTCACCCTCACTGGAGTTGCGCAGAATGATTGGCGTGGCAATGGTCTGCGTTCTGTCCGAGGGCCCGACCGCGTCGAGCAGGATCTGGGCCTCGCTCAGGTCGATGGTCAACTCGGGCACCGCGTCGGAGCTGAAATCATTGCCCCCACACGCGCCGATAACGAGGCTCATCAGAGCCGTGGCAACTAGCGATTGAATGCGATTCATCTTCACCTTCCGGTTTACATCGTTGGGCCAGCCTGAGCGCCTGCCAGCGGCAAGCGCTCGCAGAGTGCGTTTAACCGCGACAACCTAGCGGCCCGGGCCGGTTCAATGCAAGCCGCTGTGTACCGACCCGCGTGGCAGTCGCCGAAAAGGCTCAGCGCAGGCTGGCGAGTTGGAAGGCCGCGACGTCATCCCAGAGCCTGTCGAAGCGCTCGCGCGTGAACGCCGATCCGGAGATAAACCAGTCGACGTGGGGCGGGGTGTGATGGGCGTCATTGAAATGACCGCAGACATCGAGGTGGTCTGCCACCGTGGCGTGAATCACCTCGCCCCAGACCTGCGCGAGGGAGGGCACCACGCCGTCGCTCTCGCGACGACCGGGCAGCGCGCCGTAGGCTTCCACAAGCACCTGGTGCTGGTCGGGTTTAAGAGGCGGGTAATCCCCGCTACGCGCGGTGATGACCTGCAACGCGCGAAAAAGCACATGCGAGGCGTGGGCGTAGGCATCGGCCCCCAGGCGCAGCGCCGTCTTCGGAGAGAAGCCCGGCGCCCGGGTGACCACCGAGCCGTAGCGCACCGTGGGACGATCGCCGGTCGAGGCGTTGAAGAGATCAATCGCACCGGGAGTGAGTTGACCGACAACGGAGCGATCCACGCGAATATCATCGAGGAAGGCGCTGATCTCGTCGCGTCGCTCAGCGTCAAAGTCCTTAAAAAGCTCATGGTAGAACTGGTCTAGAATCGTGTTATCGAGCCCCACCAGGCGGTCCAGGCGCGTGACGATGCCGGCCAGCTCAATAAGCGCACGCAGGGGCAGACGCCCGAAGCGCAGCGTGTAGATCGTGCCCAATGAGATGGCCCGCAGGATGTTCTCGCCGAAGAAGTTATTGAAAAACGAAGCCATCGGCGTGCCCAGATGCGGGCTTGCCACCGTGGTCACCGAGCGCACCCGCCGGGCCAACGCCTCCACATCGACGTCGTCGTCAACCGGCAGCGAGACCCCCGGGGTGACCAGCAGGCGCGTATCGAGTCCACCGGTGGAGTGTCCAACCAGGTGGATGGGCCCGCAATCCCCGGCGCTCCGAGCGATCGCCTCGGCCAACAACGCCGTTCGCCGCCGGATCGACCCGGTGGGAAGCGTCGGCACGCTGTGGACCTGCAGCGTGTGACCGGCGCGCTCAAATGCGGTCTGCAAGGCCTCGCGCACGTGATGGAAGTACGTGATCCCGCCCAGGTTGGAGAATCCGAAGAAGCCGGCGACCAGATACATGTGATGATGAGCCATTGCGCTGCCTGCCACGTGCTGCGGTGAACGTTGGGCCGGTATTGTGCACGCCTGCGCAGTGAAAGCAATCTTTTGAGAACGCTGGCCTGCGCCGCGCTGCGCCTTAACTTCAGAGGCATCGGTGAGATAACAGGGGGACGGGGCTCCGCCAGGGAGCCCACCACAGGGGAAGGCATGAGCCACCAGGGTCGAGAGGTGCGCCGCGCGCTCAGCGAGCGGCTCTCAGAGGTCATCGCAGAGTTCGCTGCAAGCCTGCCAGAGCACGATATCGCCGAGGAACTCAACCGCCTGGGTGGCGATCTTCGCGTGCGTACCGCCTCCCCCGACGAGCTCCCCGGTGCACATTGGTTGCCAGGTGAGGTGACCCCGGCGGTGCTGGAGGTGGAGATCGACAACCTGGCGCGATTCGAGCGGATCTGGCGGGGTGTACTCGCCGAAAGCCGCCTCTGCGTACGCGTTCCCCCGGGCGAGGCGCGCACTCCGGGCATCCTGCGGCTGCACGGACCTCGTACCCGAGGTGCGAATACGCGTGGCACGCTGACCTTAAAGGTTCGCCGCGCTCGCCATGAGTCCGGTGAGCTTCTGCTTGAGGTGGAACGTCCGGGTTTGGCCACGCGGCTGCGCGGCGAGGAGCTTCGGCGCATGCTGGGAGCGGCCAGCAACGAGAACACGGTGGTGGCGATGCCCGAGTCCCCACCGCCGCTCTCCTCGCTGCCGCATCGCTACGACGTCGACCTGAGCTCGCAGCCCTTCGCCTCGGTGCTGCGTACCCACCTCGATGATCCGAGTCCGGGCTATCTACAGGTGGTTCAGCCCCGGGGCGTCACGACATTTTTGCTGGCTGAACGCGCGGTCTGGGAGGTCTGGCAGGCCCCCCACCCCGAGTCGATCGCGCTCTCCACGCTCCTGCTCCGCGGAGGCCAGCTCGATACCGAGCAACTCGCCCGCGCCACCGCGCGCGCCACCTCGAAGTCCTGCTCGCTGGAGCAGGCGCTGCTGGAGCTCAAACTCCTCTCAGCGCGCCACCTCGCGCTGACCCGTCGCGCGCGTATCCTCTACGTGCTCGACCCTGGCGGAGCGCGATGGCAGCGTGGCCAGGCCCGTTTCTACGCGCTGGAGACGTCTCCCGCTCTCGACTCCTCGACGCGCGTGGAGCTGGGCACCCACCTCTTCGGGCGCACCCTCAAGGCGTTTCTGGCGTTGCCCGAACAGGAACTCCGCAGTCGCATCAGCCAGCCGGGTGCTGGCCCCTTTATCCTACGCGAGCAGCCCGGGCTGGGACGTCGGCAGCTTGCCGCCTCGCCACAGATTACCCCGGTGGTGCAAGCCCTGCTCGACGGCCCCTGCAGAACCACACGCCTTCTCGAACTGGATCTTCCTGAATCCACCGTCGCCGCAGCGTTGCTCACGCTGCATCATTTCGATCTTCTGCACGCGCTCGCTCCGCCCCATCGCCAGGCCGCCTCCGGGGACGAGGCCTTTGAGGATCCCGGTCTCGATGCACTGCGCCGCCTCGATGCGCGCATCGAGAGCGACGATCATTTCGCGTTCCTCGACCTTCACTGGTCGGCCTACTCGGCGCTTATTCAACGCGCCTACCTCAGCCTGCGCGAGCAGATCCTCACCCCCGAGTTCTCGGCCGACCTTCTCCCCCTCAAAGCGCGCATCCTGGCTCGTCTGGACCTGGCCCACGCCGAGCTCGCCAACCCGCAGCGACGCGCCGACTATCGCGATACGCTCATCGACGCGTGCACGCGCGAGACCTCCCTCGCAACCTTCCGCTCCGAGCTTCAGAGCGCCCAACACCAGGGCCACCTCACCCGCGCGCTCGACCTGGCACAACGCATCCTGGAACTTGCCCCGGACTGCGCCTCCACCCGCGCGCTGGCCTGCACGCTGCGCGCAGCTCAGGTCCAGCAGCGAACGTCGATCGCTCACCATCGGAAGGACTGACACATCCCGAGCGTTAGACTTCTATAAACCGCCCGCAGCGCTCGTGATGACGCGTTCCTTTCCTCTGACGCCAAACAAGGGCACTATGTCGCCTCTACGCCCCTGCAGCCCGAGTACGATGCCTTGAGCGAAGCACCTGACATTGCCGACGACAAATTGATGCGACGCCTGCTCTGGCAGAGCCTTGGCATCATGATCGTGATGTTCGCCACAGCCGCCCTGCTGGGCTACTGGCTGCGCGACCCTATCACCGAGATGGCTACCAGCTTTGTGCAGGTGCTCGGTCCGCTGGGGATATTCCTGGGCGTACTGGCCGCTGACGCCATCAGCTTTCCGATCCCCGCCTCCACCTACCTCTTCGCAGGCGTCGCCGCTGACGCCGCTGTGATCCCGGTGCTCATCGCCACCAGCCTGGCCAGCCTGATGGGCGGTGCACTCGCCTATGTCGTCGGCCCCCTGGTGGCCCGCGTTCCCTTTCTGGATCGCCGCCTGGAGCTCTTCCGCCCGCGCGGCGAAGCCCTCTTTAAGCGCTGGGGCGCCTGGGCCGTCGGTATCGCCGCCGTCACCCCGATGCCCTTCTCAGTGGTCTGCTGGCTGGCGGGCATCTACCGCATGCCCTTTAAGCGCTTCTTCACCGCCACACTGGTACGCGTTCCCCGGGTGTGCGTCTACTACGCCCTCTTCGCCTTCGGCTGGGCCAGCGCCGCGGCCTGAAGCACCTCGCAGAGGCCCGCCTTAAGTGGGCTTCACCTCTGCATGCACGGCGCCCTACACTCCCCCCCTTAGGGTTCTCAGATTAGCGTTCTCAGACCTGAGCCGCTCTAGAAACGCGGCCGCTTCGAGGGGCGAAGCGCCTCCTCATCAAGCTCACCACAGCGCGGGATCAACGCGGTGCAGGCCTCGGCCAGCCGCTCCAGCCCCTCCCGCCGGATGCGGAAGCTGCGCTCATCCATATAAAGATCGCGACGAATCTCGATCTGAATGGCGTGCACTCCCTGCTGAGGTTGTCCGTAGTGCCGGGTGATCCAGCCGCCCTTATACGGCTCATTGGAGCGCACGCTGAATCCCTTCTCGCGAAAATGCTCCTCGACCAACCACCGCAGCGTCGTATCGCAGGACAGTCCCTCCACATCACCCGGTACGATCTCCGCTCGCCGACGCCCCGGATCATCGTGCCCCTTACGTCCCATCGAGGGCATGGAGTGACCATCGAGCAGGATGCAATAGCCAAACTGGCTTTTGACTCGCTCGATCTCCTCACGCAACGTCTGGTGGTAAGGATGGTAGAAGGCGTTAAGCCGGCGTTTAAACGCCGCCTTGCTCATCGGCCCGGCCATCACCGGCGTGCGCGCGGTGGTTGTGCGCCAGACCACCCCCCGATCCTGATAGTACCCGGGGCGCAGGATGCGCTTACCGCCTTCGACCGTCTCCGGGGAAATGTCGTCCTCGGCGCGGTTCAGATCCACCACGTAACGCGACACATTGGAGGCGACCAGCGTCGCCCCCAGCTCGGTGGTCTTTGCCCAGATCTGGTCCACATAAAGATCCAGATCGCGGCGCAACACGCGCTCGCCAATGACCATCTCCTCGTGCACATCATCGGGGATCCACTCCCCGGCGTGCGGCACGTCGACGACCACCGGGACGCGTTGCTCCTCCGGACGTTCGACTCTCATGATACCTGGTTCGCTCATGCTCCCTCTCGGGTGGACTGCCTCGACCATATGCAGGCAAGTATCACGTCCCAACGATTTCCTCCAGATCTTGTTCGCGTGCCTTTGCAACTCGCTCGTAGCGTTTCTGGAACTGCGTGGTGGCGAACGTCACAAAGTCGTCCATGGAAAGTCCGAAGGGCAGCTCATCATAGGCCGCAAACATCTCATCGATCATACCCAGCGCCAGCGGGAGGAGGTGATTCATACGCCGATCAATCGCCTCCCAGACCTCGTCGCCATGCTCGGCCACAAGCCTGCTCAAGAGGTAGACGCCGTAGGCCAGGTGGCGTGACTCATCCTGCTTGAGCTTTCCGACGACCTCGCGCATCGCCGGCATCACATCGTTGGCCTCTAACATCTGGAAGTAGGCGTGGTAGCCCGTCTCCGCCAACACGCCTTCGACGATGAGGTTATAGGTTACAGACGCCTCCGCCTGGGCCACCGGCGAAGGATCCTTTCGAAGACGTCCCAGCGCGCCGGGTAGCTCCTGGTAGAAGATCGCCTGATACGAAGGCCCGTGAAAACGCGTGAGGTCGCTGGAATCCCGCGCCACCTCATCAAGGAAACGCCGAAACACCTCCACATGCTTGGCTTCTTCCCAGAGAAAGGAGGTTAAATACATTTCCTCCTCCAGCCTCCCCTCTTCGGCCACCACACCGATCAGCGGCAGAAGGTCGAGGGTCACCGACTCCTCCCCACCTAGAAAGAGCGAGCTTAAGTGCAGGAGCACCTCGCGCTGCTCCGGGGTAAAGGACTCCCAATCGGCGCGATCTTTTGAAAAATCAAAGCTCTGCGGATCCCAGATACCGAACTTCTTGGCCTTCTGAAAAAGACGCATCGGAAAGCTCTCAAAGTCGAGCCCGCCAACACCGGTGGACTTAAACACACGGGCCTGACCAGCGCTTGCGATTGTCATTGCTCGCTCCTCGGGCAAAGAGTTCGGTAGGGGCGCGTCCATGCCGCGCACCCATTCTGAGGGTCAGTGTGTGGGGAAGTGTAGGCCCGATAACACGCGCGGAGCAAGGACTTCTGCGAAAAAAGATGCCCCCGGACACCTCAGACGCCGCTGACCATCCTGAGCGCAACATCGAGTTCATCAAGCACCAGCGAATCCTCTTCGCGCGCCAGCGCGGCCCGAAGCGCCTCAGCGGCCCGCTCGCCACCCAGACGCCCGAGCGCCCAGGCGATATGCCCGCGCACCACAGCGTCGTCTTCGCGCTCCAGATAGCGGGTCAGCGCCGGCACATCGTCGACCGATCCGGTGTTGCCAACCACGACCGCCGCATTTCGCTTAAGCCCCCCGAGCTTCGCTCGTTTCATGGGCGAACGCCGAAACGTCTCAACGTAGCGAGGATGATCGAAGCCCAGAAGCTCCAGGGGACTGAGCGCGCGATAGGCCTCCCGGGGCGCAAAGTTCTGGTCCTCACTCAGCGGCGCACGCCGATTCCAGGGGCAGACCGTCTGGCAGATATCGCACCCGAAAAGATGATTGCCGATCAGGGGACGAAGGCGGCGGGGAATCGGCCCACGAAGTTCAATGGTCAGATACGAGATGCAGCGACGCGCATCAATGACCTGCGGTGCGATGATCGCCCCGGTGGGGCAGGCGTCGATGCAGCGGGTACAACGCCCGCAACGGTCGGCGGCGGGCTCGGCCGGCTCCCCCAGGTCCAGCGCTACGAGCACCTCCGAGATGATTGTAAAGCTCCCCAGCCCCTGACGGATCAGCAGCGCGTTTTTGCCCACCCATCCCAGCCCGGCCATCCGCGCCAGATCACGCTCAAGCAAGGGGGCCGAATCCACCGCGGGGCGAGTTGCAACGTCAACGCCAGTCTCGTTATGCACGAAGGCGGCAAGGGCGCGCATGCGCTCCCACAAAAAGTCGTGATAGTCGTCCCCGTGGGCATAACTCGCCACACGCATGCCCCCCTCAAAGAGGTCGGTGGGCTGGCGGTAGTTGCTCAGGAGCACGATCACCGAACGGGTGCCAGGCTCCAGCACACGCGGGTCCACGCGCAGGGGCTGATGATTCTCCATATAGTGCATCGTGCCGTGGCGCCCCTCACTCAGCCACTCCTGGTATGCGCGCGCCGTCGGCAGGCGCTCGGCCGGCACGATCGCGCAGGCCTCAAAACCCAGGCGCACAGCCTCGGCCTTGATCGCATCACGTAGCGCGCCCCGCTCCTTTGAACCGGGCTCGTCTGGATTGCCCTTCACCATCGTCTCATCGCCCTGCTCTGGCGCTCTGCGCGCCGTTGTTGTGTTGCGAAGCGCTGTGCTATAAGCGCTCGCGCGCAAACCTGATACAAGAGATCGCTGAGCTGATCTCCCTGCAAGGTTCTGGAGTTACCGATGCGGATCTGTCCTAAATGCAACCGTCGCTTTCCCGACAACACGCTCTTTTGTCCGGACGACGGCAAAGCGCTCGTTCACCGCGTCGATGGTCCCACGTCGGCTGGCAGCGCACCACCTGCTTCGGCGCCGATGCGCAGCCCGCATCCCACCGGTCAGCAGCCCAACCATCAGCACGCGGGACGCGCGCCGATGCGCACCAACCCGCCCCTTGATCCGAATAACCTCGTCGGACAGAGCCTTTTTGGTGAATACACCATCACTCGCAAACTGGGTGAAGGGGGCATGGGCGCGGTCTACTTAGCGCGGCAGAACTCCATCGACCAGAAGATCGCCGTCAAAGTCCTTCACGAGCATTCTGCTGAGAGTGATGAGCTGATTCAGCGTTTTCACCGCGAAGCGCGCGTCGTCTCCATGCTCACCCACCCCAACATTATCCGCGTCTTTATCTTCGGACGCACCGATGGGGGGCTGCTCTACCTGGCGATGGAGTACGTCGAGGGTCAGAGCCTGCGCGACCGCATGGGCTCCCAGCCGATGGAGGAGATCCAGGCCATCAAGCTGATGAAGCAGCTCTGCAGCGGCCTCTCCGAAGCCCACGATCTGGGCATCATTCACCGCGATCTCAAGCCGGATAACGTGCTTCTGACCGACTTCCGCGGAGAGTCGAACTTCGTCAAGATCCTCGACTTCGGCATCGCCAAAATCAACGAGGTTGAAGGCGGCCCCGAGCAGCAAAAGCTCACCCAGGCCGGCATCGTCTACGGAACTCCGGAGTACCTCTCCCCGGAGCAGGCTCAGGCCATGGAGCTCGACCACCGCACCGACCTCTACAGCCTGGGTGTGATGCTCTACGAGCTGATCACCGGCAAGGTCCCCTTCACCGGGTCCACCCCGGTGCAGATCCTCACCGCTCACGTCTTCAACGAGGTGCCCCCGCTGGCCACGGTAGCGCCGGGACCGGTAGCGCCGACCATGCAGCGCATCATCATGAAGGCGCTGGCCAAGGACCCCAACGATCGTTTCGAAGACGCCATGGAGATGTTCGAGGCGCTGGTGGCCCGCGAGCAGGAGATCATCCGAGAGCGCGGGCTCAGCGGGCGTGCGGCCTACGTTCCCGGGATGGAACTCACCGGGATGTACCGCGCCGTCGACTTAAGCCAGGGGGCACCCGCTCACACACCGGCCAGCGTCGCAGAGGCCGAGAGCGCGCCTACCCTGGCGATGGCCGCGCCGATGCCCGGTGCCGGATCCGCAAGTGCCGGAGGAGGCATTGCAGCAGCCGCCGCACAGCCCGGCAAAACCAACGACTCCACCCGTACGATCATCACCATCGTCATTGGCCTGGCCTCCTTCATCTTCCTGGTGCTTGTGGCCATCATCGGCTACCTGCTCACCCGCTAAAAGCGCCAGCCCTAACCCGAAGGCGCCGCGCGCGCTCGACCACCGACCGGGGGATCATCCCGTGCTCTTTCGACTCGACAACGTCCAGAAGGACTACAGGGGCTTCGCCGCGCTCAAAGGCATCAGTTTTGAGCTGGAGTCCAACGCGGTGGGGCTTCTCGGCCCTAACGGGGCAGGCAAGTCCACGCTCATCAAGGCGCTCCTGGGCCTCATCCCCATCAACGGCGGCAGCGCCGAGGTGCTGGGGATGCGCCTTCCTCACGACGCCCGTGCCATCCGCCGCGCGGTGGGCTACATGCCCGAAAACGACTGCTATTTGCCCTACATGACCGCCGTTGATTACGTCAGCTTCAACGGCCAGCTCTGCGGGCTCCCCAAAAGCGAGGCGTTTCGGCGCGCCCACGAAGTCCTCTATTACGTGGGGCTTGGCGAGGCCCGCTACCGCCAGCTCGGCGGCTTCTCCACCGGCATGAAGCAGCGCGCCAAGCTCGCCCAGGCGCTCGTGCACGGCCCCAGGCTGCTCTTTCTCGATGAGCCCACCAACGGCCTCGACCCCAAAGGCCGCGACGAGATGCTGGAGCTAATCGAAGATGTGCGCGAGCGCGATGTGCGCGTGGTGCTCTCCACCCATCTTCTTCCGGATGTCGAAAAGATCTGCGACAGCGTGGTCATGCTCAACCAGGGCGCGCTGGTGCACGTGGGCTCGCTGGCCGAGCTGCAGAAGAGCGACGACCCGGTCATCGAAGTGGGCACCCGCGATGAGAACGAGCGTTTTGCACAACTTCTCACCGAGGCGGGCTTCTCGGTTGAGCAGGCCGGCATGCACCTCAAAGTGCGCCTGAGCAGCGCGCAGAGTGCCGATGAGCTGGTGCGTCTGGCCGTGGAACATAAAGTGCAACTACGTCACTTTTTGCCCCAGCGCCTCACCCTGGAGACGGCCTTTCTGGCGCTCCTCGATCAAGAAAACTCCCGGGCACGTACGGAGCTCGGTGCGTAACACACCTTTCCTCATCGGTTCTTACCTATGTCGATCCGCGATCAGCAGTATACCCGCTACGAAGGCCCCATCGTTGAGCGTTTTGCCTGGTGGACCATCGCCTGGATCTCGCTGCGCACCTACTGGCGTTTCTGGCGCACCAAACTGGTGGTGCTGGGAAGTTGGCTTGTGCCGCTGATCTTCGGCGTGCTCATCGTCGGCGAATACGCGATGCGCTCGCAGCTCGGTCAGATGGGCGCGGCGGAGGCCCCGGGACGCGGGCCGGTGGTGATCTTTTTGCAGTTCGAGGTCTTCGCCCTGGCTTTGGTCTATGTGGCCAACGGCTGCGGGATCATCAGCGACGATCTCCGCCACCGCACCGTGCAGCTCTACTTCTCCAAGCCTATCAGCCGTTTTGACTACGCGTTTGGAAAATTCCTCTGCCTCTTC
The DNA here is from genome assembly GCF_004005565.1 of Lujinxingia sediminis. Taxonomy (NCBI): domain Bacteria; class Deltaproteobacteria; order Bradymonadales; family Lujinxingiaceae; genus Lujinxingia; species Lujinxingia sediminis. The sequence continues at coordinate 245,278 of NZ_SADD01000001.1, read as the reverse complement.
CTGCTGGGGGCGCTGACCACAATCGCGCCGGCGATCCTCTTGAGCGCGCTGCGTGTCGCCTTCTTTGCCTCCACCGAATACGCCGGCCAGGTCGCCGCGCTGCACGCCGTGGGCGTACTGATGTCGGCAGGACTTGTGGCTGTCATGAGCGCGATGGTGGTGGGATTGAGCAGCCTGACCAACCGCACCGGTTACGCGGTACTCGGGTGGCTGGGCGCGATCATTGTACCGCTGATTCTGCACGCGATCTTCGGAACGGTCAGCGGCGGACACGCCGCAGCCGCGCTCTTCAGCCTCACCGGCAACCTGACGCTTCTGGGCCAGGCCTTGCTGGCCGGCGGACCGGAGTTCCCGGAGACGGTGCCGATGTGGGCCCCCTTTATCGTGACGCTGGGGCTGGGTGGTGCGGGCATTGCCGCGCTCGGCCGCCGCGTCAGCCGCCTGGAGGGCATCGCCTGATGGTCTTCTCTCGTAACGCAACTTCTCTTTCTGCTCGCTTTGCGACGAGGCGCTGATGTCCAGCCCCGCTCCAACTTCTGACGCCCCGACCGCTGCCGCCTCAACAGGCGCAGCCAACTCGGAGGTCACCCGCGTGGGTCGCGGTGATGTGGTCATCGCTGCGCGCAAACTCTCGTACTGGTACGGCCAGGTCATCGGCGTAAACGACATCTCCATTGACATCGGCCAGGGCGTGGTGGGCCTTCTGGGGCCCAACGGTGCCGGCAAGTCCACCCTGCTCAAATGCCTCACCGGCCAACTTCGACCGGCCACAGGCATGACGACCATCGGAGGGCAGCGCGTCTGGAACAACGCCGCAGCCTTCGCAAAACTGGGCTTTGTACCCGAGCAAGACGCCTTCTACGAAGAGATGAGCGGGCGCGCCTTTGTCACCCACCTCACGCGCCTGCAGGGCTTCTCGAAGAGCGACGCGGCCACGCTTGCCGAAGAGGCCATCGCCACAGTGAGTTTGACGGAACAGGCCCACCGGCCCATTCGCGAGTACTCCAAGGGAATGCGCCAGCGCATCAAGATCGCCCAGGCGCTCGCGCACCGTCCGCAGGTCCTCTTTTTTGATGAGCCGCTGACCGGCACCGACCCGGTCGGCCGTCGCACCATCATCGACCTGATCCGCAGGCTCGGCGATGAAGGACGAACCGTCGTCGTCTCCAGCCACATTCTGCACGAAGTCGAGGCCATGACCTCCGATATTGTGCTCATCAACCGCGGTCGTGTGCTCGCCGATGGCAACATCTACCGCATTCGCGAGATGATCGACGAGCACCCGCACCGCATCTATGTGGAGTGCGAGTCGCCCCGCAAACTCGCCAGCCTCTTGAGCGCGTTTGAAGACACCCTGGAGTTGAGCTTCACCGAGCGCGGCTTCTTCGTCTCCACCTCCGAGCCCGATCTGGCCTACAGCCGCATCGCTTCACTCTCGGTGGAACATCGGCTGACGCTTCACGCGCTGACCTCCTCCGACAACGACCTCTCGGCGGTCTTCCGCTACCTGGTCTCCTGAGCCACCGTCTCTCTGCTCCCGACGAGCCTGCCATGAGCACAACTTCTCTTCCGGCCCGCAACTTCGGCGTGGTGCGCCAGGCCACAAGCCTCTTTGCGCTGGATTTTGGTCGACAGCTTCGCGCCCGAAAGACCTTTGTGCTGCTCGCGGTCCAACTGCTCCCGGTGTTCGTCGCCCTGGCCTATGTGGCCTTCGGTGAGCTCGACGGGATGACGATGTTCCGCAACAGCCTGGAGTCGGTGTATCTGCCCTTTCTCGTGCCCCTGGCCGCGCTCTACTTCGGGGGGCCTTCGGTGGTCGATGAGATTGAGGGGCGCACCATCACCTACCTGACCCTGCGACCGATTCCGCGCGCGATTCTGTATCTCTCCAAACTCAAAAGCGCGATGCTCAGCGCCACGCTGGTGAGCACACTCCCCATCGCCCTGCTCTTTGCGATTTGCGCCGGGAGCTCCGGGGAGCTTGGCTCGGAGCTCGGGACGCTGGGCCAGATGCTGGGCGCGGCGGCGGTGGGGGCTCTCACCTACACCGCGCTCTTTGCCATGCTGGCGGTGATCTTCTCATCGAGCCTGCTGCTGGGCATCATCTACTATGTCGTGGTGGAGATGATGGTGGCGGCCATTCCGGTGATGGAGCTCGCCAGCGTGAAGTTCCATGTCCGCACCATCGCCGGCCTTCAGGGCGCCGACCGCGCGGGCTGGCTCGACAAGCTCATCCTCGATGAGCCCCTGAATTTTGAATGGTGGTTCGGGCTCCTGGTGGCCGGACTCATCACGGTGCTGGCCACGGCCGCGGCCACCGCGATCTTCCGCGAGAAACAGTTTCACGTCTGAGGGCTTGTTTCGGACTCAACCGGACTCCCCAAAGGCTTTGACCCGGGGCCAGGCGTGCACGCCAAAGCTCAGTGCCGCAATGGCCTGCAGCCCCCAACCTTCCAGACGCAGACCCGCCACGGCCAGAACCACCCCCAGGTTGAGCGCGATGAGGGCCACAAGCATCGCGCGCTCGCTTCCGCGCTCGGTACGCGCGCCGAAGGTCGGCAAAATCCAGTACGCCACGCCCATCACAAGCTGCACCGTCCAGCCAAAAAGCAGCGTGTGATGGTGGATGCGTAAGAGCTCCGTGCTCCCCAGGCCGGCCAGGGGCAAGATCGTCGGGCCCTTATTGGCGAGCAGCAACGCGCCGGCGCTCAACCCCACCACCAGATGCAAAATCGCCAGGCGCAACGCATGTATCGAGAGCGGTGCCATCAGCCCTCCCCGGCGCGCGCTTGTTTCTTGCGCCGCGCCCGCTCGGCTTTGGGGTCTTTGATCCGCGGCCAGATCGCGGCGGCAAAGGCCAGCCCGCCGGCCCACTGAGCGATGGCCGAGACGACCAGCATGCCCCCCAGAATCCCGGCCTCATCCGCCCCTTGCATCGCCTGCATCGGTTCGGCAACGGCGCGCAGCACAAGCCCCAGATTGAGCCCCAGAAGGCTCGTCCACCCGAGCCACTCGGGTCCGCGAGGCTGCTCTTTGCTCCATTTAGGAAAGAGCCAGAGCGCCACGCCGACGATGCACTGGGTGATCCACCCCACCATAAAAAGATGCAGGTAGGTCGGCCGCAAGAGCGCCGTCCACGCCCCTCCCGCCAGGGCCAGCCCCACCGCAAAAAGCATCGCCAACACAAAGTACAGAAGCCCCAGCTTCAGAAAGATTCGGCTCACGACCGGCATTCAGCACGCCTCTAAAAGAGAACAATTCACCAACAACATCAACATGATACACCCAAATCAAACAAACCAGGGCCGCGCAACCACCGTCGCCAGAACGACAATGATGATGACAAGCCCCCCGGTGATACGCCCCTGCCATGCGGCGAGTTTGCGATAGCGGGTGGCCTGCTCCAGCGAGACGTTTTGGGAGGCGCGCGGCCCAACAACAAAGTCGTGTGTCAGGCTCAAGAGCATCATCAGCGTGACCAGCCCGAGCTTCAGGCTGAGCACCCTGGTATGCGGCGCCTGGAAGAAGGAGAGATCGACGAGGTTAGCCCAGCGCGCCCCCCAGAAGTACATCATGAAGGCTCCGCTGAGCACCAACCACCCCAGGCTGGCCCAGCCCACGCGCTGAAAGCGCTGGCCGATGGCCGAGGTCACATGCCTGCGCAGCTTCGGCTCGAGCGTGCGGGCCACCGGAATGGCCACCAGCGCCATAAAGAGCACCCCGCCCACCCAGATCGTGGCGGCAATAACGTGGGTGGCGACGGCGACTTTGTAGACGATCTCCATCCGCGCCTCCTCAGCCCGGCCGCCCGTCAACACGGGGGCGCGTGAGCACCGGCAGATAGACCACCGCATACATCAAAAACGCAACCGCCCAGAGCGTGGCCGAGACGCTCACCAGGCCCACGTAATAACCGGGCCATACGCCCGCGAGCAGCGCCGGACCAAGCATGGGCAAAAACGTGCGTCCGAGCGCAGCGATGCCGATCAGCGCGAAGGCCCAGCCCATGCAGGCGTGGGCTTTGAGCGGGCGTCCGGTATGCCCCAGGGACACACGCGCCATCATCCCCAGGGTGAGCATGCCCACCGCCCCCACGGTGATGGCGTGGGTGGCCATCGCCGAGGAGACCTGGGGCCAGAGGTAGGCGGCCGCGCGCAGCACAAAGCCCAGGCCGATCCAGGCGTGGCCGGCATGCAGCACCCAGAGCAGCGGTGTCCTGAGCGTGGCGCGTGTGCCCCAACCGACCATCCGGGCAAGCACAGCCACACCGGCCAGCGCCGAGCTTCCAATGGCGACCCAGCGCAAACCGTGCGCATCGAGTCCCAGCGCCAGCTGGCTGAGGATGCTCAGGCCTACGAGCACGCTCAGGACCTTCTCCAGCCAGGCCGGCTTGTGCACGGCGACCCCTGTGGCGTTGCGGGTGAACATCGGAATGACACGTCCGCCGACGACCAGCATCATCACCACAACAAGATCGAGGGCCGCCAGAAGCCACAGACGCTCTCCGGAAACAGGCGCACCGAGCGAAGCGAGGTGCATCAGGAGGTTCATGATAAAAAGCACGCCCAGCATCGCGATAAAGGCGTAGTTGCGACGATTCTTCGTGGCCAGCAGCGGCCGCCCGATCGCCACGGCCACCGCCGGGATGAAGCTCAGATCAAGGAGCGCTCCGACGATCCCCGGCTCCCAAACCCCGCTCATCGCCAGACGACCGGCCCCCCAGAGCGCCACCAGCCCCATCAGCCACGGCCCCTGCGCGGTGACGCCTTTGGTCCAGTTTTGCACTGCGGTGAGCAGAAATCCGGCGATCACCGCCATCGCAAAGCCAAAGACCATCTCGTGGCCATGCCAGCTCAGCACCGACCAACCGGTCTCCACGCGCAGCCCCCGCGCGAAGATCGTCGCCCACCAGGGCACCGCAACCACCGCAAAGATCGCCGCCGCCAGAAAGAAGGGGCGAAACCCGCAGGCCCATAGCGCGTGGGGAGCGTCGGCGGAGTCAGCCGACCTGGCTGCTCCGGGCGATAGAAGATCGATCTGCACCATACTCACCTCGGTACCCTCATGGTCGGGCCATTAACGCACATTTTGCGCAAACTACACTCTCATATCCTCCTGGTCGCAAGTTCTGTACCGACGCCCCCTTTCGTTTCCTGATGGTATCGCTGCCCTCACTCGCAACGCCGTAAATCGCCGGCGTCCGCCCCCTATTCGGGCATCGTTCTTCGGCAACCCACCATCCCGATGGCTCAACGATGAGCGTCACCCGTGGGAACGAGCCGACATGAACGCGCAATACCTGCGCAAAACACTGACCAAACGCAACTCCTGCACACTGAGAAGCCGCCGTACGCGCGTTTCAAAGCGCATACCGGTGCAACGTGAGAAAAAAGCCGCACTTGTAACATGGCGTAAAGCTCAGATTCTGTGCGCCCTTTAACCAAATGGTCAGCTTTACCGCACCTGAACTCTCGGCCGGTGGCACGGCTCTGGCACAACGACGATGCGAACCCATCGCTCCCCCCCGACAGGAGCACTGGCGAAGGGCCTCGCCAGCATACGTCAGGCCCCCGGCGCCTATCGACGGCGTCATCGATCGCGAGGAGGTAGGCCATGACCACGCATGTCTTCGATGCCCTTTCGCCCCGGCGACTCGCCCTGCTGGCGACGCTGCTTCTGACCGCCATCGCCTTTAGCGGCTGTATCCTCGAGGAGACCGACGGCCGCACGAATACCCCCGGCTCGATGCTCAAGCAGGGTGCCCGCAAGCAGGCGCCCACTGAACAGGTCGCCTTCACGCTGGAAGCCCACATTACGGGCTACAAAGGCGTCGGTGGTGCCATCGATGGCACGATCAACCCTGAGCTCAAGGTCAAAGCAGGCAGCGAGGTCACCATCACGCTCATCAACAAGGAGGCGATGGCCCACGACATCGGCCTGGAGAACGCCAGCACCAAAAGCGACGCCATCATGAAGGTCGATGAGACGACCACCTTCACCTTCGTCGCCGCGGCCAGCGACACCTACTACTGCACCATCCCCGGCCATCGCCAGGCGGGCATGGTGGGCAAGCTCACCGTCGAAGGCTCGGCAGCCGCCCCCGAGATGGTAGCGACGGCCAATGCTCCGACGATGGCGCACCACAGCGGCGGCCCGCCCGCAGGCTTCGGCGCCGCCCTCAAACCGGCCAAACGCGTCAGCATCGACGAGGTGGGCTGGGACGCCTCCGACATCCCCGCTCCGCTGACCCGCACGCGCCCCGAGAAGGTCGAGTTTGTCATTGAGACCGAAGAGGTCATCGCCGAGATCGAAGACGGCACCACCTTCGAGTTGTGGACCTACAACGGCAAAGTTCCCGGACCGATGTTGCGGGTGATGGAAGGCGACGATGTGGTCATCCACCTCGATAATCACGAGACGAGCTTGATGCCGCACTCCATCGACTTCCACGCGGCCACCGGCCCGGGCGGCGGCGCGGTCTACCTGCAGGTCCCTCCCGGGGAGCGTCGCTCGCTGCAGTTCAAAGCGCTCAAAGCCGGCATCTACGTCTACCACTGTGCCACCCCGCACATCCCCACGCATATGGCGCGCGGCATGTACGGACTCATCCTGGTCGAACCCCCGGGAGGCCTCCCCGAAGTCGACCACGAGTACTACGTCGTCCAGGGCGAGTACTACACCAACGCTCGCCCCGGCACTGACGGCCATATGGAGGAAGATGGTGAGCGCCTGCTCGACGAGCTCCCCACCTACGTGCTTCTCAACGGGCGAGTGGGCTCGATCACCGGCGACCGCGCGATGAAGGCGGAAGTTGGCGACACCCTGCGCATCTTCTTCGGGGTGGGTGGTCCTAACCTCCACAGCGCCTTCCACGTCATTGGCGAGATCTTCGACCGGGTCTACCCCGAGGGCGCCCTGCTCAACGAGCCGCTGCTCAACGTGCAGACCACCTCGGTACCTCCGGGCGGCGCAACGATGGTGGAGTTTGAGGTCGACTACCCGGGCAGCTACCTGCTCGTCGACCACGCCCTGAGCCGCCTCGACAAAGGTGCCGTCGGCATCCTGGAGGTCAGCGGTGAAGCGGACGAGAGCATCTTCAAAGGCCTCGACGGGCTGGCACCCGCCGCTCACTGACCCTCCTGCCTCCCGGGCCGCTCGCGGCCCGGGAGGCAAAGCATCGAATCTTCCCCCTCCATGAGCTCCGCCATGACCTGGCACCCCACGCCACACCGACCTCTCCGCCCTACCCGCCGCGCCGGAGGCTCCCATGACCGCCGAACGTCTCCCCGACACCATCGCCCCGACACATGACCCGGCGCGCCCCGCTTCCCCCACCCTCTTTACTCGCCAGAACCTCCTCGCCGCTGCGGCCGCGCTGGTCGTTCTCGGTGGCCTGAGCGCCCTCATCTTAAACGGCGCGCTGGTTGCCAGCGACACTGACGAGCTGGCCGCCACCGCCGAGGCCCCCAAAACTCTGCGCGGTATCCACTACAACCCGCCCAGGCTCGCGCCGGCGCTGCACGGCATCGACCACAACGCCAGAGCCTTCTCGCTTAAGCGCCAGCCCCACCCCCTGGCGATGGTCTTCTTTGGCTACGTCAGCTGCCTGGACGTCTGCCCCACCAACCTCAAAAAATTCGAGAAGATCGAGGAGAACCTGGGCGAAGACGCCGACCAGGTGCAGTTTCTCTTTGTGACCATCGACCCCGAAAAAGAGACGCCCGAAGAGCTCCGCGCCTACCTGGGACACTATCATGGTGAGATCGTCGGCCTGACCGCCCGCCCGGGCGAAGACATGCAGCCGACCTACGACAACTGGGGCGTAGTGCGCCGCCGCGTCGAGCTCGAAAAACCCATCGCCGGCCGCGACTACACATGGGATCACAGCGGGCAGATCTACCTGGTGATGGACGGCCAGCGCATTGCCGTGAGTTACCCCTACGGCACCTCGGTCGAGGCCATGACCGAAGATGTGCGCTCGCTTCTCAAAGACCCCACGCTTGGCCAGCGTTTGCCCGAAGTCGGCGAGGTCCGCGACGTCTCGATTGAGGCCGGCTCGTATACCCGTGCGGCCCAGCAAAACCCCACGCTTCCCTCCTACCTGCGCGTCAACGTGGGCGACGCCATCCGCTGGAAAAACGACGACTACATGTACCACTTCGTCGGCGACATCGCGCTGGCTCCGGGTCAATCGGCGCTGCAGAAGTTCGACGAACCGGGTGATTTCTACTTTGGTTGCACCGCGGTGCCACAGGAGGTGATCCGAATCCGGGTCTTCGAGTAAGGTGGCGAGGTGATGTGTGAAGGATTCCTCTCACCGCTTGATGGAGATCTGTGATGACCTCGTACCTTTCGCGCCTCTGCCCCGGAGCGCTGACCTTACTTCTGACCGGCGCGCTGGCCTGCTCAGGCCCCTCGACCATGGAGAAAGCGGAGGCCTCGGTGGTCGACGACTCCGCCGGCGCCCTTGTGGCCGACAACGATGAACTCGCCGTCGAAGACGGCGCCACCGAAGAGCCCGCTGTGACCGAGCACCACAAACACCACGAGCACCATTCGCACGAGCATGCCCACCCCTCTCAAGGGCATCATGACCACGCCTTTAAAAACCCCGAAGATTACGTCGACCGCTGGAACAGCCCCGAGCGCGACCTCTGGCAACGTCCCGCCGCTGTGGTCGAAGCCATGCAGATCGAGCCGGGCATGAGCGTGGCCGACATCGGCGCGGGCACCGGCTACTTCATCCCGCATCTTGTCGGCCAGGTGGGCCCCGAGGGGCTCGTCTACGCCGTCGACATGGAAGACGCGATGCTGCGCTACATCGACGACGAAGCCCGGGCCCGCGGCTGGGTCAACGTGGAGACGGTCCAGGCCCGCGCCGATGCCTCGGGGCTTGAGCCCGGGTCGGTCGACCGCATCTTAAGCGTCAACACCTGGCACCACATCCCCGAGCGCGAAGCCTACGCCCGCCATCTCACCTCGCGGCTTCGCCCGGGTGGCTCGGTATGGATCGTCGACTACGATAAAGACTCCCCCCAGGGGCCTCCCGCCCAACATCGTATGACCCCTGAGCAGATCATCGCCGAGCTTGAAGCTGGCGGGTTCGAGGCGGAACTTCACGAGCTCACGCTCGAGCGACAGTTTCTGGTCGTGGGTCGTCTTCCCCGGTGATTCTAGCCGGGGCTGGCCGACCGCTTCAGTGCAGGTGCTGCCGCCCCTCCGAATCTTCGGATGGGTTCGGCCACACCGCCGCGATCGAGCCATGCAACCCTCCTCGTATCTTTTCGATGAGCCCGGGCGCAATAAACTCCTGGAGCACCCCGAAGACCGCGCGCGTCACCCTGAGCGGATCGACCTTCTCGCTGCCGGGCCCGTGCTCCAGCCCCTGACGCACATGGTCGAGAAAGCCCTCCAGGCTGCGATCGTTCACCGGCACCCGGGAGGGTTGCCACCCGTTAAAAAACGCACCACGAACAATCAGGGGAAGCTGCGCACTAAGGTGCGCACTCTGCTCGATCGTCAGCTGATCACGAAGCGAACAGAGCGTCGCCTCCAGCGCGCGGTAGGTCTGAGCGCGGTCCTCAAAACGCAGCTCGTCTTCCAGCGCGCTGAGCCAGATATGCAGCGTATTGATCGCGCGATCGAGATTTGTAAGGCCGGTCGTCGTCATCGTCATCCTCCGAGGTTAAGTGGTCCGTTGCTCTCACCCCAAAAATACGGCGCAAACGCCCGCCACCAAACACGTACCACCAGCGCACACCGCCCGCGACGCATGCACTCACAGACCACCGGCGAGTGGAAGCGCTCTATCGCGGCTCGCGCAGCCGCGTGTCTGCCCTCTCGCCAATCGGCGCCTGACACTCCGTGGTAAAGCCGCCCTGCCCCACCGGAAGCAGACACGCAGTCCGACCACGTATGGCCCCGAGCCACACCATGAACGAAGCCCCCCGTACCCGTGTGACAGCCGTGTAACAGACCCACTCCGGCGGCGCGCCCTCCCTTGCGTTTGCCTCACCATCTGCTAAGTGTTTCTGCCCAGCACCCCCGCGCCGCAAACCCCGCGGCTCACACGCCTCTTCTGGCCCCCGCGCCACACCCTCGGAGTTGCTGTCATGGCAAAGGAACAGACCATCCCTGTCGTCGACCTTCGCGATTACACCCACGGTGACGAAGCCACCCGCCAGGCTTTCGTCCAGAAAATCGGTGATGCCCTCAAAGAGCTGGGCTTCGTGGCCGTTGAAGGCCACGGCGTCGACACCGACCTCCTCTACGAAAATTACGACCTTTTCGAGCAGTTCTTCGCCCTCGACGAAGACACCAAGCGCCGCTACGAGTCCCCCGAGACCGGCCGCCAGCGCGGCTACACCTCCTTTGGGGTCGAGCACGCTAAAAACAACGAGAAGGCTGACCTCAAAGAGTTCTGGCACCTGGGCCGCGATCTTCCCGCCGACCACGCCATGGCCGAGCGCATCCAGAAAAACGTCTGGCCCGAAGATGTCCCAAAACTTCGCGAAAAGGCTCAGGAGCTCTACCAGGCCATGGAGAACTCCGCCCAGACCATGCTCAAAGCCATCTCGCTTTACCTGGGTCAGGAAGAGAGCTTCCTCCCGGACATGATCCAGGACGGCAACTCCATCATCCGCGTCATTCACTACCCGGTCTGCGACGGTTTTGATGAGCCCGGCACCATGCGCGCCGCCGAGCACGAAGACATCAACCTGATTACTCTGCTTCCCGAAGCCACCCAGTCCGGTCTGGAGCTTCTGGAGCGCGACGGCACCTGGCGCCCCATCCACGCCATCAAAGGTCAGATGATCGTCGACTCCGGCGACATGCTCGCCCGCATCACCAACAACAAGCTCCCCTCCACCACCCACCGCGTGGTCAACCCCGAGGGCGACGCCACCAGCCGCTACTCCATGCCCTTCTTTGTGCACCCCCACCCCGACTACGTGCTCGAAGTCCTCGACACCTGCCTCGAAGAGGGCGAGGAGCCGGCCAGCGAGCCCATCACCGCCGAAGAGTTCCTCTTTGAGCGCCTCCGTGAGATCGGGCTGAAGTAAGAAGACGCCCCCTCGATGCGGGGCCCCTCACCGAAGGCCGCGAGTTCGCTCGCGGCCTTTTTGTTTGCTCTCCCCACCATTGCCCCCGGAGCGCCTCGCCTGTACCCGCATCACGCATACGCGCCCGGGCTTGACGCTCGCGCCTTTGTCCTCTTACTACGCTGTGAGTAGAAATTGATGTCGATGGCTGCGAGGTTGAGAGCTTCTCGGGCAAGGCGCGAAACGCAGGCGATGCTTTAGCATCGTCGAGGCTTTGCAACGCTGCCCGAGGTGCTCTCAACGCAGCAGACACGGCGTCAATGATAGCTCACAGCGTAACATCTGGCCCGCGCTACGATAGCCGAACGTCGTCCCGGGTTGATATGACCCCCACGACGATAGACAACCTCTCCCCACACCGGGGCTCTGTACCTGCCCCTTTTTGGAGTGCCATTATGCAGCGTTTCCTCATTCTCCTCTTCGCCCTGGCCGCGCTCCTCATTGCGCCTGCCTGCGACGGGTGCGGCTCCAAAACAGGAGCCATCCCCGCGACTGCCGGGGAGCGCATCACCCAGCTCTCCGAGCAGCTCCCCTTGAGCACCGACGCCCTCATCATCGCCCCCAAACTCAATGAGACCCGCGAGGCCTTCGACATCGTCATGCGCCGCACCGAAGCCTTCAACCCGGCGGTGCGCATGATCGAATCGCAGATTCAACGCGAGTGGGGCATCAAGCTCAACGACCCGGAAAGCTGGAAGCGTGCCGGCATCGCCCCCGACGGCTCCCTGATGGTCGCCATGGTCGTCAACCGACCCGTGCTGCTGACCTACGTCGCCGACAAGCAGGCTTTTGAGAGCGTCCTTATCGAACGCCTCCGCAACACCTTCGAGATCACCGAGCCGGTGCGGAACGAGAAGATGGGCAACTCCTCCCTTAAGATCAGCGGCAAATCCGGCGGGCTGGAGCTGGCCTGGTTCTACGAAAACAACATCGCCTTTGTGGCGCTGCCGGCCTTCGACGTCATTGAGGCTCTCGAAGAAGGTACGGCGCTGGCCATCGCCAACCAGATCCAGACCACGTCGGCCGAGAAATCGCTCGGAAAGAGCGCGCCCTTTATCGCCTTTCGCGACAACCTGGCCAAAGACCTTCCCCTGAGCGTCTACGTCGATCCGGACCGCTATCTGGCCCGCATGGAGATGAATCCGAACCCCAGCCCCACCCCGGTCGACCAGCTCATCAAGCAGGTCGCGCTCTTCTCCCAGAACAACGCCGAAGGCGCGGGCGTGGGCCTGCTGACCACCGACACCCGTATTCAGCTCAAAGCGTACGCCGGCGGCGATGAGGAACTCGTCAAAAAGGCCCGCGAGGCTTATCTGAGCCAGATGGAGGCCGACTGGGCAAACCTGCTCACCAAAAACACCATGCTCGGCATCCGCACCAGCTTCGATCTGCCCAAAGCCTACCAGGCCTTCCTCGACGGGCTCCCCGAAGAGAACAGCCGGGCCATCCGCCGCAACCTCGTGGAGTTGGGCCGCAACTACAACCTCAACCTCGAAGACGACGTGATCGCCGCGATGAGCGGCCACTCTCTGGTGGCCTTCTACGGCGTCGCTGCCAGTAAGCTGATGGGTGCCCTTGGCAAAGGAACCGCGATCCAGCAGACGCTCAGCGTGATCTCGGCCAGCGGTCTGCTCATCTCCGCCGACTTCAGCGAGCAACGCAAACTCGAAGCCCTCGTCGACAGCCTGGGCCAGTTCGCCACAGGCTTCGCCGAGCTCCGCCCGCTCAACTACAAAGGACAGCCCGTCGAAGACGCCCGCGTGCTCGTGCCGGCCAACCTCAATGCGATGCCCGCGCGCCTCTTCCAGCGCGGCGACAACCTCACCCTTGCCGCCGCCGGCATGGGCGAAGACGCCGTCTACGAATACTTAAGCGGCAAGCGTGACGAGCCCGCCCTCAAAGACGTCGAAGGCCTCGACCTGGGCGCGCGTTTCGCCTCCGAGAAGAACCTCAACGGCCTCTACTTCAACTTCGAGCGCCTTCGCGAGAACTTCGGCTCGGTGCCCATGATCGGAAGCGTCATCAGCACCCTCAACCCCCTCCAGGAACTGCTGATCGAAGTCGCCGTCGAAGACGAAGGCCTCTTCGCCACCGCCTCCCTCGACTTCGTCGCCCCACTGCCCGAGCCGGGCACCCCCGCTGACACCCCCGCCGAGTAGTCATGAACCTCGTCGTACACAACCTCACTCGCCGCTTTCTCTTCGACGAGCGTGAGGTCACCGCCCTCGACGCCATCACGTTGACGATCGAGGGCGGTGAGTTTGTGGCCATCGTCGGGCGCTCCGGAAGCGGAAAGACGACCCTGCTCAACGCCATCGGCGGACTGGATACCGACTACCAGGGCAGCGTCACCCTGGGCGGCCCCGACGCCCCGGCCCTGCACACCCTCTCCGAGCGTGAGCTCGCCGCAACCCGCCAGCGGCACCTGGGCTACGTCTTTCAGCAATTCAACCTGCTCAATCACCTCAGCGCGGTCGAAAACATCGCGCTGCCCTCCTTCTTCGGAGGCGGCCTCTCGGCCTCCCAGGCGCAGCAGCGCGCCCTCGATCTCCTTGAGAGCGTCGGCCTCACCCACCTCGCCAGCGCGCGCCCCCCACAACTCTCCGGCGGCCAGAAACAGCGCGTGGCCATCGCGCGCGCCCTCTTCGCAAAGCCCGACATTCTGCTCTGCGACGAACCCACCGGAAGCCTCGACCGCGACACCGGCCTTCAGATCCTTGAGATCTTCGAGCGCCTTAACCGCGAGCAGGGCATCACCGTGATCCTGGTCACACACGAGCACCATGTGGCCGCCCGCGCCCACCGCCGGGTGGTCCTCGACCAGGGCAAACTCATCGAAGACGTCTTCCAGACCCCGCTCACCCCCGAGGTCGCGTGAGCTCCTCAGCCTCCCCAGCCTCTTCTTCGTCCCGAAGTCGCCTGATGGCCCTGGTCACCCAGAGCCTTCGCCGCAACCGTGCCCACTTCGCCCTCTCCGGGCTGGGTGTGGCCGTGGGCATCGCCACCCTCTTCTTCTTCACCGCCCTGGGCGAAGGCGTACGCACGCAGATCCTGGAGCGCGTCTTTGTGATCGGGCAGCTTGAGGTCGTCGACCCGGCCGCCGAAGGCCCCTCCCTGGGCGGCCTCTTCGGCTCGGGCGGCGGCCTCGATGACCGGCTGGTACGCCGCGTCGCCGAACTCGAGGAGGTCGAGGCGGTCTTCCCCAAACAAAAACTCACCTTTCCGGCCAGCGCCCGCGGCGGCGGCTCCCTCCTCGGTCGCGATCTCACCATCGAGTTCATCGCCGACGGCATCCCCCAGAACCTTGTCGACGAGACCATCCCCGACCCGCTGGGCTTTATCGACCACGCCGCCCCGGCCTCCTGCCAGGCAAACGCCCCCTGCCCCACAGGCTTTCAATGCGCAGAAGGGGTCTGTGAGCCGACATCATGCACCCCGGGCGACGACGTGAGCAAGAGCTGCGGGGCCCAGGCCTACTGCCACGCCCAACGTCGCACCTGCGCCTGGCCCATCCCGGTCATTGCCCACCCCAACCTCATTGAGCTCTTCAACGGAAGCCTGCGCACCGCGCTCAAAGGCAGTCAGGGCATCGGTGGCCAGCTCCCGCGCCTCTCCGAAGCGATGCTCGTCGGCCTGGAGTTCGATCTGGTCCTCGGCCAGAGCTTTCTCGGCCGCAATGAGCGCGCCGCTCGCCAGACCGAGCGCGCGCGCCTTGTCGGCTTCTCCGAGCGCGCCATGCCCATGGGCGCGACTCTCCCCTTGAGCGTCGTGCAACGCCTCAACCGCCGCTACTCCGGCGATCAGAGCGCCGACACCTACCACTCCCTGCTCGTCGAGGCCCGCTCCAACGACCAGGTCGCCCCGCTCACTCGCCGCCTTACCGAAGATCTCGGCCTGCAACTCTCCGCTCGTCATCAGCAGGCCGAGCGCATCGGGCTGCTCATCTCGCTGATCACGCTGCTCTTTAACCTCATCGCGCTGATCATCCTGGGCATCTCCGCGCTCAACATCACCCACACCTTCTCGATGATGGTGCTGGAGCGCCGCGCCGAGATTGGACTGATGCGCGCCCTCGGGGCCACTCGCCGCACCATCCACCTCCTGGTGCTCGGTGAGGCCACCGTCGTCGCCCTCCTCGCCGCGGCCTCTGGCCTGCTGCTGGGCTGGCTGGCGGCGTATGGCCTAGACCTTGCGTTTCACTCGCTGGTAGGCGACTTTCCTTTTAAGCCAAACTCCCTCTTTGGCTGGCAGCCCTGGATGGCTGCCCTGGGACTGGCCACTGCTCTTTTATTCTGCTGGCTTGGTGCACTTTTACCCGCGCGCCGCGCCGGAGCCATCTCTCCGGCCGCCGCCCTTACCTCTCGCTGATCGATACCTTCTACTCATACTGAGGTCTTGCATGCGCACGCTCTCACTCTCTTTGAAAGTGGCCCTTCTGGCGCTGGCCCTCTCCGGCTGCGGCGACTGCGCGGACACCGGCGGCCTGACCGGCCCCGACAACGATCGCGATGCCTTTGAAGGCGACACCGAGCTGGATTCGGGCCGCCCCGACGGCGGCGACCTCCCGGACGCTGAAAACGACGCCGGCCAGCCTGATATCACCCCTCAGTGCCCCGCGCTGCAGGTCTGTAACGACGACTGCTGCGGGCCCGATCAGCTCTGCCTGGCCGGTGGCTGCGTCACCCCGGGCGACGCCTGCGAGAACACTCTGGACTGCCCCGAGGGCAACTTCTGCGAGCCCACCCTCGAGCGCTGCCTGCCCGACCTGGGCGACGCCTGCATCTACCAGCCCGAGGGCGACGTCTTTGACCCGGTCGTCGACGTGGCCTGGCAGGCCGATGAAACCACCCCGGAGCCGGAGCATAAGCAGATCATGATGACCCCCGCCGTCGTCGACATCACCGGCGACGGCATCCCCGAGATCATCTTCTCCACATTCAAAAATAGCGCCTACAACGTCGACAGCATCCTGCGGGCAGTCAACGGACGCACCTACGAGCCGGTCTTCGACCTCACCGATCCGGCCGTGCGCGTCTCCGGTGCCTCCTCGCTGGCCGTAGGCGATATTGACCGCGACGGGCGCAACGAGATCGTCGCCGTCCTCAGTGGCGGCCAGGGCCTTATCGCCTTCGATGATCACACCACCGGGTTTACCGAGATGTGGCGCACTCCCGGCTTCTCCATGAGCTGGGACGGTGCCTACCTCGTCGACCTCGACCACGACGGCCGTATTGAAGTCGTCGCCAACAACCGCGTCTTCGACGGCGCCACCGGTGCCGAGCTCTGCAGCAACGCTGAGGTCGGCGCCACGCCCAAGAACGCGATCGTGGCGGACCTCGATGGCACCGGCAACCTGGAGGTGGTCGCGTCCAACGGCGCCTTCAGCTTCAACCGCACCTCCGACACCACCGCCGAATGCCCCACCTTCTGGACCTACAACGACGGCGTCGGCGGCTTCCCCGCCGTGGCTGACTTCGGTCAGGTGATCAACGGCACCTTCGCCTACGGCGACTTCGACGGCCTCCCGGAAGTCGCCATCATCACCGGAAACGTCGCAGCCGCCGTCAAACTCCACGACGGAGTCACCGGAGAGCTGATCTGGACCGCCTCCATGCCCACCGAGGGCCATCCCCACTACTCCACCACCCAGTGCAACACCAACGGTGCCGGTCCCCCCACCATCGCTGACTTCAACGGCGACGGCCTGCCCAACGTCGCCACCGCCGGCGCCTGCTTCTACGTGGTCTTCAACGAGCGCGGAGAGCTGATGTGGAAGCTCCCCTCCCAGGACTTCTCCAGCCGTGTCACCGGATCCTCGGTCTTTGACTTCCAGGGCGACGGCAAAGCCGAGGTCGTCTACGGCGACGAGTGCTTCCTGCGCGTCTACGACGGCGAAGGCAACCCCGACGGCAGCACCGACCTCTTCTTCCAGATCGCCAACACCAGCGGCACCACCCGCGAGCTTCCCGTCATCGTGGACGTCGACGCCGACTACCACGCCGAGATCGTCGTGATCTCCAACGACTACTCCGGCGTCGGCGGTAACTGCGCCCTGAAATGGCCGGGCTTCGAAGATCTTGGCGGCGCCTCCAACGGCGTGCGCGTCATCCGCGACATCGAGAACCGCTGGGTCGCCACGCGCCCCGTCTGGAACCAGCACGCCTACAGCGTCACCAACGTCTGCGATGGTATCGACGACGCCCTCTGCCCGGGCACCGTCAACCGCCCCGGTGCCATCCCCTCCGGACGCATTGACAACTGGAGCCGCGACTACCTCAACAACTACCGCCAGAACGTCCAGGGCGAAGGCCTCTTCAACGCCCCCGATCTCGTCGTCAGCGAGGGAAGTGGCGTCTGCAATGACGATCACCTCACCCTGACCTTCATCGCCGCCAACCAGGGAAGCCGCGGTGTGATCGAAGGCCTCCCCGTCGCTCTCTATCTGGTCGAGGGCGGCCAGGAGACACTCATCGACGTCGTGCTCTCCGACGACCTGCTGGCCCCGGGCGCTCGCCATGAGTTTAACTACGACTGGTACGATGCCCCCATTCAGGCCGGCGACGGTCAGCAGGTGGAAGTCATCGCACGCATCAACGATGACGGCACCGGCCAGCGCAACTTCCGCGAGTGCAACGAGGATAACAACGAGCTGCGAGCTACTGTCGGTTGCAATTGCACCGCCAACGACCAATGCCGGGACGGCTTCTACTGCCTCAACAACGGGGTGTGCGCCCCCATCCCGGGCTGATACCATCGACGAGTTCACCACCGCTGACACCGGCCCCGGAGATGGGGCCGGTGTTTCTATATCTGCGAGGAGAATCACCATGACATCGACGATTGCACCGCGTCCGCTCCGGCCAGCCGACGCCCCCGAGCTCGACCGACTTCAGTGCCTTGCCTACGGAGAAGGCCTCCAGGAGCCCACCGACGCATTGCTCTCAAAGATCGCGCTGGCCCCGGAGTTTTGTTTCGGTGTCCCGGCCGATGAGGACACGGGGCGCCTGGCGGGCTACCTTCTGGCCCACCCCTGGCCCTCGCAGGAAAGCCCCGGGCTGGGTCGTATCCTCACCGAACGTCACCACGACGCTGACGCGCTGCACCTGCATGATGTCGCCGTCGACCCGGCCTGCTCCGGCCGTGGCGTCGCCTCGACGCTCATCGCCTCGCTGGTAGACGCGGCCACTACGCACGGCTTTGAGGTGATCACGCTTGTCGCCGTGCAAGACGCCGCCCCTTTCTGGGAAAAGCAGGGGTTCCGCCCCCTGCGTCCTGCTGAAGGCTACGACGAAGACGCCGTGTTTATGGAGCGTCGACTCTAGTACCTTCGACGCCCTACGCCGTATTGCGCGACCTGCTCACCTCCCCTGGTCCGGCGCCATCTGCCTTTTCTCCGACACGGCCGCACATCATCCCGGCCCGCGTCGCTCGCACGCGAAGCCATGCGGCCGATACGCCTCGGCACCCGCTCGACATTCCCCCCTGAGTACGCGACTCGGCACAAGACCTTCACAAACATAACATTCCAAACATCACTTCTCGCCGGCAAGAAGTGATGTTTGGAACCCCTATATGCACTTCTCGCCAGCGAGATCCGCTACTCGGAACCCCGACCTGGCGTTCTCGCCAGCGAGATCTGCTACTCGGAACCCCGACCTGGCGTTCTCGCCAGCGAGATCTGCTACTCGGAACCCCGACCTGGCGTTCTCGCCAGCGAGATCCGCTACTCGGAACCCCGACCTGGCGTTCTCGCCAGCGAGATCCGCTACTCGGCATCCCCACCTCCACTTCTCGCCAGCACAGAACGCCTACTCGGCCTCGGGGCCTCCACCCTCCGCCCCCGGAGCCCACATCCCGCCATCGAGCTCCGGCCGCCCCACAACCCAGAGCAGCACGTTGGCCACCACCAACACCCCCATCCCCACAACCCCGTTGAGCCCCGTCACCAGCGGAATCGTCCGATCCAGATACAGAAACGAAAACGCAAAGGTCGCATTGAGCGTCCCGTGCATCAGCGCCGCCACCAACACCGAGCCCCCCCTCACCGTCACCCAGCTGAAGAGCGGAGAGAGCAGCACGCACCACAGCGTCATCATCCCTACCCCCAGCACCGGATGCTCCGGGTAATTGTGCCCCTGCAAAATCAATGGCGCATGCCACACCCCCCACACAGCCCCGATCACCAACGCACTCTTCCAGAACCCCATCGGCGCCAGCTCCCGCAACATCAGCCCGCGCCAGCCAGCCTCCTCCCCGAAGGCGAACACCGCGTTGATCGTCGCCCCGGCCACCAACCCCTGAACCAGCTGAATCAACAAAAAGAGCAGCGGCGGAAATTGCGCCAATGCCTGCTCCGCCTTTGCCATCTCATCGGACGGCAACACTCCGCTCAGCGTCTCCAGCATTCCCCCCATGCCCACATCAAACCCCACCCCGGGAATCAGCAGCGCCGCAAAGAGCGCCGCAAATGCCAGCACCACCGGAAGAACCCACCCCACGGCCCACCACCGGTTGAGCTTGAGGCGTATCGCCAGACTCTCCCTCACTCGCCGACCCCCACCACGATCGACCACCATCGCCACGATCGCCGGAATCAACATATAAGGCAGGGCGATGATAAGACTCATCGCCCCGCCGTACTCCACCCCCGCCAGAAACAAGGCTCCGGCCCACCCCCAGCACGCGATGAAGGTCCACGTCAAATAGCGCCTCAGCGCCCCCCCAACCTTCGACTCTGCCCCATCGCCTGCCGCCACAACCTTACTCCTCGTTGGTGTCGATCAACGTGTAGTTGAAGGTCAACAGCACGCTGTTCTGAACCTGAGTCTCATCCAAAAGCTGCGGATCGCTCAGCACCATCAGGCTGTAGGTCAGGCCCATCCAATCCACAATCGCCACCCGCACCTTGCCCGTCATCCCGATGCGCGTCAGCTCAAAGGGGGAGCGGTTCTGATCATCGTTGTTCAAGAAGGGCATCAGCGCTGTGGCTCCCACCCGGTAGTCCACACGCTGTTCCGGGAACTTACCCTCCACACCGATGAAAGCCTCGGCACCGGCCTGGTAGGCGTTGCTCAACTCCACGAGCTCCACGTCGGAGGTTCCACCGTCGTCCTGGACCACGAGCACGCCGGCAGCCAACGCCTCACGTGCACCAAAGCCCACGCGCAACGTGGCGCGAATCGCCTCCTTGCGCACCGGCTCCAGCGCCACACCAACCGACTGGAAGAGGTTGAGCGGCGTCAGCGGATCGGCCACGCGCAGGCGATCGGTGACCTCCCCGTCCACACTCCCATCCTCCCGGCTGATCAGGTAGCCGGTGGGCTCCTCGCTCACGAGCTCCGTCGCAAACCAGCTCGTCTCCGCACTCGCACGCCCGTAAGGCCCGATCCAGTCGTTGAGCAGGTAGTTATAAATGCTCTCGATCTCGAGCTTGTCGTTGTTCTTCACAAACTCCTGAATCACAGGCGTGCGCGCCCAGCTCGTATTGTAGAGCAGCGTATTGCGCCACTGGTGCTTGCCCGAAAAATAGTCGAGCCCACCGTTGACCGCCCCGCCCAGCAAAAAGGACGTCCCCTCGTTCTGACCGATCACATTCTGGTTGGACACCAGGTTAAAGCTGGCTTCCACCCCCAGGCTTCCGCTGAAGCCCTGAGGCTGCTCGTCAACCTCAAGCTGCTCCTGACCCACGTACTTCGGCGCATCGGCATCCTGCGCCATCGCCCCGCTTGCCATCGCCATCACCGACAAACCGGTTCCCAGCGCGACTCCCAACTTCTGCAACTTCAACATCAACGTCTCCACTTCTGGTTTCATAACTTCGACATCAACTCCGGATCGGACCTGCCCGGGACACCCCGCGCCGCCCCTTCCTTTGAGCGGCGTTCGAGGGCCATGTTCAGGGCCAGACCGCGCGCCACCTTAGCCACATCTTCAAAGAGAACAAGCACCCATGCGTCGCGTCGCGTCACCCCACCCCCTCCCCCCGTGGCGACCAGCGATCACGCGATCGACTTAAAGAGATTGGTCACCCGAATCACCGAGAGCGTCTTCCCACTCTCGGCCTGCACAATCTCGACCTCGTGATGGATCAACGTGCGGCTCTTTCGCAGCACTCGCCCCCGCGTCAAGATCACCCCCTCGGTCGCGCTGCGCATATGCGAGCCATTGATCTCGATGCCCACCGGCACCCGCCTTGTCAGGTCGAGCTTCCAGCACGCATGCATGCTCGCCGCCGACTCTCCCAGCAACATGCTGATGCCCCCGTGCAAGAGCCCGAAGGGCTGCAAGGCATGCGGCCCCATGACCATCGAGAGCTCAATGCCCTCGTCGTCCGCGGCAAGAAGCTCCACTCCGTGCACCTCAAGCGCCGTGCCCCGGCGTAGCTCCGGCCACATCGACCGCCAGCTCGCCACACTATGCTCCTCAGACGCGAAACGCATCAAAACCTCAGGCTCAGGCATCACGGCCCTCCTCAAAATAGGCGCGCACCTGCGCCACATCTTCTTGAATTTGCGCGACAAGTGCCGCGGGCGACTCAAACCTCATCTCCGGCCGAACATGGCGGTAAAGCGACAGCGAAACATCTTCGCCATAGAGATCAAGCTCCTCGCCAACCCCCTCCTCCAACACGAAGGTTTCCACCGTGCGCGCCCCGCCCCCGAAGGTTGGCCGCGTGCCAATATTGGTGATCGCCTGCCAGCCCCCATGCGCGTCCCCCACAGCAAGTCGCGTGGCATAAACCCCATCAGGCGGCAGCGCCATCCCCTCGGCCACCGCCAGATTGGCTGTCGGAAACCCCAGCGCGCGCCCCCGCGCCTCCCCGTGAACGACCTCCCCCATCAAACGATGAGGACGGCCCAGTAGTCTGCGCGCCATCTCCAACTCGCCGGCGACCACGCACCCCCGCACCCGTGTCGAGCTGACCACCTCCCCGTCCACCTTCACAAGCGTCGGGACCACCACTTTCAGACCAAAACGCTCCCCCTGCTCTCGCAACAACGCCGTGGTCCCCTCGCGGCGATGACCAAAACGGAAGTCTTCACCGACCACCACCTCCACTGCCCCCAGCCCTTCCACGAGTACCTCTTCAATAAACGCCTGCGGGCGCATCGAGGCCAGCGCCTGATCAAAGCGCAACGCCACCACCGCCTCCACCCCGTAGCTTCCCATCAGCGCATAACGCTGCGGCGAAACACTGAGTTTGGCCGGCGCGGCCTCCGGCCGGAAAAACGCCACCGGATGCGGGTCAAAGGTCATCGCCACAGAGGTCGCCCCCTGCACTGCAGCCTGCGCCTTAACCTGCGCAAAGATGGCCTGATGCCCCAGGTGCATCCCGTCAAAGTTGCCAATCGTCACCACCGAGCGCTTAAGCCCGGCGCCGGCCTCCTCGATCGTCGTATAGACTCGCGTCATCTTCTGCTCATCGGTCGTAGGCAGCCCCTTGTAGGCCGCGAGAACGCGCGGAGTGTAATGATCCCCCCTCCCCCCGACAAGGCCGCCGCTCACAGCCCCGGTTGTCCCGCCCCTGACCTCGCGCTAGGCTGCCTCCCGGATCTTCATCGATGACCCCGTTCCGGGCCTCCCTATGCGCTCTCTGCCCCCTCGCCACCTACTCACCCTGCTGACCGGCCTGGTCGTCCTGGCGCTTTCTGCCCCGGCCAGCGCTGAGAGCGGCGAGTCTTCTAAGGATGATAGCGCCGCGATGATGATGCTCTCTGCGGAGGTGGGTGTCGGTCCTGTCGCCGAAGACCTCTTCCTCAACCTCACCCCGCGACTGACCTTCATCAAACCCCTGCCCGCTCCTCTCTGTGAGAAAGGTGGCAGCTGCTCCGCACTCTTCCATGCCGCGCTGCAGGTCCCGCTACGCCTGCGCCTTGCCGACCGCTCGCCAGAACAAAACACCCTGCTTCGCGAAGAAGACTGGCTGGAACTCTCCGACTACCTGCGCATCATCCGCCGCCTTGAATACGGCACCCTCAACGACCCACTCTATGTACGTCTCGGTGAGCTCGGCGGTGCCTCACTCGGAAACGGCACGATCATCGGCGGCTACTACAACGTCATCACCACCGACCACTACCGCCTGGGCCTGCGCGCCCACCTCGACCTCAAGCGCGCCGGCATTGAACTTCTGACCAACAACCTCGCCAGCCCCAACCTCATAGGGCTGCGCGCCCACCTGCGCCCGACCACATTCATCGAAGACGCCCCCCGTGCGCTCGATCGCCTTCAGCTCGGCGCAACGCTGGTCTCCGACCTCCGCGCTCCGACCGACCTTGAGCGCAACCCCGACGGCAGCGCCCTGGCCGGCCCCACCCGAGAGCCCCTGGTCGAAAGCTCCCAACCCACCACCCTGCTCGGCCTCGATCTACGCTTCAACCTCCTGGAGCGCGCCCGCATCACCCTCACCCCCTACCTCGACCTCAACGCCCACATCGGCCTGGGAAGCGGACTGCACGCAGGCCTGCTCTGGCGCCAGAACATCGCCGACCCCGTCGAGCTCTCCGCGCGCCTCGAGTACCGCCGCCTCTCCGACCGCTACCTCCCCGAATACATCGATCCCCTCTACGAAGTCTCCCGCTTCCAGACCCTCTCCCCCACCGAGCCCGGCCTGGCCGGCCCCAAACTCCGCGTGGCCCGCTCCACCGCGCCCTCCACCCGTCACGGCGCCCAGGCCTGGGTGCAGGCTCGCCTGGCCGGCATCCTCACCCTGAGCGCCGCCTTTGAAGACGCTCAGGGCCCGGGTAACGCGGCCCTGCGCACCCGCGCTGCCCTCCAACTCACAAAGCGCCTGCAACTCGGCGCCTTCTACTACAAAGCCCACCTCGACGGCCCCGCCCACGAAAGCGCCACCGAGGGCCTCTTCGACCTCAACGGCGCACTCACCGTCGCCGAAGGCCGTCTGGGTGTCTGGGGCCCCATCTACGCCCATGCGCAGTACGGCGGACTCTGGCAGCTGCGCGACGACGGCGTCTTTGAAACCGTGCGCCTCTGGAACATCGGCCTGGGTGCCGGCATGAGCTTCTGATGACGCGCCCCCCCTCCTACTGGCGCTCAACCTTTAAACGCGCCCTTCTCTACACCCTGGCCCTGGCCCTGCTCGCCAGCCTCGCACTCGCCATCTGGCTCTCCCAGCTAAGCGCGCGCGCCCACGCCAACCTCCCCCCCCTGCCCGACCTCAACGCCTGGCACCCGGAGCTCCCGACACATAGCTCCACCGCGGACGGCTGGCCCCTCACCTCCCAGCCCCCTCCCCAACCCCTCACCTACGAAGAGCTCCCACCGCTCCTCATCGCCACCGTGCTCGCCGCCGAAGACGAAGACTTCTTCCTGCACCGCGGCTACAACCCCCGCTCCATCGCTCGCGCCGCGCTCGTCAACCTGCGCGCTGGCGGCATCGTGCAAGGCGCGAGCACCATCACTCAGCAGGTCGCCAAACACTTCTTAGACCGGCAGAAAACAACCCACCGCAAGGTCCAGGAACTTCTCTTAGCCCGCCAGCTTGAGGCCCACTACTCCAAACCCGAGATCCTCGCGACCTACCTTCGCAACGTCTACTTCGGTGAACAGGCCTGGGGCATCACCGCTGCAAGCCACCGCTACTTCCGCACAGCCCCCCACGACCTCACCCTGGGCCAGATGGCCATGCTCGCCGGCATCCTGCCCGCCCCCAGCAACTACAACCCGGTGGCCTCCCCCGAGCTCGCCAGGCAGAAGCGAAACCGCGTGCTGCGCCGCCTCCACGAGATTGGCGTCATCGATCAGGACACCTACCAACGCGAAGCCGACGCCCCCCTGCCCCTGGACGCGCTCCTCACACCCGCCCCATCCACCGCCCTGCAACTTCCCGAGGCCGACGCCGACGCCCGCCAGTATCTCGCAAACCACCACCCCGAGCTCGACTGGAACCTGGCAGGCAAACACATCATCACCCCCCATCGCCCCGCCCTCCAGGCCCTGGCGCGCCGGGCGCTGCAACGCGGCGTGGAAGACCACGGCCAACGTCAGGGCTTCCGGGCGCCTCCCGCCCGCCTGAAGCAAAACGCACACACCGGCTCAGCTCCTCCGGCTCCCGCGAACCTCTTTCGTGGAATCAACGCCGGCAATCGGGTAACCCCGGCGCTCGTCCGCGAGGTCGAGCGCGATGGTATCCTCCTTCAAACCCCGCAGACCGACATCTTCATCAACGCCGAGAACCTCCAATGGCTCGGCGGAATCGAGCCTCGCAGCCAGCGCCCTCGCGACCGATACGCCTACCGTAGCCTACTCCACCCCGGCGACCTCGTCGTACTTCGCCGCCCTGGCCCCGATATGCCCTGGCAGCTTTCTGACGCCCCCCCCGCCGAAGGCGCCCTGCTGCTCCTCGACCATATCAGCGGTGACGTCGTCGCCAGCGTGGGCAGCCACCGTATCGATCGCAGCGCCTTTAACCGCGCCACCCGCGCCTGCCGCCAGCCCGGAAGCCTCTTTAAAACCATCCTCTACGCCGAAGCCCTCTCCGGCACATTCACCCTGGCCACCCCCTTACGCGACATCCCCACCACCGTTGAGACCCGTGGGCAACCCCGGGGCTGGCAGCCCCGCAACGCCGACGCCGACTTCAAGGGCACCATCACCGCGCTGAACGCGCTTGTCTTCAGCCGCAACATCCCCGCCCTTCACCTCCTTGAGCGACTCGGAGCCCCTGCCCTCATCGCCCGCGCCCGCAGGATGGGCGTCAGCTCCGAACTCGACCCCACCGCCTCTCTGGCCCTGGGCGCAAGTTGCGTCACACTTCCCGACATCGCCCGCGCCCACGCCAGCGTCGCCCGAGGCGGTCTGAGAGCCTCCACCCGCCAGATCGATCGTATCGTCGACCTGCGTAGCGGCCACATCAACGACCGCGGCCACTTTGCATCCCACTCAGCCCCCGCGCCGGCGCGCCTGGCCCGCATCGCCGCTCCCCTCACCCCTCCCGAGCAGGCCCTGGGCCCCCGCGCCAACGCCCTTCTCCACAGCGCGCTTACCCAGGTCGCCACCCGCGGTACCGCCTCCAAACTCCCCGACGCCTGGCCCCTCATCGCCAAAACCGGCACCACCAACGAGTTCGACGCCTGGATCGCCGCCGCCGATCCCCACCACACCTTCGTTGTCTGGGTCGGCAGCGATAAAAACACAGAGCCCCTGGGCCGCGGCGAACACGGCGGCCGCACCGCGCTTCCGATCCTGGCCGAGCTCTACGCCCACCTCGAAGACCCCACCCTCCAGTGGCCCGAGCGCACCATCGAGCTCGACCCCATCCTCATCGATCCCGACACCGGCCTGCGCGCCCGGCCCGGCGAACCCGGCCAGCCCTACCTCTTTGTACCAGGCACCGCCCCGGGCGAATTCGCCCCGACCCGCGCTTCCCGCCAGATTCTGCGCCTTGACGCGATCCGCTGAGCCTGACCCGGCCTCACTCCTCCACCCGAAACTCAAGAATCCCCTGCGCTTCATCACTCTGCTCCCCGCCCCGGGAGCCCTCCTCAGCTTCGGCACCCGGCGACGCCTTCACCAACGCCTCCCCGTGGACCTTGAGTGTCTCTAACACTGTCTGCGCCTCCCCCAACCGCTCCCCAAACCCACTCTCGGGTTCCTGTACGCTGTACGAGACGATCACCTCACCGCGCTCCCACTGCCATAGCCGCAGCTCGATCGTCTCCCCCTCCACCTCGCCGGCCGCCGAGAGCAACACCCGTGGCCCCTCGTCCTCTGCAGAGACAACCACCTCTGGCGACGATCCCACCACCGAGCTCGCGAACGCTTGTTGGAGCCGACGAACATACTCCTCCCCGCCAAACACCGCCCCTGAGGGATCCACAAGCTCCGTCGTCCACTGCACCAGCGAACCATCCTCGTGGGTCGCAAACCAGCGCACGTGCACCTCATCGCTTTTCTGCACCGTCCACCCCTCAAACGCCGCCAGCGACATCTGCCAGCCCGCCGCCGGATCGATCCACGTGGAGCCCTCCAACGTCGCATCCTGCGCGGCCTCAACGTAGCGCTCATAGGTCGTGGGAACGAACGACATCGGCGCCGGTTCTTCAGGCAAGAACGCCACCGCAGCCCCGGCCAGCGCCTTGACCTCATCGTCGAGAATCTGCGGATCCTGGGCCCTCTCATAGCTCGTCAGCGCCACATTAAGCCCCTGCACCGCCACGCGCATCCGCCCCGAACGCGCCTCACTCCCCAGCCGGGCCAGCAACGCCCGCTCCATCGCGCCGGCCACCTGCCGGGCTTCGTGCGGTGTACGCCAGGCCGTCAGCCACACCAGGGCCTGGCCCGCCTCACCCGGCCCCTCATAAACCCGGTAGCTATCGGCCAGCCACGCCCCGAAGATCGAGCGCGCCTCATGCGCCGGAAGAACCTCCTCAAGCCACACACTCGTCAGAAGCGGCCCCACCTCCCCACGGGCAACCTCCTCCCAACGCCGAGCCTTTTGCACCTCCTCAAACATCTCGGGCCACTGCCAGGTCGCCACCCCGTCGCCGGCCAACCACCGATCCGGTCGCACCACCTCCACGCTCCGCACCGCCCCCTCCACCCGCCCCCACTCCACCCCCGCCCAGCCCCGGGCACGGTAGAGCGCAGCGCCCAGCGCCAACGCCTCTCGTGTCACCGCCGCGCCCAGACCATCGCCCTCCCCTCGAAGCAACGGCCCCACACCCTCGACCCGCTCCACCAGATCGGGGCGCCGCGCCATCAGCGCTGCATCCACCTTCATCTCCTGAGCCTGTGCCTGCGCCAGCGTCGCCGCAAACATCGGCCCGGCCCCCAGCACAACCTCGCGCGCAAGCCAGCCGTCCACCGTCTGAGCCTGCGCCATCGCCCCGAACACCTCCTTCTCCAGCGCCCGACTCGCGGCCACCGCCGCCGCCCACCGCGACGACGCCCCCTGCCCCACCTGACGCACACGCACCCCCTCTTCCAAAAATTCGGCCGAGGCCCGCATTCGGCTCACGTCCCCATGCAGCCTCAACGCCTCCGCATCCCCATAAAGACCGACGGCGAGCCGCGCTCGCTCTGTTTCGACCGCCTCTGGCAGACGTGCCGCCCCGAGCGTCTCCGCCTCCTCGATCGTCACCGGAACCTCAAAGGCGCGATCGCGCAGCGCTGCGGCCTGCCGCACCACCTCCTCACGATCGCTACCTGCTACGTCAACCTCGGCGCTCTGCGCCTCCCCCTCGCCACCCTCCGAGCTGCGTGGCGTCTCGCAAGCGCAGAGCCCCGCCATCACCAACGCCGCCACCATCTCTGTCGTCTTCAACTGCATCGCGACTCCCTCAACGTCTTCTCCGACTTCCTCGTCGACTTCCCCGCCATGGTGAACCACCATCCCCTCCGGGTCAAAACATCCCTCTCTCTGGCATCGTGAGCCAGCTGCCATTACACTCATCATCCCCGCCACACGCCTACCTGCAGGGATTCACCTTGAGCGCAACGTCACCTACCGAACTTCCCTTTCTCCTCTGGCGCACCCACCGCAGCCCCGACGGCCAGCGCTTCCCCGAGGTCATCGCTACCGACGGCCACACGATCTGTCGCGTCGGAACCCTCGACCGTCAGATCTACCTGCAGCGCTTCGAGGCCAGAGACGCCGCGCAGAATCTCGTCCAGCGCATCGAGGCGGGCCTCACCCGCCAACACGCCGTCATCGGCTACTCCATGATGCAGGACGATGACCCGGTGGCCATCCGCGTCACAGGAAGCCCCGAGGATCCTGGCTGGCTTGCATTTCCCGACCGCGGCGCGCTGCCTCCCGAACTTCGCCCCCCCGATGCCCGCACCACTCTGCCCGCACTTGCTCGCGATCTTCCCCAACGACGCCTGGTCGCCGGCGCCTCCACCCGTCGCGGCCACACCAGCCTGACCCTGCTCTGCGCCATCGAAGAGCGCGGCACCGCCTCCACACTCGCCATCCTCCCTCACCTCACCGCCATCTCGCTCGTCGCCACTCGCCCTGACGCCGGCGCTCCGGCCGAACTCGCCCTGGGGCGCCGCCCGCCTCAACCCTCCACCCGCAACCGCGCCAGCGCCCACCGCCTCGACCTGAGCTTCGAGCTCCCCAACCTCCCCGCCACAGAGCTCCTCGCCGCCCCCTCGGTGCGCTTCTGGCTTCGCCTGGAACTCAGCTCCGACCTCCTCTGCCTGCCCGCGCGTTGGCGAACCTTCGATCTCGAAATTCGCCCCGACAGACGCCCCTGAACCCCAAACTTGCCCCTCCCGCCACCGTGGTGCTACACCCCGCCTTGCTAAACGTTTTGCGGCGCTTAGCTTCGGCCCGCTTTCCCAATCCCGCACCGGCCTCGACGTCCGCGCCGCTCACCCCCTCGCCCTCCCGACGACGGAGCCTTCATGAACGCCGAGATCTTCCGCGCCTACGACATACGTGGCATCGCCGACACCGATCTAAACGACGACCTCGTCTGCGACATCGGACGTGCTTTTGCCACCATGGTCACCCGACGCACGCAAAGCGCCCCGCGCATCGGCATCGGCCGCGATGCGCGCCGCTCCTCCGACCGCATCTTCGATGCACTGCAGCGCGGCATGCGCGAGGCCGGCGCCCACGTCGTCAGCCTGGGCGTGGTACCCACCCCGCTCGTCTACTTCGCCGCAGTCACCTCCGAGTTCCACGGCGCGGTCCAGATCACCGGCAGCCACAACCCCGGTGAGTACAACGGCTTCAAAATGATGATCGGCAAAGAAACCCTCCATGGAGAAACCATCCAGGAGCTGCGCCGCCTCATCGAAGCTCGCGACTTCTCCTCCGGCGACGACTTGAGCTGCTCGGCCATGCCCAATCTTCGCAAGACCTACATCGAGTGGGTCCGCGACAACATCACCATGGGCTCGCGCAAACTCCACATCGCCGTCGACTCCGGCAACGGCGTCGCCGGTATCATCGCCCCCGAACTTCTGCGCGACGCCATTAACGCCCGCGTCGAAGAGCTCTACTCCGAGCCCGACGGCTCCTTCCCCAACCACCACCCCGATCCCACCGTCCCCGAGAACCTCGTCGACCTCATTGAGCGCGTCAAAACGCTCGGCTGCGACTTCGGTGTTGCCTACGACGGCGACGGTGACCGCATCGGCGTCGTCGACGAAAAGGGCCAGATCATCTGGGGCGACCGCCTCATGATCCTCTTTGCCCGCCAGGTCCTCAAGAACAACCCTGGTGCTACGATTATCGGCGAGGTCAAATGCTCCCAGACCCTCTTCGACGATATTAGGGCGCATGGGGGAGAGCCGGTGATGGCGCGCGTCGGCCACAGCCTCATCAAAGCCAAGATCCAGGAGACCAACGCACACCTGGCCGGTGAGATGAGCGGCCATATCTTCTTCAACGATCGCTTCTTCGGATTTGACGACGCGCTCTACGCCACCTGCCGCCTGGCCGAAATCCTCTCCAACACCGACAAGACCTTAAGCGAGCTTCTGGCCGACGTCCCCCAGACCCACGTCACTCCCGAGATCCGCCGCGACTGCTCCGAGCAGCTCAAATTCCGTGTCCCGGGCCTGGTCGCTCAGCACTTCGCCGCCGACTTTGAGACCAACACCATCGACGGCGTTCGCGTCAAATTCCCCCAGGGCTGGGGCCTGGTGCGCGCCAGCAACACCCAGCCTGTGCTCGTGATGCGTGCCGAGGGCAGCTCCCCCGAAACCCGCGACGCCTACCTCAAGCTCCTCGACGATGCCGTCGCCGAAGCCAAGCGGCAGCTCTCCCAGTAAGCCAAACTCGGCATCATAAAAACACAACGAGCCTCCCGGCAGACCCGGGAGGCTCGTTGTGTTTTACAAGGTAGCTCCCCTTAAATCGCCCTCAACGACCTCAAACGCGCCAGGGTGCGGTGCGTTCCTCGCGCAACTTCACCAGCAGCGCAGCAAAGCCCTGAACCAGCTCGTGCAACTCCCCGCTCCCTGCTACCTGCCTCAACATCTTCAAGGGCAGAGTCGGCAGGACTTTCAGCGCCATTCCGGTGTTTCCGAAGGAATTACGCGCCAGCGCCTCCCGCACCTCCAGACGTCGCCACCACACCGGATGCCGGGCCACTTCCCACAAGAGATCGGGCATCGTCGGTCGACGGGCTGCAATCACCAGCACATCGCGCGTACGGGTATGCGGATTCGCCAGGAGCTTGCCGATCACAAGGGGGCTCGGATCCATCACCAGACGCTCCAGAAGACGACGATCCTGACCGGCCGCCATCATCCGCCGCTCCCCCAGCGTGATCTCCCGATCAAGCGGCAGCCGAACCTCCGGCAACCTCCGCCCACTGGCCAACGCTCGCACCGGCGGGGCGTCTCGCAAGAGCGCGATCACCGACTCGCGCTCCGCTTTATACGCCGCTTCAAAGAGCGCCTTCAACGTCGCGTAGTGCGTATCTACATCGACGGTCACCAGCCAGAAGGACGCGGCCAGCATCGCCTCCATCGCGTCCGCATCTCCCCAGAGCGCCCCGCGAATCAGCTGATCGAGGCACCATACGGCCTCTTCAGCCTCCAGGGCCTCCAGCCGCTCGGCCAGCGCGGCGGCCCGCATCGGAATCTCCGGCAGACCCACCGCGTGCCGCACCATCGCCTCATAGGCCGACGCCAGCGGATCGGGCACCGCGTCTCGGGCCGCACGCATTGCGGCTCCGGAATCATCGTCCTGCGAGGAGTCCGACATCACTCACTCGCCGGCAGCCACCGGCGCGCCACCACCGGCCTGGTCCGCGACGGAGACTTTCAGCCCAAAGCTGCCACCGTCGAGCACCGTCTGCGGCACCTCATCGATGACCAACGTAAAGGGCACCACGCTCTTCGGGCTCACCGACTGACCGCCACCGGCAACCAGCCCCTGCGCATCCGCCACGCTCTTCTGACCGGCGATCTCAGCGGCGCTCACGTCCATCCCGGCAACGCCGCTGACCTCACGAAGTGGGCGCCCCTCCGCGCTGCTCACCGTCGCGCGAAGTTTCACATTATGAAATGACTCCTCGGCGTAGCTGCGCACAAAGCCGCGCACCACCAGCACCTTATCGCTGCGCCCCACATCCACCAGCTGGCCGTAGACGCTCTCCGCAACCAGCGGCTCCTCGGGCGCCTGAATGATCGTGGTCTGCGTGGGCTTTGCCCACGCTTCCCTCGGCGAGTACTCACCATCGCCAAAGGCCACCTCGATCATTTGACCGAACTGCTTGAAGTCTAAAAACCCGCCGTTGAGCGCCGCCACCGTTCCCAGAAAGCCCATCGCAACCAGGCACACCAGCAAGAGCAGCATCACCACCTTCGAGCCCCCACTTCCACCGATGCGATGCGGCTCCAGATCGTCGATGCCATCAAAACTCGCCGGTGCCACAGCCACACGCGCCGGCGCAGCAGCAGCCGAAGCTGCCCCGGCCGGAGCTGCCCCACGCGCGACCGGAGCGCCCGGGCGACGGGCTCCCGCCGGAGGTCCTCCCGCGCTCGGCCCTGCCGGGGCCGCCGGCGACTCCACCTTGCCGGTGTTCGGATCAAAATACGGCCCGTCCTCCCCGAACGAGTCATCCACAAAGTCTGATGGATCGCCAAAGGCCGAGGTGCCCTGTCCCAGCATCGGCTCCTCGTCCTCGAGTGCCGCCGCCGCAGCTGTCGGAGGCGCTCCGGCCACCTTCACCCCCGGCGGCGGTCCGAACTTCGCCGCAGGCGTCGCTGCCGCGCTCTCCTCCATCTCCTCGGCCTCCGAGGACTCGTCAAATGCCCCCTCAAACGCATCATCCCCCACCTTCGCGCTCGCACTCTTGGGCTTGAGACTCAACCCCGCGCTCGGAAAAGGATTGGCACTGGATGAACCACCCAGGCTCAATCCGCCTTTCGACGGCAACTTCAGCTTCTTCTCTCCCGCATCTTCCGACGATGTCACCTCAGCGCCCTCCTCAGCATTATCTTCGTCCTGATAATAGATCTCCACATCGTCGCCCTCCCCCGCGCGCACGCGGAAGACGTGGCTGCAACGAGAGCAGCGCAACTTGACGCCCTTCTCGCTAACCCGCTCGTCGGGGAGGTTGAATCCTGTCGAACACTCGGGACACCGGATGATCATCGACTCGCCTCGGTTTCTCGTTTTATCTTGCGGACTTAGGCCCCAGAACCGGCCCCCAACCTAGCGCGAAACCCTCGCGCCACCAAGCCCCTTATCTCACCCTACTTCGAGCTCTCATGCTCCTGCACGACCATCGTCTCCAGGCGCATCAGACGCTCTTCGAGCTCCTCGACCGTCTCTTTGAGCTCGTCAATCTCACGCTGCATCTCGGGAAGGTGCGTGAGCTGATCGACCGCATCACGAAAACGATCGTCGAGCCTACGCTGCATATCGTCGATCGAGCGCTGCGTCCCGTCTACAAACTCACGGATCGCCTTGCCCCCCTCCTCCAACGCCTCGGCCCGACGCTTAAACTCATCGCGAAACTGCGTCACAGGCCACTGCAGCCGGGCAAAAAACTCCTCCCCGGACTGAATGATCCCCCGCAACACCGAGACTGGAAACGCCGGGTTGGAGCGCTGCTGATCGAGCACGATATGCGCCAGCGTCGCGCTGGTAATATCCTCCCCCGTGGAGTTGTCGATGATGCGCACATCCTCCCCCTCTCGAACCATCTCTTCGATGTTCTCCAGGGTGATGTACGTGCTCGATTCGGTATCGTAGAGCTTTCGGTTCGCGTAACGCTTTACGAGCTTTGGCATGCCTTCAAGCCTTGCTGACGGGTCGCAGTTTAGAAGTCCACTCCGCCCGCAAACGTATACTGCTGAACCGTATCCGAAAAGACCGCTTCCAACGTGAAGTTCAAGATCCACACGTGCATGCGCAGCCCGCCCAGGAATCGGTTGATCTGGATCTGCTCCTGACCGAACACAAACTCCGGCGCAAACACCTGATTGGGGCTGTCCGGGTTAAACTGCGGCGGCCGCGGATCCTGCGGATAGGCGTTGAGCACACGGCTGGAGCTGATCACATAAAGCTGCTGAAAGCCCACATAGGGCGTCAGCGCCATCACCCCGCCCAGCGCAAACGACTTCGAGGCGGAGACGTCCCAGCCCACGTTGACCATGTTGAGCTCACGCGCGCCCACCACCGTGTTCACCGTCCCGCGCACACCCACGTCGGGGAAATAATAAAACCCCTCGTTGAGCGCCCAGCGCACATCGGCCCCCATCGTGAACATCTCGCTGTCGTAGAGGTAGCCCAGGTTCCCGGCCACCTCAAACGAGAAGGGAAGTCCCTTGCGCACCTGAAGATGCCCGGTAAAGAGCGTGGACTCCGGGTTGCGGTCGCGCACACCTTCCTGCCAGTGCGCCTCATTATGGGGGATCGCCGAGAGGCTCCCCATAAACATCACCGCAAAACCAGCCTGCCCCAGCGTCTCCGAGGGCGCCACAAAACGCGGCGCCATAACCTGCCCCAGATCTCGGGACAGATCATAGA
Organism: Lujinxingia sediminis; assembly: GCF_004005565.1. Classification (NCBI taxonomy): domain Bacteria; class Deltaproteobacteria; order Bradymonadales; family Lujinxingiaceae; genus Lujinxingia; species Lujinxingia sediminis. The sequence continues at coordinate 210,712 of NZ_SADD01000001.1, read as the reverse complement.
AAAGCTGATCATCGGGTTCAGCAAACCCACAGGTCTCCGTACAGCCCGACGCACTCGTCGTGTCGTTGAAAGTCGCAAAGCGCGACAACTCAAGGTCGTTGCTGCCGGCCATCGCGGGCGCCGCCAGCGTTAACACACTGAGCGCGCTCCACAGACTCACTACTCGGCGTTTCCATGCACTCATCCACCAACCTCCAACAGCCCGACGACGCAGCATGCTCAGTCATTTCGCAGCGCAGGCCTCTTCACTTGAGGCCATCACTGCCGGTGCAGCCTGGGTCACTTCCAATACGTCCCGCGGTTCTATCAAGGGGGGTGGGGAGCGTCAAGTCGCCCCCCCTTTCTCCTGCAAACGTCGACGCCATCAGGGTCCGACGATCGTTGTGATGGCGTCCTTTTGCTTCCCCTTTCGCCCGGCGCCGCTATGCTCACGTCCGCTCGCGTCCTTCCTACCTTACTGCCAAGCCCCCGCCTCTGCCATGACTGCCTCCTGGATGCCTGTCCCGACTCCGACCCCGCTCCGCTCGGTCTACACCCCCTCGCCATTTCGACGCCTTCCCTTTCACTGGTGGGAATGTGGCCAGGGCCCCGACACCCTCGTCTTTCTCCACGGTATCATGGCCCATGCCATGGCGTTTCGACTGGCCATTGCGCCGGCCGCGGAGCACTTCCGTGTCATCGTCGTCGATCTTCCGGCCCACGGTCGCGACCAGACCTACCAGGCGCCGGAAATCGCTCCGACCCTTGACACCCTCTCTGACTGGCTTCTGGCCCTCTTCGAGGCCATCGACGCCCCCCGCATCCACCTGGTCGGCCATTCTCTGGGCGCCACGTTGAGCTTCTTACACGCTCGCCATACCCCCGAGCGCCGCCTCCAGAGCGTGAGCCTGGTCAGCCCCGGCCTTAAACTTCGCCCCTCACCGCGTACAGCCCCCCTCATCAACGCCCTGCCCACATCACTGGCGCGCCTGGGCATGAACCGCCTGGGCATCCGCCTTCTCGAACCGATGCAGTGGCGCCGCGCGCGTATGTCTCCCACCGAACTCGACGCCTACCTCTCGCCACTCAAAGAGCCCGCGCGTCTGGAGTTTATGCTCAAACTCGCCAGCGATCTCGTCGCCGCCGGCGACCGCAGCGCCGGGGGCCACACCATCGACCTCCCCACACTGCTACTCTGGGGCGACCGCGACCATCTCCTTCCCCTGGACACCGCCCACCGGCTTCAGCGCGACATCCCAGATGCCCGCCTGCACATCTTTAAAGGATGCGGCCACAGCCCCATGGAGGACGCTCCGCTGGAGTTTAACCGCGCCCTGCACGACTTCCTGATCCCTTAAATCCTCCCCATAGCTGTCCTCCCAGGAGCCCCAGACGACATCGACCCGCCACACGGGTGGCGGGTCGATACGTCGTTCTTAGGACATGCTCAGCTTCCGCTCAGCCACCTTATTCGGCATCTGCCGCCACCCGCGCCGGCACCGGGCAGGTGATCGCGGAGAGCTTCGCGCTCACCGTCTCTCGCAACGCATTATCTTCCACACCGCTGACGCTCAACTTCGAGGCCTGCTCACAGCGCAGCTCCTTGAGACGATGCAAGCGCACTTCCAGCGCCTCGCGCTCGGCCGGCTCCCGTGCAAGTCGCTCCTCCAACTCCGCCGAGTACTCCTCGACGGTCTTGGTGTCGCCATCTTTCTTCGCCTGCTCAATCGCCGCCTCAAACCAGGGCGTGCGCGAACCCAACGACTCCAACGCCACTTCCTGACGGGTGATATAACGCTCGTAATACGCGATCGCTTTGAGGTGAGCTTCGGCGGCAACTTCGCTCTCCCCGCTCTCTTTGGCCCAGGCATCGATCGCATCGATCACCGCCGAGGCCTCGTCACCCAGAGTCTCCGGTGCTTCGGTGCCCGAGCGCGTCTCCTCACGCAACTTCAGCAGGTTATCCAGACGCGCCAGGCGCACCCAGCCGCTCTTCGGATACGCAGCCTGTGCGGCCGCAAAGCTCTTCTCGGCTTCAGCCAGCGACTTCGCGTTGGCCTCCGGGTTATTGGCCATCCGCAACGCGCGATCGAGGTCGGGCCACTCCACATTGCTCAGCACAAATGCGCGCGTCGCGCTGTCCTCACCGGCCATCCACGAAACAGGCCCGGTCGTCACCAGACCACGCCACTCGCTGGCCATCTCCACCTCCGAGATCGCCTCATGACAGGTCTGCGTCAGCACCTGGTAGGTCTCATCGCCGTGGAGCTTAACCTCGTAAAAGGCATCTTCCGACGCGCGGCACTTCTCGATCTCATGCGTCACCACATTGAGCACCCGCGCCTCGGTCTTGCTGCATCCCCACAGCGCACAGGCCATCAACGTCACGGTGATCATCTTCTGGGTTGTAGGCATCGGGTCGCTCCCATGCTTGTTTATTATGTCGTGGTCATTCGCTCTCAGTCCGCACGACGTACGTCACTTCCCGGCGGCGTTAAGCGGTGGTTTCGGCGCGGACCATAACACAGCCCCCTCGCTTGCAAAACGCGGGCGTCGCCTCCTGCCCCCTTCTGCGCTAGAGTAGTGCGATGAACGACTCCTTCGACGATAGCTCCGAGAAGCCCCAGCTCGATCTTCTCGACCCCATCTCCGAGGCTCCTCAGGCCAACAACCTGGGTACCCTCCTGGCGCTCATCGACCAGCTTCACAAAGGCACCCATGAGCTCAGCGCCATCGCCCGGGCCATGGAGGTCGACCCACGCACCGCCCGCTACTACGCCGACTTCGCCCGCTGGCTCGGCCTGGCCATCATGGAGGGAAGCGGTGAATGGGGGTTGAGCACCGAGGGGCAACGTTTTGCGCTGAGCGCACCGGCAAGGCCGCGCATCTTCGCCAACGCCCTCTTCTCCCGACAGCTGGTTCGCACCGTCCACGAGCTCAAACGCGCCGAACTTGCCGATACGCCCGAGCCCGCCGCCACCCGCGAGGCCTGCCGCCGCGCCATCACCGCCCACACCAACCTGGCCGCTGCCACCGTCGATCGCCGCGCCTCCGCCCTGGCCGCCATGCTCGGCTATGCCTACAACCGCCAGGACTTCGACTGGACCACCGGCCAACCCCTACCCCAATCCCATGCTGCCCTCTCCTTTGAAGGCCAGAGCTTTCTGAGCGCTTTCAGCGCCCGCAAGTTCTCCTCACGAACCGCCATCTGGATTGGCCTTCCCGCCCAACTCCTGCTCTTTTTACGCAGCGAACCTCTGCCTCAAAAACGCTGGCAGCGCGCCTCCTACGATGTCCTCGACCAACCCGCCCGCTGGTTCGGCTCCATTCCCCTCAACCCCACCACCCTGGCCCTGGCTTCCAAAAAAAGCCCGGAGCTGGCCACACTCATCGTCACCTGCAACCCCTACGTGGCCATGATCATGGCCATGCTTACCTGCTGCGATCGCGCTGGCCGTCACCTCTTTACCCTCACCGATGACATGTACGGCGTACGCCTCTGGTGGCGAGGCCAGGAGCTCGGCCCTCTTATCGACGCACTCAACGAACTGGCTCGCACGCTCGATCTGATCCCGGCCGCTCTCGTCCCCCACTGCCGCGACCAGTCCGACGACTGCCACACCCTGAAGGCCCACGAGCTTCTCGAAGTCCTCCAGCGCGCTCGCCTGGTCCGCCACGGCGACACCGCGCTCGTTGCCCGCGAAGGCCTCCTCGACCGCTGGCGTAACGCCCCGGACGACCTTCCATCCCTTACCGAGCGACTCACCGAGCTCCGAGAGGCCATCCTTCAGGCCCTCAACGCCCCCGCTCACGGCTGACCTTTCCCGCTCCCCCTCGCATCGCCCCTGAACGCACAACCGCACTCCCTTCCGGCGTCCCCCGCCTCCCCCGCACGCCTCAGCCCTTCGCGTCGTCTTTCACAAAAAGCATCTGCATCGAAAAGCGCGCCCGATACGCAAAATACACCAGGATGAACCCCGCGATCGCCAGCCCCCCATCCGCCTCCCGCTCTCCCACGGCCACCTGATAGCCCATATGCGCCCCGAAGAGCAGCCCCAGTGCCAGCAGCACCAGCGGTAGCCCGTGCAAAAGATTATACGTCGTGTTGCCCGGCTTTCGTAACTTCACGTCTCCATCTCTCCCGCTGAAGAAGTTCAACACCGGGGCGCCCGCCATCGCCACCGTCCGATCCCGCATACCCTACGCGGCCTGACGCCCCGGTCAACCTCTTCAAACGTCCCGGCACCTCACCTTCATCCCCCGTACACCTTCCCCTCCTCCACCTCGCGCAACCCACAGCGCTCCACATCCAGCGCATCACAGCGCATCCCCCGCGCCTGCTCGGTCACACAGCCGTGATTCTCCCACGTCAGCCGCCCCGACCACACCTCCTCGGCGCACCACAGATGGCAGTCCCCACGCGTATCGTCCCACTGCCCACAATGGTGCTTCGCCCCGCAAACCTCATCGCAGATCTCCAGCCGACGGTGGCAGCGATCCACCTCCCGACACGTCTCGGCCCCCTCCAGACAACGCACCACCGGCTCCTTCACCGCACCGCTCTCCTCTTCCAACTCACACATCTCTACGCACGACACCATCGCCTCCGAACTCTCCTGACACCACATCACCTTGAAGCAGGTCACCCGACAGCGATGCGCCCGCTCATCCCGCACGGACACCTCCTCCTCACCGCTTGCCTCCTCATCGCTCTCATCGACCCCGTTCACCTCACCCTCCTCCAGCATCTCGTCGCCCTGCAGCGATGCACCGTCATCCCCCTTCCCGCTTCCCGCTCCCCCGGGCGCATCGCCCACCGGGATCACATCACCTCGCCAGGACGTCGCCGCAGCGACCTCATCGCTCCCCCCACACCCCGCGCTCACCATCGTCATCACCATGAGAACGCACATAAGCCTACATGCACCTACATTGAAACTCGCACGCATAATCCCCTCCTTATAAATACCGCGGAGCCCTGCCCCGCTCCCCGAAATATCCGTCGAAACATCGGCCAAGGGGTCCGCCTCGCGGCGCCCCCGGAAGCCTGAACCAGGCCTCGTACCCTTGTTGTCGCAGCCCGACGCAGGGCTTTGCGTCCCACCCTCATTTTTTTCACAAAAAAGCCCCCTGCGCCTCAGCGCAGGGGGCTTTGCTTACCCGGGCTCCAGTCTCATTGCCCTCACCTTCGAAGGACGAACAGCCCGAGAAATCGCCCTCAAATTTATACTTCACGCGTTTGCATGCGCCGATAGGCCCTGGTACCGCCGCGCTCAAAATACTCCTCTTCGCTCAAGGAGGCCGACGCAAAGCTGCTGCCAAACGCACACGCCAGCGCCCCCAGCAAGATCGCGACAAATGCCCAGAACGACGCCGCTGCCATCGCCGACGTCGCCTCCTGACCGATCATCATCGCGTCGGCCTGAAGTTGCGCAAGCTGGTCACCGCTTAACCCCTGCTGTAACGCCGACACCTCCAGCTGCCCCAAAACCTCGGAGGCCCCTGCCGCTCCCACCACCGCACGGCCCAGGAATCCGAACGCGCCGCCCACCAGCTGACCAAACGCCGTGCCCACGACAAGCAAGAGCGCGCTCACAGTCACCGCCCAGGTCACAATGCCGTGCAACAGACTCTCCTGACGATGATGCACCCCGCTCAACCTGCCCGTCACCCAACCCCCGGCAAAGAGCGCAAGCAGCGCGCTGACCGTCCACCAGATCGCCGCGCCCAGCCCCAGCTCACCGCCTTGATTGGGCTGATACACATCAAAACTCGCCGCGCCAATCGCCAACCCCAGCACGTTGAGCAACATCAAGACCACAAAGGTCACAAAGACCCCGGCCACAACCGCCCCCCATGAGATCTGCGAGATGGGACGATCCACAATCGTAGCCCCCTCCATCACAATCTCTTCGCCATAGGCGTGTGCGCCTGTGACGGGTTCGTTGCCATACTCCTGTCCTCGTTCTTGTTCCTTGTTCGCCATCTCGTACTCCCCTGCTGACGTTGGCGACCGGCTGACGAGCGGCGCAGGCCGAGTCGCTGAATACCCGCGCCACCGTCTGCCCCCGCCGGGCCATCGGGCTCCGCGCGGCAAGTGATCATGTCGTCTCGACCCGCCAACTCCAAGGACCTTCAGGTTAACCGGTCGCGCTCCACCCCTAATTTAGACGCGCCCCCCCTGACACCAAACACCACACCGTAGCCCCTCTTGCCTTCCCCGCCTGCCCCTCCTATCTTCTGCGCCCTCAGCCGCCGGACGCGCCTTGTGGCACCCCCGGCGCTACCTGATTCTGTGGGCGCCCCCCCACGGCCGCGCTGTCCCCACAACTCGGCCCCGCTGCACGGCGCCCGACATCCCTGTTTTGCCACCATCGACGAAGCCCTCGTCACGCACCCTCTTTGCCCTCCTGTCCCCACCGGGGACACCTTCCCGGAAGGGCGCCCACTGGAGAGTTCATGCGCATCGCCCAGATCGAATCTCACCTCATCGCGCTCAAAGATCAGGCCCTGGCGGCCTTCGAGATCCCCGCCGAGATCGCCTCTCAGATCACCCTGGCCAACCCGCCCGACCCGACCATGGGCGACCGCGGATTCCCCGTCTTCGTGCTGGCCCGACACCTGCGCAAGGGCCCCCCCCAGATCGCCGCCCAGCTGGCCGAATACCTCGAAGGCGTCATCGCCGACGATCCCCTCGTCGACGCCGTCAGCGCCGACGGCCCCTACGTCAACCTGCGCCTCAATCCCGCGCAACTCGCTCTCATCGTCACCTCCCAGGCCCTGGAACTCGGCGACGACTTCGGACGTGATGTCCTCGATCCTCATAAGATCATGATCGAATTCAGCGCTCCCAACACCAACAAGCCCCAGCACCTGGGCCATGTGCGCAACAACCTGATCGGCGACTCCGTAGCCCGCATCCTCGACTTCGCCGGACACAACGTCACCCGCGTCAACCTCATCAACGACCGCGGCATTCACATCTGCAAATCCATGCTGGCCTACCAGCGCTTCGGCCAGGGTGAGACCCCCGAGGGCACCGGCATCAAAGGCGACCACCTCGTCGGCAAGTACTACGTACGCTTCGACCAGGCCTTCCGCGACGAATACACCACCTGGCAAACCAGCCCCGAAGCCAAAGAACGCCTTGAATCCTGGCTCAACTCCCCCGAGAGCAAAGACGCCAGAAAGACCCATGGCGACGACGCCGACGCCCTCAAAAAAGCCTTCTTCGCCGCCTTTAAAGATCTCTACTTCAACACCTTAAGCGAACTCGGCGGCGCCGCTCGTCAGATGCTCCGCGACTGGGAAGCTGGCGACGCGCAAGTCGTCGCCCTCTGGAAGACCATGAACCAGTGGGTCTTCGACGGCTTCGATGAAACCTACAGCCGCCTGGGCGTGCACTTCGACCGCGTCTACTACGAGTCCAACACCTACAAACTCGGCAAATCCATCGTCGAAGAAGGCCTGACGCAGGGTAAGTTCAAAAAACTCGACGACGGCGCGGTCGTCTGCGACCTCGAAGCCCTCGGCCTCCAGGGCCAGAAGGTGCTCCTGCGCGGCGACGGCACCAGCGTCTACATGACCCAGGATCTGGGCACGGCTCTGGCCCGTTTTGACGAGTACGACGTCGAACGCATGATTTACGTCGTCGGCGATGAGCAGAACTACCACTTCGATGTGCTCTTCCGTATCCTCGCCATGCTGCGCCCTGAGCTCGAAGGCAACCTCAACCACCTCTCCTACGGCATGGTGGAGCTCCCCGACGGCAAAATGAAGAGCCGCGAGGGCCGCGTCGTCGACGCCGATGACCTGATGAACGAGATGGAGGCACTCGCCGGCACCGCCGTCGCCGAGCGCTACCCCGAGCTCTCCGATGAGGACAAATCCCATCGCGCCCGCGTCATCGGCCTGGCCGCCCTCAAATTCTTCATTCTCGACTTCTCGCCGCGCTCCACCGTGCAATTCGACCCGCAGAAGTCCATCGATTTTCAGGGGCGCACCGGCCCCTACTGCCTCTACAGCTACGCGCGCATCTCCTCGATTGCCCGCAGGCTCGGCGGCTGGCCCGAGCTCAACGACGAGGCCCGCGACAACGCCCTCAAAAGCCTCTCCAGCGATCTCGAACTTGCGGTGATTCGCCAGCTCCAGGACTGGCCCCGCACCGTCGAAACCGCCGCCACCCAGCTCTCCCCCGGTCGCATCACCGAGGCCCTCTTTAACATCTCCAAAACCTTCAGCACCCTCTACAACGACGCCGACCACCGCATCGTCGACCTGGAAGGCCCCCGCAAAGACGGCCTCATCCTCCTGGCCCGCGCCGTCCAGAACACCCTGGGAGCCGGCCTCGCCATCCTCGGCATCGAGACCCTCGACGAGATGTAAGATCACGCACGACACATCGACACTTCCGTCGATAAAGATCGTCTCCAGAGCAACCTGATCGAAAAAAGGCCGCCCGGCACTCCGGGCGGCCTTTTTTATTCAGCCTGAATCTCTCTAACCTCGCTGACCTTCCTCACCCCAACGCGTCACGCCACGCCTGCGCTCCGAGTGGCCCGGGAGTCTTAAAGCCAGCCCTGCTCGCGATACCACTGCGCCGTCTGCCGCGCCCCCTCCTCAAGCCTCAAGGTCGGCGCCCACCCCAGCTTCTCGGCAATCGCCTCATGCCCGCACACCCAGGATTGCTGCGACATCTCCGCGTACTTATCGGTATTGAAGATCGGCGTCGCCCCCACCGCCTTGCCACCCGCCTCACTGAGAAGCGCCGCCGCCCCGAAGAGCACCTGCGGAATCGGCAGGTGCACCGGGCGTCGCCCCACAGCCTCCCCCACGATCCGCGTCAGATCGCGCCAGGTGTAGCGCCCCCCGTCATCTACCGTATAGACGTTGGCCGTCCCTTCATCATCAAGACAACGCAGCGCCGCCCGCGCCACATCGTGCACATGAATCACGCTCAACCAGCGCAACCCATCCCCCAGCACCGGGCCCACGCCAAACCTCGCCAGCTGAAAAACCTGAAACATATCCCGATCGCGCGGACCATACACAGGCGGCGGTCGCAGAATCGTCACCCCCATGTTCTCCCGCAGTGCCAGCACGGCCCCCTCTCCCTGCAACTTGCTGCGCCCGTAATAACTCACCGGCTGCGGCCGCACACCCCGCGGCCGCGGCTCTCTCCCCTCTCCCGGACCCTGCGCCGCGGTGCTCGACACGTACACAAAGCGCTCAACACCGGCCTCGGCCGCCACCTGAGCCAACTTCCCGCTGCCCGCCCCGTTGACCTCAAAGAGCTCCCGCGCACTCTTCCCCGTGGTCATCCCCGCCACGTGAATCACCGCCTCGCAGCTCTCCAACACCTCAACGAGCGCCTGCGGTGCCCCCAGCGAGCCCACGACCCGCTCCACCCCCAGCGCGTTCAGATGCCGCACATCGGAACTCTCCCGGACCAGCGCCACCACCTCGTGGCCCACCTCCTGAAGCACCTCGGCCACATGCGAGCCCACAAACCCCGTTCCACCCGTCAGAAACACCCGCATCACCACCTCCGCACATCGCTCAAAGCAACTTAAATCTCCCGCTCGTAGATGCGGTAGGTCTTGTAGTGCTCCGCCCCCATAAACGCCATCCCCTGGTTGATCCGGTCGTTATCGGAGAGCGTCCAGCTGGCCTCGGCCTCCTGATAGCCCCGCGAGTATGCCGTGCGATGAATCGTCACGTAGAGCAGCACACTTAAGCCCCCCAGCACGCTTCCGCGATACTCGCGTTTGACCCCCAGCAAAATCTGCCGAAACGTCTTCGGCGGCCTGGCTTTAAGCCGGTAAAGCAACTTCGCCCACCCCAGCGGAAAGAGCTTGCCGTCGAGATCGGCCGCCGTCTCATTGATGTTGGGAAGCGCCACCGCCATCGCCGCAGGCTTACCCTCCACCTCCGCAATCAGGCAGAGGTTCGGATCGGCGATCAACCGAAACTGCTGCGCGATCGCATGAACCTCAGCCCGTGTCAGCGGCACAAAGCCCCAGTTCTTCGACCAGGCATCGTTGAAGATATCCATGATGATCTCGAGGTCCCCCTCGATGTCATCCATATTCAACGGACGCACCACCAGCCCGGGATACTCCGCCACTGCATCGGCGATCTGAAGCACCGACTCCGGCGGATCCTCGCGGTGGTAGCGCCAGGCGTAGAGATCCTTGATCCCCTCAAAGCCAGCGCCCGTAATCAGCCCCTGATAGTAGGGCGAGTTATGCGGCATCATCACGTAATTCGGCGTATCAAAGCCGTCGATCAGAAGGCCGCACTTCTCGTTGATCGAAAACGAAAAAGGCCCGCGCATCTTCACCATGCCCCGGGCCCGGCACCAGTCGGCGGCCGCATCAAGCAGCGCCTGGGCCGCCTCCGCATCATCTTCGCAGTCAAAATAACCGAAAAACCCGGCATCATCCTCGTAGCGCTTCAGATGCTCCTGATCGATCTGGGCCGAGATTCGTCCCACAATCCGCTCGCCACGCCGCGCCAGAAAGAGCTCGGCTTCCCCATGCTCAAACCAGGGGTTTCCGCCCGGCCGAAGATCGTTCCAGACCACCAGATCGGGCAGCGTTCGATGGTTGGGATCCCCCTTGCCGATCTCCCGACCGAAGCGCGCAAACGCCAGCCTCTCCCTCGCCCCCACCACCGGGGTAACCCGCAACGTCTCACTCCGACTCGCCATCACACATCTCCCTGAGCGCCGGTGCCCAACACCTCATCGAGCCGACCCTCAAGCCGTTCCAGGTCCTCGGCCAGCGCCTTCTGCCGACGCATCACAAAAAACACATACCCGCCGATCATCACCCACAGGATGATGTAGCAAATCATCAACAACGTCCCGCCCGGCACCGAGGTATCCTGCGACGCCAGCGATGCTCCCGCCCCCTGCGCGCTCGCCAGGGGCGACGCCCCCATCACCAGCAGAAACGCCACCAGCGCGCCCGTCTTTTCCTTACAAAACGTCGTCATCACTCTCTCCTCACACACCACAACTGAGCCTGTCGGTATTGCCGCACGATCGTGGCGTTACGCCTCGCGAACCCGCGCCAGGTCCTCAACTTCCAGATAGAGCCGATCCAGCTCCGCTTCCCGCCAGCGCACCCGAAAACGCAGCCATAGAAGCGTGGCAAACATCAGCAAAAAGGCCAGCATGCTCACCCCGAAGACCTGCGCCATATCCGCAGCAAGCCCCCCGCCTCCCTCGCGCTCAACCACCGGGTGCAATCCGCCCCAGATCCGCACCGAATAGTGAATCAGCGGAATGTCGACAAAGGCGATCACCCCCAGCACTGCTGCGATCTTTTTGAGACGCATGCTGCTCCCGCCAAAATGACGCAGGAGCACATAACCCCCGTAGAGCAGAAAGAGCACAAAGGTCGCCGTCAGCTGCGGATCCCAGGTCCAGGGCGTGCCCCAGGCCTTGTACGCCCACAGAGGCCCGCTGATCAGCACAAAGGTGCAGTAGAACAGCCCCAGCTCCGCGCCCGCCACCGCCCCGTGATCCCAGTGCTCCCGCGGTGAAAAGAGGTAGATCAGGCTGCAGACCGCCGTCACCGTGAATCCCGCGTACGACGCCATCGCCGAGGGCACGTGCACATAAAAGATCTTCTGCACGATGCCCATCGTCTGCTCGACCGGCGCGTAAAAGAAGATCAACCCCATCGCCACAAGCGTGCTCAACACCGCCAGGGCCGCAACCACAGGAAATATCGACCTGTCGATAAACTTCAACATCGGCTCAACCACCGTCTTGACGTCTCAGACCACCCCCCGCGCGCAACCGCTGCGCGCCGGGACACTGCCGGCCTTCGGTCCGGCCTCAACATCACGTCTTCTGGCCGCATTCCCGCGCCGCTTTAGCACGCCCTCCCCCCCCTCACAAGCTGCCCCGCAGGCCGCGGGCTGCCCGATTGACGCTCCTTTGAGCGCTTGTATATACTCCGCGACGATGACAACCCTTTACGCTCGCCGACCCGTCGTCGCAGCCTACCGCTGCGTGTCACCCGCAACCAGATCGCTCACCCGCTGAGCCCTGCGCGCCCCACGTAAGCAGTCACCATGATCCCACAGCAAATCTTTGAACAGTCGATTCGGCGCTACTTCCACGTGCTCACCCCCTATCTCGACGACGACTCCGTCAGCGAGATCATGGTCAACGGCCCCGATGACATCTGGATCGAGGTCAAGGGCAAGCTCCAGAAGACCGACGCGAAGTTTGAGAACGAAGACGACCTGATGGGCGGCGCCAAAAACATCGCCCAGTTCGTCGGCAAGACCCTCAATGAGCTCAACCCCCGCATGGACGCGCGTCTCCCCGACGGAAGCCGCGTTCACGTGGTCCTTCCGCCCTGCGCCCGAAACGGCGTCTCAATGGCCATTCGTCGCTTCGGCAAGTTCGATCTGACCATCGACAAACTCATCAGCTACGGCTCGATCACCCGCGAGGCGGCCAACTTCATCGACATCTGCGTGAAGATGGAGCGCAACATCATCGTCGCCGGCGGTACCGGCTCCGGTAAAACTTCGCTGCTTAACTGCGTCAGCTCCCTGATCAGCGACCACGATCGCATCATCGTCATCGAAGACTCCTCCGAACTTCAGATGCAGCAGCCTCACTGCCTGATGCTGGAGACTCGCGGCCCCGACGCCAAAGGTCGCGGTGCCGTCGAGATCGAACACCTCTTCCACTCCGCGATGCGTCTTCGCCCCGACCGCATCGTCATCGGTGAGATCCGTGGCGGCGAGGCGCTGACCCTGCTCCAGGCCATGACCTCCGGTCACGGTGGCACCATGTCGACCACCCACGCCACCTACCCCGACGACACCCTGCGTCGCCTGGAAACCATGGCCATGATGAGTGAGGTCGATATGCCCCTGGCCGCCCTTCGCAGCCAGGTCGCCTCGGCCATCCAGGTCATCATTCAGACCAGCCGCTTCAACGATGGTAGCCGCAAGATCACTCACATCTGCGAGGTCCTCGGCCTCGATGAACGCGGCGAATACCGCATCCGACCGATCTTCGTCTTCCGCAACCGCGGCAACGATCCCGAAACCGGCAAGGTCATCGGCGAACACATCGGTATGGGCAACCTCCCCACCTTCATCGACGCCATCCGTGAGCGCGGCCTGCCCATCGATGAACGCTGGTTCGCCAAGCCCCGCGACTGATCGCTATGACACCTCTCCCGTGATGCCCCCGCAGCCTGCGCCCCCTCTTTTTACGGCCTGACTATGTCCGACGATCGTTTCAAACAAGCCCGCCGCAGCCTCATCGACCGTGCCAACCAGCGCCAGCAGGGAGGCGACGGCGGCTTTGAGTCCGACGCCGACGACAAAACCCAGATGGTGGACCTCAACGCGCTCCAGGGGGGACCCGAACCCCAGTTCGCCCCTCCGCCCACCTTCGAGGGTCCTTCCGATGAGGCCACTCAGCTCTTTGAGCTCCCCCCGGATATGATGGGCGGCCAGGGCCACGACAACGACCACATCACCAGCAGCGCTCCCGACTACGGCGGCTACTCCCGGCCGGCTGCGCAGCCCGCCGCTCCCGCTCCCGCTCCCTCCATGGGGGGCTCCGGCGGCCACCAGGTCTACATCGGTGAAGACGCCTCGGGCTATGAAGGCAGCACCCAGTTCGTGAACATCGCCGACTTCGCCGAGCAGGCCGCGCATTACACCCCCGAGCAGCAGGCCGCGGGCTACGATGGCAACACCCAGTTCGTCGACGTCAACGCCCTGATGGCCGGCGCCGAATCCTCCGGCGGCGACCCGATTGAGAACGACCAGGATCTGCAGCGCGGTTACGTCTTCACTCCCGACGCCATTCAGCGCGGCGACATCACGCTCATCTTTGCTCAAAACCAGCTCGGACGCCCCGTTGTTCTCAAGCGCGTCTGGGAAGGTCCCGCCGAGCACATGTCCACCCCGCTGCGCCAGCGCATTGCCCAGCTCCACGCACTGCGCCACCCCAACCTGGTGCCCATGAACGGCATGTTCGTCTCCCGATCTGGCATGTGGGTCGAGATCGACCGCCCCGAGGGCACGCGCCTCACCCAGATCATCCAGCAGCAGGGCGCTCAGGCCCCCGAGCAGGTCATCGCCTGGCTCAAAGCCGTCTCCGACGTCCTGGAGACCATCCACTCCCAACAGCTCGCCTACGCCAACCTCACCACCGACGCGGTCTGGATCACCCCCCAGGGCAACGCGATGGTAGAGCCCTTTGACATGCTGCGTTTTGAAGATCGCGGTGGACTGGGCGCCTTCGGCCCCCCCGAAATGCAGTTTCCGCCGGCCCAACGCCAGCTCTCTCCGGCAACCGACGTCTTCAGTCTTGCCGCCGTAGCCACCGCCGCGCTCACCGGCCTCCCCCTGGACAGCTCGCGCCTGGGGCAGCTCAGCGACCAGAAACTTGCGCAGGCGCTGCAGACCGCTCTCAATCCCGATCCGACCCAGCGTCAGCAGACGCCCTTCGAGTTCGCCGCCTCGCTCAAATCCGGTGGTGGCAGTGGGGGGCTCGACATGAAGGTGGTCATCGGAGGTGTCGCCGCGTTGATGATGCTCGGCCTGGTCGCCATGATGTTCATGGGAGACTCCAGCCAGCCGCCCCCTCCGCAACAACAGCCACAACAGCAGCAACAGGCCGCCGCCCCGGCTGAGCCCGGCACCCCGGCGCCCGCCGCAAATTCGGCCGATCCCGCAGCCGCGCAACCCAACGCCCCGGACGTTCCCCTCCCCGGCACCATCGTCGTTGACCAACGCCTGACCATCTCCCAGAGCTTCAAACAGAACCCGCCGGCCAGCGGCCCGACCGAGATCACCGAAGATCAATTCGACGAACTTCGCGCCCAGGCCCGAGAGCTCAAAGCCGACGGCGATAAGGCGCGCCGCAGCGAACAATTCGAGAGCTACCGCCCGGCACTCGAAGCGATCACACAGGTGATCCGTGCCCAGAACGTGCCCGCCGAAGACGACCTGGCCCTCTGGCGCGAGATTTACAACAACGGTGAAATCAAAGACTACGTCAAAGACCTGCGCGAGCGTGTCGAAGCCGACCTCGACAAAGGTCTGGTGAGCCAGGCCCGCAGAAATTACGAAGACCTGAGCGCCGTCGATCCCTCGGCCAGCGCCGACGACTTCATCCAGGCCGCCTCCTCCGCCGAAGTCGTCAACGTGACCCGCAACGAAGACGACACCGATAAGTGATCGCGACAACGCCCCCACGACGCGCCCTGGAGCCTACGATGCTCAAGCCCCATACCCGCACCTCTCGTTTCACGCGCCTCTTCGGCGCGCTCTCGCTCATCGCTCTTTTGAGCCTGATGATCAGCGCCTGTGAGTCCGAGCCCCAGGGCCCTCCGCCCCCTCCGCCAGACTTTGAGTTCCCCATCGACATCCAGGTCACCGGCCCCGGGGACGCGCCCATCGGCGCGGCCGCCATCGAACTCGACGGCCAGATCGTCGGCTTTACCGACGCCGACGGTATCTTTAAAGCCACGCTGGTTGAGAAACCCGGCACCGAAGTCTCGCTGAAAGTCATCGCCCCGGAGGGCTTCCGCGTGGCAGAGAACGGCGAGCTTGTCGATCAACTTCGCGTCACCGAGACCATCGGCGGACAACTCTCCAGCCTGCCGCTGACCCTCAACTCCAAAGTCATCTCGCTGCGCCACACCTACATGGGCTGGGTCCAGGCCAACTGCGACGATCGCATCAAAGAAGGGGCCTGCGACAACCTCCCCGTGCACCTCAATGGCGAGGAAGTTGCCCGTACCGACGATCGCGGCGTCGCCCAGTTCGCCTTTGAGGGCATCCCCGGACGCACCGCCGAAGTCACCCTCCGTACCCCCGCCTTTGAGCCGGGTGTCGAGGGATCCCCCTTCTTCGAGCCGGCGCGTCCCTCCTACGAGCTCGCGCTGGGCTACGACGAGACGATCTTCCGCATTCAGCAGGACTTCACCGACCCCACCGTCAAGAAGGCGCCGCGCCGCACCACACGACGCCGCACCACCACGCGCCGCACCACCAAAAAGAAGACCGCGCCCAAAGAGGAAGAAGGCGGCAACCACATCATCAACCTCTGGTAAGAACTTCGGCTCACACCAGTGTGGCACCTCCCAGAGACGCGGCCCCCGACATCCCGGGGCGCCGCGTCTGGCGTTTCTACGCCAGCCTTCGCGTCAAATTGCCGCAAGCCCTCGCCTTGCCAGCATGGTGCGCTTACGCTAACCCTCACATCAGGCCGCCGATGCCCGAAAACACTGCGTTTTCGGGGAATGCCCGAAGCCGCTCCCGACGTTCCCCCGGTGGCTTCGTCAACCGCATTATTCTGGATCCTGCTATGACCTCTCACACCACGCCCCCCTCCGACCCCCACGCCCACGGCTGGGACGGTGATCTCGACGCCGACCTCCTCGACGAGGAGCTCGACGGCTACAACGATCTCCCCACCACCCAGGCCGATGGCCCGAGCTGGGGCCTGATCATCGGCGTGCTCGTCGCCATCGTCGCCATCGCCTTTCTGGTCCTCGATGGCCTCGAAGGAGAGACCTATTTCTACGAAGTGGATCAGGCCGTGGCCAAAGGCGATGACCTCATCGGCAAGACCGTACGCGTCAAAGGTATCGTCGAGCCCGGGTCCTTTGAGGGCGTGGCCGGAGGCATCCACAACACCTTCCGTATCTCCGAGCAGGGCGTGGGCATGAAGGTCGTCTACACCCGGGCACTCCCCGACACCTTTCAGGAAGACAGCGAAGTCGTCGCCCAGGGGGTCGTCGACGAGACCCTGACGCTTCACGCCGACGAGGTCCTCGTCAAATGCCCCAGCCGCTACGAGGGTGCCCCCCCCACCGGCGCTGAACTCTCGCCACAAGCCGCACGCTAAACCCCGGACAGTCTATGAGTTGGCTCGGATCCCTTGCCATCTACCTTGCGCTCTACGTCGCACTTGTCGGCGTGACCATGGGCATCATCGCAGCACGCACCGGCTCGCGGCGCTTCTTACACGCCACGCGCTTTGCCACCTACACCACCTTCGGTGCCATCTCGGTGGCCTCCATGGTGCTCATCCACGCGCTGCTCACCCACGACTTCAGCATCAAGTACGTGGCGGCCTTCTCCGACCAGAGCATGCCGACCTTCTACCTGCTCGGTGCCTTCTGGGGCGGCCAGGCCGGAAGCCTTCTCTTCTGGATCTGGAAGGTCACCCTCTTTACGGCCATCTGCGTCTACACCAACCGCAAAAGCTACCAGGACTTTATGCCCTGGGTGATGGCGGTCAGCCTGGCGGTGGCCGCCGGATTGCTCGTCATTCTGGTCTTCGGCTCCAACCCCTTTGAGGGCTACCACCTGATCGACGATCCCACCCAGGGTAAGGGCCTCAACCCCCTGCTGCAGACCCCGAAGATGGTGCTGCACCCCCCTGCTCTGCTCACCGGCATGGCCTCGATGACCGTGCCCTTTGCCTTCGCGATCGCCGCACTCTTAAGCGGTAACCTCTCCAACGCCTGGGTTGAAGCCGCCCGCAAATGGATCCTCTGGCCCTGGCTCTTCTTGAGCATCGGCAACATCCTCGGCGGCATGTGGGCCTACGAGGAGCTGGGCTGGGGCGGCTACTGGGCCTGGGACCCGGTCGAAAACGCCGCGCTCCTTCCCTGGCTGACCTCCACCGCTCTGATCCACTCCCTGCTCATTCAGGAGCGCCGCGGGATGCTCAAGCGTTGGAACGTCGGCCTGATGATCGGCACCTTCCTGCTGACGATCTTCGGCACCTACATCACCCGCAGCGGGCTGATCGAGTCGGTGCACTCCTTTGCCCAGAGCGACATCGGCCCCTACTTCCTCAACCTTCTGCTCACGGTCACCGTCCTCAGCATCGCGCTCTTCATCTACCGCTGGAAGGCGCTCCAGAGCGAACAGCGTCTGGACAGCCCGGTCAGCCGCGAGGCGGCCTTCATCTTCAACAACTGGATGTTCCTTTCCATGACCGCGGTCGTGCTCTTTGGCACCCTGTGGCCGCGCATCAAAGAAGGCCTCACCGGACAGGACATCGCCATGGGCCCCCAGTGGTTTAACCGCTGGATGATTCCCCTGGGTCTGTTGATGATGCTGATGATGGGCATCGGCACGATCATCGCCTGGCGCCGCGCGAACTGGAAGAACTTCCAGCGTAACTTCGTCATCCCCATCGCCACCGCCCTCATCCTCACCCCCCTGAGCGTGGGCCTCTACTGGATGGTACGCGGCCAGGGGCTGGTCAGCCCAAATAGCCTCGATGCCAGCTACGCGATCATTGCCATCGCCCTGTGTTTCTTCGTCGGTGCCACCATCGTTCAGGAGTTCTCCCGTGGCATCAGCGCACGTCGGCGCATGCACGACGAGAGTTTTGGCGAATCGCTCTACCGCCTCTGCATGAAGCAGAAACGTCGCTACGGCGGTTACATCGTGCACCTGGGTGTGGTCTTCGCCTTCGTTGCCTTCGCCGGCAACGCCATGAAGATCGAGAAGGACGTCAGCCTGGCCCAGGGTGAATCGATGCAGATCGGTGACTACAGCTTCACCTACAAGAGCTTGAGTGATCAGCACAACCGCGAGCGCGTTCTCTACTCCGCCAGCGTGCAGGTCGCCCGAGATGGCCGCCCGCTCTACGAGATGCATCCCGGCAAATCCATCTTCCACTCCAGCCCGAACATGCCGGTGAGCGAGATCGACATCCGCTCCACCCCTCTGGAAGACGTCTACGTGGCGCTCGTCAACTACGATCCGGACGGCCGCCGCGCCGCCTTCAAGATCTTTGTCAGCCCCTTCACATGGTGGTTCTGGTTCGGTGGCATCATCCTGGTGCTCGGCACGCTTATCTGCCTCTGGCCCACCCGCGAATCTCTGGAGTCGTTGCGTCCCGGCGCCGGCGGACTGGGCCGTGCCGCAATCTTCGGCGGCGTCGTCATGATCGTCTTCTCACCCATGCTCGTCTGGACCGTCGAGTCGCACACCTCCTGGGGCGACGCCCGCCGCATGGAGCAGGCCCCGGTGGCCGCGCTCATCGATGGCCCTTCTGACGTGTCCCCTGCGCAGCCGGAGCCCTCATGAGCCTCCCCCTGCTGATTGTCGCCATCGCGTTTACGCTCTGGGGGCTGCTCAATATGCTGCGTCCCTTTCTGGCGAAGCGCGATGAGCAGCTCCGTTTTGAAGTCCTCGACGAAGAACTCCGCGAGATCGAAGGCCTGATGGCTCGCAAGGCAGCCCTGGTGCAGTCGCTTCGCGACATCGAATACGATCACCAGACCTCCAAGATCTCCACCGAGGACTACACGCGATTTAAACGCTCCCATGAACGCCGGGCCGTAGCGATCATGCGACGCCTCGACGCCATTCACGGCGGGCGCGAGTGGGAATCCCATATCGAGGACGCGGTGGCCGCCCGCCATCAGGCCCTTCCCGAGCCCCAGGCTCAGGCCCACCCTGTTAAAGATGCGCCACGGGTCTCCCGAGACGACGCTAAGGCCAATGACTCCTGTAGTGAATGTGGAGAGCCGCTTAGCCCTCGCGCGCGCTTCTGCGCCATTTGTGGAACGCCACGCGAGGTCTCTCTCGAGGAGCGCCCCCGCCACACCGCCCCCCTGACCTCCGAGGTCACCGGATGAAGTTCCCCGATCTACGTCCCGCTTCTCTCGCTGCGCTTGTTGTGGCGCTTACTGCTGCACCGGTTCTCGCTCAGGATGCCCCGGTGGCTCAGGCCCAGCCGCAGGCCGCCCCGGTGGCTCAGGCCCAGCCGCAGGCCGCCCCGGTGGCTCAGGCCCAGCCGCAGGCCGCCCCTACGGCGACTGCAGCCCAACACTGGACGATCAACGTTCAGCTTGAGCACGGCGCCGACTCCGGTGCCGACCTCGCAGGCACCCCGGTGATTCTGGAGGCCGCGCGCCCCCGCGGCCCCTTCGAAGTCAACGCACCGGAGCCCGTGGCCCGCTGGACCTCGGTGGCCAACGCCGAGGGCCTGGCCGTCTTCCACCAGGTTCCCGAGGCTGTGGCGCAGCAGGGGCTGCGCCTGAGCGCTCACGCCACCTACGGCGGCGTACCCTTTAGCTCCCGCGCCTACGCCGCCGCTGACGGCGTGCGCATGGATGTGCGCGTCTTCGACCGAGGCCACGACCTCGCCGGACTTCGAGTCGCATCCAAACGCGTCATCGTCGAGCCCTGGGAGGAGTACATCATCCTCAGCCAGACCTGGACCTTTGTGCTGGATGCCGAGCACGCCGTCGATGTGGCCATGCTCCCCGACCCGGCCTACGAGCGCGGACTTCCGATTCGCCTGCCGATCAAAGCCGAGGGCATCCGCGCCGACGGTCAGGGAAGTTTCGAGGTCATCAACAACGTCGTCTTCTGGAAAGGTGTCATCAAACCCGGCGAGCCCGTCACGATGCAGATCCGCTTCTCGGTTTCGGCGCGCGACGACGTCTTTAACTACGAGCAGGAGATGGCCTGGCCGACCGACACCGTCCAGCTGATCGCCCCGCTTCAGACCCAGTACAAACGCACCCCTCGCCTGAGCACCCTGGAGATGGTCGCCCCGGGCTTTGAGCTTACCACCGACGCCTCCTCTCTGGGGCTGCGCGATGACATGGAGTTCCTCATCGCCAACCGCCGCGACGTGGCCGCCGCTCAACCTTATGCCTTCCAGCTGCGCGGGCTGCCCTTCGGGCGTCCGATGGGCGGATGGATCGCTCTGGCGCTGGGGATCCTGGTATCCCTGCTCGTTATCGTCTTCGGACTGCGAGAGCATCGTCGCCTTCATGACGGCAGCAAGCGCGAGGAGATCTTGAGCGCGCTCAACGCCGAGCGCGAGCTACTCCTCGACGAACTGGCCGAGCTCAGGCGCCTGCGCCAGAGCGCTGACGAAGAGACCCGGTGGGAGATCGACGCGGAGGTCGGACTTCTGCGCGAGCGTCTCTCACTCATCCTCTCCAAGCTGCGCGACCTGGGCCACGCCCCTCAGTCCTGATCGTTGGCCAGCATCTCTGAGCGCTCCATGCCTCCACGCTCTCCCACCACAGTGACGCTGCGAGACGTCTCGCGCGCCTTCGGGCGCACGTACGCGCTCCACCGCGTGAACACGACCTTAACGTCGGGCTCCATCACCGCACTTCTGGGCAACAACGGCGCCGGTAAGTCCACGCTCCTCAACATCCTCGCCACTGTCGACGCCCCCTCCGACGGGGAGGTGCGCTTTGGCAAGGTTGCCTTCCGTGACTTCGCCCGCCGCGGCCGCGCCCGCATCGGCTGGGTCAGCCACCAGACCCTCGTCTACGACGAACTCACCGGGCGAGAGAACCTTACCTTTTTTGGCCAACTCTACGGCATCCCGCGCATCGAAAGGGTCGCCGAAGGATGGCTCCAGCGTGTTGACCTGAGCGCTGCCGCTGACCGTCCGGTGGGCACCTACTCTCGTGGGATGAAACAGCGTCTGACCATCGCGCGTGCGCTCCTACATGACCCCCAGCTGGTGCTCCTCGACGAGCCCGCCACCGGCCTCGACCAGGCCGGCACGGCGCTTGTCAGCTCACTGCTTGGCGAACTCCGCGATGGGGGCCGCATCGTGGTGATCATCTCGCACAACTTCTCGCTGATCGAAACGCTGGCTGACAACGTCCTGATTCTCCGAAAAGGCCAGCTCCGCGCCAGCGGCCCGCTCCCGTCCGGCACCTCCCTTATCTCACATTATCAGGCCCATGCCTGAGATCTGGTTATTCTGGTGATGAAGACCTCGCTTATCCTGCGACAGAGCCGCACCATCCTGGCCAAAGACCTGCGCCGGGAGTGGCGCACACGCGAGATCCTCACAACCACCGTGGCGTTCTCAGTGCTCTTGATGGCCGTGTTTACTTTTGCCTTCTACCGCAGCGGCGACGCTACCGCCGAGGTCTTCCCGGGCATCCTGTGGATCTCGATTGTCTTCAGCGGCACACTGGCCATTGGACGCGGATTTCAGCATGAAACGGCCAGCGGTTGCCTGCGCGCACTGGCGTTGATCCCCGGAAGCCAGGTCAGCCTCTATGTGGGCAAACTCGCGGCAAACCTGATCTTTATGCTTCTCTTTGAGCTCGCGCTCATCCCCCTGCTGCTTCTGGCCTTCTCGGTGAACCTGGGCCCCACCTGGGTGCTGCACCTGAGCTCGGTGCTTATAGGCACGTTGGGCTTTGCGACGCTGGGAACACTTGTCTCAGCGATGCTCGTCAAAAACGACCTTCGCGAGGTACTCCTGCCGGTGCTGCTATACCCCTTGCTCATCCCCCTGCTGATCGCCGGGGTGAAGATCAGCGCAGCCCTGCTTGCCGGGCAGAGCTGGCTTCAGATTGAGGGATGGCTCAAGGCGATGATTGCCATGGATCTGGCCTACGGCGTGCTCTGCGTCCTGCTCTTCCGCTTCGTGCTCGCCGCAGTGGAGTAGGCCCTATCGCCTCACTCCTTCTTTCCACCGAAGATCACGTAGCCCAAGAGGCCGAAGAGCCCCAGCACGATCGCGACGACGACCCAGCTAACACCACCGACCGAGGACAACCGGGCATCCGGGCGTTCGCCACGTGCCCGCGCATCCGCGGCCGCCGTGCTCGCTGCAGTGGTCCGCGTGACACTGCGCTGACTGGTGTTCGTCGCCCCGGCCGCCCCGTGACTGCTGCCAGCGCTATCCCCACGGTCTTCGCTGCTGATCTGGGAGATCTCCTGACGGCTGGCCTCAAACTTCGAGGTCACCGAGGAACCAAAGACCCGAATCATCGCTACAATAAACAGGGCAGCGAGCATCAGAAGTACCATGTACTCCGCCGCGGTCGCTCCCCTTCCCCGCCCCAGCCACACCGGGGTTCGCTCCCAGGCGCTGCGAATTCGACGCATCATCGCTTTCCTCCACTTGCCTGAACATGTCCCAACGTTCTAGTCGATTTGCAGAGGCGCATCAGGACATCGCTGCAACGCACTCTCGTAATCAGGCCACCCCTCAAAACGCTCACACACTGTCAGTAACGCGTCCCGTCGGCCCAGGCGCCGGTAGGCGTCTACAAGCGCGCCGGTGACCTCAGGACTCGGCAGACGCTCAAGGGTAAGCTCCAACCATTCAGCCGCCTCCTCAAAGCGCCCCGTGCGGTAGAGCGCCAGTCCAAAAGCCCGATCGCCCTGCTCGCTTCGCCCGTCGATCGATCGAAGAGTTCGCAGCGCATCATCGTAGCGGCCATCCTCATAGAGGTTCAGAGCCACTTCCTCCGCATCTTTGACCGGCGCAGATTCGTCCTCTGCTCCCCCTGCAGCAGTCTCAGGTAACGCCACCGCTGCCTCGTCATCGCGGCCATTCGCCACATCCCCCGGAGTGTTCTCGGATGCCTGGGACGCTTCGGGAGCCATTTCGCTACCTTCTTCAACCCGGCGCACGTCATCCAATCGTCCTTCAGGGGGAGCGGTGCGCTGAATCTCGATCTCGGCATCGTCCTGCTGCCCGGCCTCAACCTCAAACCCCAGGTCCACCTCACCGCCATAGTCCTTGAGGGCATCCCCAAGATCCACGGCCGTCGGCTCCGGCAGACGATAAATCTCCCCACACTTGAGCCCGACCCGAGAGGCATCGATCGGCCCCTCATTGGCCATCTCCAGCATCCGATTTTCAACCTGGCGACGTTGAGAGACGTCGGGGGTGAGTTCGGTAAAGCACTGGTAAAACGCAACCGCCCGCGGCCGATTGCGGATGTGGCGGTCATAGAGCACGCCCAGGTTGATATAGGGTACCGGATCGGAGGGTTTCATCTGCTGCGCGATGATCATAAACGACTCCGCATCCAGGTAGCGTCCCGAGTACATCAACGCGGCGCCCATATTGCTGTAGACCGGCTGAACATCCTCCTCCACCCGCATCAGGTACTGGTAGACTCGCACGGCCTGGGCGAAGTTGCTCGTCTGCACGTAGAGCTGAGCCAGCGAGCGTGCCACGCGCACCCCACCACCGTGTCGAAGCGAGCGGCTGTAGTAGCGCTCTGCCTGGGAGAACGACCCCACGTTGGTCGAAGCCCGCGCCGCCCGATAATAAAGCTCCGGATCGCGTGAGCCCTCGGCGATGGCCTGCTCATAGTACTCCAACGCCAGCGAATACTCCTCGCTCCGATACGCCCGATCGCCCAACGACTGCGTTGTTACACAGCCAGCGATAAGCGCGAGCATACAAACGAGAAGAGCCTGCGCAACCACGCAGCGCAGGCTCCTGAACCTTCCTTTCATCTGACTCATATCGCCTTTAACGCATGGTCCGCGGGTAGGTACCGCTGCTCTTCATGTCCATTTCCATCTCAGACGCCCAGCGGTTCTCTCGCGACGTCTTATCGGGGAAGAACGCCTCCAGCTGCTTGAGCGTCTGGGCCATCTCCATGTAGCGCTGGCGTTGTTTCGCGCTGTGAAAGGCAGCCCGGAAATTCTTGTAATAGGCGTCGAGTTGGGCGCGGGCGTCATCATGGAGCGCCTGCCAGCCTTGCATCTCCGGGGGGAACTGCTCGATACCTCCCTTCGTCATCAACTCACGCGACTCGAGCAGCCTCTTATAACCGTCGAACAGATTGCGGTTCTCCACATCACGCTTATCCAGAAGATCTGTGGCGATCCGATAGGCTTCCTGCGCCTTACGCATGCAATCGGTCTCGGCAACGCAATCCACATCGAGCTGCACCGGAGGAAGTTCCGAGTAGGCGACCTGCTCCGCCCCCCCGGTCTCGACGCTGGGTCCACCGCCAAAGAAGGTGTACCCGAGCATTCCCACCGCGATAAGCACTCCGACGATCACCACCACCGGACTTGTTTCGTCGGGCTTGGCGCCGGCCTTTTTGCTGGCGGACTGAATACGCTGGTAGTCGCTCGCTACAGCCTCATCGTCACCTTCGGAGAGGGCCTCATCACTGGCGGCGATCTCATCCCAGGAGATGATCCCCGCAGCGTCCCCGCTCTTCTCTTCTTTCTTCTCCGGGGCCGCCGCCGAGGGCGGAGGCGCGCCGAAACCACCCGGCACCGGCTGCTGAGCAAATCCGCCGGGGGCGGGTTGTCCAAAGCCCTGCCCCTGCCCTGCGGACTGTCCAAAGCCGGATGCCCCCGGGGCGTTGGGAGCCTGGCCGAACCCTCCCGCACCGCCACCCGCAGGCTGGCCGAAGCCGCCACCTGCGGGCGTTGCGCCAAAACCGGAGGGCTGGCCGAAGCCGCCACCGGCGGGCGTTGCGCCAAAACCGGAGGGCTGAGGCATCTGCGCATGCGGCGTCGCTGCCTGAGCATGGCCGCCGCGTACCGCCGAATCAGGCGCACGAAAACGGACCGAGTGCTTGCCCAGCGTCAGCATCGCACCGTCCCACAGCGAGACTTCCCCATTGACCGGTTGCCCGTCCACCGCCGTCAGACCGCCGCGGGAGAGCACCACCAGACGATAGTTGCCGCCGCCCTCCTCCACGATCAGCGCGTGCTGCCGTGAAACGGTCGGATGGTCCAGAATAAAATCCGAGCCGCGGTCGCGACCGATCGTCACGGACTGGCTGTTAAACGAAGCGTTCTGCGTCTGACCGTTATGGTCGAACTCTAACCAGAAGGATGACATGGAGGATTCTTCCGCAAATGCAAAACGTGGAGTGGTGATCGTTGCCGGGGCTCTTCAATCACATCCCGCTCCCGGAGACCTTGATGATCATCGCGCCCATGATCACGATCATGACCGCTCCGAAGATGAAGAGCAGCGGGAATAGGATCTTCACAGCCGCCTGACTGGCTGCCTTCTCGATTTTAGCTGTACGCTTGTTGCGAATCGTATCGACCTGAATCTCAAGCACGTTCGCCAGCGGTGTACCGCGACGCTCAGACTGAATGATCGCACCTACCATCGAGTTGAGGTACTCCGAGTTGACACGCTCACACAAGTTAATCAACGCGTCCGTACGCGCCGTACCCACGCGCATCTCCTGCAGCACAACACCCAACTCCTGAATCATCGGGTCGTCGGGGTTCTGGATCTGCCCGCGGGCAACCACCCGGTCCAACGCCGACATAAAGTCCAGACCGGCACGCATCGAGAGCACCAGCAGGTCAACGGTGTACGGAAGGCGGCGGTCGATCTCGATGAGTCGGCTGCTGATCGCGCCACTCAAAGAGAGCCAGGGGAAGCCCAGGGCAAGAAACCCCGCCACGCAGGCAAGCCCGATGTTCGCCATCCCGACGACCAGCTGCGTGAAGAGCATCACAAAGACAAACGCGATGAGCCCGGAGACACAGCACATCCCCAAAAACTCGTTCGGGGTAAATGATCCCATAAAACCCGAGCGCATCAACTTATCGCGAAGCGACGAGCGCAGATTCTCCATGTCCACAAAAGGCAGGCGGGGAATGCTGCGGATGTAGTGAGCAAAGAGCTTCACCAGCGGAAGCACCATGGCGTAGAGCGCGTCCTCCTCCAGCATCCGCTTGCGCCGGGTGAGGCGGTAACCGTAGATCTCGTCCTCCTCGATCTCTTCAGGGACAAAACCCCAGACGAAGAGCGCGAAGGCGAGAAAGATAAGTCCCATCGCACCGAACAGAATGATCGTCGAATTCACACGTACCTCGCTCAAGTTGAGCAGACCGCAGCAGGGCCGCCTGCGGCTCGATCAAACGTCGATCTGAACAATCTTCAGGATCATGACCACGCCGATGATGTTACACACCCCGGCCAGCCCCAGGACGATATAGCCCACAAAGGTTTCAAAAAGCGGCTGAATCAGCGTCGGGTCCATCTTGTAGAACACCCCGATGACGACCGCCGGCATCAGCCCCATAACCCATGCCTGCATCTTCCCCTGAGCAGTCTGGGTATCGATAACCCGCTCAAGACGGAAGCTCTCGCGGATGGTTCCCGAGATCTGACTGAGAATCTCCGGGATGTTACCACCGACGGTACGGCCAATGACCAACGCCGAGATCGCAAGCTCCAGGTTACGTGAAGGCACACGACGCTGCAGGTTCACAAGTGCTTGATCCAGCGGCGTACCCAGGCGGTACTCCTTGAGCAGAACGCCGAACTCCTGGCTGATGGGCGGCCCCATCGCGTTACACACATCCTGAATCGCCTCGGGCATCGAGGGGTTGGCCTTAAAGCTGTTGGCCATGTACACCATCGCCTCCTCGACCTGCTCATCAATCGCAGCAAGGCGGCTCGCCCACGCCCGCTTCAAGTAGACTCGAGGCAGGAAAACTCCGGCCAAAAAACCACCGATAACGCCCAGAATGGCGCTCTTTGAAAGCAGCCCCCCGGCCAGCACGCAGATCAACAGAAAGCCGGCATGAATGAGGACAAACTCCTGAGGGGAGACCGGCAAGAAGAGTCGGTGAAGCTCTTTACCGACGATACGCTCGTAGACGCCACGTTCCGCCGCAAGGCGCTCGGCGATCCAGTCACCTCCGGCCCAGATTGCAAGAAACCCGGCACCAAACCCCAGCGCCAACGCTAACCATAAGTATAACACGGTGTGTTTTCCTCGCTGTAGGTGCCCTGTTCAACCCGGTTGGCCAGGGCCTCACCGGCTTGAATCGGTCGACCTGACGCCAATCCAGCCCTTTCGATGCTAAGCAAACTTTAACGAGCAGCCTACGAGTCTGCAACCGCCCACTTCACCCGGGCCAGACAGCTCCTGCCCGTCGCTTAAAAGAAGTCTTCGGGGTTCGCCAGCCCCTTAATCAAGAACTCATCAAGGAAGCTGGGAAGATAACCTGTCGCCAGGTGATAGCCGTAGACCTTCCCCTTCTCGTTGACCCCTTTCTGGCGGTAGCGATAGATATCTTCGAGCTTCACAAATCCGTCATCATCAATGCCCACAACCTCGGTGATGTAGGTGATGCGTCGGCTGCCGTCCATGAATCGCGACTGCTGAATGATCACGTCGACCGAGCCGGCGATCTGCTCGCGAATCGCACGGGTAGGAAGCTCCATCCCGCTCATCAGAACGAGTGTCTCCAGACGGGCGATCGCCTCGGTGGGGCTGTTGGAGTGAACCGTGGTCATGGAGCCATCGTGACCGGTGTTCATGGCCTGAAGCATGTCCAGCGCCTCACCACCACGACACTCACCGACGACGATACGGTCCGGACGCATACGAAGCGCGTTCTTGACCAGCTCGCGGATCCCGATCTCGCCCTTGCCCTCCAGGTTCGGGGGCTTGGTCTCCAGGCTGATGACGTGCTCCTGGTAGATCTGAAGCTCAGCGGCATCCTCAATGGTGACCACGCGCTCCGTCTGTCCGATAAAGCCCGAGAGGACGTTGAGTAGCGTCGTCTTACCGGAGCCAGTTCCTCCGGAGATGATGATGTTTTTCTTGGAGCGAACCGCACGGGCGAGAAATTTCGCCATCTCATCGGTAAGGCTGCCAAAGTTGATAAGATCTTTAACCGAGAGCCGCTCGTCGGGAAACTTACGAATCGTCAGGCAGGGATCTTTCAGCGCCAGCGGCGGAATGACTGCGTTGACTCGCGATCCGTCGGCCAGACGCGTATCGACCAGCGGGTTGGACTCGTCGATGCGTCGACCACGCGGGATGACGATACGCTCAATAACCGTCATCATCGACTTCTCATCGTTGAAGATGCGGTCGGTAAGCACGATCTTGCCGTTGAGTTCGGCGTAGATGTGCTCGCGGTCGACAACCATGATCTCGGAGACACCCTTGTGTTTAACGAGGTCCTCAATGGGGCCCAGACCGCAGACCTCATCCATCATCTCTTTAAAGACTTCGTCCGGGGTGTACGGCGGCGGGATCTCGCGTTGGCGTCGGCTGATAAGCTCTTTGAGCTTCTCAGAAACCTGCCGAATGACCCGCGGCGAGCTGTAATCGGTGATCTGAAAGCTGTGCAGGTCGAGGCGCTCTTTCAGCTCGTCGTGCAGCTCGGACTTAAAGCCGATGAAAGCGTTTCGCACCTTGCGATCGTGGATCACGACCTCTTCGCCGCGAAGACTGACGCGCTGCTCCTGATAATCCGGATTGGGCGCCAGATCACCAAGGAGCTCCTCGACGGTCTCGGCCTTCTTTTTGATGTCTCGGGGAGCCACAGGACGGCGCTCCGGCCGCGACGCGGTAGCCACACCACCGGATGCGGCCTGTCGGGCCGATGCCGGCGGGGGCGTGGCACGGCCGGAAGGCGGTATCGTCGCCCGGTTATTACCCGGGCCGTAGCCTGCCGGCGAGGGCGAAGGAAGCGCCCCCGGCCCGGCCGGCTCGACACAGAATCGGTAGGGATCAATCGCCGCGTACTCGCCCAGTCGCAGCTCACGCACCCGCTCAACGCGCTCGCCATTAACAAAGACGCCGTTGGCCGACTGGTTGACCAACATCACGCGCTCACCCATCACTTTGATGATCGCGTGACGACGGCTAACCGTCTTACTGTTCAGAACAATATCATTGTTCTGACTGCGGCCAATACTGACCTCCATCACCGGCTTATCCAGCGGGAAGAGGTACTCCTGGCCGCGGTTATCGAGAACGCGAATCTGCTTCATGGGCCTTGCCTCTTATTCACCCTGAGGCTGCGCGTTGGAGAGCTCCGGCAGATCTTCGGCCTGAGCGCCCCCATCGAGCAGGTGCTGGAAGACACCCTGCACCAGGGTGCGGTGGAAATCGGTCCCGGGCTCGTAAACCCGCGGGGTAATGAAGAAGGCGTTGTTGGTCTGCTGGTTGAACATGTTGCGACTCTTAAACGCCCACCCAAGGATAGGGATACGGCTCAGAAGCCACAAGCCCCGCTCGTTGGAGGTCATGCTCGTATTGTCCTGCGCGCTCACCAGAACCGACTGACCTTCGATCATGTTGACGGTGCTGGTGATATCGTTGTTTCGAAGGCTGGGAACCTGCCCGACAGCATTGGCATAGTCGAGTTCGCTGAAGCGAAGATCGACGGTGAGCTTGACGCGATTCTCAAAGTCGAGCACCGGCGTGATTGCGAGCTTCAACCCGTAGGGAATCGCCTCGTAGGTCGTGGTATTTGCGGTGATCGCCGGAACCAGCAGAGTGCCGCCGGAATGGTAGGTCGTCTCGGTACCCGCCTCGGTCACCAGCGTGGCATTCTGAATCGTCTTGATCATGCCGGTATCGACCAGCAGGTCCAGCGCGAAGTTCAGGTTACCGACCAGCGAAGAGTAGGTCGTCAGGCCACTGCCGCCGGTAAGTGCCATCGGGCGCGGCGGTTGGCTCGACTCCGCAGGCAACACGCCCGGGCCCAGGTCACCAGCCTCGTAGTAGAGGGGCACATCGCCCTGACCACCGGTGAGGTTGTAGCCGATGAACTGGTTCCAGCGCACGCCCAGGTTGTCCTGATTGGTGGTGGCCAGCTGAATGAAATACACATCAATGGCCACCATGCGCGCGCCCTCAACGAAGGCTTCACGGTAGGTAGCGAAGTTGAGCACCTGGTTGGGGTAGAGCTCGGTGAGGCGGTCGATCTTGCGCTGGAAAATCTCACTGGCAACTTCGCCCTCAATCAGCACGCGGCCTTTGACGACGCGAATATCGACACCGGCACGATCGCCCAGAACCGCCCGCACTTCTTCGGCCAGCGAGGTCGGGTTCACACCGACCACGCGGATCAGCAGGGTGCGCTGGTCGTCGCCCGAGCCCGAGAAGATATTGACAGTGGTCACGCCTTCGCGCTTACCGGAAATGAAAAGATACTGAGCGTCGTTGCTGGTCTGTGCATCGGCCACATCGGGCAAGCCGATGGAGACACGGCGCACACCACGCGCGTTGATCGTCAGCGTCTCACCCACAGCGATCGTAAACTCATGGTCGGGGACTACCGTCTCCTGAGCGTGCGCCGAGTCCATCGGCCACACAAGCAGGGGCATCACCACACACAAGATCGCCCACAACGCGCCTACCCTTACAAGCGTCTTCATGCTTCTCCTTACAGCTGCATACCAGTGCATTCACTTCAGCAATCCGCACACCAGGACGGTCTGCCGGCTCGACTAGGCTATAGAACGGGGGCAGTCTCGCGCGAAGTCTCAGAAAACGCAATCGAAAAACCCGCCCCTCACCTCGTTGCGAACCCGGTCAACGAGGCGAATTCGTTCCAGTTGAAAAAAAGGCGCACCCCCGACTCCGGGAGCACGCCTTATTCGATGGCTTCGCGTCGTGCGCTCAGCTCACTTACTGACCACCACGCAAAAACTCGATGGTGTCGACACACTTGCCGCCGCTCATCTTCTGATTCGGGCCGCAGCTGGGACGACGCTCCACGCGCTTCTGACGGTCGCGGTTAATAACTTCCAGCTCTTCAAGCACCTCGCGGAGCGTGGTCTTGGTGACCGTGACCGCCTCGATATCGTCGCGGTGACGCAAAAGCAGCATCAGCTTTCCGCGAGTCTGCGAAATCACCAAGAGCTCGGCTTCGCTCGGCGTCAGCGAGAGGGTCACCGTGCTGTACTGTCCACGATTGCCGCGGGAATCTCCGCTGGGGATGTCGGAGACTTCCTGACCGACAGCCAGCAACGTGACGTTCTGAAGCAGGTTCATCGTCACATAGCCGATGCTGTCATTTCCAGCCGCCTCCGGGATCAAGTTATCCTCGGTGCCCACCGGAAAGGTTCCCAGGATATCAATACGGTCACCGGGGCGCAGAAGACCGGAAACCCCCGAGATCGCATCCACCGGGATCGTCATCGCGCGCTCGCCAGCCGGGATACGACCCGAGAGGGTGCGTGCCACCTCGGCGACGGCAAAGTCACTGGTGAGAATCATCGAGCCCTCGCGGATCGATTCGCTCACCGGCATGTCCAGATAGATCTCAAGGTCCTGGCTCAAGAGCGGGTTGGCCGGCAAGAATTGCCCGGGCACCGTCTTGGTGTTGATGTGCTCGCGCGTCAGCAAGGTGCCGGAAGCGATATCACGCGCTGCCACGATCACCTCGCGGGGGTTGGCCATCAGCTCGTCTTTCTCTTCCTGAATCTGCGCCGTGTAGAGGTAGAGCAGGAAGGCAGCAAACGCGCCGACGATGACCGCCGCGATAAGTAGTTTCTTCTTGGCCATTCTAATTTCTCCTCGCCGAGAGCCCTGAGCATCGCAGCGCGCTCCGCGCGACTGCCGGTTAGCATTCATCTATGCTTAACTGCATTTCCTACACCAACTCGCCCGACAGGGGCAAGTCAGACCCGAGCCTCGGACCATATTCCATCTCCAACAGTGGTCCGGCCTCGATGATAACGTAGCTCGTGTAAAGCGAAAGCCTACCAGATGGCCTCACGAGCTTCCAGTCCCTGCGACGCGCTTAAAAAACGAACATCCCGGCGCGACGGTACCACCTTGCGGCGTCTCGCAGTGTTAACGCCAGAGGCCGCGTGCGAACGCCCAGCTCACCTGCGGCCAGCTCGCTTTTAAGGGCGTGCGGGTGCTGCGCCCAGGCCGGCGGCCAGTGGCACTCCGGGTTCACGGGCCGCCCGCCCCCGCCGTGCTCTTCGCGGAGCGTCGAAAAGCGCTCCAGCGTGATCGCCTCTCCCAGGAAGGGATAACGCCGCCCGGCGCGGCCACGGCGTGCAGCGTTGATCACGACCTGGGCCACATCGCGGGCATCACAGATCTGGACAAAGCCATCCCACCCCGCCAGAGGTTGCACAAAGGCGCTCACGTGCTCAGCGTATACATCGCCAGGCCCGAGCGCTGGCGAGGCTACGACAAGGCAGATGTGCATCCCCGAGGCCACATACCGATAGATCTCGGACTCCACCGCGATCAAAGCCTCCCGCACCGAGGTGCCTGTCTCATCGGGCCGCGCAGGAGGCCCCTCCACGGCGCCGAGCTCCAACGTCTGCTGCCCACTCAATACCACGACGCGCGGCACCTGAGCGGCCAGCGCAGCGTCGAGCCGCATCCTCAGCTCCCGCACCGCAATGCGACGGGCCGTCGATGCGTCGGGTGCCCCGCGGGCATGGCGAGCGACGTCGGCGATAAAGAAGACGCCGCATCCAACGAGCGATGCTTCCAGCGCTTGAGCGCTTTGATGAGCACGCGAATGAACGCGCCAGTCCACTTCGATATCATCCAGATGCCAGCGTGGCGCGTCGGCATCGACAAGCGCCCGAACCTCGACGCCCTCATCCACCAGGCGGCGAGCGATCTGTCCGCCCACGAGTTCATCGGCCCCGCAGATCGCTGCTCTTCCACGTTGTTGACTTGCCATCTGCGTCTCACAGTTCAAACTCCCCATCGACGATGACACGTGAGGATGCGCCCTCGACATCCTCGCCACGACGGAGATGGGAATGAAAGATCAGAACACATCGCCCGGCGACGCCGAGGAGCTCCTTCGGCTCCTGAGTCGCGCTGAGCGACTGGAAGCACTGCCCAGGACCGGCTGGCAGGTCTGCGGGGTGGAGCGTCCCGAATCGATCGCCGCTCACGTGCACGGCGTGATGGTGGTCGCCCTGTGGTTGGCCGATCACCACCCGGAACCTAAACCCGACGTCGAGCGCGTCATGCGCATCGCGCTGGTCCACGACTTAAGCGAGGCGATGCTCACCGACCTCCCGCGCCCGGTCAAGCAGCTCATCGGCAAAGACGCCGTCGACAGGGCAGAAGATCGCGCAGCCGATCGCATCCTGGCCGCGGTGCCCGCCTGGCGCCAGGCCTTTGACGAATATCGCCAGGGACAAACCCTGGAGGCCCGCATCGTTAAAGTGGCCGACCGCATTCAGATGCTGGCCAAAGCGCTGGAGTACCGTCAGCAACGACGCGGCGACGTCGAGCGATTTTTTGACGACCACGACACCTTCGACGATCGCGGCATCCCCCTGGCCCGCGCCGTCTTCGACGCCCTGCGGACACGTTACGAAGAGAGGCGTTGGTTCGACGCTCATTTCGACTAAAGCCCCGCGTTTCTCAAACTCACGAGCCGCCCTCACGCCAACGAAGCACCGTCTTTACAGGGGTGCGACATTAAGCTAGTTCGATCGGCGGTCTATCCCCCCGGCACGTTGAGGCAACGCATTCGCAGGCTGGACGCACAGCGCTCAACGGCTTCTACCCCTCACACTCTGGAGGCGCACATGTCGCAAATTAAGAACCTCGGCATCACCGGCTACGACGGTCTTCGTTTTGTCACGCTCGATCTCGAGCGCAGCCGCACGTTCTACGTCGATATGCTGGACTTCAAACTTGTCGCCCGTTCCACCCCGGCCTGGGAAGAGAAGACCGGTGATAAGGCGGAAGTCTATGCGGCTGGCGACATCATCATTGAGTGCGTCGAGTCGCAGCGCGAGGACAGCTGGGCGGCCTACCACCGCAAGTTTCACACCGCCGGCATCGGCACCGTTAACTTCGCCGTGCAAAACATCGAAGAGGCCTGGAAGCGCCTCGAAGAACGTGGTGCGACCTTTATCGACGAGATCCGGACCGATGAGGCCGGTGGCGGCACCCGTCGCTCCTTCGAGATCGCCACGCCCCTGGGCAATACCACCTACGGCTTCGTCGAGAAGAAGGGCTACACCGATTACGATGCCGGCTACGAGACGGTGAACACCGGCGGCACCAACCGCTTCAACTTCACCACCATCGACCACCTCACCTCCAACGTGCGCACGCTCAAGCCCCTTGTGGACTGGTTCCGCGACGTGCTGGGTATGGAGCAGTTCTGGGATATCGCTTTCCACACCAGCGACATTGACCCCACCCGCCAGTCCGGCTCCGGTCTGAAGTCGATCGTCATGTGGGATCCGGAAGGCGGCATCAAGTTCGCCAACAACGAGCCTCAGCGCCCCTTCTTCAACGCCTCCCAGATCCAGAAGTACCTTGAAGATTTCGGTGGCGGCGGTGTGCAGCACGCGGCGTTCAACCTCGATGACATCATCGGCTCCATCAAGGAGATGGAGGGCAAAGGCGTAGAATTCCTCTACACCCCGCCGAGCTACTACGATGCCGCTCCGGGACGTATGGCGGAGCAGGGCGTCTCCAAGATCGACGAGGACTACGACGTGCTCAAAGACCACGGCATCCTGGTCGACGGCGCCGACGAGAAGTACCTCCTGCAGATCTTCATGAAGGAGGCGGCCATCTACTACGATCAGCCCGAAGCTGGCCCCTTCTTCATTGAGCTGATCCAGCGCAAGGGCGACCAGGGCTTCGGCGGCGGAAACTTCCGCGCCCTCTTCGAAGCCATTGAGCGCGACCAGGTCGAGCGCGGCCGCATCTGATCGCTCGCCCCTCCGCGCCCCGCTCGGGGCCCGGAGCGCACCCGCATCATCCGGCACAGGCCGACATTCCGATGTCGGCCTGTGCCACTCTGGGGCCCCGAACCCGGGCTCAATTGAAATCAATTCTCAATTTCTTATTGACGACCGGCGCACCAACGACCATCTATGTCGTCCAGATCCGGTGCGTCGGGCGAAGTTCGCCCCGGCGTTGTCCCTCTCCTTCGCTTGAGGATTGCATATGATGGCACACATCCATCGACTTCATCGCCCCTCGCTGGCCCTTCTACTGGGCACCAGCCTCGTGCTCGCGGCCTGCGAGAAAGACGAGGCCGCGCCGACCGAAACCACCGAAGAAGCGACCGCCGAAGCCACCGAAGGAGAGGCCGCCGAAGCGATCGAGCTGACCTTTGCCTTCCAACCCCAGGAGAATCCGCAGGCGCTGGAGCTCGACGCTGAGCGCATGGCGGAGTTCCTCGAGGAGCAGACCGGCTACGAGGTCGAGATTTTTCTGCCGACAAATTACTCGGCGGTGGTCGAGGCGCTTCGCTCGGATAACGCAGACGTCGCCTACTTCAGCGGGCTTCCCTACCTGGTCGCTCACGAGAACGCCGGTGCCGAGTTGCTCGTTGTTGAAGAGCGCGGCGGAAACCCCTTTTACTACTCGCAGTGGTACGCGCTGGCCGATAGCGATATTGACTCCATCGCCGACCTAAAGGGCCGCTCCATCGCATTCACCTCCCCGACCTCGACCTCCGGTTATCTCTTCCCCCTGGGCAAGGTCATCGATGAGGGGTATCTGAAGGCGGACCAGGATCCGAGCGAATTCTTCAGTAACGTCACCTACGCCGGTGGTTACCAGCAGGCCCTGCTTGCTCTTGTCAACGGTCAGGTTGACGCTGCGGCAGCTTCCGATTACGCGCTCAACCAGTACCTCGATGAGGAACAGCGCGCCAACGTCAAAGTCATTGAACGCCAGGGTCCGGTGCCTACCCATGGCATCGCCATCCGCGGTGACCTCCCGCAGGAGGTCAAAGATAAGGTACGAGACGCCCTCCTGGCTCTCAACGAACCGGAAAACGCCGAGCTGCTCAAGAGCGTCTACGGTGCCGAACGCATCATTGAGCGTAGCCACGACGAGCACGTCAGTGAGCTCAAGCGTATGCGAGATCTGGTCGGTTTTGAGGCGCGCTTCTAAACGAGACGCGCTCCACACACTGCAGGACAAACCCCTTGAGCGTTATACGGGTTGAACATCTCCATCTGAGCTATGAGCGCGACGCGCAACGCGTCGAAGCGCTGCGTGGCATCTCCTTCGAGGTCGACGCCGGGGAACGCGTGGCGATCATCGGCCGCAGCGGCGGAGGGAAGTCCTCGCTGATGCGCGTCCTCAGTGGGCTTCTAAGCCCGAGCTCCGGGTCTGTCGAGGTGGCCGGCTTCCGCATGGAGGCCGACCGCCTGCCTCCGCGTGCGATGTATGAGCAGGTGGGCCTGGTCTTTCAGAACTACGGGCTGGTTCCGCAGCTCAGCGCGCTTCAAAACGTGCTCTGCGGCCGCCTGCTGCATCAGCGTTCGGCGGCCAGCCTGCTTCACTTTCCTGGCGAAGATCGCGATCAGGCCCGCGCTCTCCTCGAAGAGCTCGGCCTTGAGGAGCGCATTCATACGCGCAGCTCACGGCTCAGCGGCGGAGAGCAGCAACGCGTGGCGATCGCGCGCCTGCTGCATCAGAACCCCCGGGTGATGCTCCTCGATGAGCCGATCGCCAGCCTCGACGTGCACTGGGCCCGGCAATCGATTGAACGCCTGGCAGGTGGCGATGCGACGACCTCGGAGCGCGCGCTGGTCATGGTGATGCACGATCTGAACATGGCGCGTCAGTTCGCCACGCGGGTCCTCGTGATGCACCACGGTCGGCTCCTCTTCGATGGCGATCCCGATCAGGGCTGTCGCCTGCTCGAAGAGCTTGAGAGTCGCGGGGCGACCGATGGAAACCTGAGCACAGAAGTCGCACCCGACGCTCCCTCTGCGGCCGGAGAACAGGACGCCTCCAGCGCCGCGACTCCCGCGCCACTTCCCATCGACGGGCTCTGGGGCAAGACCTCGTTTTACCTGGTACTTATGCTCCTGATCGCGGGCCTGTATATCTGGTCGGCGATGGGCGTGGACTTCTCGGTGACCCGTATCTTCGGCAACGTCGATCACGCTGCGAACTTCCTCTCTCGGATGCTCCCTCCGGACTTCTCGGTGAGCAAAAATGTGGGGAAAAGTCTTCTGGAGACGGTGCAGATGGCGCTTATCGGCACCACACTCGCCGCGATTGTCTCACTGCCCATCGCCACGCTCGCCGCGCGTAACATATCGGCACGCCCCTTTCAGGTGGGAGCGCGCCTGATCCTCAACTTGCTGCGCACCATTCCCAGCATCATCTGGGGGCTCTTCTTTGTGGCGATTGTAGGTCTGGGACCTTTTCCGGGTATTCTGGCGCTGACCTTTTATGCGGCCGGCTACCTGGGCAAATTCTACTACGAAGGCATCGAGTCGATCGATCCTCGTCCCCTGCAGGCGCTGCGGACGGTGGGAGCCACCCCGCTGCAACGCTTTCGCTTCGGCGTCTTCCCCCAGGTACTCCCGCTGATGTTGGGCTACACGCTCTACATGCTCGAGTACAACGTGCGGGCAGCCTCGATTCTGGGTGTGGTCGGTGCCGGCGGCATCGGGTTCTACCTCTACACCTACATCAACAACTTCCAGTATGACCGGGCGGCCACCGCCCTGCTCTTTCTTCTGGCGGTTGTAACGCTGCTGGACGCGGCGAGTTCCCGGCTGCGCGCGCGCCTCTCGGGATAACGAGAGTTCACATTCAGGGTGGAATAGCGGCTGCAGCCTCTTACCTTCCAAAAGACGTTGCCAGTGCACGACGTTCGCGCCGTCCCGGGGCGCGATGTTGAGCTTCGCGCAACCTCGGTGCTGCGCACCGCAAGCTGAGGTACGACGCAACCTGCGCACACAAGGCAACACGCGTTCCGGCACCCTGGAGGCCCCGCAACGCAGCGCTTGATGCCGCCCGCCCGCGCGTCATCAACGAACGCACATAGCGCATATGTTCATGGTGATTTGGATCGCGCGCGAAGGTTGAGATGCGACACATCGTTATCACAAGTTTGCCAGAAGATGAGCGAGCCTCCCGGCTCCGCGAACTCCTGGCCGATCGCTGCGTTGCGCTCACTCAACTCAATCCCGAGCATATCCGCCGGGACGCCGACGCACTGCTCCGGAGCGTCGACGTGTTCATTATGGACGTCACACGACTCTCGGAAGAACCTTCCGCCCTGGCCGAGAGGCTCCTCAGCGGCCATCCTCATCTTCGTATCGTCGCGCTGGGTGAGTGCGCCCATGCAGACCTTTGCCTGCCCGCCCGGAGTTCCGCGGAAACGATTGTGGGCGCGATCGAGCAGACGCTGAAGTCGAACGCGTCGCAGGAGGTTGCGCTCGGCTCCCTCCACGAAGAGTCCGTGGCCGTGCTGGAGGAAGGCTCACGTCGGCTCGACTTTGTCACGCGTCTCGACGAGGAGGTCGCCCACCTGAGTCTCCTGGCCGAGGACGTGGCACGAGGCACGCACTCCGGCCAGGTGCTGGCGCGGACGGCCCGCCCGGTGCTTGACGCCGCCCGTGACCACGGACTCGACGACGTGGCGCGCACACTCTCGGGGCTTATCGCACAGGCCTCAAGCGGCCAGGCATTTGCGGAGATGGCACCGGCCATCCTGGAGACGCTACGAGCACAGGTGCGTGCCGCCCAACTCAACACCCCCACCACCACGCTGAGTTCCGAGAGCCAGAGTCGCGCGCTCACTGTTGTGGTCATCGACGAGGATCAGGACTACCTGCGTCGCATCAGCGGGTTTGCCGATCAGTTCATGATCCCGGTTCGCACAGCCACCTCGGTGGCCGAGGCTGCCAGCAAGGTGCAGACACCGCTGCTCGCTGGCGTGATCCTTACCCCGGGAGACAGCGACTCCCAGAAGTCGCTCTCGGAGAGCATCGCGACGTTGCAAAAAGCCTCGGGACTGCCCCATCTGCCCCTGGCCCTGGTGAGTGATGTGTCCGGCATTCTGGATCGCGTCCAGGGGCTGTGGGCCGGTGCCTCGCATGTGGCCCCCCGTCCGGTGAGTGCAGTGAGTTTCTCGCAGATCGCCCGACGGCTGACCACCCTTCGACGCTCGCTTCAGGCCAGCGTGATGGTGGTCGATCCGCGAGGCGATTTTGCCGCCAGGGTCGCGGAGCATCTCGGCGATCGCGATATGGCGATCCAGTATCTTCCCGATACCCGGACGATCTTTGATGCCCTGGAGCACCATCGTCCCGACCTGGTGCTGCTCAGCTCCGAACTCACCGGGATGGATGCCACCGACGTCTGCCGCTCACTTCGAGCCGTGGCAAGTTGGCGTGAGATTCCCATCGTGCTCTTCGCTCCCCGGTGTGACGCGGCTACACGCATCGCGGCGTACCGGGCCGGTGCCGACGACGTGATCGGCACCTCCATCTCGCCAGATGAGCTGACGGTTCGCCTGAGCGTTCGCCTTGAACGTGCCCGACAGGCGGCAGAACGCTCCGATCGCGATCTTTTGACCGGCCTTCTCACCCGACGGCCCTTTCTCGAACAGCTCGCTGCGCGCCTCTCCGAAGTGACCCGCCGCCAACGCAGGCTGGTCTTTGCCATCCTCGACGTCGATCACTTCAAAGACGTCAATGACCGCCACGGACATCTGGTAGGCGACAGAGTACTCGCCACGCTGGGACGCCTTCTTCAGGACCGATTTCGCATCGAGGATCTGCGGGCACGATGGGGGGGCGAAGAGTTTGTGGTGGTGCTGGTCGACGAGGGACTGGAGACTTCGGCGCTGGCGCTACGCCGGGTCCTCG
Source organism: Lujinxingia sediminis (assembly GCF_004005565.1). Taxonomy (NCBI): domain Bacteria; class Deltaproteobacteria; order Bradymonadales; family Lujinxingiaceae; genus Lujinxingia; species Lujinxingia sediminis. Next base: position 170,586 of record NZ_SADD01000001.1, on the reverse strand, counting down.
ACGAATTCAGCGCGATGATCTTTGAGGGCGATCAGGATACCACCTTCTCGGTGAGCTTCAGCGCTGGACTGGCTGCGTTTCCCAATGACGGACAGGAAGCCGAGACGCTCTTCAGCGTGGCCGACGCTCGCCTTCTTCGTGCGAAAAAGAACGGCCGTAGCCGCATTGAGATGGGCCGAACTCGCCCCCCGATCGCCTGACCTCGCTCTCCACCGGAGGATGACGTAGCGATCGCATCATGACGGGAGTGACGAGCCCTCAAGGCGTTCATCGAGCTTCAGATCGTGGTAGGCACGCGCGCTGCTGACCCACTGCCCCCGTGAAACGATGGCCTGGTCACGCGGCGGTGAAGGCTCGGCTCGAAACCAACGCGACGTATCGGATGCGCCCCACCCCTCAAAAACCTCAGCGGCGACGGTATTTTTCGCTCCGATGATGTAGCGCTCGCCACTTCGGCCGTGTTGCAGCGCCTGCGCGGTAGCAAAGGCCACCTGACGCACATCAACGATGTTCAAAGGCTGCTCCGACGGCACATCAAGCGAGGCGAAGGGGCCTAAGTCAATCCCGGGCCCTACCATCAGGGTGGGCAGCACCATCACGATATCCATGCCATCGGCGAAGTAGCGGTAGCACTCCTGTTCGACGGCGTACTTGCTCTCGAGGTTCGGGTCATCGCTGGTCCCGGGAAGGTAATGACCGCGTTCGTCAGCGAACTTCCCGGGGGCCACGCGAGCCAGCGTGCTCGCACAGCTGACCACGACAACCCGGTCAACCCCCGCGCTCCGCCCGGCCTCCAGGGTGCGTCGTATCCCCTCCACCGCCCGACCCATCCACGTCTCGCCACGATGTTCGGGCCTGAGCGCCACGCAATAAAAGACGTGGTTGACCCCGGCCAGCGCCTGGTCCAGCGAGACCGGATCGAAGATATCCCCCACTGCGTCCTCCACGCCCCGAAGCTGTACGGAGGGAGGGGCCGAACGCCAGCGGCGCAGCGCGCGTGTCGGCCATCCGCGCCGGCTCAACTCGGCGACCAGATGGCCTCCCAGCCTGCCGCCGGCCCCCAGCACAAGCGCGCGCTGAGTGCGCATATCAACATCCTGCAGGGTCGTGGCGAGGGGGTGGGTCACAGCAAACCTCGTGAAGGGTGAGCGCCTCATGCAGCTGCCGGGCGATCTCAAGATCCAGCAAGGGACTGGCGTCGATCAGGGCATCAACGCTCCAGCTCCGTAAAGGGTTGCGCTGAAGCAACCGGCTCACCTCGGCGCAACGCTCATTATAGGTCAGGGCCGATACCAGCCTCAATGGCCCTGAGGGAAGATGTGCGCGCAGCGCGCGAAACTCATCGGCATGCTGGGCAGCTCGTAAGATCAAGGTGGGCAGGGGATCGAACTGCGCCCCCCCAAGATCGGCCGGGCCCGGATCGCCTTCGTAAAACTCAAAGACTCCGGCGGCCTCTTCCACCACGCGCAACACCCGGAAGAGAGCCTTCTCGCCCCACAGGCCACGGCTGGCCCGCGCTCCCAGGAGCACGCCTCGCCACAGCCACACCGTCGCTGTGAGCCGCTCAGCGCGAACCTGAAGCTCTCCGGAGGCACGCTGCTGGTGAAGGAGCATGAGCACCTCGCTCAGCCCGGCCACCCTCAATGCTCCACGCAACTCCGGCACCACCCTCGCGCATACCCGCGCCAGCCTGGCCAGGAGTTCCGCTCCGGCAAGAGGGCGCGCGACCACATCGCCTACGCCCGCCTCCACCAGCCGAACCCGCAAACTCACCTCACGCGCGTCGGTCACCGTCACAATACCCCCGCCCTGCCCCTGGCCAGCCAGTTTCTCCAGGGCATCGGAGAGCGCTGTGGCTTCGATCGCCTCGACGACCACCGCCGAACATGAAGCCTGGAGCTCTCGCAACGTCTCCGACACATCCCCTCGTGAGGCCAATCGCACCTCATAGCCCCCGGCCTCAAGCATCGCCCCCAGCGACGCCACCGTGCGCTCCCTGGTGCCGATCAGTCCGATCGCCAACGACCTTCCCCCCGACACTCCCATGTTCTCCCCCTGACCGAATCAGTTCGTGATCCCTTCCCATGCGCGCCATGGCCCCCGGGCCCTGCTCGCCACCGATCCTGCGCTCCGTCCTGAGTTTAAGCACCCGGAACATCCCGCACAGCAACGCCCCGTCACCCCTAAACTCCCTCCTTGATCATCCGGCAGAAATAGGGGATCGTTTTGCGGCGTTTTTACGGTATGTCCGGTGACGGATGGAATCGACATCGCACACATTTTTTCGGCGCCCCGGCTCTTTCCTTTGACTTGCCCGGCGCCTTTATCTTTGTAAGGTTTCCCCGCGATGCTCTCCACGTCACCGCCCGCCGGTGCCTGGATCGTCCGGGCCCACAGCAGTTGAGGAGGACACTTGGATACTCTCGAAATTCTCTCCAAAGCCCAGGAACTCGGTGGCGACGAACGCCGCGAGGCCATGATGAAGACCATCATCAAAGCCCGTCAGCTCGGCTGCGATGCGACCCCCGGCGGCGGAAAAGTCGGCGGCTTCAACATCCGCTACGGCTCGCTCAAGTACGCCGTCATGGATCTGAACACCAAGGGTGAGGTCTTCCTTCACATCAAGCCCCACCCCAACAAAGATCTCTCCGACGAGCTGCGCGACCGCGCCAACAACTTCGTCAGCGGCCTGGAAGGCGTCCAGATCAAAAATGCTCCGATCAACCACTACGGCCAGATCGAAGGCGCCATCGAAGATGTGCCCGAAGACGCCATCGACAAGTTCTTGCACTTCGCCGTGGAGACGATCCGCGAGCAGTACTACCGTCCGCACCTCGAAGACTGAGTTCTCCTGAGGTAGAAAAAAAACGCCGCGCAGATGCGCGGCGTTTTTTTTTGCAGGTTTTCGCGTCGCCAGATCAGCGCTCCCCACCCCCTCGCCGCACCCTCGCCACAAGCATGCTGTGGTAGGTCGCCGGATGCAGGTTGGCCGCCGCAAGCCGATCGATCTCCCACCCCATCTCACGCAGCGCGCCGAGGTCGCGGGCCGCCGCCGCCGGCGAGGGCCCCAGGTATACCAGACGCTCCACGCCGAGCATGGTGAGGTAGGCCAGCGCACGGCGCCCCAGGGGCTCGCGCATCGGGTTGATCGTGGCCAACGTAAAACGCTCGCCAGCGGCCGCCAGACGCCGCAGTCCCGTCTCCCACCCGCCGGCGACAAAGTGTGCGTTGGCGATCCCGTGGCCCACCGCGTTGATCTCCGCGGACTCAATCGAAGCCTGATTCTGATCCAGCCCCACCGCCTCGCCAACCCGGGGCGCCATCAGCAAAGCAATGCTGCCAATGCCACACCCCACATCCAGAAAACGCTCACCCCGCCCCGGCTCCAACCACTGCTCCACCGCCTCATAGAGCACCTCGGCCGGCGCCAGCGTGGCGTGAATCCAGTCATCGTAGCCCACCTCCATCTGCAAGCGCCCCAGCGGGATCCGCACCCGATTCGGCTCTTTGAGCTGGCGACGGTACGCGCCGCTGCCCACAGCCAGCCCCACCTGCGTTGGCAGGGCCTCGGCAAGCCGCCCCAGCCAGCTCGCCAGCGGTGCAGAGGTGCAAAAGCCCTCAAACTGCGCCTCATCACGTGCTTCCGTCAGGCGCACCTCCACGAGCCCCACCCCGTGATTGGGAACGGCCAGACGAATCAGCTCAACCCCCGGTGCCACCTCAAAGCCATCCACCTGCGCGGCCACCTCCCGGGCCATCTCACCATCCCAGGGGAGCGTGCTCTGCCCTTCAAAAGAGCGCTCAATCACTCCCACCACGCGCTGCGTCTGCACCGTCAACGCCGGGCAGTTCGACATCGAAATCAATCCCTCACTCGCCGGGCTGTACAGCCCCAACTCCACCCGATTCCCCACTCGCCGATAGCTCAACGACGTCCGATACCGAAAAGCATCGCCGCGTGCGGTGGGCTGCGGGGTGAGGATCTCCACCTCCGGCTGCTCGGCTCTGCTCAACCCGGCGAACTTCTCCACAACCTCGGCAATGCCCCGGGCTTTAAATCGAAGCTCCCCGTCCACGCTGATATGCCGGAGTTGACATCCCCGGCAGATCGCGGCGCGCTCACAGAGCGGATCGCGACGCTCTGCTGAAGGCTCAAGCACCTCCACCACATCGGCGTAAAGGCGCCGCGCCCCCTCGCGCTGGCCCGGTTGCACCCGCACCTTCACCCGCTCCCCCGGAAGCGCACCAGGCACCGAGAGCCAGCCATCCTCCAGCCGAACATATCCCTCCCCGGTGAACCCGAAGTCGTCGATAGAAACCTCCAACTCCCCGCGCTCACGCACATCTTTCAGCGAAGGAGACTCGCCAGCCGACCGTTCTGCTGCCTGATTCATAACGCTTTGATATCTCGTGCAAAGTTCAGCGCGCCTGCGCGCCTCTCGAAAGTGAGTATTCTTGTCGGAACTGTAAACCCTTGTTAAGATTCGCCCGACTGCCCTCTCCCCTCCCCAGACGTTGCCGGAAGCTCTATGGTAGTTCAACCTCGCGTTAAGATCGGCGAGTTCATCGATGATCGTTATCGCCTCGAATCCCTGATTCATGAGGGGCGCTGGGGAAGCGTCTTTCGCGCCAGCGATCTCGACCTTGGCGATCGTCCCGTGGCCATTCGCATCTTTCCCATGGGCGAGGATGGCCCGGCAAACCCGACCGGATTTGCCCGCCAGGCCGCCGAACTCCGCGCACTCCAGAGCGACACCATCGCAACACCTTACGCGCACGGAACCATCCGGGGATTTCCCTACATCGTGACTCAGTGGGCCCGGGGGATGCCCCTGGACACCTACCTGAAGAAGCAGGGGCTGCTCTCTCTGAAGGTCACGCTGCCGCTGATGCAGCAACTTCTCTACGCGCTCGACACCGCCCACCAGGTCAACCTGACCCACGGCATCCTGCGCCCCTCCAAAGTTATGGTCGCGCCACGGCCCGGCGGGCCGCCCTTGCTCTCGGTGGTCGATTTTCAGATCTGGAAGCTCTACGAACTCTCCAGCGGCGATGAAGCCTTCGATGAGTCGCACCTCTCGCGCCGGCTGGTCCGCTACATGGCTCCTGAGATCTTTGGCGAGCGTACCCTCACACCGGCAGCCGACCTCTATACCGTGGGACTTATCGCCATCGAGATGCTCACGGGTACACCGGCCTACCCTGAAGACCATCGCATCGCGCTTATCGCTCGTCAGCTCGCGCCCGAGCCTCCCGAACTTCCCTACTTTGTCGACGCCGGGGAAGGCTTCCGCACCTTTTTGTCGATGCTCGTGACCAAAGATCGAGACGCTCGCCTCCAAAACGCCGCGACGGCCTGCGACATCCTCAACCAACAAGGAGAGCGCTTCGTCTACGAACCTCCGGCCATCGAGCCGGAGCCGGTCCCCTCCTCGGTGGTTGTCAGCTCCGAGGTTGAAACCGACGATTCCCCGCGGAGGACGCCGGGCCTGGAGATGCCCTCCGACCCGTTTATGATTTCCCCCGAAAGCGAGGTTGAGTCTGACGACGCGGCGCGCGCCTTTGCGCCGGTGCCCGCTTCTTCGGATGACGCCGGCGATGTCGACGAGCTCTTCCTTTCCGAAAAGAGCGGTCTGCGCTCGCTCAGCGATGGAAGCGCGTTGGGCATCGACACCCAGTCGCCGCTCGACTTCCTCTCAGACGACGCCGACGTTGACGATCTTTTTGCCTCCGAACTGAACTTCGGCCAGGACGACGACCCTGCCCCCGCAGACACCGCCGCTGCCTCGCGCTCAGCCAGCATCTCAATTGAGGAACCGGTGCCGGAAGGGCTCGATGAGCTGCCCTCGGAGGCTTACAACGACATCCCCGATGCCGTTGAGGTTGCGCCCGAGCCCGCAATCACAAGCGCGACGTCCACCCAGCCCCGCCCCGCCTCCCCCGCTTCGGGACCGATCCAGCCTCGGCCCCCCCGGGCAGGTGCCCACCGCACTCCGACCCCGGGAGCCAAAAAGTCCGCCCCTCCCTTGCTGGGGCTCGGTCTCATCGCGCTGGCGCTTGCTGGCGCGGCGGCCTTTTTGCTGATGTCGCCCACCGAGGTCCCCCGGAGCGCCCGGGCCGAGGCTCTTGAGGAGCAGACGCCGACCGAGGCCACCTACACCCTGCGGGTAACCACCTCTCCCCCCGCGCTCCGGGTGCTCCTCAACGGCAACTCCCAGGGCTTTAGCCCCGTCGACCTCAAACTCAAAGCGTCGCAATTCCCCGTGAAAATCGGCGCGCGTCTCAACGCCAACGACGAGCAGACCCGCACCCTGGACGCGCCGATCAGCGAGCTTCACTTTGAATTTGAGACCCCCTGAGCACCTTCCTCCACCGGCGCGCATCCGAAGATGCACGTTGACGGTCGTGACCGCCATCATGCCAAGAACAACGCGCCTTTAAAGCCCCCCGTGTGCGTCGGCCCCCAGGCACTCTCGCGCGGCCTTCGGACGATGCTCCCGGGCTTACGAGGTGACGAGCTTTGCGCCGAGCACCGCATCGTAGAGCTGTAGCATCTGGTCATCGCTGCTCTCGCGACGAAAGAACGTTTCGACCCGCTCGCGCATCTTCGTGCCCTGGCCCCGGAGCAGCTCCGGAGCGCGCAGCCGGGCGCTGAGCACACTCGTCAACGTGGGCTGATCGCCTTCAAGGACGAGCTCTCCCGTGCTTCCCGAGACGATCAAGGAACGCGTCGCCGGCGTATTGTACGCCACCGTCGGCACGCCGCAGGCCCCGGCCTCCAGCACACCGTCGATGGGCGTGGAGGTCGTGCCAAAACACGCCATCACATCGAGCGCCTGGTAGAAATTCGCGTCGGTCTTGCGTTCCCCGTGAACCAGCCGCACCCAGCCGCGGTCCGCGAGCCGCCGCAGGCGGCGAGCCTGCCCGTCGGCAAGCGTCCCGCGGGGGGCGATCACCCAGCCCAGCGAGGGGTGCGTGCGGCGCAGTGCCTTGACGGTCGCCACCAGATCGTCGGCCCCATGGCGCCTACTCACCGGCCCCACCCACCCGACTACCTGTCGCCAATGCGTCGGCAACCCGAGCGCCTCGCGCGCTCGCTGACGCGCCTCGTCCTGATCGCCGCTGGCCGGCCGATAACGTGTCACATCAACGCCCACGCCCCCCACCGCCACCTCCAGGCGCGAGGGTGCCACCAGCCCCAGGTCCTGAAGCAGGCGAAAATCAAACTCCGTCGTCACCACATAACGATCGACCTGCGTGCCGAGGCGCTCATACGCCTGCAACATCACCTTACGCCAGGGGTAGCCCACCACCGCGTTGATGCGCTCCTCGGCCGCTCGCACACCCTCATTGGAGGTGACCAGCGCCATCGGCCCCAGCGGAAGATGCACCGGCTCTTCCTCAAGCCAGTGATACTCCAGAGTCACAAACAACGCCGGCACCTCGGCCTGGCGAGCCGCAAACGCGCTCAGCCAGGCCAGCCGATGCGAGAAGATGTGTACCAGCACAGGCCTCAGCTCGAGCATCACCCCCTGAACGATGAAATACGCCCCCATCAGCGCCGCTGCATTACGCGGGCTCGCCACCGGAATCGCCTTACACTGCACCCCCTGACGCCGAAGTGCATCGAAGCCACCGTCATCCGCTGCCAGCACATGAATCTCAAATCCCGCGTCGGCCAGACGCTTGAATCGCTGGCTGTAACGGCGCGCAATCTCCGCGGAGCTTCGCCCCACAAAGACTGCCGGATAGACCTGTTGTCGGGAGAACATGCTCTCGTGAATCATAACGCCTCGTTGGGGTGTGCGGGTCGTCGCGGCCAGACGCTACGAACGCCCGCCTCCGCTGTAAAGTTAAACCGCCCCTGACCCTCCGATTGCCGACCTGCCCTTGCTTTGGTCTTCCTCATTACCACTATAATGGGGCCACAATGACTTCGGCCCTCTGATGATTGGCGACACACTGGAGTTTTGAATGACCACGATTCTCTTCGGCAGCGATCTCTCCGAACATGGCATCCCCGCCGCCCGCTGGGCCGCGCGCCTGGCGCGTCTGCATCAGCAGGATGGTCGCCCGGTGCGTCTGGTGGGCGTGCACGCCATCAGCCCCGAGGAGCTCTCGCTCTTGCGGGTGGCCTCCGGCGGCGGTGACAAAGATGCCACCGACGCGCTCCGCGACGAGTTTCGCGAGTGGATGAGCCAGGTCGAAACCTTCGGTATCAACGTTGAGATCTCCATTCAGATCGGCGCCCCGGCCGGTGCGCTTGTGCATGCAGCTCAGCTCAACAAAGCCAACTGGCTGGTCGTCGGCGTCTCCGGGCGCGGCCAACTCTCGCGCCTGATCATGGGATCCACCGCCGAGCGCCTGGCCCACCGCCCCCCCTGCCCGCTTGCGATTGTGCACCCTGACGGCTTTGCCTGGGAGGGCGATGCCCGCGCGCTCGCTCCCACCGACTTCAGCCCCTCGGCCACCGGTGCTGTCGAGCTCGCCGCCGACACGGTCCGCAACCAGGGAGGGCACCTCAACGTCCTGCACGTCATCGAACTCCCTCGCTCCACTCCCTCGCTGGTCGAGCCCAGCGCCTATCCGGCCGCACTGGTCACCCACCTTGAAGAAACCCAGAAGGTCGCGCGTGCCCAGCTCGATCGCCTGGCCGACGCCCTCGATCTCGGAGCTCAGCTCACCACCGAGGTCCGCCCCGGCTACCCCTCCCACGAAGTTCTGGCAACAGCCGAGGAATTCGACGCCAACATCATCTTCCTGGGCTGCACCGGCCGCTCCCGGGTCGCCGAATGGTTTTTAGGTGGCGTGGCCCGCGGGGTTGTCCGACACGCTCCCGGCACCCTCGTGCTTTTTCCGGCGGTCGACACCGAGGAGTGAGCCCGACTTTTCGCATCTGCCTTGCTGCCCCTCTGCCCCATCAGTAGAGTGGCGCGCCGATGAGCCCGCACTTCTGGCCCCCGACGCAAGCGACCCCGCAGATGCACCAGTTCCCCACCTCCCTCCTCGACCAACCACCCCGCTGGGAGCTACGCGATAGCCCCGTCTGGCTCATGGACCGCGACGAGGAGGGGGAGTACGTGGTCTGGCGGCACGAGGCTTCAGGCGGGCTTCTGAGAGTCTCCGTGGCGTTACGCCACGCTGCCACCGCCCATCACCCCGGCCTCAACGCCCCGCAGCGCTGGTGGCTGCATGATAACGCCCTCTACCTCTGCGCTCCCTATCCCGGCGGCGAGCTCCTGGCCAACGCGGCTCTGGAGCGCCTGACCTTCTCGGCCGCGGTCGACGCCATCACACCTCTTGCGCTTGCGCTGAAGTCGGCCCACCGCCGCAGCGTGGTGCACGGCGCGCTCGGCCCCGAGCGCGTCTTCTATGAGCCGACCACGGGTCGGCTCTCCGCGGTCGGCCTGGGCGAATGGGCTGCGCTTCCCCGAAATGTCGCCTCCCCCTCGCCACTCACCGACATCGAGGGCCTGGCGCGCGTGCTGCTCTTTCTGACGCTTCCCCCCCGGGAGGCGACGGCCGCACGCCCCAACTTCGAGACGATCCCCTCCTTTGCCATCGGCACCCTGGAGCGCGCCATCAGCCCCGACCCGGCGCGCCGTCCCCAGACCATCGATGAGTTCCTGGCCGGGCTTCGCTTTCGGACCTCCGAGGGCTTTGATGCGCTGCCTGACGCAGGCGACTCCGACGATACCCCGGTCACGATCCTCGGCGGTGTGGTGCGCGACCTCGACCACTTTGAGCATCCCCGCCAGGGGCCCGGCCTGCGCTTTACCCTGGACCACGGCGAGGAGGGCTCGGTTGGCGTCTTCTTTTACGCTCGCCATCACAGTGAGGTTTATAACAGCGCCCGAAACCTCTGGGAGGGCGCGCGCCTCAACCTCATCGACGCCTCGCCATTGCACGACTCCCGAGGGCGAACCTTCCTGACCGCCGGTGCCAACACGCTGCCCATCGTCGAGCCCTCCTGGCCCGTCTCGGTGAGCGACGTGCTCAAAGCCCAGGGCTGCCCCCAGCGCGTCCTCGTCGACGCCCGCGACCCCGGCGATCTGACCCACCACCTGGCCTTCGGAAACCTCATTCACGGCATGCTCGAAGATCTCACCGCCCCTGAACCTCTGAGCTTCGAAGCCTCTCTGGAGAGCCGCCTCCCCGACCTTCGCCTCGACCTTCTGGCCGCCGGCGTTGACGACGCCACCCTGGCCTCCCTCGAAGTTCAGGCCCGCACCCATTTTGATCATATGCGCCGGCTCACCGCCCCGCGAACCCACAGCGCGTCGGGCCCCGGTGCCGCCCGCGTCGGCTGGAGCGGTCGCCACGTTGAGGCCACCCGTTTCTCCTCGCGCTACGGCCTGGAAGGTCGCATTGACCTCGTCGTCGAAAACCCCGACGAAGGTGTGCAGATCATCGAGCTTAAAAGCGGCAAACCCTGGGACGATCACATCGGCCAGGTTCGCAGCTACGCCCTTCTCTGGGAGGAGCTCGCCAGGGCCGAGAGCCTCCCGATGACCGGCCACCTCCTCTACTCGCGCGACGGCACCATGCGCCAGGCCCCCCTTAACGATATCGATCGCGAACGTCGCATCCTCCACGCCCGAAACGATCTCGTGGCCCATTACCGCGCGCAGGTCGACCCGGCCTTCGCCTACCGCGCGCCTTACTACATGGAGGAGCCTGCGCTGTGCCGCCAGGGCACCTGCCGCTTTCGTCGCGACCGCTGTAAAGCTCAGTCCGAACTTCTCGGCCTGGCCCCCCAGCCCGACTACGGCGTGTTTGCCTGGCCCTCCACCGATCCGGAACTCGTGCGCCAGGCCCGCGCCTACCACGCCCACATGAGCCGCCTGGTCGCGATGGAGCGCTGGAGTGATCACGCAGCCCTGGGCGCCATCTTCGAGCCCCAGCGCCTCTCCGAGCGCGTGGAGGCCGGTCTGGCCTCGGCTGATCTTCACCTGGAGCCGGTCGAAGGCCACCCCGACCGCGCTCGCCTGCGCGGCAACAACCTGCAGATCTTCTCCCCGGGCGACGCCCTGCTCATCCACCGCGGTGATGTCGACGCCTCCCATATCCTGCGCGGCCGCTGCGTCTCGGTGGACGACGACAGCCTGGAACTTCGCCTGCGCGCCGCCCACTTCCCTGAGGCCCTCAGCGGCCCGGGATACATCGCCGATCTGCCCCCCGCACGCCTGGGCTACCGCAGCGCCCATCAGGCTCTCTACCGCGTGCTTCGCGAGCAACGACGCGATCTTCTCGAGGTCCTGGTCCGCCCCACCACGCCCGCCGCTCAAAACGCCATGCGTGGCCAGGGCGCTACGCCCAACCTCCACCCGGCCACCTTCGACGCCCTCAACGCTCCTCAGCGCAACGCCATCGAACACGCCCTCTGTGCCCCCACCGGCGCGCTCATCCAGGGCCCTCCCGGCACCGGAAAAACCACCGTCATCGCCCATCTCACCCTCGAAGCCGCCGACCGCGACCAGCGCGTCCTCCTCGCCGCGCTCACCCACACCGCCGTCGACACGATGCTTATCAAGCTGCTGGAGGCCGGCGACCAGCGCGGACATCACCCCCATTTTTTGCGCATCGGCTCCGCCGCCAAAAGCCCCCGGGTCGCCCGCGCGCTTCAGGAACGTGGCCTCAACCCCGACCATTACTTCGCCGACGATCTGGCCCACGCCCACACAAGCCTCAACCGCCTGGGCGAAGCTGTGGGCCGCGCCACCATCATCGCGACCACCACCCACAGCGCACTGCGATCCCCGCTGATCGCCTTCTTTGAGCGCCAGCGCGACCGCTACGCCTTCGATGTCGCCATCGTCGACGAAGCCAGCCAGCTCACCGAACCGCTGGCACTGGGCCCGATCTCACTGGCACACCGCTTCGTGCTCGTGGGCGACCACGCCCAGCTCCCCCCGATCGTCTCCAGCGAACGTGCCCTCTCGGCCTTCATCACAGCCGACCATAGCCCATTTAAGCTCAACGACGACCTGCAGCAGGCCGGCCTGGCCGGCCTCGACCGCAGCCTCTTTGAACGCCTGGCCTCCGTCGGCCTCCCGGTACACATGCTCCAGGTGCAGTACCGCATGAACCGCCCCATCATGAGCTTCCCGGCCGAGACCTTCTACGACAATAAACTCCAGGCCGCCCCCCACGTCGAAGACCGACACCTGCCCCGGGTCGACCTCCTCCACCCCGCCCTGGCAAGCGATGAGCCGGTGGCCTTTCTGGACGTACGCGGCACCGAAGACGCCCGCACCAACCTCAAAGAGGCCCGCGCTGTGGTTGAACTTCTCAGCGTACTCATCGACCGCGCTCCCTCCCTCTCGGTCGGCGTCATCTCCCCCTTCCGTGCCCAGGTCCACCTGCTGCGCACGCTCGTCGCAGACGAGCTCACCCTGCCCGAAGGGACCTCCATCGACATCGACACTGTCGAACGCTTCCAGGGCAGCGAGCGCGACGTCATCATCGCCAGCCTCGTCAAGAGCGAGCGGCCTGGCGACTTCCTGAGCGACCCGCGTCGCCTCAACGTCACGTTGACCCGCGCCCGCCGTAAGCTGATCATCGTCGGACACTCCGGCTGCCTCCTCCAGGATCCTCTCTTTCGCCCCTGGCTTGAGCACCCCCACACCACCTGGCACACCTGGACCTGTCCATGAGCCTCCACCCATCCCCTCGTCTCCCGCGCGCGCCTCACATCTACGCACTCGCCATGAGCCTGAGCGCCGCACTGGCGTTTGTGGCCTGCGATGCGCCGGCTGACCCGCAGGGCGCATCGGCCCCGAGCGACGACGTCGCCGTCTCCGAGATCCCGCAGGCCACCTGGGCCCCCCCGGAGCCCGTCGACCTCCGCAATCCCGATGCCCTCCCCATGCATCCCACCGAGGTTGGCCAGCCCACCCTCTATCCCCGCTGCCACGAGCTCTTTGAGCCTGAGGGCAGCCCCCGCGCCTGGCCCCTCGACCACGATGAGGCCGACGCCACCCTCTTCGGGTGCGAGCCGGAGGCCGCTCTCACCTTAAGCGCTCCCCCCATGCGACTGGTCGCCTACAGCCTCCCGCGCCCCACGGACTCCCGCGCCACCGATCTTCGCCTGGTCGCCTACAACGACACGGGCGAACTCCTCTGGCAGCAGCGCATCGACCGCCAGCATCAGGGCGATAACTTCACGGCCAACTTCCGCGGCTCCTTTCTGACCCACGTCGATCAGAAGTTTGTCTGCGCCGGCACCCGCTGGCAGGGCGGCACCCAGGCCCTCTGCGCGCACCAGGACTCCGGCGACATCATCTTCGAGGGCACGATGAACTTCTGGTCGGGCATCGACCTGGTGGGAGTGGGCCCGGCTCTTGTGGGTGCTGACATCAACGGCCTGACCCTCCGCTATCCCTTCACCGGCGTGGAGATGCGCCACCGCGCCTTTGGCGCCCGCGGCGGTCGCACCGCCTTCTACGCCTCCAGCCCCACCCACGTCTTCTTTGTCCCGGCCGACGGCGACCCGGTGCTGAGCGCCTGGAACCTGGAGACCCTGGAGATCGACTGGCAGCTCACGCTCCCCGACAAACCACAACCCAACTCCGGCCAGAGCTTCCCCTCTCTCGAACTTCTCGTCTTCAAGATCGGCGACACCCTCCATGCCCTCAGCACCACCGACGGGACGCAAAGAATCACAATGACCGTCGGCGTCGACAACCCCTCTCTGGCCACCACCGACGACGCCCTGCTGGTCCTGGTGCGCCGCAGCGATGCCCCGCCCCTCCTCACCAGCCTCGACCCACGTACAGGTCTGGCCACCCGGGCGGCACTCGCTCCCCGCGGCGCGCTGGCGGTAGGCACCGACGGCCCGCGCATCTTCACCCGAAGCGTGCGCGCCCTGCGCGAAATAACGCTGAAGGCACCCGCCCCACGGGCTAACTCCGATGACTGAGCCTGCCTCAACACCTCACTGGCGCGAGCCCCTGGGCGTCTTTGGCCTGGCACTTCTGACGATCATCGCGCTGAGTCTTTTAAGCCCCCTTCTGCCCCTGCTCTCGCAGAACCTCGTGGCCATCGTCGGCCTCGTCTTTTTTGGTTTGGCCCACCTTGCGATCCGTCGCATCGGCGCATCGCCGGCCGACTTCGGCATCGATCTCGATCGCATCCCCCCGCGTCAGATTCTCTTTGGTCTGGGCGTCAGCGCCCTCGTCTTTCCCCTCTTCGCCCTGGGCAACCACGTCTGGGAGCGGCAGGCATTGGAGCGCGACTTCCATCCCTCGATCCACAACCTGCGCCAGTGGTCTCCCTCGCTTGAGCGCCGTCCCCCCGAACTTCAGAAGGACGGCGCCCGCGTCTGGGTGAACCGCCGCGCCCTCCACCTGGAAATCGCCGACTTTACCGACGACACGCCGCCCCCCACCCTGATCGCCCGCGCCGATCGGCCCATCCACTGGCAGCCCCTCGGTTCCGGTCTGGCCCGGCCCACCGACGATGAGCGCCTCGTCTGGGAGCTCACCCCCACCGCCCCGCTGACCCGCTTCACCCTGCCCCCCCTCGACCCACACGCCCATCCGCAAACCCTTTCCTCGATCGAACTCTCCCTCGACAACGCCCCCATAACCTCCGCCACCGAGAGCGTCGCCCCCGGCCAGCCCCTGCCCCTTAAGCGCGGCTTCGGCTGGCTTGTGCTCTGGGCGCTGACCCACCTGCTTCTCGTCGCTCTCCCCGAAGAGATCTTCTACCGCGGCTACCTGCAGACCCGCCTCAGCCAGATCCTGTGCGATGCTCACGGCCAGCCCCGGCGATTCGCAGGCCTCTCGCTTGCCAACTGGCTCACCAGCGCCCTCTTCGCCCTGGGTCACCTCCTCGTCCCGGTGGGCGGTGCCATCATCGCCTCCCGCGCTGCGGTCTTCTTCCCCTCATTGATCTTCGGCTGGATGCGCGAGCGATCCGACTCCATCATCGCTCCCACCATCTTCCACGCCTGCGCCAACATGATGGTCCTCATCGTCTCCATCCACTACTTCTGACACCCCGGCGCGCAGGCCACCTTGCGCGCGCTTTGACCTTGGTGGCACACTCCCGCCAACCGCGACGGCGGCCCCACCTTCAACCTTCTTTCTCCCCGCGCTGGCATGGCCCTACTGACCGACGACGCTCACCGACGCCTCGATATCCTGCGACGCACACGCATGGGCCTCGACGACGACCTCGACGATCTCCGCGCCGAGCTGGCCGACGCCCTCGAAGACTTCGAGGGACGCCTCTCCCGAACCTGCCGGCATATCCCCCTGTGGCTCGCATTACCCGTCGCCGAGCTCCGCGCCCCCTTTAAGCTCAAAAGCCCTGAAGCGCTCGCCGGTACTCTGATCGGCCCCCGCACCACCGCGGTGACCGCTGCCGAGATCGAGAACTTCATTCACACCTGGTTCTTAGACCAGGACTCCGACCTCGCCAGCCACGACCCCGAGCAGCTCGCCGAGAACCTCGCGCGTCTCAACGCCCTCCTCGACGATGCTCGCCAGGCTGCGCGCGCCCTGGCCGACGACGGCCCGCAGGCCCTGGAGCGCCTCCTCGAAGCGATCGTCTTCGATCTGGAGAGTCGTCGCGAGGCCGACGTCGAGGCCCTCGAATCCATGATCTCCGAAGGCGACCTCGACCGCGGACGCGCCGCCCAGGCCGAGATCGCCGAACTCTGGGAAGATCAACGCCGACGCGTCAATGAACTTCAAGGCGTCTGGGACGATCTTCTCATCCTGCACCGCGAAGGCATCGATACCACCCTCGAAGGTCTCACCGAGCTCGACGATCTCTGCGCCCGCGCCCGCGAAGGCCTCATCGGTGCTGGCCTCCTCGGTGGAGGCCTCCTCGACACCGCCTCCTCTCCCTCCGCCAGGGAAGACGCCCGCCCCCCCCGCCCCGAGCCTCAAAACGCGCTCGAGAACGCGTTCCACCACGAGGCCGAGAACGAGTACGAGTACGAGTACGAGAACGAGGCCGAGAACGAGTACGAGAACGAGGCCGAGAACGAGTACGAGAACGAGAACGAGTACGAGCACGAGTACGAGAACGAGAACGAGCACGAGTACGAGCACGAGCACGAGCACGAGATCGAGTACGAGCACGAGAACGAGAACGAGAACGAGAACGAGAACGAGAACGAGAACGAGAACGAGATCGAGATCGAGTACGAGCACGAGAACGAGAACGAGATCGACCTCCCCGGCCCCACCGCCCCGATGACCGACGAGGTCGTCACCCAACTGCTCACTCGGGACAGCGAAGCAAAGCCCGTCGACCACACCACACCGACCGCCGTCGATGAGGTCCCGCCGGAAGCTCCCGAATCCCTGGACGCCCCGGAGACCGCCCCCGCCTCGACGGTGTCCACCGACGACGCGTTGGCCACAATCGGCGAGTACCACGCTGCGGAGGATGCTCCCGATGACGAGCACGGATCCCGCTCGCCACTCGACGACGCGACGCTCTCACCAGAAGCTCCAGAAGCCAACGAACCCGACGAGGATGCCCCCTCGATCTTCGATGACTCCGCCGCCCCCAGTCGGCCCCCCGAAGATCGGGTTCGCGTGCGCTGCTACCGCATCCGCGAAGGCTGGCAAATCCTCACAGGCGGAGAAATCGCCGCCACTCTGGGGCCTCCCGGCGTCTTCATCGGAGGGCTGGCCATCCTTTGCATCCTCTCCCTCTTCGACATCACACAGAACCCCCTTCGGGTTCACCCCTGGGCCCAACCTGCCGCCTTCGCCGCCCTGGGTCTGTTGGGGATTCTCCCCCTGGTTCGCGCATGGCGACCCATGTGGCACGGCGCTCGCTTCCGAATCATCGCCCGCGGCGAAGTTGAAGAGGAAGCCGATCTTCGCGCGACGAACGCGCGCCTGATCCTCGACCGCACCTCCTGGCCTATCGCCGAGCTTCGCCGTGTCGAGCTCAACCGCTGGGAGTCCCCTGAAGACCTCACTCTGGGCTGGGTTCTCACCATCGACCCGCCCTACCACGCCCCCGTCCATCTGATGACCTTCGACCCGGAACCGGAAGTCTGGCGCGCCTCCCGCGTTCCCCGCATCGACTGCCCGGAAGATGCCTGGCAGCTTCCCCCGGCGGAGTTCGACGCCATCCATACCACCCTGATCGAACACCGCACTCAGTCCGATGCAAGCGCCTGATTCAGACCCGTCGTCTCTCGCCAGCCTCCCCTTCAAGCGGCATAAAAAAGCGCCGCCGGCACGATGTGCCGGCGGCGCTTTTTTATGCTCTCAGGGGCCTCGGCCGCCCCCTTCTCACAGCGGGCTCATGAGCCCCACTGTCCGCGAAGGATCTTCTCGCTCTCTTCTTTGTGGCGTGTCTCATCGGCGACCATCGTATCCAACATCGACGCCAGACCGTAATCCCCGTAGGCCTCGGCCTGCTTCATGCGCTTGACGTAGCGCGTGACCGTCTCGCTCTCGGCCTCGACGACGTTTTCCAGCATCTCCCGCGGGTCGGTTGTATAGGTCACCTCAGCGGGCCGGGTCACCGGCGTACCGCCCAGTGCGGTGATCTTATCGGCGAGGAACTTGGCGTGTTCCAACTCATCGGCAACTTCCTCCTGGAAGAAGCCCTGAAGCTCCTTTCGGTGAATGCCGCTCACCGCCGCCGCATACGTGTTGTACATGATGATGGCCTGGTACTCGTGGGCCAGGTCTTCGTTGAGCCCTTCCAACAGGGTCGCCTTATCGACGGTTTCGCTCATAGCAACTCCTTCGTGCGTGTGTGTACGAATCAGTCGAACGAGCGCGAACCTAAGCAACGATGAACGCAAAGCAACTGGCCAGCCACCGGCGCGCCTCACACACGACGCGTGGCCTGGGGCACCAGGGGCGGCAGAGGCAAATCGAGCACATCACACACCGCCCGCAACATCTCCACCTCCTCCAACCTCACCCGCCCATCGCCCAACACGCAAAACGCCGCAGCGTTGATCACGTGCCGCTTGATCTGCAACGAAGCCTGCGAAAAACGATCAAGCACCGCACCGACCTGCTGAAGATTCACCGCCCCCTCCTGAAACACAAGCTCTCCTGCAAACGCTGGCGGTAACGCTGAGCGTCCCGCATCAAACGCCCCCCGTGCCTCACTCATGTGATCATGTCCCATGATCGCCAACGCGCTCAACAACACCTGAAGCTCCGGCAACATCGCCCGCATCGCCACAAACTGTGTGGTTCGGCGCCCCGGATTCCCCAGCGCCACCTCCAGGCGATGCATCAACACCTTCTGCACCACAAACTCAAACAGGGTCACATGCTCATCCGCATAGATCAGCCCGCCAACCAGCTCCCGAAAGCTCAGGTACTGCTCCGGTGTCATCCGCCTCAAGGTTGGAAAGAGCAGGTCCACCAGCGGCAACCGAAACTCCGCATCCAACGCCGAAACATGCTCCCAGAGCCTGCGCACCTTCCGAAGGATCGCCGGTGAGGTCTCCGCGTGAAGGAGCTCGATCTGAGGGCGACGCCCCTCTTCGCGCTCGTCCATCAACAACGCGAATACCAGCGCCGTCGCTCCCATCACATCGCTGCGCGCCTCCATGATCGGACGCGGCAACTCCCCCAGAAGCGACGAGCAGTACACCAGCCGCTCCGGGCTCGGGTTTCCGATCATAGCGACGATCTCCTCGGCGCCCACCGCATAACTCAGCTCCCGAGACTGCCCGCTCCAATCATTTCCTCCGCTCGAACCATGCGACTGCGCCCCCGGCCCGACTCCCGACCTCAAAGCAGGCTCTCCGGGCCTTGCTGCCGCCATCATCATCGCTCCGCCCACCTCCGCCCCCACCGTAGCCCCCGTGGCCGAGGCACTGGCCATCGCCAGGCCCGCCCGGGCCTGGCCTCGCTCCAGCTGCGACCGAATCGCGTCAAGCTGCGAGGGGTGATAGCCCGGGTCCCACCGCCGAATCCGCTCTTCCAGGGGCGGGTGTGACTCAAACCACCCGGTCATCGTCATCGTAAAGCGGCTGCTCACCCGCCCGAAACACATATGACTGACCTCTTCGGCGTGCGGAGAGAAGAGCCCTGAGCCCGCCTGGTGCGCTGCAATCTTCTTCAACGCCCCGGCAAGCCCCGCCGGATTGCGCGTAAACTGCACCGCCGCCGCATCGGCCAGATACTCCCGCTGGCGTGACACCGCACTCTTGATCATGCGCCCGAACATCACCCCCAGCCAGCCCCCCACCGCCAGCAAAAGGCCCACACCCCCGATAAAAACAATCGCTCCTCCCCCACCCTTGCCACCCCGCCGACTTCCCCCTCGCCAGATCATCTCCAGCATTCCCCGACCCGCCATCGAGATTAGCAAGATCCCGTGCACCACTCCGATAAGTCGGATGTTCAGCCGCATATCCCCGTTGAGGATGTGCGAAAATTCATGCGCAATCACCGCCTGCAGCTCATCGCGCGTCAGAGCCTCCAGCGCTCCCTGGGTCACCGCCACTGCCGCATCATTGATCGTATAGCCCGCTGCAAACGCGTTGATCCCCACCTCATCGGGAAGCACATACACCAGCGGAACCGCCACCCCCGAGGCCAGCGACATCTCCTCCACCACATTGTAGAGCCTGCGACGCAGCGGATCCTCACTGCGTGCATCCACCTCCACCCCGCCCAACTCCAGCGCCACGCTGCTCCCCCCCTCCCCAAGCTGCGAGATCTTATAGTAGCTCCCCAGCCCCACCACCAACGCCGTCACCAGAAACGAAAACCCCACCAGCCGCCACTGAAAATAGTCCAGCACCTCAAGGGCAAGGTAGCGCCCGTCGACCATCACCATCTCGGTCTCAAAGCGTCCCCCCGTGATGTGATAGTCAACAAGATAGACCGGCAAATACATCACCGTGGTCAACGCGACGACGGCCATCGCAAAGAGCACGATCAAATACGTCGTGTTGCGCCTGGCCGAATCCTGCTGCTCAAAGAAGTCCATCATTGACCACTCGCATCACGTCGTTTGTCGCCTGATCAGCACATCACTATCCCCCCTCCCCCACCTCGCTTAGCCGAAGCTCACACGCACGGCCTCACGCTCCGTCGGGTTCTGAATCTCAAAGAGCATCGCCGGCTGAAAGCCCAGCGTCGGCGCAAAGAGCACCGCCGGAAAACTCTCCCGCGCCGTGTTGTACGTCGTCACCGCGTCGTTAAACGCCTGACGCGCAAACGCGATACGGTTCTCCGTCGAGGTCAACTCCTCCATCAACCCGCTCATCGTCTTGTCGCTCTTAAGCTCCGGATACGCCTCCGAAAGCGCAAAGAGTTTACCCAGCGAGCCGGTCAAGGCCGCCTCCGCCCCCATCAGCCCCTGAATCGCCTGGGCATCCCCCGGGTTCTGGGCGGCGCGCTGGTTGGCCGACTGCGCCGCATTCCGCGCCTGAATCACCGCCTCAAGCGTCTCGCGCTCATGCGCCATAAAGGACTTCGCCGTCTCCACAAGATTAGGAATCAGATCGTAGCGTCGCTTCAGCTGCACATCGATCTGCGAGAACGCATTGCGAAAACGATTCCGCAGCGTCACCAGCTTGTTGTAAATCCCCACCCCGAACACCACGAGGACCACCACCCCGAGAAACATCACGCCCAACACGACCAACACTGCTCCCATCCGAACCTCCGTCGCGCCTTCCGCACGCGTTTATGACCAGGGCACATCCGCACCGCAGATGAACCCACCTTTTCACCGCTTTTCTAACAAACGTGCGCCCGAACCTAGCGCCGGGCCCCTTCCCATGTCAACGAATCCCCCCGCCCATCCTCTCAATGCACATGCCCGGCCTTCCCCCCGTGGTGATGATGATGACCGCCTTCATGCTCATGCCCATGATCGTGGTGATGACCGTGCACATGCGTCGCCTCCTCGCCGCCGTGACCACAACTCAAGGCATTGATCAGCCCTGTAAAATGCTCCGCGCGAACCTCCTCGCCAGGCCGAATCACAGGCGCCACCAGCGCTCCGCGCCGCTGCCCTACCGCCTCCCCGCTGGCGCGCGCCTCCAGAAGCTCCTGACGATACGACGCCAGCGGCGGATTATCATACCCACCCCCGTCGGCATCCAGGAACACCGGGTTCGAGAATGCCATCGGCTTCACCGAACTGGCCAGCACCGGCACCATCGTTCGCCCATTCGCACCGCGCGCGATCACCACCACGTAGCTATCGCGCTCGACCTCCAGTTCCACCTCCACCTCCTGCCGCCAGCGATAATGCGCCCGGGCTCCCTGCGCCACCAACTCCCGGTGCGAAGCCTCATCCCACACCACATCTACCTGTCGGGTTGGTGCCAACGCCTCCTCCACCGCCTCTCCCGGCGCCCCCACCAGCCCCTCTGCCGGCACGTTCATATAGAGGTCGAGCCGGTCCACATCCACCCAGTCGGTCAGCTGCAACGTCACACGCAGCGTCACCGTCCCGGAAGCCGCATCCAGCACATCGCCCGGCCCGGCACTCTCCTGGGCCCCGTTGACCGCCTCCACCTGCATAAAGGGACCGGTCGTCCCCACCAACGCCCCCTCCT
The DNA here is from genome assembly GCF_004005565.1 of Lujinxingia sediminis. NCBI lineage: Bacteria > Deltaproteobacteria > Bradymonadales > Lujinxingiaceae > Lujinxingia > Lujinxingia sediminis. The sequence goes on along the minus strand of NZ_SADD01000001.1, from coordinate 149,060 downwards.
TGATCCGCTCCACCAGATGCTCGATCGACATCGTCTGCGCGCTATCTCGCCCCTGATCCACCATCACAAAGCTGCGCGGACTCGCGGCCAGACTCCCGTACACCCCGTGCGTATCACTGACCGCTGTCGCCGTCGGTGAAAACCCGCGTCCCACCATCGCAAGCCACCAGCGCATCGAGCTCCAGAAGTCACCTTCGCTAAACCCGTTGAGCACCTCGATCGCGTCAAAATCATCGGTCCACAGCCCCGTATCGCCGCTGACCTCATCCACAAACGCGTCCGTCATCCGCCGCGCCGCCGGATCTGCGAAACTTTGCCCCGTTATCACATCCGCCTCCAACAACCCGATCGCGCCCATCGGCTTCTTCGGGTGGTTGAGTTGAATGACCTGCTCCCCGGGGTGCTCCCGCGTCCGATCCACGACCTCCTGCAGCGTCAGATGCAGACCACCGTCATTGCTCCAGTCCAGCGGCCCACCACGACGCGCCTGAGCGTCCCGCTGCAACGGAAACGCATTGATATGCCCCAGGTTCGACGTCGTGATCTCGCTTCCCACCACACTCGCAATCTGCGCCTGCGCCCCCAGCCTCACAATCGCCGCCCCGAAATCGCTGATCGCGTCATGGTCGCTGCTCACCATCACATCGAGCCCGCCGGCCATAAAGTCCAGCACCCGCTGCTCCTCCGAGACGTTGGAGTCCGGCGAGTACATCGCGTGAATGTGAAAGTCCGCGCTGAGCGCACCGCTCGTATCGATGACCTCGGCGATCTCCGCCTCCACCACAACCTCCTCACCGGCGACCACACTCACCGGCTCCCCGCCGGTCAACGTCGCATCCGAGGGCCACACCGACCAGGTCATCCCCCGATTTACGCTGACCCGGTACTCCCCCGGTGCCATCTTCAGCGTCGCCTGCCCGCCCACCCCCAACTCCTCGATGCGCAACCACCCGTAGGGCGGCGCAAGGCCCGCGTCGCGCTCCCGACTATCCTCGCGCCGATCACCACAGTCGTTCACACAGGCAATGACCACACGCGCCGGAACCGGCTCCCCTGCTGCGTCCCTCACCTGAATGGCCATCACCCCGGGCTCGCTTAACGCCACCTCACCCAGCGCCACATCCTCACCGCCGACCTCCACATCCGAGACGCGCGTGAGCACACCATCGTCGCGAAAGCGCAGCTCCCAGCTCCCCTCCAGAAGATCAAAAGCAAAGCCCCCCTGCGCGTCGGTCCACCCGGCCACAAACGCGCGATCGCCATCGCGCAACGCGCTCACCTTCACGCCTGACACGCCCTCTCCCTGCGCGTCCACCACGCGCCCGCTCACCTCCGAGGCTCCCAACGCCATATCTTCGTAAATTGCATCGGTCACCGAACTCACCGCCCCCGCTCCCGGATAGAGCCTGTAGCCAACAAAACTCACCGCACCCGGCTCAATCGCCTGATACCCCCGGGTCTGCGGCCAGCGCGAACGCGGGGCCGTCAGCGTCTGCAACAAATCCGTCGCGCCGTGTATAAGCCCCGCCGCCCCGCTCACCGCCAGCATCCCCGCGCCCACCGGCATCCCGTCTCGCTCCAGGTACTCCCAGGCATCGGGAACCACTGCATATCCCCCCCGGCGATTGAAATACCCGAGATAACTCACCGGATCCGCGTTCAAATTATCACTGCCCAGCATGCGATAGCCCCACCCCTTCGGCCCCCCAAACGGGTTGAAATAACTTCCCGTCGACCCCGACAACACCAGATGTGCCGCCACCACATATTCGGCCGCCCCCCCGTCGTTGCGCATCGCCGTGATCACCCGCAACGACCGACTCTGAGGCGTTAACGCGTAATACACCGTCACCGTCAGAGGCAGCTCCCGAACCGGATCAAAATCCAGCGCGTCGAGAAGCCCCGGAGCAAAATCATCGACCATCGAGCTCACGTTCAAAAAATCCAGGGGCACAGGCCTCCCCGTCACCGCCACCACCGCGCGCCCCTCGGACCCATCCTCCAACACCTCCACCACCTCCGGCCGGAAGGTCTGCCCGATGTTGAGCAAAAAGCAGATCTCCCCGAGCACGCTCTCCGCCCCCTCGTCCGCCCTACTCACCGCGATCGGGTTCCCATCCCACGAACACGGCCCGACCACACGCTCCCCGAAACCGATCTGATAGCGCCCGAAGTCGTTCTCCAGCACCCAGTCCCCCGCCACCCCCTGCGCCACCTCCCCGACGATGCCCTCCTCAGCGCTCTGCACCTGCACCGCACGCACAAAGCCCTCTCCCGGGGCCTCCAGCACCGCCTCCACGTCGATCTCCGCCCGCTCCAGCTCCTCCTCGCCGGCATCCACATCGCCTTCCCCGCCCACGTCTCCCCCATCAGGCTCACCCACCTCCGCGTCTGGCTCACCCTCCCCGTCCACCACCTCCGGATCGCTGCATCCCACCGCCAGCGCTCCCATCACCATCACCGACACCAACCCGAACCTTAATCCGAACGCCCGCCACATAGTCATCACTCTACCTTTTCGCTCGCCAGCCCATCGCATCTTCGCCAGAGCTATGGACCTGGTCTCCACACCGCCTATCATCTCCGCCCTACACCGGAGCGTGATCGCCATCGCCTCGTCATAAGCCTTCTCGCCACCGACACGCGCGCGCCCTGCTCGCACATGGCCGGAACCGAACACCGCCTTTGTCACCGTAGTGTAACGCATCTCGGACCTCCCTGCCGAGTCCACGCACGACACACCGCCCCCCTCCCTTCACCCACACCCCACATCCCCCTTATGCCCTCCCCCACCCTGCGCATCTGGTCCGAACACCTTCCCCTCTCCGAACTCGCAAGCCCACCGCTGCTTCGCCTGCTTGCCAGATACCGCATCCACCCCATCGCCGCGCTTCGCCCCGATGCCGACCTCCACCTGGCGGCCACGTACATACGCCGCGCCCGCGCGCTCGACCTCCAGCCCGGCATCTGGCCCCTGCTCAGCCCGGAGCAGGGCTACTGGCCCAACACAACCACCCTCCCCCTCTTCGCCCCCTATATCCGCAACCTCATCCAGGAGCTGCTCGCCAGAGAGGCCGTCCCGGCGTTGGCCGCCATCGACCTTGAGCCCCCACTCGACGCCCTCAAACGCCTCCACGAACGCGTGCTCCGCCCCTTCGTCCCGGCGCCTCCCCCGCGACACGCACCTCACCTGCGTCCGACCGTGGACCTCCCCACCGCCCGCACCCTTCTCGACGAACTCATCGCCGATCTTCATCGCCTCACCATCCCCACCCTGGGCATCACGCTGCCCACCGCCGCCCATGATCTTCGCGACGGCCACAACCTCTGGCAACGCATCGCCCGCACCCCCTGGATGCATATCGACTGGCAGCTGGCCGGCATCATGACCTACGGCTCCATGCTCTCGGGCTACTCCCGCGGCCTCCTCTCCCCGGCCGACGCCCGCTACATCCACTGGCGCCTGCTACGTCATCTGCACACCCACTTCGGCCCACGCGCCCATGCCTCCATCGGCCTCACCGGTACCGGTGTGCTGGGCGATGAGCCCGCCTATAGCTCCCCCACCGAGCTCGCGCTGGACCTCGGCGCCACCCTGCACGCCGGCGTCCACGATGTCGCCATCTTCTGCCTCGAAGGCATCCTCAACGACGCTCACCCTGAGCGCTGGTTCTCCGCCCTCACGCGCGCCACACCCGCTCCCCCTTCCCCCAGCCTCCGTACCCGCTCCCTCCAGACGCTGGCCGCCGCCACACGCTCGATCTTACTCACGACACTGCCCCGCTGAGAACATTCCCCCCCTCAAAAACACCACCCGGCCACTCTTGCGAGATGATACGCGTCTCGAAAACGCTACAGACGTACCCTTTTAGGATGAATCACCCCTCGAAAACCTCGGTCACCGAGACTTTCGTGAGGTCAAGTGACCCCGAATCTCTCGTCGACCGAGGTTTTCGTGAGGTCAAGTGACCCCGAATCTCTCACCGACCGAGACTTTCGTGGGGTTAAGTGACCCCGAATCTCTCGTCGACCGAGGTTTTCGTGGGGTCAGGTGACCCCGAATCTCTCGTCGACCGAGGTTTTCGAGGCGTTCACCCTCTCCACAACGTCGTCGCTTACGTTTGCGCTGCGCCTCAACCTCGCCACAACCTCATCGATCACGGTTGCGCTGCGCCTCAACCTCACCACAACCTCACTCCCCACGGTTGCGCGGTGCCTCAAGCTCTCCGCAACCTCACCGTCCGGGTCTCTGGAGCTCTTCACCCGCTGCGCAACCTCACCGACGTGCTTTGCAGCGCGACTCTCCCCCTCCACACCCCGCTCCTCTCCCCATCGCGTCGCCACCCGGGTTGCACACCCTCGCCGCGCTATGAAATGGTGCCCGCAGTCAACGCTTAGCATGTCCGGCTCTCGCACCCATCGCGCGCTATCCGGCCTAATTCCCCCCTCCTCAGGAGACACCGATGAAGATCCTCGTCATCAACTGCGGCAGCTCGTCGATCAAGGCCGACGTTCGCGAACACGCCACCGGTGCCTTTGTCGCCCGCATGGACATCGAACGCATCGGCCAACCCAACGCCACGCTGCGCTTTGATGGCGAAGATGTCACCACCGACCTCGGTCCGGTCGACCACGAGCAAGCCCTGACAAAAACCATCGCCCTCCTCCTCCAGCGCCTCGATAACCCGGGCGCCATCGCCGGCGTCGGACACCGGGTCGTCCACGGCGGCGCGCGCTTCACCCACCCGGTCCGCATCACCACCGAGGTCGAAGACGCCATCGACGAACTCGCAAGCCTCGCCCCCCTGCACAACCCCGCAAACCTGGCCGGCATCCGCGCCGCCCGCAAACTCCTCCCCGACGTCGACCACGTCGCCGTCTTTGACACCGCCTTCCACGCTACCCTCCCTCGACGCGCCCGCACCTACGCGCTGCCCTACGCGATGGCCAACGACCCCGGCCTGCGCCGCTTTGGCTTCCATGGCATCAGCCACGCCTACGTCGCTCAGCGCGCCGCCGAGTTCCTCGACGCCGACGTGCGCGACCTGCGCCTGATCACCTGCCACCTCGGCAACGGTGCCAGCCTCTGCGCCGTCGAGTTCGGCCGCTCCATCGAAACCTCCATGGGTCTCACTCCCCTGGAAGGCCTCGTCATGGGCACCCGCACCGGTGACATCGATCCCGGTCTGCTCATCCACCTGATGCGGGAACACGGCTACACGGTCGAACAACTCGACGAACTCCTCAACCGCAAAAGCGGCCTGGCCGGCCTCTCCGGCGTCGGCAATGACCTTCGCGACATTGAGGCCCGCGCCGCCGACGGCGACGACCACTGCCGACTCGCCATCCAGGTCTTCGCCCACCGCGTGCGCAAATACATCGGCGCCTACGCCGCCATCATGGGCGGCGTCGACGCTATCGTGTTTGCCGGGGGCATCGGCGAAAACAGCGCGCTGATGCGACATCGCATCGCCCAGCGCCTCGACTTCCTCGGTGCGCGCCTTGATGAAGACCGCAACCGCGAGCTCCAACTCGCCAGCGAACAACCCGTTCAGAGCTTCTCCACTCCCCACGCTCGCACTCGCCTCCTCGTCGCCCGCACCGACGAGAGCCGCGCCATCGCCGAGGCCGTCTCCAAACTCATCCTCAAATCCGACGAACTCACCCTCGACCAACGCCCCATCCCTGTCGCCGTCTCCGCACGCCATGTCCACCTTACCCGCGAGGCGGTTGAATCCCTCTTCGGCCCCGGGTACGAGCTCACGCCCCGAAACGACCTCTCCCAACCCGGCCAGTTTGCCGCCGAAGAGACCGTGCGCGTCGTCGGACCCAAAAACGAGTTTCCCGCCGTCCGTATCCTCGGCCCCACCCGCTCACTCAACCAGCTCGAGATCTCACGCACCGACGAGTTCGCCCTGGGCATCGACGCCCCGGTGCGCGCCTCCGGCGACGTCGCCAACAGCCCGGGCATCCTGCTCGTCGGCCCCGCCGGACAGGTCAAACTCGACCAGGGCGTCATCTGCGCCTGGCGCCACATCCACATGACGCCCGATGACGCCGCACACTTCGGTGTCCAGGACCGCGACGTCGTCGAAGTCGCCGTCGCCGGGGGCGACCGCGACCTCACCTTCGGCGATGTCCTCGTCCGCGTCTCCGAAAAATACCGTCTGGAGATGCACATCGACACCGATGAGGGCAACGCCGCAAACCTTGGCCGCGGTGCCACAGGCACCCTCATCTCCACCGAAGGTCGCGCTCAGCTGCGCCGCCGCAACACCCGCTACGATGCCGTCGATCCGGCCGCAGAATAGCCCCCACCTCCCCGGACTCCTTCACCGTGGTCGGGCGCTCCCCGGTGCCGCGCACGCGCGCTGCGCCGGGGAGCGACCCACTCCTGAGTACGCCCCCACAATACGCCTTTACCCCCCGCTCCAGGTTGATGTACCACGGAGCGGTCCTATGACGACCGTCCGCGAGAGCGCCCCATGATTGGCTTCATCGAACTCTCCCCGGCGAACTTCTTCGCCGCTGTCATCGTCCGAAACGACACCAGCCGCATGCTCTCGCGCATGGGCCACGATCATGTCGTGCGCGCCATCCCCTCCCAGGGTCGCATCGAGCTCGACACCGAACAGGTAGACGCCCTCAGCTTTGAGCTCTCCTTTCCGGCCCGAGACCTCATCGTCGACGCCGACCTCGACCGCCCCCGCGTCGGCCTCCCCGGAACCATCGCGCTCAAAGATCGCAACGCCACCGCCGACAACATGCTTGCAAAGAACCAGCTCGACGCCACACGCCACCCCGAGCTTCGCTTTGCCTGCCACGGCATCAAAACCGGCACCGACACCCGCATGCAGGCCAGCCTCACCGTTCGCAACACCCGCTGCGACTTTGAGCTCCCCCTGGACCTTCACGTGGATCCGCACCACATCCGTGCCCGCGGCCAGATCCAGCTCTCCCACACCGACCTCGGCCTCACACCCTACCGAGCTCCCCTGGGTGCCCTGCAAAACCGCCCGGAGCTGACCTTCGTCGTTGAACTCGACGCCGAACTCAACCCCTCCCGCTGACACTCCCACACCTCGCCATCCTCACGGTGGAGCCTTTATGTCTGAAGGACGCGATAGAATCCTCAAAGCCGCCGAAGAGCTCTTCGGCACCCACGGCTTCGACCGCATCAGTGTGCGTGACATCGCCGAACGTGCCGAGGTCAACAAAGCGCTGATCTTCTACCACTTCAACAGCAAAGATGAGCTCTTCGAGACCGTCCTCCTCCACTACTTCGAGAGCCACACCGAAGCCCTGCGCGAGGCCTGGACCTCCACCGGCTCCCTGCGCGACCGCGTCCACAACATGATCGAAGCCTACGTCGACTTCATCGTCGAGCACCGCGCCTGGCCCAAACTCGTCCAGCACGTCGCCGCCACCGAACACAGCGAACACATCCCCACCGTCCAGCGCGGCCTCGACCCCATGATCGCCTGGGCCAACGAAACCTTCGGAGAGATTGCCCCCGACGAAGGCCCGATCTCGGTGCGAAACCTCTTTGAAACCGTCGCCGGCTCCGTCCTCCACCACTTCACCTATGCCCCCGTGCTCGCCAATATGTGGCAGAACGAGCCCCTGGCCGAGCGCCACCTCGCCGAGCGCCGCGCTCACCTCCACTGGCTCGTCGACGTCCTTCTCGATGCCGTCGAGTCCCGAGCCCACCTCTGAGCCCCCCCGGCCCTCAGCGCCTCCGCCCCAGAGGCGCCTCAAACCACCCGATCAACTCCTGGATCCGCTCCCGGTACACCGCATTGCGCACGTAGTAGGCCATCCGCTCGAACTTCGAAAAATCCACCCCGCCGCTGGTATCCGGAGCCGGCCCCTTCTTAAGCTGCCGAAACGCCTCCGCGCGCCTCGGAGCCTCTCGCCGCGCCACCAGAAAACGCGCCACCGCCTCCGCCTGCCAGTCGCGGATCTGCCAACCCCCACCGTCGCTCTCAATCAACCCCATCACAAAGATATCATCCTCCTCCGGGTGGAAGATGTTCAGATAGAGCTGCGGCGCTTTCCCCCCGCGCCAGGGCAAATACTTCCGATCCAGAAAGGGAAACGTCAGCGTGTAGCCAGTGGCCATCACCACCACGTCGTACTCCCCCTGACTCCCGTCCACAAAGTGCACCGTCTTCCCCTCAAAACGAGCGACGTTGCTGCGCACATTCACGTCCCCATGCCCCAGATGATAAAGCAGCTGGGAGTTCACAATGGGGTGGCTCTCATACAACTTATGGTCCGGCTCCGGGATCCCGTACTTGCGCGGATCCGGCGCGATCCGACGCAACAACAACGTGTCCACCCGCTGCTTCAACCACATCGGCATCTTCAGCTTACCGCTGCCCGAGCCGAAATCCGCCGCTGGCACCCCCAGAATATACTTCGGCACGATGTGATAGCCCCGCCGCATCGATAGATCCACCGACACCGCCTGGTGCACCGCGTCGATCGCGATATCACACCCGCTGTTGCCCGCCCCCACAATCAACACCCGCTTCCCCTTGAACACCTCCGCGCTGCGATAGTCGCAGGAGTGAAAGATCTCCCCCTCAAACTCCCCCTCAAACTGCGGCCAGTTCGGATCGTTGAGATGCCCGTTGGCGATGCACACCGCGTCGTACAAAAACGCCTCCCCCGTATCCAACGTCACACGCCAGCCCTCCCCCTCGCGCGCCACCTCCTCAACACTCGCACCGAAGCGAATCCGCTCATAGAGCCCGAACTCCCGCGCGAAATCCCGAAAATACGTCAGAACCGTGCGATGACACGGGTAATCCGCCACCTCCTCCCCCAGCGGAAAGTCATCGAACTGCGTCGACTTCTTCGATGAAATCAAGTGCGCCGACTCGTACATCGTACTGAACTCCGAGTCGATATCCCACACCCCACCCACATCGTCGGCGCGCTCAAACTGATCGTAGAGCACCCCGTTTCGCGCCAGCGCACGCCCCGTCGCCAGTCCCGCCGGCCCCGCGCCGATCACGCATACTCGATCGCTTCGGTCCACAACCTCACCCTTGACCCCGTGAGGCAATCCGGCGACGATCGCCCTCTCCTCAATCGCGCTCGCTTCCACGATGCGTTCGACCTTCGTGCTTGGCTCACTCATGATCCTCCCTCGCGTTGACGACGTTCGTTTCATTTGGATAAAACACTAACCGAACGGTCAGATACGTCAAGTCCCTCATCCTCCGCAGAGGCAACCTGACATGCGCGAGAGCATCGACGCAATCGAGCTCAATTTCGAGCCCTCCAGCCTGATGGCCCTCAACGCCATCCTGGGGCTGATCATGTTCGGTATCGCGCTCTCCCTGCGCATCAACGACTTCCGCTACGTCGTCAAACATCCCCGCGCCCCCCTCGTCGGCATACTCGCCCAATTCGGTCTCTTGCCTGCGGCGACCTGGGGCCTCACTCGCCTCCTTGAGCTTCCCCCCTCCATCTCCATGGGCATGATCCTCGTGGCGTCTTGCCCCGGCGGAAACATCTCCAACTTCATCGCCCATCTCTCCCGGGCCAACACCGCCCTCTCCATCTCAGTGACAGCCCTGTCGACCACCGCCGCGATGATCTTCACCCCGCTCAACGTCGCCTTCTGGGGCTCCCGATCCGCCGACACCCGCGCGATCCTCACCGAGTTCAGCCTTCACCCCCTCGACATGCTCCTCAATGTTCTGATGCTCCTCGGAATCCCCCTGGCCTCGGGTATGCTCCTGCGCCACTACGCTCCCTCGCTCGCCAGCAAGGCCGAACGCCCCTTTAAAATCCTCTCGATCCTCCTCTTCGTCCTGCTCATCATCGTGGCCTTTCGCTCCAACATGAGTGCCTTTCTCGCTGTCATCGGCATCATCTTCATTCCCGTCGCCCTCCATAACGCCACCGCGTGGGTCGTGGGCTACGCCGCCGGCCGCGCCGCCGGTCTCCCCCTGGAAGACACCCGCGCGCTGGCCATTGAAGTCGCCATCCAGAACTCCGGCCTGGGACTCGTCCTCATCTTCAGCTTCTTCAACGGCCTGGGCGGCATGGCCGTCATCGCCGGATGGTGGGGAATCTGGCATGTTGTCGCTGGCCTCTTCATGGCCACTCTCTGGTCGCGCTCGCCAGGCCCCCGGACCGCCCTCTGAACCTCCTCCCCCTGTCTTCACACCGCTCTTCACCCCAACGTTTCCCTTTCCCGACGCCGAGATGGTTGTTCCTATGGCAAAGTCCAAGAAAAACTCCGCTGCAGACGCCACTATCCTCATCACCGGCGCCGCAGGCTTTGTCGGTGACGCCCTGCTGCGCTCACTCCTCGAAGAGACCTCAGCCTTTCGCACCATCATCGCCTCCGATATCCGCCCCCTGGCCGAGGATCTTCCCGATGACCCGCGCCTCATCCCCGCAGACCTCGACATCCGCGACGCTGACGCCGTTCACACCCTCATCGCCACACACAAGCCCGCCATCGTCGTCCACCTCGCAGCTATCGTCACACCTCCCCCCGGGGACACTCGCAAACTCCAGTACGATGTCGACGTGATCGGCACCCGAAACGTCGTCCAGGCCTGCGCTCACCACGGCGTCAAACAACTGATCTACACCTCCAGCGGTGCCGCCTACGGCTACCACCCTGACAACCCGCCCGCCCTCAAAGAAAACGACCCGGTCCGCGGAAACGACGTCTTCGCCTACGCCCATCACAAGCGCACGGTCGAAGAAGATCTGGAGCGCGCTCGCCAGGACTTCCCCCACCTGGGCCAGCTGATCTTCCGCGTCTCCACCGTCCTCGGCCCTCAGACCGACAACCAGATCACCGGACTCTTCGAGCAGCCCGTCGTCCCCGGCATTCGCGGCGCAGACTCCCCCTTCTGCATCGTCGCCGACTTCGACGTCGTCGACGCCATTCGCCACGGGATTCACACCGGCAAGACCGGCATCTACAACCTCACCGGCGACGGCGTCCTCTCCCTCAAAGAGATCGCCCGCCGCATGAATAACCGCTACCTCCCCCTGCCCGAATCGCTGGTGCGCACCGCTCTGGCCGCGCTCTCCAAACGCGGCATCGGGCCCTACGGGCCCGAGCAGGTCCTCTTCATCAAGCACCGCCCCGTCCTCGACAACACCGCGCTTAAACGCGACTTCGGCTTCACTCCCGCCCTGAACTCCGAAGAGGCCTTTGAGCGCTACCGCAACGCCCGCACCTTTGACGGCCCGGCCACCATACTCATCACCGGTGCCGGCGGTGGCCTGGGCTTCGAGCTCGCCCGCGCACACGCCCGCCGCGGCGACCGCCTCGCGCTCTTGGAGCGCGACCCCAACGCCCTTGAGCGCACCTTCATGATGACCCGGGCCCTGGGCGCACAAGCCCTGGCGATCAACGCCGACCTGCGCATCCCCGAGGACTGCCAGCGCGCCATCGACACGACAGGCGCCACCTTCGGCAGCATCGACGTCCTCTACAACAACGCCGCCATCCCCTCCCGCGCGCTCTTCTCAAACACCACCAGCGCCCGCATCGAAGAGGTCATCGACGTCAACCTCATGGGCGCGGTACGCATCACCGAAGCCGCCCTGCCCTGGCTCACCCGGTCCAGAGGCCGCATCTGCGCGATTTCCAGTGTTGCCGGCTTCGCTCCGCTGACCGGACGCACAGCCTACGCCGCCAGCAAACACGCGTTGCACGGCTTCTTCGAATCCCTGCGCACCGAGCTTATCGACCAGGGCGTCTCCATCACCCTGGCCTGCCCCGCCTACATCAAGACCGCCTTTCGCAAAGATGCCCGCGATAACGCCTCCGAACTTCCCCCCTCCGAGGTCGCAGAAGCCATCATCGATGCGACCCTAAACCGCCGCCGCATCGCACTTATCGGCTCCACCGCCCACCAGGCCTACTGGCTCAACAAGATCGCCCCGGCCATCTTTGAGCGCGTGATGCGACGCAGCGTCAAACACGAATTCCCCACCTGATCCTCCTCCATCAACCTCCCCCAAAACGAGCTCCAAAACGCTATGAGCACCACCCCGAACATCCCCCATCGCCGCCTCGGAAAAACCGGCATCAACGTCTCCCGCATCTGTCTGGGTACGATGATGTTTGCCGACCGCACCGACCTCAATGAGGCCCGCAACATCGCCGACCTCTGCCTGGAGCGTGGCGTCTTCTTCTGGGACACCGCCGATATGTACAGCCGCGGCGCCTCCGAGACGATGGTCGGCCAGCTGATGGCCGGTCGCCGCAACCAGATCGTGCTTGCCACCAAAGCCTGCCGCCCCATGAGCGAGCACCCCAACGACCGCGGCCTCTCCGCACGCCACCTCATCCAAGCCTGCGAAGACTCCCTGCGCCGACTCAACACCGACTACATCGATATCTTCTACCTCCACTTCACCGACCCACACACCCGCCCCGAAGAAACGCTGCGTGCGCTCGAAGACCTCACCCGAAGCGGGAAAATCCGCTACAGCGGCGTCTCCAACCACCAGGCCTGGGAGATCGCCGACCGTATCGGCATCGCCCGCACCCACGGCTGGCAACCGGTCGACGTCGTCCAGCCCCTCTACAACATCCTCAACCGCGACATGGAGCGCGAGCTCATCCCCATGGCCCAAAACTACGGCCTGGGCGTGGTCACCTACTCCTCCCTGGCCCGCGGTGTCCTCACCGGCAAGTACCGCTGGGACGCCCCCGCCCCCGAAGGCTCCCGTCTGGCACGCGGCGACGTGCGCATGCGCCAGGCCGAGTGGCGCGAAGAATCCCTCCAGGTCGTCGATGAACTCCGCCCCCTGGCAGACGCCCGCAACATCCCCCTAAGCCAGCTCGCGACCGCCTGGACGCTGGCCAATCCCCTGGTCGACTCCGTCATCATCGGCCCGCGCACCCTGGCCCAGGCCGAAGACGCCCTTAACAGCGCTAACATCGACTGGGACGCCGAACTCGAAGACGCCATCGACACCCTCTGCCCGCCAGGCACTCACGCCGGGCGACACATCCCCGACCAGGACGTCTTCCCTCTTCGCGGCCGCCCCCACTCCTGAGCCCGCAGCGCTGCCCTTCAGTTCACACTCAAGTACTGACGGCAGCGCTCCGCCAGATCATTGCGCGGCTGAATCTGCACGCAGCGGCGGAAGTGCTCATGAGCGCGTCCGTCGCCGCGTGCCTGCATCAACTTCCCCAGATTGAAGTGCGGCTCCTGGTAGTTCTCCGGGCACTTCTCAATGGCCAGGCGGTAGTAGCGCGCCGCCTCACTCTCATTGCCCATCGCCTCATACACCAGCCCCTGGTTGTTATCGGCCAGGCACATCTGCGGGGCTAGAAAGGCCGCCATCCTGAAGTGCTCCAGCGCCTCGGCGAAGCGACGCTGGTTGTAATACGCCCACCCAAGGTTGTTATGCGCAAGCTCCGGCGTGGTGTAGAGCGTCTCATCGATCAGGATCAAAAACTCCTGCTCGGCATCCTCCCACCGCTCCATGGCCAGATACACCGACCCCAGGTTGTTGCGCGCAAAGTGAAAGCTCGGCTCCACCCGAAGAACCTCCTCAAAATGATTCATCGAGCGACGGTAGTCGCGCCTCCCCATATAAATAATCCCCATCAGGTAATGGGCCTGAGCATGATCCGGGTTAATCTCCAACGCCCGGGTCAGCTCCCGAATCGCGTGGGTCACCTCGTTGGACTCGAAGTAGCCAGCGCCCATGTCATAATGAAACTGCGCGCTCTTCTCGATCTGCTCTTCCTCCGACGGCCCCCCGGTCGCGCACCCGCTCCCCAGCAGCACCCCGACCACCATCACAACAAGCATCCCTCTTCGCCACATACCTGCTACCCTCAAGGCCTGGTCCCACACCTGCACCATGGCACATCATCCGTGCCCTCTCTGAGTTGCTGACGCTAACACGAGCCAGGCGCCCTCCCAAATTTTCCTCCCGCCCCCAACGTGCCCCCCATGCCCCTCTCCCACGCCGACCTTGCCCTGATCGCCGAAGAGCTCGCCGCACTGACCCTTCCCGGAGTCATCCAGAAAGTCTTTTCGGCAGGCCCGCGCCAACTCACCCTCCAGGTACGCGTCCCCGGTCACACCCACCACATCTTCCTGAGCGCCGCCCCCGCCGACGCACGCGCCCACCTCGTCGAGGAGCGCCCTCGGGTCGAGGGCCGCCCCGACGCCTTCGTGATGCAACTTCGCAAATGGCTCCACGGCGCCTGGATTGAGGCGATAAAGCTCGACCCGGCCGACCGCGTCCTCACCTTCCATCTCTCTGCGGTCGACCCGGACTGGGAACCGAAGCCCGAAGACGACAAAGCCCCCCGCCGCTCCCTGCGCCTCATCGCCGAGCTGGTCGGCCACCACCCCAACATCATCCTCACCGAAGAAGGCACCGTCTTAGGCCTGGCCCACGCCCGCACCCTTGGCGATCGCCTGCTACGCCCCTCCACGCCCTACCTCCCTCCCCCGGCCCCACCCGAACTCGGCCCTCCGCCCACCCCCGCGCTCCAGCAACTGCCAGCCGACGGCAGCCGCTCGGCCTACATCGACCACCACACCCGCACCACCCTTGCGCAGGAATCCCGCGAGAGCCTCTTCAGCACGCTCTCCCGCGATCTTCGCTCCCGCGCCAAAAGCCTGCGCCGACGCGTCAAACACATCGAGCAGGACCTCCAACGGATCGATGAAGCCGCCGACTTCAAAAAATTCGGTGAGCTCCTCCAAAGCGCCTACGGAAAAGTCGAACGGGGCGCCTCCCAGGTCCGCGTCCCCGACTACTACGCCGAGGGCATGCCTGAGATCATCATTGAGCTCGACCCCGCCCACGACCTCCAATGGAACATCGATCGCTACTTCCACCAGTACCGTCGCTACAAAGAAGCCCGTGACGACGTCGAGACCCGCTACCTGGAGTCGGTCGACACGCTCGAAGCCCTTGAAGACGCTCGCCAGAGCCTCCAGGAGCTCGCCGAAGCCGATCTCGATACACTGACAGCCTTCAACGCAAAACTCCGAAACCAGGGCCTCCTCAAGACCACCCACCGGCAACGCGCCGCCCGCAAGGCACTCGCACCGCGTCCCCCCTACCGCGAGTTCCGCTCCCGTCGCGGCGCAGTCATCCTGGTCGGTCGAGGCGCACGCCATAACGACGCGTTGACCACCCGCATCGCCCGCGGACGCGACCTCTGGCTGCATGCCCGTGACTGGGCCGGTGCCCACGTCGTGGTCCGCCGCGACCGCGGCGAAGACCTCGACAGTGAGACGCTGCTCGACGCCGCCACACTCGCCGCCCACTTCTCCCGTGGTCGCGAAGACTCCCTGATCGATGTCACCTACACCGACGCCCGCCACGTGCGAAAACCCCGGGGCGCCGCCCCCGGACTGGTGACCATCGCTGCCGGCTCCACCCTCGCTGTCACCCTCGACGAAGACCGCCTCCAGCGCCTGCTCGAAAGCGAAATCGACGACCACGCCGATTGAACCCACTCCGCGCCCCTCACACCGACGCCTCACCCCCAAAAAAAAGCCCGCGAGCTCTCGCTCGCGGGCTTTTCGATTCTTACGGAGAGCCGAAGCTCGGCGCTCAGCGAATCACGAAGGGATAGGTGATCGGAAGATCGCTCTTCGACTCGGGGAAGCGCATCGAGTTGACCACCCGCTCAATGCAACCGCCGAGGTCGGTGCCGGCCATCGGGCCACCCTGCACGCTGGCTCCCGTGACGTTGCCTGCAGGCTGCACCGCAAAACGCACTCGCGCCGTCCCACTGAGACCACCCGAGTTGGAATCGCGAGCACACGATGCGATCTGCGAGTTGTACTTACGAATCGTCCCGGCGACCTGGGAGCGCGACAGGCTATCCGGCACATCTTTCGCCGCCGCAGGGGCGCTGCCGCCGGAGCTGCTCGACGAGCTTCCCGAACGATCCAGCTGACCGATGATCGAGTCCACACCGCCGCCCGACGAGCCGGTGGTGCGCGACGCGGTGCGCGTCGGCTCCGGCGCGGGCTCACTGCGACGGGTGCTCGTACGCGAGCTCGCACGCTCCTTACGGGCAGGAGCCTCCGCGCGTGCTTCTTCTTTCTCGTCCTCTTCGGCGGCGGCCTCGTCCTCAGCCTCCTCCTCGGAGCCCTTGTCATTGGCAGCGGCCATGGCTGCCTCCGCGGCGGCCTTGGCCTCTTCGGCCTCTTTCTGCTCCTCGGGCGTCGGTGCCGCCTCAGCAGCTGCCGGTGCCGCTGCGGGCGCAGCAGCCACCGCCGGCTGTGCCGGCTGATCGCCACCATCTTTGCCCAGCAGCACCACGACCACCACCACGAGCGCCAGGGCCAGAATCGCCACGCCGGCGATCACGCCGATCATCAGCCCCTTGTTCTGCTTGCGATGACTGCCCATCGGCATCAACGCCGGCATGCTCATCGTCCCCGGCGCAAAATCATCATCCGAGCTCTTATCGCCCTTCATTGACGCGTGCGTGCTCGCCAGCGCCTGAATGTCGATCAGACCGGACTTGTCATTACCCTGCGCCGCCCCTTCCGCGGGCTTACTCACCGCCTTGACCTGGTCGACGCTGCTCAGACTGAAGAGCACGCTGTTCTCATTGCGCGCGCCCACCATATCGCCTGACGCGGGAGCGGCAGCCGGCTCCGGCTCCTCGGCCCCATAACCGCCGGCGTAATCGTCTTCCGGAGGTGTCGAATCAAACGCGGCGAACATTCCGCCCTCTCCACCACCGAAGCCGTCGTCATAGCCTCCAGCATCGTAGCCGCCGGCGTCGTAGCCATCGTCATAGCCACCACCTCCGTACCCGTTGTCGGAGTAGCTCTCGATCGAGGGCTGCTGGTCGTAACTACCACTCTCCACCGACGCGCTGTTGTCGCTGTAGCCCTCCAGGCTATCAAACCGCCCGGAGTTAATTGCAGCCGTCGCGTCGAGATCGGTCGCCGGCAGCGGATTATGCGCCGAGGCGATCATCGTCGCGTCATTCGGACCGGCCGCGTCCTGCATCAGATGCGCGAACTCGTTGAGCGTGCTCAACATCACCCAGTCATCCAACCCGTCACGCCAGGCGAACGTATCCGGGTGCACCTGACCGGCGGTGAAGTAGGCCTCCACCTCTTCGGGCGTGATCGGACCGACGCGATCGCCGTCGATCACCACGTACCACTCCGACGCTCCGCCGGTGTTGCCGTAGGCCGAGCCGAACTCACCGCCCCCTTCTTCACTACCTTCTGCGGTCCCTTTGACCACGATGACCTCGCTGCACTTTTTACACCGGATCTTAAAGACCTTGCCCTGGACCTTGTCGTCCGCGATGGAATATTTCGCGCCGCAGTTGTCGCAAACGATCTTCATCGGGGAACCGCTCCTTCGCGTTGCCTCTAATACGCCGCCTCATCAGGCGGCCGGCGTGGATTCGACCAGCTCTGTGACGATCATCCGCGACCGCCACCTCTCTTTCGCAACCTTTCGCTGCGCACTCGTTCCAACCGACCCTCAACGTCTCGTACCTGCTCGCGCAGCGAGCTCCCCGGAGGCGCGTACCCTCCATCGAAGAAGGGGGCTCTCTCCCGGGCGTACATCAATGAGGAAGCGTGCCGGTCAGCGGCTTCCAACGTAGCAAAGCGCTTTATGAAGCGTCAATCTGTTGTCACCCCTGCCGCCCAACCGAGATCTTCCCCCGGAACACCGCGCCTGGCGCCTCAACGGCCCGATCTCCCCCACATCGACACAACCTTTTACGTTAGGCCCGCCCGCGCCCCTCTCACACCTCATGTGTCCGCCATCAACACAAACGCCCCGCCATCCTCTACGGGATGGCGGGGCGTCATTGCGTTGGAACTCACGAGAAGAGGCGCTTATTGCTGCAGCGCAGCCTCTTCGGTGCTTTCCTGAATCTTCGGCAGGAAGCTCGTCTTCAGGTCCAGCAGACGCTGGAACTGCGCCTGACCACGACCTTCCATGTTCATCAGGTCCGGCGAGCGAAACTCACCTTCGACGAGCATATTTTCGAAGTCGTAGAAGCGCGAGCGCGTCTCACCTTCTTCGGCGTCCTGCGCAAAAGCCTGGGCACCGAACACCGTCGTCGCCGCAAGCACCAGACAAAAGATTGCTTTTTTCATCGTCTCTCTCCTCAATCGATCCGCGCCATATCACGCGTCCTGCCGAAAAAGTGTAGCGCCCCAACACCCCGCCGTCAAAGACGCCGCAGCCTACGAGGATCACTCAGCCGATTCCTCGCCCTCGCCTTCCGGAGCCTCTTCGACCTCCGGCGCCGCTTCGGGCTCCGGCTGCTGCGCCTGCTGCTCAAGCTGCGAGCGCATGAAGTTAATCGACGCCTGGTAGTTGGCCACCTTGTTCACGTCATCTTCCAGCTCCACCAGACGCTCGTAATACGCGATGGCTTTTTCGGGACGTTGCAGATGCGTCTCGTTGAGCTGCGCCAGACGCTCCAGACTGGAGAGATGATCGCTATCGCACTCTTCCAGGTAGTAGCTGTAGCGCTCATCAGCGTCTTCATGCTCACCGACGGCGAAAGACGACGCACCTTTGCCCAGGTTGGCCACGCAGTGATGAGGCGCAATGCGCACCGCGTGCGTGAAGTGCGCGTTGGCGCGCTCATAATCGAGGTACTCGAGCAGGATCGCAGCCAGGTTCAGGCGGCTCTCCAGATAATCCTCATCGGCCTCAATCGCCTTGGAGAAGGAGTCAACCGCCAGCGGGACGTTGTCTTCCTGGATGTAAACCAGCCCCAGGTTGTTGAGCACGTCGACGTTGGCCTCATCCTCTTTGAGCGCTTTACGCAGCGAGTACTTCGCCAGCGAGAGGTTCTCGCGCTCCATGTAGATCAGACCCAGCGTGTTGAGCGCGCCGACGTTGACGTTATCTTCCCGAAGGATCTCTTCGACGTAGCGCAGCGCCTGATCTTCCTCGCCGCGGCGAAGCGCGATGACCGCCATGTTATTCTTGGCGACCAGGTTGTTCGGATCGCGTGCAACCACCTCCGAGAAGAGCGTCTGCGCGTCGTCATACTGCTCGTTCTCGGCGTAAGCCTTGGCCAGCGCCACGGTGTAATCAAAGACATCCGGGTCGAGCTCACGGGCATTCTGAATGCGCTCGACGGCATCGTCATTGCGATCGATCTCACCGTAGAGAAGCCCGAGATTGTAGTGAGCCTCCGCGAAGGTAGGCTCGATCTCAATGGCACGCTCCAGGGCTTCGATGGCCGTCTGACGCTCGGTGGCGCCGGCTTCGATGGCCGCCATCGCCTCTTCAAAAGCACCGAGGGCCTCCAGAGGAATCCCGGTCGACTCGGAGATCTTCTCCTGCTCCGACTTCTCAGGAACCTCCACCGGCGCCTCATCGACGGTCTTCGGGGCGCTGGAGCAACCCGCGCTCAGCGTCACCGCGAGCGCACCAGCCAATACCCCCATCAGGGGGCGGCGAGTCAGGTTAGTGAGTGTGTTTTTCATATGCTATCCTCGCACCACGCCTTGCGGCGTGTGTGTCGTCGATGATCGTCCTAACTCAAGAGGCCGGGGTTTCAGTCGTTGCCGACGGCGTACCCTCGCCTTCAGCCGGCGTCGCACCTTCGGGCCCAGCCTCAATGGGCTGTCCGTTCTCATCCAGCGCGGGGGCGGGCTGCGGCTTGGGCCGACGCTCCAAGCGCGCGGCACCACGCTCGGCCACCACCGACAACTCCGTCACCGGAGCCGGCGCGAAGAACTCGGTGCGGTTGTGTTCCACCGCCACACCTTCCTGCCCGGTGATCGGGTAGGCACCACGCTCAAGCTGGCTGATCTCCTGGGCGGAGAGACGGCTCCACTCGTTGTAGGCCTCATACTCAAGCGCAAGCTCCAGCGCCCGGTTAAACGCGGTGAGCGCACGTTCCTGAAGCGGGAAGGCCAGGTCTTCCACCGAGAGCTGGTACTCGAACTCCTGGTCCGGCGTCAGCCCTTCGGGAAGCGGCAGGTTGAAGAGCCCCTCGGCAAAGTCCTTGTAGGCCTGACCGATGCGGTAGGCGGCAGCCGCCACCCAGCGCGGGCTCTTCATCTGAATGACTTCGGCGAAGATCTCTTCGGCGTCGAGCTGGTACTGACCCTTTTCCTGAGCGGTCCGCGTCAGAGTCCGCACCGGGAAGGAGAGTTGCACTTCTTTGAACTTCCGGAAGATGGCCTCACCCTGGTGGAAGCGGGCCTGAGCAGCGAACTGCCGGCTGGCGCCCTGCCCCTCTTCGTCGAGCTCCTTCCAGGTACTGACCGCATCGGTGAAGTACCCGTCGGCGACGCTCTCCCAGTTCCGGGGCTGCATCTGCTCGGCAAGAAGCCCCAGCTCAAGGTTCACCTCGACGCGCTCCGCGCCCTTGATCGTGTCCTTCTTGAGGAACTCCTCAAAGCGGGTGCGCGCAGCGTCCCAGTTCTCGCGATTCTTCTCGAGGAAGGCCATCTCAAGCTCGATGGTGTTCACCTCCTCGTCCTCGATCTCTGCCCCGAAGTACTCCAGGTAAGATTCGTAGGTCGCGATCGCCTCGTCCCACTGCTCCATCGCAGTACGCAGGACCGCCGCGTTGTAAACCGCGTCGCCGGCGTTCTCGTAGCTGCGATAGTTCTCTTCGCCCAGGCGAGCGAAGTAGGTGGCGGCCTGCGAGAGATCGGCGCGAGATTCGAAGATGAGCCCGAGCACGTAGAGTGCGTTGGGGGCCTGCTCCGACTCCGGGTAGGTGTCGATGACGCGCTGGTACAATTCGACAGCGCGGTTGACCTCGTTGCCACCCTCATAAATGGCCGCAGCGTTGAACACCGCACCGGGGGCAAACTCCGAGTCGGGGAACTCCCCGGCCAGGCGGAGCATCTCTCCGGCAGCTTCATCGACCTTATTCTCTTCCTTAAGGTCGATGGCCTTCTCGTTGATCGCGTAGGCGATCGACTGCGTCAGGCTATCACGCGGGGTCACGTCGAAGATCTCGTTCTCCAACAGGTGACGGGCCCACTTCTCCACCTCATCCCAGCGCTGCAGACGGTAGTTCGCCTCCAGCAGGCTGTTGCCGGCGTAGCTGGCGTAGGTGTGGCGCGGCGCGTTCTCGATGATGCTCTCGTAACGGGGCACGCAGTTATCGTAGTGGCCACGGCTCTTGTAGACCTCGGCAGCCACGTAGTCGACCGTGGGAGTCACATCTTCGGTCGGATACATCTCCGAGAACTGGTCACTCGCCTCCACGAAGCCCTGCTCATACTTCAGCAGGTCGGTGCGCGGAATCGGCGGAGTCTCGCCAGCGTCGGCCGCCGAGTCCATGCGCTGCGAGGTCGGCTCGGGGTTCTCACCGGCACGCGCAGCCATCTCCACAAGGATCGAGTCGGGGTGATGCTGCTTCACAAGCTCGTTGTAAGAGCTGACCACGGCGTAGGCCGCGTCGCGCACCAGCGCCTCGACTTCCTCGGGCTTGGCCTCTTCGGGGATGTTGTCGTCTTTGTAGAGGTCGACCACCAGCTGGTACTGAAGCGCGGCGCGCTCGTAATCTTCCAGGTTGTAGAGGTAAATCTCACCCAGGAAGAAGGTCATATCGAACGAAGCCGGATGCTCCGGGAAACGATCGATAAACTGCTGGTAGTAGTCGGCCGCGGTCACATAGTCTTCGCGCGTCCCGCCTCGCTGGGCCTGACGGTGGTAATGGTTGGCCAGGCGCGCCAGGTTCCCTTCCACAAGGAGGTTGGCGTTGCTGATCGCCCGCTCCTCTTCGGTGTTGTTACGGAACCAGGTGCCCTGCGGGTTGAGATAGGCCACGTAGCGCTGCACGCGCTCTTCGTAGGCCTCGAAATTGTTCCGACGCAACGAACGGACGATGGCGTCCATCCAGTCGGGCACCGAGGGATCGTTGGGGCGCTCTTCGAGGAACCACTCGTAAGCGGCAAGTGCATCGGCGTCTTTACCCTGGAGCTCGAGATAGCCCGCCATCCGGCTGATCTGCTCGTAGGTGTATTCGATGTCGCGAATCTCGGTGAAGTAGTCCCGGGCCTCAATCCAGCCGTCGTCGATCTCGGCCAGGGCCAGCATCAGGTCATTGCTGGCCTGAGTCTGAAGGAAGTTCCAGGCAGCCGAGTCGGCGCGGGCGATAACCTGCTTGAAGGTATCGGCGCTCTCGCGGTGCTCACCGTTATTGAAGTGCGACCAGCCCAGCTTGTAGAGGGCGTAGTCGTAGTTACGGTACTGCTCGTAGTTCAGAACTTTCTCGTAGTTCATCTTCGCCACACCAGCCTGCTGCTGGTCGAAGAAGAACTCACCGAGCGCCAGGTAGGCATCGGGGAGGTAGCGAGAGTTGGGGTAGTTCGTCACCAGACGCTGCAGATAACCAACGGCCTGCGCACCCTGATTGGCCTCAATCAGCCCGCTTCCGAGACGGAAGATGACTTCGTCCAGGCGGTTGTAATCCGGGTACTCGCGAAGGATATCTTCGTAGATCGCCTGCGCCTCGCTGTAGTCGGGCATGGGCTCGGGGCACTCACTCTCATCGAGGGTGCCCTCGTGAACCGCGTCCAGACATGCGTTGAACTCGGTACGGGCCCGCACGTACTCCATGTTGCGCAGCTCCCAGAGCAGCTCGGCCTTCTGGAACATCCAGTCCGGCTTCTGCGCGGCGTAGGGAGAGCGCGCGATGATCTCGTCGAGCTGCGTGATCATGCGACGGTTCTGAGCTTCGAGGCGACGCTTGAGCGCCTCGATCTCTTCGACCGACATGGTGCGCTGCTCATCCTCAACCTGGTCGAGTGTGACGTTGGTCTCGGCCTCAAGGTCCGATTCAACTTCACGCTCGCTCTCGGTAGCGGCCTGCTCATCGAGGCGGCGCGAGGCCGAGTCGAGAATATCGTCAGTCGTGGCGCGCTCGCGCTCCTGGGTGCTGATATCCTGCGCCCAGACCTCGGCGGTGGGGCTGGCGAGAAGCGCCACCATCAGCGCTCCGAAGATCGTGCGGGTTGTATGACGGTTTTTCATTGTTCAATGCACTCCGTGCGCATCTGACTGCGGTAACTCGCGACCTCATCAAGCCAGTACTCGCCCTCAAAGGGCCAGGGCTGCCAGTCGTCGGCGACGACCATCAGCGTGGTACCGGCTTCGGCGGCTTCAGGGGCCTCGTAATTCGGGTTCTGAAGACGCTGCTGGAGCTGCGTGCGCTCCTCACTACCGATATCAAACTCGATCTGCAGCGAGCGCAATTCCCAGTTCTCCAACTCCTGGTCCACAGCGGTGAGCCGCTGCTGAACGATAATGCCCCCTTCCTGAACCTTGAGCTCAAGCTGCTCTTCGACCCGCTCAAGCACCTGCTCACCGAAGTCGCCGAGCGCCGAGATGTTAGCCTTGAGCGCGGCGCGCTCCGCCTGCAGCGCACGCACCACCCGGTGCACGTTGTAGAAGGGAAGGCTCTCAAGCACAGCGTTGGTAAACAGACGCGGAATCGGCGCGCTCTCGCCGGGCTTGTAGGCATCTTCCATCATCTGCCAGTAGGCCTCCGGCTCGAACGTGTTTTCCAGGTACGCCTGCAAAAGCGGGCGCTGATCCAGGTAGCGGCTCTTGAACTCGGCAAGCGCGCGCTGGCTCTTGGGGAAGATGCACTGGTTGAGATAGACGGTCGACTCCAGGATGTAGAGATCCGGGTAGTAGCGCTGCGAATAGTAGGGGCTCTGAAGAGTGTGGAAGGCTCCCAGCGCGCGCTTGAAGTCGTTCTTCATGAAGTAGCTCCACGCCGACTCAAACACCGCATCGGCGTGACGGGAACTCTCCGAGGGGATCTTCTGGTAGTAGAAGAGCGCAACATCGAAGAAACCCACCTCAAAGAAGACACGCGCCAGCGCCAGATAGCCCAGCTGCAGGATGTCTTCGTTGCCACCGGGGGCGGCTTCCGCCGCGAGAATCGCGGCCTCGAAGTTACGCAGGGCCCCGGGGATGTCATTCACCGCCGGATCCAGGCGAGCGACACCGGCAAGGTAGCGCGACTCGGGGTAATCCGTGGCGCTCTCGGGCACCTGGTCGAGGTACTCCAGGGCCAGGTCCATACGGTTATACCCGTAGAAGAACTTGCCCATGTAGTAGTTGAACTCGGCCTGGAAACGCTCGTTCTTATCGCCCACGTAGAAGCGGGTCAGCTCCTCAAGGATGGGCGGGTTGTAGCCGATGCGCGAGCTGAGTTCCTCGAGCATACGGAAGGCTTCGACAAAATGCGGCTTGTCGGCACCGGCCATCAGCACTTCAAGAAGAGGCGTCGACGCCCCGGAGAGAATGCCCTCCTGGTAGAGCGCCTTGGCCAGGCCAAAGGTCGCTTCATACCAGTTCTCCGAGCCCTGTTCGGGCTCGTAGGAGAGAAACTCCAGGTACATGCGCGCGCCTTCCATGTTGTTGCCGTCGCGCACAATCTGGGCGGCGCGGGGCAGCTGGGCGGCGGCGCGCTCAAGTTTGCGCTGACGCTCGGCCTCGGCATCGCGCTGAGCGTTGAGCTCGTTGGCACGGCGCTCGATCTCGGCCTGACGTTCGGCCTCCAGACGCTCGCGCTCCTCACGCTCATAATCCGTCTCCCCTTCGGCCGGAGCCGGGGCGGGGGCCGGTGCCAGAGGATCGACACCTTCATCAACGGGGGCCTGCTCGGTCGGGGCGCTCTCTCCGGCGATCATGCCGCGGCGGCGCAGGTGGTCGATCACCTGGTCGCTGACGCCCTGAGCGCGCAGATCTTCCACGTCCTCGGCGCTCAACGAGATGCCCTCACCGGCCGAATCAATCGCTCCCATAATAGCGCGATCATCAAGGCCCAGCTTCGTCATCTGAACGATCTGGTTCTTATCGAGTGCAAACGCCGTGGAGGCCGTCCCGGCCACCAGCGTCACACAGATCAGGGCACCGACCAGGCGTCGAACCCATCGGCTCTGCCGAGCCCCTCGTGGTGCTGCGGGGCGTGTATGCGTCTTGAGATTGAGTCCCTGCATAGACTGTCTTCCTGCTTGCGCGTTTATCGAATTGACCGGCGGCATCCGTCGCGCCTCTCCGGTGTCATCCATTAGAAGTGGTACGAGGCACCGACCAGAAACTCCACCGGAAGGCGCAGCTGACCAAAGAAGGAGTCCTCGTTATGGTCAAACTTCGCGCCGCGATAGATGTACCCGCGGCCATCCAGACGCACGGTCAAATCCGGGGTCACAAAGAAGTGCGCACCGACGCCGAGCACACCTTCGACGGTGAGCTTGGTGTTGGCCGCGTCGCGCGTCTGATTGGGGCGCTCCACGCTCACCGCGCCCAGACCGGCGGCCACATTGAGGTCGAAGTGCGAGAGCTTGCGCTGCAAGAGCGCCAGCTTACCGTAGAAGGGGCTCCAGGTGACCACGGCATTGGCCCGCCACAAGAAGCGGTCTTCGGTGTCGGTGGCGGCATCAAAGCCCTCACCGCGATCCGCGACCAGAAAGTCCATCAGCTGCGTATTGCGCGTGAGCACACCCTGGGCGTTCATAAACGCGCCACCCACCTCCACGCCCAACTGATCGCTGAAGTGGTAGCTGACCCGGCCACCGACCGGGATGTAGTAGTAGAAGGGCTCGCTGCTCATCAGCCCGGTGTAGATCCCCGCGCCAATACGGCCTTCACGATCGTAGAGACGATCGCGCAGCACGCGAAGATCGCGCTCGCTGGTCCAGTACTGCTCAAGCTCCTCATCGAGGGCTTGCTGCGCAGCGGCCGGCGAGGCGCTGAGCGCGGTGGCGGCGGCAACAAGCACCGCGATGGCGCTCCATTTAAACTTCACGGTCGTCATGAAAGAACCTTCTGTAGACCTGTCAATCATCGTCGCCCGCCTGGCGGGCAGCTCCCGGTGCACAGCGCGCACCTTCAGAAGAACCAGCTAAAGCCCAGCGAGATCTCAGAGGGCTTGGCCACTCCGCCGTTGACCTTACCAAAGATGAACTGGCGGTAATCGGCGCGCACCGAGGCATGCTCGCCCACGTAGAGCGCAAGGCCGGCACCGAGCACACCCTCGAACTTGGCAGTGGTGGAGCGACCGGCGTTGAAGTCGCTCTGGGTCTGCGCGACCACCATGCCCGCCCCACCGAAGACGTTCATATCCAGGTAGATGATGCGGTCATTGTAGTAGGCGAGCTTGCCGTAGACCGGGCTCCACATCACACCGAAGTTAAAGTGCGAGGCCTGCCCGTCACCGATGAGCACTTCCTGGGCGTCAGCGCCCGACTCATCGCGCAGGGTGTCGCGCAGCTGAGTGTCACGACGGAACGCGTAGGAGCCGGCAAGCTCCAACCCGATGTTCTCCAGCAGGAAGTAGTTCGCGCGAATCCCCAGCGGGAGGTACTGCTCGAAGATGTTGTTGGGGATGATCCCGCCGTAGAGCGTCAGCGCAAACCGGCCTTCTTTAAGAAAGGCGCGCTGCTGCATCACGTAGACCTCGCGCATCTCGGCCCAGTACATCGGATCATCTTCGTCGAGCTCGGGCAACCCTTCATTCTGGGCAGCCTCTTCTGCGCCCGCGGCAGCGGGGTCGCCGGCCTCCTGGGCAAGGGCCGGCGTGGCCAGAAGTGCCACGGTCAGCGCTACCACCAGAGCCCACAGCGGGACTTGAATTCGCTTGGCATTCACCGATCTATCTCCTACTGCGTAGTTCATTCGATCAAAGCATCAAGGTCGCGGCGCGATCACTCCGCCGTAAAGAAGGTCGCGCGCGTATCGGCTGCGGCCGGGTCGAGCCCGGAGGCACCGCTGACACTGCCCTTCTGCGCGAAGTTAAACGTTCCGTTGGACGAACCGACATCCACGCTCATCACCGACTGAAGGCGGAAGGCCTCCCCGGGGAAGAGCACGTCAGTATCGGTTGCACTCAGTGACACATCGACCGTCCAGCCGGCCTCGACATAAGCGGGCAGGTGCTCAAGCGCGTTACGCATCAGCGGGATCTCCGCGGCGGGCACGTAGTTGTAGGTGCCGCCGGTGGAGCAGGCGATCTCCTGGAACTCCGCCACCGGCCCGATGCGCCCCTTCTCATCACGCGTAGGAAGGCAGAACGCTGAGTCAAGATGGTTCATCCCCGGATAGTCGATACTGTCATTTTGAGTGTTGTTGGCCGAACGAAAGAACTGCGGCTGGCGGCAGGTCTCGTAGTTGCGGCACTCATCATCCGATGCGCAGGTGGGCTTGCCCTGATAGTAGATGAAGTCGTCGCGCAGCAGGTTGTTATCGAGCGCCGGGTCGACGTGCACCAGCATAATCGAGACGCCGAGCTCATTGGCTCGCGTGATCACGTTCTGCGCACTGTTGTTCGTCGATTGGAAGGAATCCGGGCTATCGGTGAGCACCACCAGCGTTCGCGACTCAAAGTCGGCCACGCGGGCGTCGGTGAAGCCCTGGTCAAGCACCTTGAGGATCGCACCGTAGAGGAAATTGCGACTCCCTTCATTGATGCTCTCCGACTTCATATCTTCCTCCGCCGATTGCGCTCCGCGAAGGCTTCCAGTCCAGAGCGATCCGCCGGAAGTGGCGTTGACGTGGGAGAAGATCGTGCCGCTGGAGCCGCCGTAGGTCCACAGACCGAAGAGCGACTCGCGGCCGCTCTCGCGCACGATCGAAGCCACATTGTTCCAGTTAGTCACCAGACCACTGAGCGCGCTGTAGCGACGGCGGTTGTTGTCGGTTGCACGTGCCGGACGGGGCCTGACGTCGGGCCCGGCGATCACAGCGTACTGATTGTCGGTAAGCTCATTGGCGACGAGGTTCAGGGCACCTACCTCCGAAGGCAGGAAACCGCGCCAGGAGCCCGCGCGTGACACCAGCACACCGAAGGCGTGGCTGGCCTGATCTTTCCCGATGAACTCCGGATCGGAGGCCGCGGCGACCGTCGTGGTGATGTGGCAGCGGTTGCCGAGATCCTGGGCGCCATCCTGGCCTACCCCGCAGAGAAAGCTGTCGGGGCATTCATCGGTGCTCGCGCACACCCGCTCCGGCGTGGAATAAACGGCCCCGTCAGCAAATGAAAAACTGTTCCGGTCCAGATTCACGACGCCCTGAGAGATAGCCTCACCGGGTTTAATCGGCGTGTTATCGCTCGCCATGAGCACGAAGCCAATCTCGCCGCCCTGGGTCAACCCCTCGCACTGGCCACCGGCTGAGCTAAAGCTCACCGGCTGCACATCGTTAAAGCGACGCTCGGAGAAGCTGATCCTGGCGACGGTATCGCAGCCCGTCGCACCCAGAAGCGTTACACCTGCCAGACCCACCAGGGTCGCCCAGCTCAGACGCCTGGTGCGCCGGGATCGGCTGCGCTTCGAACTCAAGCCGTATGTCATTGCATCAATCCTTACTGCGGGTTGTTCCATCGATGTCGCCGGCGTTCATCATCGGGTCGTTCTGCCGGTAAAGGCCGGGCGCGGCGCAGGCAAAGGGGTGGCGCGCGCATGAATCCGGCGGACCGTTCTACCCGATGGGGGGCATGCTTGCAAGCAAGCCGACCCGACCAGCAATCACACGCATACAAACGCTGAAAGCCCGCCCTCGCTAAGCGAGGGCGGGCTTTCACAAGGTGCTAATCTGGAGTGCGAAGGGGCGGGCTCGAACCGCCGACACCGGCCTTTTCAGGGCCGTGCTCTACCTACTGAGCTACCTTCGCGCCGTGTCGCTTTGGAGTGTTCCTCAGCGGCAGGATGTGTCTTATAGGCCTGCCCTTCTCGGGCGTCAAGAGCTTTTTCACTCGGCGGGCAACTTTTTTTCAATCGGGGGTTCTTCGCCGGTTTTCAGCTGCAAAAGCTCGATCCCCAGAGTCTTTGCGACCTCATAGATACGGGCGTCCCGGTAGAATTCTCCGAAGATGATGCGCTGGATGCCTGCGTTGGCGATCATCTTAAAGCACTGCCAACAGGGCGAGGCGGTAATGTAGATGTCCGCTCCGCCGATGGCCACGCCGTTGCGCGCAGCCTGAATGATGGCGTTAGCCTCCGCATGGATGGTGCGTACGCAGTGGCCAGCCTCCATCATATGGCCCACTTCATCGCAATGCTCCAGCCCGCGCACGCTGCCGTTGTAGCCGGTGGAGAGGATCGTGCGCTCGCGCACAATCACGGCGCCCACGTGTTTGCGATCGCAGGTCGCGCGGGTGGCGACCTGTCGGGCAATCGCCATGAAGTAGTCGTCCCAGCTGGCGCGATCATCCATCGAAGTACCTTTGGAGCTCGGGGGAGTGTCAGTCTTGCACGCTTATATGAGGCGACGCATATCGCACGCGTAAGGCCATTCCGCAGGTGTCGTATCGGAGGGACCCGGGCGACCACAACGTCGCGGACGTGAGGGGCTACGCCCGACGTCCACTCAGGTCAATACCTCGGCGCTGAGTGTATCGCAAAACGATTGCCACTCGGGGCCTGCGGAATCACCCACCGCCTCCGAGCGCGCCCTGGCCTGCCAGCCGGAGGGTGTCGATGTCAGCTCGACGCCCTCGATCGAAGTGAGCAGTGACGTGAGGCGCTGCGGTGGCTCGCCGGAGGCGGCCATAGAGACGCAGTTTGACGCTCCCGGCTGCGCGCGATCGCTACGATCGATGCGCGCAAAGATGAGCAGGGAACGCATCAGCGCGATGCCGACAGCGGTCATCGCATCGAGACGCTCCACATGCTCCTCGAGTCTCAACCGGAGCTCGGCGACAAGACGCGGCCGCTCACCATGTTTCCCCGTCGAGAGCGCGATCATCCCGCCCTGGCTCAGACGTACCATCACCACTTGCGTACGCTGGGTGAGCGTATCGACGATGAGGCGGTCTGCATCGAACGCGCGCCACTGCCCCCGCTGATTCAAATCGTAGTCGACGGCTTCGTCACCGCACGCCTGCAACGCCCCGGCCCATAGCTCGCGCGCGCCTTCGGCGTCACTCAGCGGTTCGCGCTCCAGCGCCCAGATCATCCTCAGCCCGATCTCTTGATCACCCATTGCCATCCCGATGGTTCACACCCACGCCGCGGCGGTGCATCCTCAGCTCGCGTTGATCTTCCGCGCCCCTACACTTTCAGGGGCTTTTGTGTTCCGCGTCGCCACGACGAACGTCGACGCTCCTTGCCTGCTACGCACCTCGTCAGAACCATCCGCACGGCGCGCCGACACCTGCTCTGCATAGTCGGCGCGTCTACACATCGCAACGGCAACGCCTGCCCTGCCCTCTTGCCGCTCTGCCGACGCGCGCTTACCTACGTCATGAGCAGAAGGTGATGCCGCTAACTCCGAGATGGAGAGTGACTCCGGCACGGCGCCAGGCGAAGACGATGATTCAGCCTCGTCGAGGCCTTTTTTATCCCGGCAAACCATCCTCAACCATGCAGCCGACACGACTGCATCGCTAACTCATGGCGCCGTGACCTCCGCCCAACATCAGAACTCCTCGGCGCATAACTCCTGCGCTTATGCATGGCTTTCACGTGAGGTGCCCTATGACGACCTGGTTCAAACCCATCGCGCTCTACACCGATCTCTACGAGCTCACCATGGCTCAAGGCTACTTCAAGGAGGGCAAGTCCGAGCAGCATGCCACCTTCGACTACTTCTACCGCACGCCGCCCTTCGGAGGAGGCTACGTCGTCTTCTGCGGCCTGGCCACGCTGGTCGAGATCCTCGAAGACTTCCGCTTCGACAACGACGCCCTGGAGTTTCTGCGCGAGCAGGGCTTCGAAGACGCGTTTCTTGAGCGTCTTAAGACCTTTCGCTTCGAGGCCGAAGTTCGAGCGCCGGCGGAGGGCGAGCTGATCTTTCCTTATGCGCCGGCGCTGCAGGTGCGCGGCACGCTGCTGGAGGCTCAGCTTGTAGAGACGCTTCTCCTAAACCTGCTCAACTACCAGTCGCTGATTGCGACCAAAGCCGCGCGCATGCGCCAGGTTGCAGGCGATCGCGTCCTGGTCGACTTTGGGCTTCGCCGCGCTCACGGCTTCGGCGGCCTGCACGCCTCGCGCGCGGCAGTCGTCGGGGGCTTCGACGCCACCTCCAACGTACTCGCGGGCATGCACTACGATATTCCCCTCTCGGGCACCCAGGCCCACGCCTGGATCCAGAGTTTTGAGCACGAGCTCGACGCTTTCCGCGCCTTTGCTCGCCAGTACGGCGACGCCAGCGTGCTGCTCGTCGACACCTACGACACGCTTAAAAGCGGTGTGCCCAACGCCATCACCATCGCCCGGGAACTTCGCGACCGTGGCCAGTCGCTTCGTGCCATTCGCCTCGACAGCGGCGACCTCGCCTACCTCGCCCGTCACGCCCGGGCGATGCTCGATGAGGCCGGCTTCCCCGACGTCAAGATCGCCGCCTCCAACAACCTCGACGAACACGTCATCCGCAGCCTGATCGCCGAGCAAAATGCGCCGATCGACATCTTTGGCGTGGGCACCCAGCTTGTGACCGCCCACGACGATCCGGCCCTCGGTGGCGTCTACAAACTCGCGACCCTCAATGGGACGCCTCGCATCAAGCTCTCCGACAGCCTGCGCAAGATGACCTTCCCCGGCGACAAACAGGTCTTTCGGATCCGCGACGACCAGGGCCGGCTCTACGCCGATGCCATCGCGCTTGATGAGCAGACCCACATCGATCGCATCCACCACCCTCATGAGCCCCATAAAGAGACGCAGGTCGGCCACCTCGAGCAGACCCCACTGCTGAAGCCCGTGATGCGAGAAGGTCGGCGCATCGCTGAGCTTCCCTCCGCCTTTGAGGCTCGCACCTACGCCCGCGAGCAGCTCGCAGCCCTGCCCGCAGAGCATCGCCGGTTTAAAAACCCGCATATCTACAAAGTGGGCCTGAGCACGGCGCTTCGCGATCGCCGCGACGACGCCGTCGCGCAGGCCCACCGGCGAATTCCTTCCAGCGCATCGAACAACCAGCAGTCTTAGATTGTTGCGTGCTTGTCACGGGGAGTTGAATCCACCTCTGCTAAAAAAGCGAATGTGATGTCGAAGCTCATACTCATCGTCGAAGATGAACCCGATCTGGTCGAAAACCTCGACTACAACCTCCGCCGCGAGGGTTTCGAGGCCGACGCCGCCCTCACCGGTCAGCAGGCGCTGGCGCGTCTTCACGAGCGCCCGCTGCCCGACTTGATCGTGCTCGACCTGATGCTCCCCGATCTCTCCGGCTTTGAAATCTGCCGTCGGGTCCGCGCCGATCAGACCACCCGTCACATCCCCATCCTGATGCTGACAGCCCGTGGCGAAGATCACGAGCGTGT
Source organism: Lujinxingia sediminis (assembly GCF_004005565.1). NCBI lineage: Bacteria > Deltaproteobacteria > Bradymonadales > Lujinxingiaceae > Lujinxingia > Lujinxingia sediminis. The sequence goes on along the minus strand of NZ_SADD01000001.1, from coordinate 116,839 downwards.
CGAAGGCTTTGAGGCCGGTGCCGATGACTACGTCGTCAAACCCTTCAACGTTCGCGAGCTGATGTTGCGGGTGCGCGCGGTGTTGCGCCGCAGTGAAGGGCCCGACGACGCTCCGGCCCTGGATCAGGTCAGCTTCGGCCGGCTTCGCGTCGACTTCCCGGCGGTGCGAGTGTGGATCGATGATGAACCCATCTCCCTGACCGCCCTTGAGTTCCGGCTCCTCGAAACCCTCTTCACTCGCCGCGGCCGCGCGCAATCGCGCGAAGTGCTCTTAAGCGATGTCTGGGATATACAGGCCGATGTCATGACCCGTACCGTCGACACCCACATCAAGCGACTGCGCGAGAAGCTCGGCCCCTGTGGCCCCTACATCGAGACCTTGCGCGGCATCGGTTACCGCTTCTGTGCCACGCCCCCGGATCTCTGAGGCGTACACGCAGGGCCGAAAGGGCACACGGTGTTTCTCTCCTTCCGCAGCAAAATCTTCGCCATCGCGATCACCCTCATCGGGCTCTTTGTCCTGATCGCGACGCTGGCCGCCCACCACACGCTACGCAGCTGGACCCAGAGCCGTATTGAGTCCGATCTTCTCCAACGGGCGCAGCTCGTCGACGCCTCCATCGACCCGAGCGCCGACATCAACGCTCATGTTTTGCGACTGAGCGAGGCCTCCCAGACCCGCATCACTCTGATCGCTGCCGACGGCCAGGTGCTGGCCGATTCCCACCTGGAAGCCGACGAAGCGATTGAAGATCACGCCAATCGCCCCGAAGTCATCGCGGCGACAACCTCCGGGTTCGGGCGCGCCCGACGTCACAGCGAGTCACTCGGCACCGACCTGCTCTACGTGGCGATCCCGGCCTCCCGAAACGGCTTCGACGGGGTGGTCCGCCTCTCGGTACCCCTCTCGGAGGTCGACCAGGTCCTCGACCGCCTGCGTACCCTCGCGCTTATCGGCGCACTCATTGCGCTGGGCATTGCCATCTTCTTAAGCGGCATCGCCACACGTCTGATGTCGAGCACACTGCAGAACTTGTTGATTCATGCCCGCGAGGCCACGGAGCTTCCCGACAACGCCCCCCCCCGGGCAGGTGCCGAGCCCCGCGTCCGCGAGGCCGCGAACTCTCGCTCCGTACGCCAGCTCACCGAGGCGCTGGAGCGCAGCGTGGGCTCATTGGCCCGCGAGCGCGATCGTTTCAGCGCGGTCCTCGACGGCATGGCCGAAGGCGTGGTGGCCACCGACGCCCACCTCACCCTGACCCTGGTCAACCGCGCCGCCCGCGCCCTCCTGGGACTCGAGGGCGACCCGCATGGCCGCGACCTGGCAGATCTCTTGCCCGCCGCGCCCCTGGAGCAGCTTATCGGCGGCGCGCGCAGCGCCCGGGGTGCCTCCGCCGAATTTCAGCTCACCGCCCCCCTGCCTCGCACCATCCTGGCGCGCGCCGCCTGGCCCAAACACGGTCCCGGGCTCATCCTGGTGCTCCACGACGTCACCGAGCTACGCCGCCTGGAGACCGTACGCCGCGACTTCGTGGCCAACGTCTCCCACGAGCTACGCACCCCGGTGGCAGTCATCCAGGCCCACAGCGAGACCCTGCTCAGCGGCGCGCTCGACGACCCGAAGGCCGCCCAGAACTTCACCCGGGGTATCCACCGCAACGCCGAGCGCCTCACTCACCTGATCGCCGACCTGCTCGATATCGCACGTCTGGAGGCCGATCAGGCTCAGGTGGCCCCCCGACATCTCTCCGCCCGCAAAGCAGCCCGCGACGCCATCGACGCTCTTCACGCCCCCGACGACGCGTCGATTTCGCTGGAAATCGCCGACGAGCTGCACGTCCTGGCCGACCCGCGCGCCCTCGATCAGGTCCTGATCAACCTGCTCGACAACGCCCTTAAATACCTCCCGGAGCCCGGCCCCATCATCGTGCGCGCCCACACCCCCGCCGACTCCGACCACGTGCGCTTCGAAGTCATCGATCAGGGCCCGGGCATCGATCCGCGCCATCACCAGCGCCTCTTCGAGCGCTTCTACAGGGTTGATAAGGGGCGAGCCACGCATATGGGTGGCACCGGCCTGGGGCTCTCGATTGTCAAACACCTGATCAGCGCCCAGGGCGGGCAGGTAGGCTATGAGCCCAACCTCCCCCACGGCTCGATCTTCTGGTTCACGCTGCCGGCGGCCCCCCCCGCTACGAGCGCGGCGCGCTGACCTGCGCGCCGCGCCACGCTCGCTGGCCGCTTAAGCGCGGTGGGCCCACCACAACCCGCCGCCGGCGCCGCCCACCAGCACACGATCGGCATCCACAACGTAGAGGCAGCTGATCTTTGCCGGCACCGGCGACGTGCCCCGGCGCTGGTACGTACCCCCGTCAAACTCCACCAGCGCGTACTCCCCGGCCAGAAGCGACTCGCCATCGGGACTCCAGCGCGGGTTTGGTAGCGATTCTCCCGTATGAACCCGCGCTACCAGCTCGCCGCTGCCGGCATCGAGCACCACCACCGAGTTGTCCCAGCGCGAGATCGCCAGGCGACCATCGGCCGCCGCCAGCCCGTAGATGCTCCCCTTTTCGGTGGGAGGCAACACAAAGGTCCCGACCTGCTCCCGGCGCTCCAGATCCCAGATAAAGAGCTGACGGTCGTCGTACCCGGCACAGGCCAGATGCTTCGCGTCGATTCGCGCCCAGAAAAACACAAACGAATCGGCAAAAGACCCACTGGCGTGGAGCCTGGTGCCATCTTCCAGCGAGAGCCACACCAGGCCATCGTAGTCGGCGACCACCACCTCATTGCCGACCACCGCCAGGTGCTCGGCTCTGCCGATCTCACGCACCCACAGCTCCTTCCCGCTTGCCAGGTCGAAGGCCGCCGCAAACTCGCCACCCGAGAGCACCAGGGTCAGGCCATCCTCCGAGAGCCCCACCGCGCAGACACGCTCGTCACACGAGGGCGTAAAGGCCCGCCGCGCACGCCCGCTCTGGCGATCCCACTCGATGGCCGTGCCATCGTCACTGGCGGTGTAGATGAAGTGCTCGCTGCAAATGATGCCGCTGACTTCGTCGGTGTGGTAAGGCGCGGCATCTTCTTCCAGCGGCTGCCCCTCGGGTGACCAGGCCAGAACGCGTCTGAGCCGGCCCGCCGCGTACACCTCGCCGGTCAGGGGGTGGAGGTCCATCCCGAAGACCGCGTCATCCTGATGACCTTTAACACGCTTGCGACGGGGTTTGGCCGGCGCGGAAATGTCGACACGGGTCACCCCACACTGCGCGCCGGCCCAGGAGGCCAGGTAGAGCACATCGCCCGAGGCCCCCACCCGCACCCGGGCAACGCCGCCCTGCTTGATCGTCTCCTCCTCAAGCTCCGCGCCCTCCAGATCGAAGACCCGCACCTTCGTCATTCCGGCCGCGTACACGCGCTGGCGCGACACATCCACCGCCACATCGGCACCGCCGTGCTTCTTCACCGTGACCTGCGGGCCGGTGGCCTCCCGGGCGATGAAGTGCGTGGCGTTGTCGGTGATGATGACCAGGCGCTCCTCATCGATCCAGGCCACGCCGTTGACGTCATCGCGATCCTCGTAGGTCCAGACATGCTCCACCGGGACCGGCGAGCTCCCTGCCACAAACCCCGCGCCCACCGCCTCGCTAGCACCGCGCACATCCCACAGACGCAGCGTCTGATCGTCGGAGACCGACGCCAGCCACTGCCCCGAGGGCGAAAACGCCAGCTTGCGCACCCCGCCGGAGTGTCCCTCGGTGGGCTTGAGGTTGGCGACCATCGCCCCGCTCCTCGGATCGAGCAGTTGCAGGTGCCCCCCGTGGGCCCCCACCGCCAGCAGCGAGCCTTCAGGGTTGAAGCCCACGTCGTAGATCCAGCCCATCGCGCTGGCAAAGCGCCGCACCTCCAGCCCCTCGCGATCCAGAAGGCGCGTGCCCTCCTCGCTGCCCACGGCCAGCCACTGACCATCGGGCGACCAGGCCAGCGCGTTGACATTGGCTCCCACCACCCCCGGGCTGACGCTCAGCGATTCAAAGCGCCACCCCGGGGCCGCCTCCTCGGCCGCGTCCACCGGCGCCGAGATGTAGCGTTGAACCCGGGTGGCCGCGCCGTCGTAGTCGTACTTAAACGTGTCGGCATCCCGATACATCACGTTGCCCGCACCCAGCAGCGCTCCCAGGAGGCGGTCGGCGCTCTCGTGGTTCAACGCCGCCAGCGCCGCGATCACATCTTCGGCAACCTGATGCTCATCGCGGACGTACCCGTAGAGGTAGTGCTCATAACGCAGGGGCACCCGACGCGCCCAGTCCACGCAGGCCTGGATGAGCGCCTCGTCGTCGAGCTCATGCTCGGCCACCGACGCGATGACGTTATGCAAAAAGATCGCGTGCGGGTCTTCGAGCAGCCCGATCAACGCCTCCACATCCCTGGCTGCCACCAGCTCATCGACGGTGACGCGATCGGCAAAGCGCAGCTCCACCTGCTGCCCCATCGTCTCCAGCGCTCCGAGCGCCGCCTGGCGCACCTCGGCGTAGGGATGCTGAAGCAAGAGCTCGGCCTCGTGCACCGCCCGGGCCCGGTCACCAAGCGAGGGTAAGAGCTCGGCCAGCGTGCTCTGAAGCTCGCGATCCTCATGCTTGAGCGGCTCAATCACGCTCAAGGCCTGGTAGACCAGCGCCTCGTCCAGCGCGCCTCCCCGGGCCACCTGTGCGTACGCCAGCATCACCTTTTCATAAAGCAGTTCCAGTCCGCCCACCTGGGGGGCCAGATGGGCCTTGAGCGCCTCAATGGCCCCTTGAGTGCCACAGCGAGACAGACCCACCATCGCCGGGCGGCTAAAGCGCGTGGCCAGCGCCGGGATCAGCGCCTCGGTGGCCTCCTGCCCGCCGAGCCTCCCCAGGTTCACCAGCAGGCGCGGGAGCACACTCTCAGGCGCGCGCTTAAGCAACGCCACCATCGGCGCCACGCAGCTGGCATCCCCCAGCTGCCCGACCCCGTCGAGCAGTGCCCAGACTACATCCTTCTGCTTGATCTCCGCGCTCCAGTCCTCCGGCGCCCAGATCAGCTCGTCGAGCATCGTCAAAAAGGTCGGAACCGCCTCGCGCTCCCCCAGAATGGTGAGCGCATAGACGGCCTGGCGCTCCTCCCGAAAATACTCCGTGCCCACACCGAGGAACCAGCTGGCGAGCTCGACCACGCGCTTGCGGGTGTGCGCGTCGGCCCGAAGCGCGGCCTTCGCCGCCAGCGCCAGCCGCGGAAAAGGCGCGGTCAAGAGCGCCGGAATCCGCCAGGGCCCCATCTGCGTGAGCGCCTCTTCCAGCTCCAGGCGCTCGGTATGCGTGAAGTCCCGCTCCGAGGCGTCCCGCGCCCGGAGCTTGCCAAAGAGCGGCGCGGCCTGGGGCAGATCCCGCTCCACCACCTCGCGGATCGCCGCCAGCACCAGGGGGCTCCCCAGCTCATCGATCGCCATCGCGGCGAGTTCCTCTGGCGAGTGCGTCGCCACCAGTTCTTGCGCTCGCTGCTCCTGGGCCTCCTCGGCTTCCCGCTCGGCCTGCTCCCGGGCGGCCTGCTCGACCGCACGCTCGGCGGCCCGCGCCGGATCAAGATCCAGGGCCACAAACTCCTCCCGCAGCGCGTGAATGTCCTCAATGGCACCGAGCTGCCCGCGCCCGGCCTCCAGCTCCTCGATCAACGCCACCGCGTCCCGCACCAGCGGAGAGGCGTGCTCGCGACACACCTCCAGGCAGCGGACCAGCTCCTCCTCCCTCTTGAAGAAGAAGAGCCGCCACAACCAGTAGAGCGCCGTCGAAACCACGCGATCCAGATAGGGCCCTTCCACCGCGTCCTTAAAGGTGAGCCCTTCGTGGACCTTCTCATAGAAGTGCTCCGCGCCCTCACGCGCGCCGCGCCCCTGAAGCAGACGCACCAGGTAGATCGCGCGGACGTACATAAAAAGCCCGGCGCTCTTCACCTCGTACTCCGGCGTCACGCCACCGATCTCCATCTGATCGCGATAATGCCAGGTCAACGAGGCGCGATCGGCCACCGGCGTCATCAACTCGCCGATGCGCTCCTCATCCACCGCCCCCTCCTCCTGCTGCACCTCCAGCTCCGTGTACACCCGGTTGACCCAGGCCAGCGTCGAGAGGCCGTCGGCAAAGGCATAGGGGAACTGCTCCTCGTGATCCCAGATCAGCACCTCGGCGCGATTCGAATCGCGAAAATCCCGGGCGGCAAAATACACATCCCCGTTGCCGGCGCTGCCCAGGCAGATCAGGCTGGCAAAGTACTCCACCATCGCCGTCCCCAGGTAGTTTCTCTGGTCCAGGAGCGCCAGCTGCTCAAAGAGATTCCCCTCGTCCGGCGAAGGAATCCAGGCATCCTCCTCCCAGATCCGCCACTCGCCATAGTTGCAATAGTCAGTGGCGTGGGCCGCTCGCCAGGCCATAAAACGAGCCAATTCCGCGGGCGACTGCATGGCATGGTAGCTCTCGACCCGGGCAACGTAGTCGCCGGGCTCACGGGCCTCCACCGACTCAAAGGACTCCAGGGTCTTGAAAAAATCGGTGTCGTACCAGGGCCCCAGTGTCTCCTCGGGCTGCCAGCGAGCCGAGGGCGGGAGCATCTCGGCCCAGCCCTCCCGGGCCCGCGCTACGGCCTCTGCCCGCACCGCGGCCATCGCCTCGTCGCGATTCGCGTAGCTCTCCTGACTCCGGGTCGTCTCCCCTCCCACCTCCCCGTTGACGAGGGTGACCTCCCCATCCTCCATGACCTGCGCATCCCAGAATTGCTGGCCTTTCTCCATATACAAACGCATCGATCCCTCCATCGGCAGTCATCGAGCGCACACCCCGACCAGGGCTACGCCGGCACATAAAACGAATTGCCGCTCACGCTGTCACGCCCCCCACCCGAACGACAAGCAAGAAGGAAATCCCCCCGGAAAAAAATGGTCCCCACCGGCTCAAGCCCCCCACATATCCCCGAGTTAGCGCTCTAAGGCACGACGCGCTGCCACTCAGCCCCCTTACCTGCGCTTCTCGACAGCCAGATCACCCACTCAGACCCCTTACCTCCCACTCTCGACAGCCAGATCGCCAACTCAGACCCCTTACCTCCCATTCTCGACTGCTAAGTCCATCCACTCAGACCCCTTACCTCCCATTCTCGACTGCTAAGTCCATCCACTCAGACCCCTTACCTCCCATTCTCGACAGCCAGATCGCCAACTCAGACCCCTTACCTCCCACTCTCGACAGCCAGATCGCCAACTCAGACCCCTTACCTCCCACTCTCGACTGCTAAGTCCATCCACTCAGACCCCTTACCTCCCATTCTCGACAGCCAGATCGCCAACTCAGACCCCTTACCTGCGCTTCTCGACAGCCAGATCGCCTGCTCGACCTATCGAGCCCGGAGTCTCGGACGTCGCCACGACCTTGACGCCCGGGCCTTGCTGACACCATAACGCACAGGGTGCGCCGGCCCCCTCCTCGCCATACGCAGGCGCTCCGGCCCGGCCTTTTGCCACCCGACTCCACGGCCCCCCTGAGGTTTCCATGACTGACTCCCCCCTGCGCTCGCCAGCTCAAGAGTGGCGCGAATCCCTCGATCGTTTCATCGCCTCCCAACGCTCGGCGCCCCTGCCCGAGAAAGAGGAGCTCGACCCCCGCCAGAACGCCCAGCGCCGCGTCACCGGCGGGGTGCTCCTGCAATTCTTCGACTTTCTGGAGAAGACTGCCTCCGAGGAGCTCTACCCCCAGCTCGTCGAGCATCCCCTGCCCGAGCGGGTGTTTGTCTTTGTGACCGATGAAAGCGGCCACTGCGCGGCCCGCGAGCTGATGGACCTCTCCACCCCCCAGGCCACCTGCATCCTGCAGGAGGAGTGGCGCGAGGCGATCGAAGATCCCGTCTTCGACGACGACGAGACCTACATCCACCACTACCAGTTCTGGAGCGTGTGGCACCGCAACATCCCGGAGAACTGGGAGGTGCCCGCCCTGGACCCCGGTACCGAATATTGGCTGCACGAAGAAGGTTTCGCTCTGGCCGATGGCGCCGGACGAGGCGCCCAGCACCTGTGGCGCTGGGACGGCACGGAACTCTCCCTGGCCGAAGAAACCATGACCTCCTGGACCTCCTGAGACGCGATGACCTCTCTGATTCAATCGATTCGCGACGTCTACCAGGCCTCCAAAAAGAAGGAGGATATCGCCTGGAACACCTACGTCGCGCGCCCCATCGCCGCCATCCTGGTGGCTCTGCTGCGCCCCACCCCCCTCACGCCCAACCAGGTCACCTTTCTGGGCGTGGCAGTCTTCTTTGTGGCCGCCGCCGCCTTTATCTTCCTGCCCGGTGCCTGGGGATTTCTGGTGGGCGCGCTGCTCGTGCAGCTCTCCTACCTCTTTGATTGCGCCGACGGGCAGCTCGCCAGGCTAAAATCCATGACCTCCGAGGTGGGCTCGCACCTGGACTTTCTGATGGACGAGCTCAAGGCCATGACGCTTGCCGGCGCGCTGGGCATCCGCCTGTGGATGCTCGACGGCCAGGCCTACTGGCTCATCGTCGCCACCGCCGGAGTCTTTTTAGTCGGTGCGGCCACCTCTCTGACCAACTTCGTGCGCCGCCCTGAATACGCCGGCCAGGAGATCAAGCCGGGCGACTCCGCCCGCAAGCGCGCCATCCCCGCCTCCCTGATCGGCAAATGGGTCTGGGTGGCCGAGGCCGTGGCGCGCTACTTCGTGCACTATCCCTCCTGGATCATGGGGGTGGCCCTTGCGGCCTTTGTCCTGCCCTTTGACGCGGCCATCGCCTTCCTGGTGCTTTATCTCGGCGTGTACATGGTCTACCTGGCCCGCACCACGCTGGCGATCCTGCTCAAGCTCGCTCACCCGGGGTTCTACCGATCATGAAAGCTATCATCATCGCCGCCGGCCGCGGCAGCCGCCTGCAACATCATACCGACGAGCGTCCCAAATGCATGGTGCGCGTTGGCGGTCGTTCCATCCTCGACCACCAGCTTGAGGCCTACCGCGCCCACGGCGTCGACGACCTGCACATCATCCGCGGCTACCTGGCCGAGCGCCTGGTCGTCGAGGGGGCCACTTACCACGCAAACCCCGACTGGCCCGACAACAACATCCTCCAGTCGCTCTTCTGCGCCGACGAAGCGTTGACCGGACCGATGCTCGTCTCCTACTCCGATATCGTCTTCACCCCCGAGGTCGTCGAAGCCGCCCTGGGCACCGAGCACGACATCGCGCTGGTCGTCGACCGCCACTGGCACACCTCGTATGAGGGCCGCACCGATCACCCGGTCGAGCAGGCCGAGCTCACGCGCGTCGACGAGGGCCAGGTGCGCCGCGTCGGAAAACACGTCGGCACCGAGGGCGCGCTTGGCGAGTTCATCGGCCTGGCTTACTTCAGCGAGCGCGGCGCAAAAGAGCTGCGCGAGGCCTTCGCCGCCGCCCGCGACACCTACGCCCTCCATGACATCTTCCAGAACGGACGCACCTTCCAGAAGGCGTACCTCTGCGATCTTTTCGAGTTCATGATCCAACGCGGTACGACCATCGGCACCGCTCCCATCGAGGGCGGCTGGCGCGAGATCGACACGGTTGAAGATCTCAACGCCGTCGAAACAAGCCTGATCCGGGAGACCACCTTCTCATGAGCGATGAGTCCTCATCTGAGACGCATACACGCGGCGACCGCGCGCAGACGACCGTTCCCATGGTTCCGCCCGCGCTGATCACGCGTCCTTTCGCCATGCTCCTTGGCGGCCTCTGCTTCGGTGTGTGGCTGCTGAAGGGCGAAGCCGAAGCGTGGCTCGGAGACGCACTGCCCCCGATCGCCTCACTGGCGCCGCTGGCGGTCGCGCTGCTGGCCATCGCCCTTCGCAAGCTCTGGCTCCCCTCCCGGGCACCATCCATCATCTTCGGCGACACCAGCCTCACTCTGCCCCGAAGCCGAACCTCCCGCCGCAGCGACACTCTGAACTACGAGGAGCTGCGCACCGCCCTCCCCCTGGTGGTCCGTCGCGAGCCCGCCCTGGTCATCGACACCCCGGCACGCACCTACGTCTACACCGCCTCCGACTTTCCCCACCCGGAGACATGGCGCCTGGTCTGGGCCGAGATGCTGGAGCGGGTGCGCGCCCGCCCCGAGGGCGAATCCCACCTGCTGCGCATGCGCCAGCTCGCTGCGCTCAGTGAGGAGGTCACCGGGAAGCGCCCCTGGTTTACCCCCCGATTGCTGGTCGTGCTGGCCATCGCCTTTGCCGCCCAGAGCTTTCTGACCCCGCCGGTCGAGGTGCTCAAACACCTCTATGCCGGGGCCAACTCCGCCCTGCTGGTCTTTGAACAGGGACAGATCTTTCGGGTGTTCACCGCCAACCTCCTCCATGGCGGGCTGATGCACCTGGGCTTCAACGCCATGGGGCTCCTCTTTCTGGGCACCTATCTGGAGCGCCTCTTCGGGCTGGCTCCCACGATTCTACTGACGCTGGCCACGGCCCTGGCCGGCGCTATCGCCTCGCTGCTGGGCTCCGACGCGCTCTTCTCCGTGGGAATCTCCACCGCCCTCTTCGGCCTGCTGGGTGCCTATCTGGCGCTGCACCTGCGTTTTGGTGCTCAAATTCCACCGCCCTACCGCCAGACCCGACGTTGGTGGATTACGGTTCTGGCGCTCAACACCACAGTCTCTGTCCTGCTCCCTGTGATCGACGCCTGGGGCCACTTCGGCGGCCTGCTCGCAGGGCTGGCCCTCGGGCTGCTCCTGCTCGGCCGCCAGCGCCACTTTGAACCGCCGCGCGCAAGCGCCACCTGGATCAACCTGAGCGCCGCCGGCCTTGTGGCGGCCTACACCCTGGCCGCCTTCTTCGCCATCCACTACGCCACTGGCGAGCACCCCGAAGACGAAGCGCTCCTGGCCCACGCCATGGCCGACGATGCCGACAAGGCGGGCCTGGCCATTGAGAGCGCCGCGCAATGGGCCGACTACCCCGAACGCCGCCCCAACGCACACACCTACCTCTCGACCATGCTCACCCGCGCACGCGCCCACACCGACGATCCCTACCTGATCTGGCGCGCCACCACGACTCTGCGCCAGCTCGCAGAAGACCTCCCCTCCCCCGAGGAGCGCCGCGCCCGAGAACTGGAAGCGCTGGGCGCCTTCGAGCGTTTTGTGCGCTCTCAACCCTCCGACGACCCGGAGCTTCGTGCCACGCTGGCCTACGAGAGCTTCACGTTTGAGCAACGCTACGAAACCTTCGTCAATCCCGATGAGCTCCCGACCCAGCGGGTCGATTGGAACCCCGAGACTCGCGAGATCACCTGGCAGGCCACGTCCGCGCTCGACGTCCCCGCGCGCTACTACGTCCTTGCCGGCGCTCAGGGCCAGGCGCGCCTGCTCCTGGAAGGCTGCGCCCCGGCCGGTGACCGCCATCGCCGCCCGGCCCCCGATGCGATGCAAGCCGACGACGTCCTCTTGCTTCTCGTAAGCGTCGAGGATCCGAGCTGCCAGCTGGAAGACTGGCAGATCTACCGGTTAAACCCCGACGCAGACTAACCGATCGGTTGTAGCCTCGATCCCCCATCCCCGGACCTAATTGGCCTAAAGCGTGCCAACCTGTCACGCATGGTACACTCGCCCCCATCCGATCCCAATTCCGCCCGAGCTTGCATGCCGTCAGCGTCACGAGGCCCGGGGGACGGCGATCGCCTCGAGCCTCGCGCGGCCCACCAGAACATTCCCGCGTCATTTCAACGGGAAACGCCTGCTCACACCGAAATCTCGCTGCCACGGTAGCCTCCCTGGCCCGGAGTATGACGCTTCTCCGAGCGGAGACTGGCAGGATGGAGCACCGTGGCATATAATTTGCTCTAACGTGTGCTGAGAATATCTCCCCAGACGCTCCAACCACCCCCGGTGACCCTAATGTCTGATGCTCCTGCCATTGAGCCTCCCCAGGTTCCCGACGCCCCTCAGGGCGGCGCCGCGCTCACCGCGCGTGCTGCCGGCTACCTGACCACGGGTGTCGGCCATCTGGTGGGTACGGCGACCATCTTCGCGCTCTCCTGGATGGTGCTGACCTCACCCGAGACTCGCGACCTCACAGTTGAAGCGCTCAGCCACGGCCTGCTCTCCCAGGTCACATTTGAAATCTGGCTTCAGGTAGGCCTGAGCGCCTGTACCTGGGCGCTGGGCGTGATGGCCTTTCACGCCATCCGCTCCGCTCGCCAGCGCACCCCGCGCCTGGTCAAAGCCCGCGGTACCGTGATTCTGGAGACCCTCATCGTCTTCCCCATCTTTTTGTTGGTGACGATGGGCCTGCTTCAGCTCACGGTCAACAACACCGCCGGCATCCTCACCACGCTGGCGGCCTTCAATTCCGGACGGACCCTGGCGGTCTGGCTCCCGGAGGCCGAGGTCGGACGAAACGGTGTCAGCCAGGCCCTGGCCACCGACAAGGCCCGCGTCGCTGCGGCCGTCGCCGTCACCCCGGTGGCCCCCTCCGACTTCGTCTACTCCACAAGCGATTGCAACAACCGCAGCGAGGCCACCCTCGGCCCTAAGATCGAATCGATGACCATGGGCGGCCATATCACCGACGTCTCCTTGAACGTCAAGGCCCACGGTAATCGCGAGCATCTGACGGTTTCCGGTGCCTTCGACAAGAGCTCCTTTTTGTCACGTGGGCAGCGCAAGCTCAACTTCGCCTACTGCGCTACCACCGTCAGCTACTCCACCTCCGGCACCGAAGTCACCGCCCGGGTGGAGTACAAGCATCAGAACGCGATGCCGATGGTCGAGTTGATCTTCGGTAGCTTCGAAACGGTCGCCGGGCGCGCAGCCTTCTACTCCACGATCACACGGGAGTTTACGACCACCTTGCAGATTCCTCCGCTCACCAATTCACCGGGCTGGTGAAACCACGGTCCTGGAGGCCCTTTATGTTGAATGCAATTCATAGCTTTCTGCGCGCACGCCTCAAGGAGCTCGACCGAGCTCAAGAAGGTGCCGTCTTCCTGCTGATGCTCGCCGGCATTCTCATCGTCTTTATCAGCGCGATGATGATGCACGACGCCGGTGATGCGGCGCGCGATAAGATCATGCTTCAGAACAGCGCCGACACCGCTGCCTTCTCGCAGTCGGTCGTCAAGGCCCGCTCGATGAACATGATCTCGTACGCCAACACCTCAAAACGCGTCTTCTACGCGTACACCGTGGTCTACTTCAACGCCTACCAGGCGTTGATCACCAGTCTGGCCATCTATACAGGCCGGTGCCTCAAGATCTTCCCTCATATTCCCTCGTGTATCCGCATGGCCATCGGTGCCATACAGCTCACAATGGAAACCATCGAACTTGTAGCAACAAACCTGCCCTATATGATGGGACGCGCCAAAACTGAGGTTAAAAGTCTCAACAAATATCAGGAGTACATGCGCGACGTCACGCCATGGTGGGGCTACGTCGAGAACATGATGCGTGGCATCTCCAACGGCGCCACTGTTACCGCTGCATGGCCGCCGCCCCCGGGCGACCTTATCAAGATCCCGGACCAGATCACCTCCGCCCTCGGCTTTATCGATGGTGTGCTCGGCTCCACCATCGTCGAAGACTATATCCCCGAGCACACCGACAAGATCGACAAGCTACCGCTCAAACGCGGTAGCGGCCTCAGCGGTGCGGGGGGCTATTGTTTCGAGATGGTCGGGACATTTGAACACCTGATGGCCATGTTCGAGCATTACCTGCGCAGCGACTCGTTTCCCAAGGGCATCTCGAAAGAAGGACAGACCATCGGCATCTTCATTGGCCTCAACGTCCTTCCCCTCGCCAGTTGTGCGATCGCCAGCGCCATGTATGGCGATGATGTTCTGGACTTTCGCGTCGACAACGGCGTCGTCGGCGGTATTTTCAGCGGCGTCTCTCCCAACGCTTGGATGCAGTCCACCTCGAACCTGACCTTCGCCTACCAGGCCGGAGGCAAACGCTCAGGTATCCAGCGCGACCGCTTCAATGTCATCGGCAGCGACCACAACTCCAAGCCCTTCTATGCCGCTGAAGGTTACTGGTCGATGGCACGCTCCGAGATCGTCTTCGGCAATGGCTCCAACTCAGGTCCGCTGAGTGGCGTCTTCGGCTCCTTCAATATCTTCAACGGTATCATCACCAATCTGATGGGCAGCCCCCATATGTGGTCGCCGAGCTGGACCGCGCGTCTGCGCCCAGTGCATCTGCCTGGCGAAAGCCTCGGGACCTCCTTCCAGGGCAACCCCGTGGGCATGAAGGCCGTCTACATGGATATGGTCCCCTATCTGGCGCTGACCTCGCTGGTGGGCTTGCTTGACTCGAACTTCTCGCTCTCCGGAGCCGTCAAAGACCTTATGTACCTCTACGCTGTTAATGCCTCGATGAGCGCCGACCGACTTCAAGGGATTCAAAAATGAACATCTCTGAGACGCTCCAATCTGTCGCTCGCCAGCTCCGCGAGGAGGAACGCGCCACCGCGCTCACCGAGTTCGTGGTCGTCCTGCCAATCTTTTTGGTGGCCTTCGGCGCAATTCTCTCGCTCTACAACGCGCATGAGACCGCACTTCGCACCCACGCGCTGGCCTCCGCCGAGCTCTGGAAAGATGTGCGCCCCATCCAGACCAGCTACCAAATGCAGCACATGCACCCGGTCGCCGGAGCGATCGACGCTGGCCTCCACTACAACAACACCGGGCAGTGGGGCGTGATGGCTGCCAAAGATATCGGTGAAGCCCTTGGTGGGATGTACGCCGACAGCGGCGCAAAGGTCACCCTCGCCAACATTGTCGAAAACGTCGGCGTCGAGCCCAAACTCACCCTCAATGGCATCCTCGGCAACAACAACAGCCACACCTTCAACCTGATGAATGACCAGATCCTCGCCGGTCAGATGAACATGAAGGGCTTCTCTGGCATTGCCAGTACTCTGCTCACCCAGTCAGGTGCACGCCCGGCGCTGGCCGCGGGAATTCGCTACGGTATTGCCTCCTCGGTGGTCCGCAAAGACTTCCCCTCCAGCCCCTGGCTCAGCGGACAGGCCGAGGCCGCCTACACCGCCGCAGCTCCCCCCATGCCCCAGGGGCGCATGATGGCCGTCGCGCTGACTCGCCTGGAGATGGGCACCGAAGCCCCCCTTCAAGACGCTCTCATGCCCTTTACAATGGTTCCGAAGTTTGCCAGCGCCGGCTCCGTCGGGTCTTCCGAAGAAGAACTTCAACAGCAGGGCGAAGAGTGCGCACAAAAGGCCCGCGAGTGGGCGGAATGCCGTGACCGGTTGGGCCCCCTGTGCATGAAAGATAAGCCCGACTGCGGGGGAGACGCTGCCGAGCAAGACGGCAAAGACCTGCTCGATTGCCTGAAGAATCCCCCCGGCGGCGACTCGGCCAACTGCGGCTAAACGCGCGATGACCTCTCTTGAGGAGCAATCTATGAAGATCCCATCCACACTACGCGTGCTGCTTAAACTCGGAGTCAGCGGAGCGGTCATCGTGGCCATCGGTGCCACGGTGCTCGTCTCGTCCTCCCCCGGCGAGGTCAAAGAAGCAGAAGCCGACCTGACGGACTTCCTCACGGGCCCCAGAGCTGAACAGCGTAACTTCGAACGGGTCATTGCCGAGTCCGGACTTAAGCCTCGCTCCTACGACTACAACGGCAACGATGTCTACTTTGCGGCCGGCGACTCCGAGCTCAGCCCCTCCGAAGTGCTCACCTATTATCAAGAGCGCTTTCATGCTGTGGGCGTGAACTCCAAAGTCTACACCGAGCCACTGATGCGAATGGGCAACGACCCCACCACCTACGTCGATGCGCTCGCAGAGTCTGACTATGCTGAGCAGAACCATGCCATGCTCAACGGCGAAGTTGTCCCGCTTCACGTCTCGGATGAATTGGTGACCATGGGTTCGATGGTCCCCCGCAAGCAGTCCGATGATGTCATCGATATGATCGATACCTGGCCACTCTCCCCTCAGGGCGGCCTTGATATCGAAGACAATATGCGCTCCTACCGTCTCATTGAAGCGCGCCGAAACCTCGACACCGGCGGCTCTACCGTCACCGCGTCCTGGGCCGCTGACGGCTTTGATCCTCGCCTGATTCGCGATCCCGATGCTCCTGGCGCTCGCCCCGACTTGAACGTCCCGGCCTGTGCTGGCTGCGAGCGCGTCAGCCGCCTCGCAGGCAACGATCCTTCCGAACCGTACGTGGTGAACCTTTATAGAACCAACGGCGCACCGGAGTCGGTAGAGCGTTTCTACCGCTCCGCAATGGTCAACCGCGGGTGGACACTTTCCAAATCCACGGAACTTCTCGACGAGTACGCCCGATATGTCCCCCAAATCGCGGAGATGAGCGGCGAACTGCTCAACTTTGAACGCGACGGTCATCACGTCTCGCTTGTTGTTCAGCACAATGACGAGGGCGGCACGACTGTCGTGTCCATCGAAGAGGGACCTAAACCCCTCTAAGCTCGTCCCCGAACGGCTCACGCCTCCTCGAACCACATCTCAGGAACCGGCGCCTCCACCTGCAGGAGCGCGCCGGTTTTCGGGTTCTTGAGCGCAATCTTCCACGCGTGCAACGCCTGGCGCTCAAAGGGAAGTTGCGCCAGGAGAGCCGCATCCTCGGGAGCATCAGAGATCGCCATAAAGAACGCATCGTCCCGGCTATAAAGTTTATCTCCAGCCACCGGGGTGCCCGCCATCGCGAGGTGCGCGCGGATCTGATGCTGACGTCCGGTCTCAATGCGCACTTCCAGATCGCTGAGCGCGTAGCCCCGCACCACCCGCTGACCCAGCGCTCTCACGTGGGTAAGGGCCCGCAGCCTCCCCTCGCCCATCTTGATCGACAACCGACTCCCAGCGCAGGGGCCAAGTGGCGTCTCCAACGTCTGCTCTCGTCCCGGCGTCCACACTCCGCGCGGGTCTTCGACCAGCACACGATAGATCTTTTCGGGGTGATCGGTGGCAAACATCCCGCGCAATGGTGCCACCCAGCGATGTTCCCGAGCGCATACAAGCACCCCGCTTGTCTCGCGATCCAGCCTGTGGACCGGCTCCGCCTCCGAAAACCCAAGGCGTTGCAGGTAATGCGTCATCGTGTTCAAGCGCACACTTGCGCTTTCGTGCACCAGCATCCCGGCGGGTTTGTTGAGAACGAGCATCACCTCATCCTCATAGAGGATACCGGCTTCGTCGTCCTGAACCTCTTCCGGCTCCAGATGCTCACGCAAGATCACCATATCGCCCAGCAGCAAACGCATCGACGCCTTGGCTCTCCTGGGCGGAACAATCGTCAGATCGCCATCGCGAATGATGCGGCTCGCAAACGAGCGCGAGATACGCGGGATGCGGTTGGCCAGAAACTGATCCAGACGCCACCCCTCGAAGTTCGAGTCCACCTCAAAGCGACGCTCCCGCACATTGGGCACCTGCGCCTCACGCTCATCATTCCCCTCACCCGGGTGAACATCTTTTTTTAACGTGGACTTCATACGCATCGTCTCCACACGAATGACCACTTAGCGGTCCCGAAAGGCCCTTACCTTCTACCCTTCCTCCCTCAATCGGTGGGACCACAAACCATCAACAACCGGCTGGTGGGAACCTGTTCGTCAGGGGGCGCAATTTACGCGCCCCAGCTCACCGCATCCAGCCGATATGATGCCCAATCGTCACTCAACGTGACGACCGATGCGAAGCATGAGGGCGTTGGGAGCCCTGCTGAGCGAAGTGGGAGCCCACCTGGGTGACCCGGCTTCACTTGGGAGTATTTCCCCACCCAAGAAATAAAAAAAGACCCGCGTCACAAGGTGTGACGCGGGTCTTCAGCGAGTGGAGCCGATGGGGATCGAACCCACGACCTCTAGAGTGCGATTCTAGCGCTCTCCCAGCTGAGCTACGGCCCCGCTGGAGGGTTAACTAACCCAATCCAGCAGAAGCGTCAAGCAGCTTGAGCGACATTTTTCATCATCCCGGCTCCTGACCGGGCTCCCCCTGTGAGGGTAGCGCTGCAGCCGCCCCATCCGAACCGACCATCTCCTCGGGAGCCCCTCGTGAGATCAGCGCCGCCACGGTCTTCTCGGCCCGGTCCAGGACCTCGTGAGTGAGCTCGGGAAGCCGCTCAAACTGGCGCTCCAGCCCACGCACCACGTGGAGGAGTCCCTGGCCCTCGGGCTGTTCAGGATCTTCACCGTAGAGCAGCACGTAGCGCGCCGCATTGATCTGGCGAATGTAGTAGCCCTTGATGTCGCGCACGTTGTTGACGGCGTATTCGACGAGTCCACCGATGGCCAGGGTGCCCATAAGACCACCGGCCACACCTACCGCCCCCATCCACCCCGGAAGCTCCATGCCGCCGAGCTTGCCCAGCGCACGACGGTACACATCGAGATGGCCCGAATAGCCCTCTCCCACACCGTCCATTCCCATCAAAAAGGTCGTACGCCCGAAGAGCACATAGCCAAGCGTCGCAGGCAGCCCCAGTCGCACCCCGGAACGGATCGCCTGGGCCAGAAGAGGATCGTGAGCGATTTCGTGCTCCATCATCTCCCCGAGTCGCCCCCGCAGCTCGCGAATGTCCTCAGAACTCGCCATGCCCTCATCCTTTCCCTTGCGGAAACGCCGCCACTGCTCCTCCTCGAACTCCGAGAAGAGTCGCCCCAGCAGGCTCTCAAGTTCCGCCGAGCTGACGACCTCACGCTCAAACGCCTCGCTGAGCTGATCGTCGGTAAAGGTCGAGGTCGAAAAGTCCGGCCCTCCCACCGACTTCGAAACTCCGGCGGCCATATTGCGCGCCGAGATAAAGAGATCGGCCATCCCGGTACGCGGCCCCAGGCTGCGCCCCATCACTCTCCGAAAGCTCTTGAGGTTACGATCCACAAAGCCCGGCACGCGCGCGATCGCCTCATCGAAGAAGGTGTTGATCTGGGCCTCAAAACGCTCCTCCCACAACGAGGCGCGCTCCCCCTCGGTGGTGTCGATGCTCGGCTTCGGCGTCTCTTCACTCATGCTCTCTGCTCCTGATTGCTCGCTATGGTAACGGTCGTCGGCGAGTTGCGCGCCTCAGAGCCGATATGCCTCTAAGAATTGGGTAAGACGTGAGAGCCCCTCGCTCAACTGAGGCTCGCCAACGGTATAGGCGATGCGCAAAAAGCCCTGGCCTCCGTCTCCGAACCCCTCACCGGGGATCACGAGTACATCCTGCTCGGCCAGAAGCGCCTCGGCCAGCTCACGCGAGCTGGCGAAACGCCCCAGCCAGGGGCGCACATCCACAAACGCGTAAAACGCGCCCTGCATCGCGCTCAACCCCAGCCCTTCGACCGGACTTAAGAGGCGCTGCACCGTCTGGCGACGGGCCGCCAGAGTGACGCAGGCATCGGCTACCGCCTCCCTGTGCGTCTTGAGCGCCTCAATCAGCGCCAGCTGAGCGGGCAAGGGAGCACATGTCACCAGATGCTGATGCAGGGGGGTCAGCGCCGCGATCGTCTCGGCCGGAGCGACCATCCAGCCAATCCGCCACCCCATCACGTGGTGGCTCTTGGAGAGGCCGCTCACGCGCACACCGCGCGCCTGCATCGACTCCAACGCACTCAGCGTGGTGAACACTCCCGACCAGAGATAGTCCTCGTAAATCGCGTCTTCGAGCCAGGCCAGGTCGTGGCGCTCGATCAAGCGGGCCAGCCGGCCGAGCTCCTCTCCGCTGTGAACGGTCCCGGTGGGGTTTGACGGGTTGTTGAGGATGATGAGCCGGCTTGAGGGGCCGATCCGCTCGGCGATCGCGTCCAGATGTAAGCCCCAGGGCTCTCCAGAGGCCGCAGGAGGCACCAGTGGGTAGGCGACAGGGGTCGCGCCGCAGGCCCGCACCAGATTGGCGTAGGCGGGAAACCCGGGGTCGGGAACCAGCACCTCATCACCGGGCTCCACAAGCCCCAGCAGGCTGACCGCCAGGGCCTCCTGCACGCCGCAGGTGAGCATCACCTGGTCGGGCGCACAACCCACATGCGCGGCGACCGCGGCGCGCGCCTCCCCGAGTCCGGCGTTGGGCGTGTAGGGCGCGCGCGTACCGTGTCGCAGCACAGCGGCCGCCCCACGCGCGGCGGCCTCGCTGACGGGAAGGTCGGTCTGCCCCAGCCCGAAGTCGATGGTCTCCGGCCCCATTCCGGCGCGAAGCGCGCGGATCAACGTCGGCTTTATCGACTGCGCCCGCGCCGAGGGGCTCAGAGGGCGCCGAAGGGTCATCGCAACAGCTCCTCAAGAGCGGAGCGCGCGTCGGTGCGATCATCGCGGTACTTGATGATCAACAGCGCCGCCATCGTCAGCCCGTGAGCCTTCGCGAACTCGCCACGTGCCGGGCGGCTACCCGGAATCACCACCGCGCCGGCCGGGATCTTCAGCGGCTCCTCGGCCGTGGCCCGGTAGACCTCTTCGCGCACCAGGTCAAAGACCGGCGTGCTCGCTGTGATCACACA
The DNA here is from genome assembly GCF_004005565.1 of Lujinxingia sediminis. Classification (NCBI taxonomy): domain Bacteria; class Deltaproteobacteria; order Bradymonadales; family Lujinxingiaceae; genus Lujinxingia; species Lujinxingia sediminis. The sequence continues at coordinate 96,333 of NZ_SADD01000001.1, read as the reverse complement.
CCCCGCCCCGATCACCGCCCCCTTACCCACCTGCACGCCCTCATAGAGGCCGGTGTTACCACCGATCAGCGCGTCGTCTTCGACGACCACAGGTGTCTGCCCGATGGGCTCAAGCACCCCGCCGATCTGCGCGCCGGCCGAGAGATGCACCCGCTCACCAATCTGAGCACAACTGCCCACCAACGCGTGGCTGTCGACCATCGACTGCGCCCCGACATACGCCCCGACGTTCACAAACGCCGGCGGCATCATCGTGACCCGCTCGCCAATATAGGCACCGCGTCGCACCGAGCTCCCCCCGGGCACCACGCGAATGCCTCGCTCGACGACCGGCAGGCGCTGGGCCGGGTAGGTGTCCTTATCGCTGAACTGAAGATCGGCCCCGCCCATCTCGACGTTCTGCCCGAGCCGAAACCCCAGCAGAATGCCGCGCTTGACCGACGGCTCCACCACCCAGCCCTCCTCCGACGGATAGGCCGCGCGAACCTCCCCCCTTTCAAGCAGCTTCAGAAACGCCTCAAAGTCGGCGCGCGCTTCCTCTCCGAGAGTCTCGGCCGGGCGTTCGAAATGAGCATCAATCGCGTTGAGAAGTTCGGGACGCTTCACAGGTATACCTCACAGGTCAAGGAGAGTCGGGCGCAAAACCTAAGCGCCAGAACACGTCGAGGCCACAGTCGCAGCGGCGCGTTCGCGTCGTCGGCTGTGGCCTCGCATGAGATGCCTCATGGCGATCGCGATCGCCAGTTCGTTACGGAGCTTCTTCAGCCGGGGTCGGTGCCACGTCGGCCGGAGCGGGCGCCTCTTCGGCGGGAACCTCTTCGGCCGGGGCCGGAGCCACCTCTTCCGGCGTCTCCACATTGAGCTCGATCGGCGCTGGATTCGCCGGAGCAGGCGCCGCACCGCCACCACCTTCTTCAATGATCTGCTCGACCTGCGACTGCGGCGTCTCGCCGGCAGTCTGGCTCAGGTCCAGCGCCGACTGCGGCCGGCTGGAGTACCAGGCAAGCGCCATGCTGGTCACAAAGAAGGTCGCGCCCAGTGCCACGGTCAGCTTGCCCAGGAAGGTCGCCGCGCCCCGTCCACCGAAGATCTGCTGGCCGACCGCCGCGGCACCTCCAAAACCGGAACCCATGCCACCGCCCTTGCCCGACTGCAGCAAGATCACGACAACAATAACGAAGCTGACAATAACGTGGATGACGAGCAATAAGGTTTGCATGATAGTTTCAAACCGAGAGAGGTTGGATTTTTTCGCGTTCGATCTTTACTTGTCTGCGGGGCAAAGCCGCGCAGCCTGCGCGCGCGAAGTTTTTGCGGCCCCAAAAGCCGAGAGTTCATACCGTAGCGACGAACCGAACGCAAGCGACGAGACCTATGAGTGACCCCCGTTCCAAAGACCAGCTGCCCTGGCCCCGCCTCATTGAGCGTCTGGAGCGTTCGCAACAACGCCTGGAAGCGGCCCACACCGACTACCTGGAATCAGCCGCCGCCAGCCAGCGTGCGCTGACCCGAGTCCTCGAATCTCACGCCGAGCTGGTGGATACCATCCGTCAGTTTGCCAGCGTCGAGCAGCCCTCGGAAGCCTCAGCGGCACCAAAACCACCTGGCGAGCCGATCCCCCCCGAGGAGGAGGCCACTACAGAAGCCATCGCCCCGGCGGCGCATTCCCCGCACGTGGCGGTAAGTCCCACCACCGGCGCGCTCTCCGACACGGAGCTGCCGGCACGCACGTCGGTTCCGCCCCTGCCCTCACCGGCTTCGTCCTCGTCAGGGGCGGTGGCGCGCCACATCACCACGCCCACGTTAAGCGTGGTAGAGGCTCCCGGTCAGCCGCTCCCGGCGCTCAAGCGCGGCCAGCGCGCCCTGATCACCAACGACGGATTCGGAGTCGCGCCTCTCCTGGCCGAGCTGCTTAACGCCCGGGGGGTGCGCGCACGCGTCGAAGGGAGGCGCCCCGATCTCCATGGTCCCACCGACGTGGTCATCTTTCTGGGGAGTTTACGTGCCCCGGCCCACCTCGACGACGCGATGAGCGTGGTTGAAGACGCCCTGATCACCGCCGAGCGCTTCACCACTCGCCTGATGCAGCCCGGAGCCGGATTTGTCGCCGTACTCGACTCCGCCGGTGCCTTCGGTCTGGAGCCTTTCGATCCGGTCGTCGCCCCCTACGGCGCCACCGTGGGCCTCTCCCGTGCACTGCGCCTCCGCCATCGTGCGGCCAACATAAAGGTCATCGATCTCAACGCCGAAGGCCGTGACACCCGCACCATCGCTCAACATCTCGCCACCGAGCTCTTTGAAGGCGGCGAGCGTTCGCCGGTGGCACTCGGCCCCTCGGGGCGCCGCGAGGTGCGCTGGGAGCCTTTCGCCAACCGCGCCACCCCGGCCCCCTGGCTCGACGACACCGGCGCGCCGCTTATTTACGTGCCCGGCCCCGGTGCCGTACTCGCCACGGCCGTCGAACGCCTGGCGATTGCCCACGAGCTTCCCGTGGCCGTGCTCAACCGACCGGGCGTCTCGTCCCAGCTCGCCAGACGAATGGCCGAGCGTGGGGTTGCCCTGCGCAGCGCGGACTACGATCTCGAACGCCTCTTCCCCACCATGGACTTCCTGGACGCCCTTCGCGCCGATCACGGGCCTATCGCCGCCATTGTCGCCGAGCCCTTCCCTGCGCGTCGCCCTGATGACGTGCTGCGCTGGGACGCCACCCGCCCGGCCCTCGATGAGTTCAACGCACTGCTCGCCATGACGATCAACGATCCACTCAACCTGCTCGCTGTGGGCCTGGGGCCGGGCACCCCGGCGGTGGTCGCTTCGGCCATCCGCTACTTTGCCCGCGCCGAGAGCCTGCGTCGTAACGAGCGCCTGCAGGTCCGTCTGGTCCACCTCGACGGCGCCGGTGCCCCCACCCACGGTGACCTCGGCCCGCGCGACTTCGCCCTCACCGAACTCCTCTCCGCCGACGAGCCCGCCATGGCCGAGGTTCGCTTTGAGCGCACCTCATCGCGCCCTGGGATGCAGCGCTAACCCGCCGCGTCAGCGCACCCGGGGCACCACGACCTCCAGACGAGTAGGGTTGTCGGTGTACCCGGAGCGCCGGCGCAACTCACGAAGCCAGGCACAGCCCGCGTCGACCTGCTCGCCAGCATCATCCGGGCATACGATCTCAACCCGGGGCACCGCCTCGTAGCGACGTGCTTGATCGGCCGGTCGTACCCAGAGCTGATAGAGCCCGTCGGCCGATTGATACACCGTGTAGCTCGGCGCACTGGGCTGCAGGCGCTGCACGTCCGTGCCAAAGAGCCCCGGACCTCGCAGCCGGGCGACCGCCCCTTTGATCGGAGCCAGCTCCTTAAGCTCCACCTGTTGTGAGCGCTCCGCCTCCACTTCCACCTCCACAGAGTCGCCCCCGTCCCACGCCATGCGATAGCGCCCCTCGGCCAGCATCACACTCTGCCCACACTCCACCTCGAACATCGCGTCGATCAGCACGCGCCCCTCCCTCCCTTCACAGATCGGCTCCACCTGACCGACCCGAAGACAACGCTCTAACCCGGGAGCCGAGGCCTGCCCGTGGCGCTCCACGTAGAGCTCGCGCTGACGCGTGGCCGCCTCGCAGAACCCCATCGCATCATAGGCCCCCACGATCGCTTCCAACACCTCCGGCCGGCCGGCGATGCCATACGCCCGGTGGAGATCGATAAGCGCCTCGCCATATCGCCCCTCGGCCAGGTGGCGAAGCCCATCACCGTAATAAACGCCCGGGCCGGCATCCTGCTGGCCCCAGACTGGCGAACTGACCAGAAGCGCAAGCGCTCCCACCACCCCGCCAACCCATCCTAGACCACCGCGCATCCATCCTCCTGCAAGTCCGCTCGTCTTTACCACTGCGTTTCGGCGCGCACCTTATCACAGAGTTCGACTACGCCCCAAAGGTCTGACCTCACCGCGCGTCACCCGGGCGTCATCCGGTCACTTCAACCAGCCGGGGATTCATCCGCGCACTCGAGACTTGCACCCCACCGCGCTTGTGCCTAAGTTGCCGCGCGTCTTCGCGACGCCCAACCCTCTCCTGTTCCTTTTGTCCTGTCTCGACTCAGCAGTCTCCCCCGCTTGAGGCCTCTTTTATGTCCGATAACCTGGCGTCTCTGATCCGAAGCGCAAACCCCCAGGCTTTCCACAGCGCACTGCGCTCTCGCCAGGAGCGCGACGCGTCGTCTCCCATCTCCATCGAAGGCCAGACCTTCCGTGAGCTCACCCTCACCGGCTTCGACTTCTCCGAGCTCGACCTGACCAACTGCGCCTTCGAAAACTGCACGCTCAGTGAAGTGCGTTTTAAAGATGCTATCCTCGACGGCGCCTTCTTTGAGGGCGTCACCCTGCTTCACTGCCACTTTGAAGGCGGCAGCTACGAGGGCTGGGCCCTCGACGCCAGCACCTTAAGCCGGTGCTCCTTCGATCAGGTCGTCATCGGCGACAACGAGTGGACGGACTGCCGTCTCAACGAGTGTGAACTCGATGGCCTGGCGGCCCAGGACTGGATGATGGAGCGCGTCACCTTCAAGGGCGGACGCTGGCAGAACGTCTCCATCGACGGCGGCGGCTGGTCCCATGTCACCCTGCGCGAGCTCATCCTCGACACCACCACCATCTCCGATGTCGACGCCAAGAACTGCTATCACGTCGAGACCGTGCTGCGCTCCACCGAGCTCCCGGACGGCTTCCTGGAGAAGAGCGGACGGCGCAAGGCCCTCTGAGCCTCACGCGTCCCCGAATAAAAAACGCCGCGGAGCTCCTCCGCGGCGTTTTTTATTCAGTTCAAAGGGGCATCGCGACGTCTACGCAAGTCCGCGCGTCACCATCTCCTGCACAAAATAACTCGCGACATCCGGCGCCGTCGTCCCTGCCCCGAAGCCGGCATCATACCCCAGCTCCAACGCGAGCTCGTGAGAGATACGTGGCCCGCCGCACACCACCACCATCTTCTGGCGCAGTCCCTCGGCCTCCAGCATATCGATGAGCTCGGCGAGGTTCTTGATGTGCACATCCTTCTGGGTGACGACCTGACTGACCAGGAGTGCGTCGGCCTGCTTCTCTACCGCATGCGCGATCAGATCTTCGTTCCGCACCTGCATACCCAGGTTGTAGGCGTTGATCATCGGGTAGCGCTCCAGACCATACTCCCCGTTGTAGCCTTTCATATTCATGATCGCGTCGATGCCCACCGAGTGGGCATCGGTGCCGGTGCAGGCCCCGAGCACAGTGATTTTCCGCCCGATCTGCTCTTCGATGTAGGCGTTGATCGCATAGAAATCCATGCGCTCGCTCTCGACCTTCGCCACCTGAATCTGCGTAAAGTCGATCGCCTCGGTGAAACGCCCGTACACCAGAAAATAGGTATACCCCTCTCCCAGATCCTGCATGTGATAGACCTGCGGATCTTCAAGCCCCATCTTCCGCGCGACCATCCGGGCGGCCTCCCGCGCCTCCTCCCCGCAGGGCACCGGCAGCGTGAAGCTCGTCTGCACCTGGCCATCATCCAGCGTGTCGCCGTAGGGCCTCACCCGCGTTAGATCGGGCGGTGTCGCCCCTACTCGTCCTACTACTGCCATCACAACCTCCGCGATCGAGCATCGCTGCCTGTCACCTGATCCGTTCTCACCGGCCTTCCGTTTGCCACAGCGCCCTGGCCAGCCTTAGCTCATTCTCTACACGAAACCTCACCGCGCTGCTCGGCCTCACTCCAGCAAGCGAAGGGGCGCACGACCAACTGGGAGTTATAATATCGGGGCATCCCCGAGACCTCCGCGCCCAACCACCGCGGCCGCACAAAGGCCTCATCGGCGCTCGCCAGCTCAACTTCGGCCACGATCAGCCCCTGGTTCTCTCCTGTGAACTCATCGATTTCCCAGAGATGTTCGCCGACCTCGACCTCATGGCGGACCTTCTCCAGCCGATGCCCCTCACAGAAAAGCGCGAGCATCTCCCGGGCCTCTTCGACCGGGATCGCATACTCAAACTCGGCCCGAGCAAGCTCCTTGACCGGGCCCTTCAGCGTCAAAAACGCCTCCGCGCCTGCCACCCGCACCCGCACCGTCGTTCCCGGTGAAGCTGCCAGATAGCCCTGCGCCATCGGCTGACTCTGCTTAATATGCGTCCGCCAGCTCGCATCGCATACAAGAAATTTTCGCTCGATCTCGATGCCCATCACGCGCTCGCCCTGCTTGCCCTGACGCGCCCGGTGAGCAACTTCTCCGAACGCAAGCCAGCGCTGTTTTCGGCCGACTGCTACGGCCCTGCTGCGCGCCACGCTGGCACGGCGCGATGGCCCTCGTCAACGACCGCCTCTTCTGATCGCCTCCCCCCCACCGAGAGCACAGGCATGACCAGGCGCCACGCCACCTCCGACGCCCTCTTTCAACTTCATCGCGCGCTGCTCGAAGACGACCACCGGTGGCCCGCTCCCCGACCCGATCACCCACTGGTGCGTCCGGAGCAACGCGTGCTCGCCAGACAGCAATGGGCCCGACGCGCCGCGGCCACCCGCCAGAGCGTCGAGCAGATCATCGGTTGGCTGGCCGCCATCAGTCTCAGCGATGCCCCGGCGGCGGCATTAAGTCCCGCAATTTTCAGCCTCGATGAGCTTAACCGCCACCTCTACCTCACGCTGCATATCTGTGACGCCCTGGGCGCCTCGCCACCGGCGCCCCCGGAGCACGCTACCGCCATCACTCCTACCCCCGAAGCCATCTTCGATGCTGGCGTGGAGATCTTCGTCTTTAATCTGACCCTCTCCCGTGCCACCTACCTGGGCCTGAGCGCGGTCAGCTCCGACAACGCGATCATCAACCTCTGCGAGACCATCGAGCGCAGCCTTACCGAAGTCCTGGCCGCCTCGCGCACCCTGCTCGACTGGCTCCTCACCACTCACCAGCGCAACGCTGCTCGCCAGGCCCGTGCCCGCACCCCCTCGCTGCTCTTTGCCTACGAGCGCCTCTTTGATGCCGGCCCTCAAACCCTCGACCGCCTCGCCGGACGCGAGATCAGCGTCGATACCGAAGCCGGAAACCTCGGAACCCTCCAGCCCGCCCAGCTCGCAGCGATCTACTACCACACCGTCGACCAGGAGGTCTTCCCCTGGCTCGATCACCTCGGGCTGCGCAGCGACGAGGCCTGGCGCGTGCACTACGAGGTCTCTCCCTCGCCCGACGCTTCTCCGGCCTGCGCGGCTGCCGTTGGCATCGACAGCTCCTCCTCGTCCCACTGACCCGCGGAAGTCCGCAAGCCAGCGCTAACTCATACCAATCTTTACCCGACCGCTTCTTGGAATTTCGCCCCCTTTTCCCTACATTATCCGACTGATAAGCCCTCGTCGGCAGGGCTATGTACCTTTTTGCTGTGAGCTTTTGATGCGTCCATTCCCTTTCGCGCCCCTTCTGATGCCTGGCCTTATGGGCCTGGTCGTTGCCTGTTCTCAATCATCCGAGCCGAGCCCAGAGCAGCCGATCATCATCATCGAAGACCCCGTTCCGGACGCTTCCGACCCCACAACCCAACCGGATACCGACATCGATGCTACCCCCGACGCCAGTAGCGGCAGCGTCGACGGGGAGGCCTGCGAGAGCGATGCCAGCTGCCGAAGCGGGTTCTGCGCTCCCGCACCCGACTGGCCCGGCGGCTACTGCACCACCGTCGATTGCAACACCCGCGAAGACTGTCAGAGCGATGGCGAGAACAACGCATGCCTGCTTCCCGGGCGCGGCTCCAACTTCTGCGTGCGTCTGTGCACCTCCAACGACGCGTGCCGCGAGGGCTACGTCTGCCAGGCCCTCTCACAAAGTGAAGGGTACTGCGCTCCCAACCCCGCGCCCCCCTTCGAGGGCACCGGCGATGACTTCCCCTTCGAGGTCACCTGCACCCCCGCTCCGGGAGGGCGCGCCGACCTGGCCTTTGACGTCTCCGACGATCTTCACTCCTACACCGTGGTGCCCTTTGTCTCGTCCGGGCGACGGCTCTTTCCCAGCTCGGTCACATCCGATCTCGACGGCACCTCATTTAATCTGCGTCAGGAAAACGGCTTTCAGGCCACAGGCTCGCAGCTTTTTGGCTTTATCAACCCCACTATTTTCCCGGCAGTCCCCGACGACATTGGCAAGATCCGGGAGGGGGCGCACACCTACCGCCTGAGCACCGACGACTCCGAGGTCTGCCACTACCTGCTCGAGCGCCCCACCCGCGGCACCGAGATCGATCTGAACATTTACCTGGTCGGCTTGAGTTATCTGGGACTCAACGCCAACACCGCCGCCAACCACGACGATCTGCAAGAGATCCTGGCCGCGGTCGAAGCCATCTACAACCAGGCCAACGTCTCGCTGGGTCAGGTGCGCTATTTCTCAGTACCGGAAGAGGCCGAAGCGGCCTACAGCATCGTACGCAGCGAAGCGGACGTGGCGCGTCTGGCCATGCTCACCGAAGCGCCGGGCAACGACGCCGACAGCATGCTCAGCGCCAACCTGATTCTTGTGCAGAGCTTTGATTTCACCGACTCCGCCGGAACCCTTGGCATCTCGATGGGCATCCCCGGCGCCCCCGCCCTGCACGGCTCTGGCATCAGCGGCGTAGCGCTCACCGGCGAGTACATCGGCCGCGGTGGCAGCCGCTTCAATGGCAACGGCTTCACCGCCAACATCATCGCCCACGAGCTCGGCCACTTCCTGGGGCTTTTTCACACCACCGAATCCACCGCGCGACACTTCGATCCTCTCGATGACACCCCGCGCTGCACCGAAGGGTTCCCGGAGAGTTGCCCCGATCTCGGCAACCTGATGTTCCCGCTGGCCGATCCCGACAACTTCATCATCACCGCCGATCAGGCCCATACGATCGGTGTGAACCCGCTGGTCAAATAAGCTCTAAAAAGCGCCCCCGCTGCCACCAGCATCGCTGCTCACGCCGACGTTTTCGTATTTGATAAGGCCCCGCCATGAAGCTCTTTCTGATCGCACTGACCTTGCTCAGCCTGCTGGCCACCGGCGCCAACGCTGAGCCTGCCGCCAAACCTTCCGACACCTCCGCCCCCGGCGTCAGCGACGATGCCAGCGCTGCCCGCGACGCCCATATCGAAGAGGCGGTGTTGATGCTCCTCTCCCAGCATCACCGCGCGCCCACCCTCAAGCAGCTTGAAGGCCTGACCCCGCGCGCGCGCTACTTCGTGGAGCGCATCGCCCGCGACGAAGACGCCTTCGCATTTCACCGCGAGCGCGCCCTGATCGCTCTGGGCTACTGGGCCGACGACGCCACCTTCAACTACCTTGCCGGCCTGCTCGACAACCCGCAGACCGATGAGAGCCTGCTGCACACCCTGCTCCCCTTGCTTGCCAACAGCTTTGGTGAGCGCGCCGTGGGCGAACTCACACCTTTTGTACTTGAGCATGACAATGTGCAGGTTCGCATCAGCGCGGCGGCCGCACTGGGGCGGCTCAACAGCGATGAAGCCTTCAAGATCCTCGACATCGCTATCGAGCAGGAGCCCAACCCCATCGCACGTCAGCGCATCGAAGACGCCGCCGCGCGCCTGCGCTGAGCCAGCGCGGCGTTCGACCGCGCCTGCGAGGGCTAAAGCGTCACACCATCAGGCCGTAGCCCCCGCGTGTCCGGGCTCCTCACTGGCCCGACGAGCCACCTCGGCAAAGACGCGGCGTGCGTTGCCCTCGCTGATCTTCTCAATCGCGTCGTCGTCATAGCCGCGGCGGCGCATGCCCTCGATCATCGTCTGAATATCACGGCAATCATGATGATCGGCCAGGATCGTGGGCAACCACCCGTCGTAATCCGAGCCCAGCGCCACATGCTCCACCCCCACCCGCTGCACAAAATAGTCGAGATGATCAAGGGCCACCTCACTGGTGGCCCTCCAGCGCCCGCTCAAATAGCGAGGAGCAAAGATCACCCCCATCACCCCACCCGTCTTCGCGATGGCATCAATGGCCCTGTCGCTGATGTTGCGTGGGTGCTCAAACACCCCCTTCGCCCCGGTATGCGTGCACATCACCGGCGCCTGACTCACCTCACAGGCATCGAGCACACAGGGGTTATTCACGTGGGCCAGATCGACGACGACTCCAAAGCGGTTGAGTTCCTCCACAAGCCTTCGCCCAAACGCGGTGAGCCCATCTCGCTCATTGGCTCCGCGTCCCATCGAAGGCGTCGCCGCCGAGTTGGCTGAGAAATGGGTCAGGGTCAGATATCCCACGCCCATCTCCGCGAGCTCTCGCACACGCTCGATCTTCGCGTTGAGCATATGAGCCCCCTCCACGCCCGGTCCAAGCCCCAGGCGCCCCGAGCGCGTCTTCGAAGCCGCCCATTCTGCCGCGCCCCACACCCGCTCCACCCGATCATCTTCGGCACAGAGCGCATCGAGGTAGGCCACTTGCTTCTTGAGCTCCCGCCAGCCCCCCTCCCGCTCTACCGGCCAGTAGTGGATCCCCAGACACGCCCCGCTGTAATCGGCTTCGAGCATCCGCGGGATATCTGCATGCCAGAAGAGAGGCTGCCCGCCGATCCCCCGACGATGCTTCTTGCGAAGGTCGTAGCCGAAAAGGCGCTGCTGAATAATCGAGTCGACATGCAGATCAAGAATCCCCAAAACTCACCTCGCATCATATAAGCCAGACCATGGCCTACTCTAACGCACCTGATGCTCCGGCGCGACGCTCTCCCCCCAGTCCCATCCCCGGAGCTCGCACCACACATGAGCCACTCAGACGCACGCCGAGCATCGCGCAGATCCCGCCGAGTTCCGACGCATCCACCTCATCGAAGGCCGCCGGTCGATCCGAGTCCACATCAAGCACCGCCACCACCTGGCCATCGGCCAGGCAAACCGGCACCACGATCTCCGAGCGCGTCGTGGCCGAGCACGCAATATGCGCCTCATCGGCCCGCACATCGTCGACCCGCTGAACCTCAGCAGTGCGCGCGGCACGTCCGCAAACCCCGCGCTCAAAGGGAATCGTCAGACACCCGTGCCCCCCCTGATAAGGCCCCACCTTAAGCATCCCCGGCGAGGTCACGCGGTAGAACCCGGTCCAATCAAAGTCCTCAAAGGCGTGATGCAACTCGCAGACCACCGTAGCCAACATCGCCACCTCATCGCTCTCTCCCTCCAAAAGCGCATGCAAACGCTCAGCGACCTCCCGGTACCTCGCTCGCCTCTCAGCCCGCGACTGCCCCCGCGGCAGCGGCGCCTCCATCAGCCCTCCTCCCGCGGCTCAAAGTTGAGCGCCGCCGAGTTCACACAAAAACGCATGCCCGTCGGTGCCGGGCCGTCGGGAAAAACGTGCCCCAGATGCGCCCCGCAACTCGCGCATAAGATCTCGGTCCGTACCATCCCGTGGGAGCGATCCTGGCGTGTCATCACGCGTTGCGCATCGATCGCATCATAAAAACTCGGCCAACCGCTGCCCGAGTCATATTTGGTACTTGAATCAAAGAGCGACGCGCCACAGGCCACGCACGTATACACGCCGTCGCCCTTGTGATTGTAGTACTTCCCGCTAAAGGGCGGTTCGGTGCCGCACTGGCGGGTCACCCGGTAGGCCTCCTCCCCCAGAATCTCACGCCACTCCTCTTCGCTGCGCTCAACCTCAAACTGCGGTTTTGGTTCACGTTCGTCACTCATGTTCGCTCCTTGCTGAAGAACCTTTTTATAACTTTTGCAGCCCCGCTTTTCTGCCACTGCTTGCATACTCCCCACGAAGGGATCTAACACTACACATGACCCAGAAACTTCCAGAAGGACGGCCTCGTCCTTCACCGCCGCTTCTCACAGCCCAGGTAATCGTAATGCCTACCCCCATCGCCAACTTCCGAAACCTGCGCACAGCTCTGCTGACCGCGATCTTCGCCGTCGGAATCTTCTCGACGCAGCTCGCCAGCGCCCAGGACTCCAGCACCGACGAAAACACCCCGGCAACAGAAGCGAAATACCGGCCCGGCGATGCCCTCTTCAATGCCGAACATCTCAAGGTGATGCGAGAGGAGCGTCGCGTCATGATCCAGCAGCAACGCGCCGAGCGCGCCGCCCACCGCGAGATGCTCCGCAACAACACCGATCACCCTGCGATCAGAGCAGGTATTGAAGCGCGTCGCACCCATATGGAGCGCCTGGCGAAGCTTGATCGCATCAAGCAAATCGGCGAGCAAAATCAAGATCAGGCGTTGATCGATCGCGCTCTGGCCGCCCGCGACCTGGAACTGCGACGCTACTTCATGTGGCGCACCTACCATCGCGCCACCACCACGGAATTAACCGGTATCATCCCCCAGACCGATACCACCGGAGAGTGATGATGACCCGCTATCTTTTCTACACCCTACTCGCCATGCTCCTGATCACCACGACAGCCTGCAAGAAATCGGAGCCCGAAGAGCCGATTCACGTTGAGGAGTCCGACCTCAAGGACGAGAAAGAAACGATCAAGTCCTCCATCAACACCCCGCTCTCCAAACGCCAGATGGAGTACCAGGAGCAAGCCCTGGAGACGCTCAACTCCGAGAACGCCGTCGAGGTGCTCACCGAGCTTGAGCAAGAGATTCAGCGCGAGGTGGACGAGCTCCAGGTTCAATTCGATGAGATCGAGTTGGAGCTTCCCGAAGACTGAGCCCTCGGCCTCGCAGGCCGGCCCTCAGTCAGCCGGCCCTCAGTCCGAAGTCACGTCCGCAGGCTCCCGCTATGCAGCCGGAGCGGCGGGCGTGGCAAGCCCCTTCACATACGTGCGCATCGACGCGGCGATAGGCTCGGGGTGGCCCAGCAAACCTGTGTGGGTCGCCTCTTCCAGCCACATCAACCGCGCCCCGGGAATCAGCATCGCCATCTCACGCCCGAGCTCCCCCGGTGAGAAGACGTCGCGCCCCCCGGCGATGACCAGGGTGGGCACATCGATCGTATCGAGAAGATCACGCGCCGAGTGAGCCTGGGCCGCGACTCCGAGCGCATGCCAGCTTGCAGCATCAATCCCTCCCAACGTCTCATAAAAGGGCCGCATCGCTCTGGCGCCAACGCCTCGCCCCACCACGCCCGTAAGCTGCGCGAGACCATGCACCCCGGGCATACGCCCGCTCCACGCGCCGGCTTTAAGCATCGCTCCGGCCCACCTGGGTCGCACGCGCCGAAACACCTCGAAGAGCTGCGGTCCCACCTTCGGACTGATCAACGTGTCGAAGGGCCGCTCAAAAGGCCCGAGGATCGGCACAAGGCCCATTACCCGCTCGGGCATCAGACGCCAGGCCTCCAGCACGATCTGACACCCGAATGAAAACGCCACCTGCACCGCGCGCTCCACACCGGCGGCGTCCATCACCCGGCGCAGATCGTCGGCACACCCGGCTACCGTCAAGCTCTGCGGCTCACGCGCCGGCTGCGAGCGTCCGTGCCCGCGCAGATCCCAGGTGATCGCCCGCACCTCCGAGCCCAACGCCGCCACAAGCGCATCCCAGTAGTAGGTGGAGGTGGCGTAGCCGTTGGTGAAAACCACCGGCACCCCGTCGCCGCCGCTGTCACGATAGGCAAGCGACGTCCCGTCACCGGCAATGGCCCACTTCAGGGGTAGTCCCGACATCTTGTACTCCCGTGCGTGTCTCGCGTTGCATCGCCGCGCACAGGCGGCGCGCCTCACATCATCGCCTTACTCGTAACCTTCAATAAGGCGAACATGAACCTCAACCGGAGCGTCATCGACGCGCATCCAGCCGCTGTGGGCGTTATGACGCACCTTCACCCACCACTGCTGCTCAAGCGGGCTCCAACGCTCCTTGACCTCAGGATGCGCTGCGCCCTGCGCTGCCCGCTCCTGCGGGAGCACATCCGCGTCTGGACGCGCCACCTTACGAAGGCCCATCTCCTCATTCGGACACGGCCCGAGCAAGACCTGGTCGCGTGCCCCGACAAAGCAGGTGCCCTCACCGCCGTACTGATAAAGCGCAACCTGCTCCCCTTCTTCCAGAGCCAGGCGTACCTCCTCAGCATCCAACTCCTCAAAATCCTCATCGTAGGCCAGGCCGGCCAACTCCAGCGCCCGGATGACCTCGTACGAGGTCGGCTCCAGCACCTGCACGCGGGTGTCCTCCCAGACGATCTCTTCGGTGTCCATCCAGCTGGCCTGTCCCACCTGCGCGGAGCTGGCATCCGGGGCCTCATGGAGCCTCACCTCGCGCTCCCCTCCGAGCCACATCAGATCAAAGGTATGCAGCTCTTCTCGCCCCGGCCAACTGGCAAAACTCAAGGGGCCTTCCGGTGGTCCGGAAGGTTGCACCTCGTCAACATCGGGTTCAGCGGGCGCTACGACCTCCGGTGCCTCCTCACGCTCCACCGGCACACCGGGCGCCGCCGGACTCTCGGGCGCTCCACCACGATCGCATCCGACCCAGCCCCCCGGCAGCATCAGCAGCATCAGCAGCGCCGCTACCTCGACGTTGTTCTTCGCCCTTCGTTCATCAGAGTTCATCGCTTCCTCACTTGCCACAACGCGCCTCGACCTCTCCTGAGGCTTCTGCGATTATCACGGCCCCTGTGGGATTTAAAGCCACGCCAGCTGAGGTCGACATGCAAGCAAAGAGCAAAGGCAATCGCAGCAAAACGCTTCCAATCGTGGTCGTGTTGATTGTGGCGCTGGGCGCCTGGGTCTTTTTCACCGGGAAAGACACCGCCCTCCCCGAAGAAGAATCACCGAGCGTTGCCCACCACAGCTCCGTGGATAGCCCCTCCGGCGAGTCCCCCGCCTCCCCGGCCCCCGCTTACGCAACGCTCGACGATCCGCGCGCCGCACTCTGCGAAGATGGCGACGCCCAGGCCTGCCACAGCCTCGCCAATGACCTGGCGTTTGACACCGAGCGCGCCAAGGAGCTTCCCCTCGCCATCGAACTCTTTACTCGCGCCTGCCAGCTCGAGCGCGGCGAGGCCTGCCACGATCTCGGCCTGATCCACAGCCAGGGCGTGAGCGTGCCGCAAGACCCCGACCAGGCCCGACACTTCTTTGAGCGTGCCTGCGAGCTCGGCCAGGAGCAGGGCTGCGCCGACGCCCGAAACGTCGGCACCGGCACCTCGCTTGCCGACTACGCCCCGCAGTGGGAGGAGAGCTGCGAGCAGGGTGACCCGAAGGCCTGCATGGACCTGGCCGTCGCCCTCCTCCTCAATGAGGAAGGCTCCGATCCCGCTCGCGCCGAAGAACTTCTCAACCGTGCCTGCCAACTCGACGACGCCGAGGGATGCCTGCGCCTGGCCGAACTTCATGAGACGCTCGGGCGCCCCGTCGCCGAGGTTCAGGCCCGCATCCAGGACGCCTGCGCCGCAGACTATGGCCCGGCCTGCACCACGCTCGCCGACCGCCTCAAAGACGCCGCGGCCGAGCCGGCCAGAGTCGACGCCCTCTACGCCCGCGCCTGCGAGATCGGTGACGTCAACGGTTGCTCCGAACACGCCTTGCGCCTGGCCCAGAGCGGTGAACTGAGCGCCGCCCGCACCCTCTGGAAAGAAGGCTGCGAGCGCTGGCATGGCTACAGCTGCTTCCACCACGCCCGCTCCTTTCTGGAGGCAGCCTCCGGCCAGGAGACCTCTCCCCAGATGATCTTCGGCTTTGAGCGCGCCTGTGCCCTCAACGTCCCGGTGGCGTGCTACAACCTGGCGATCTACTTCAACACCCGGCAACCCGACCCGGACTTTACCCGCGGCAGAGAGCTCTTAAGCCGCGGCTGTGAGCTTGGCCACCTCCAGGCCTGCACCTTCGCCGCCCAGATGCGCTCGGCTGGCCAGGGCGGCCCCGTCGACTCCGCCGGCGCCCGCAACGCACTGGAGCGCGCCTGCGAGCTCGGCGACGCCCGCGCCTGCACACGTGCGCAACCTTGACGTGCGCCCAGCCTTGACTAGCGTAACGCTCAAGCCCGCAGCTTAAATGGCGCGCACGGCGTGCACTCCGCGCGCTCAAATCCAACGGCAACCCCTGCAATGAGATGATGATGAAACGCACACTTCCCGGCCTCCTCGCCCTTTTGATCGCTTTCAACCTGGCCCTGGGCTGCGACAGCCCCCCCGAGCCCCGCGTCGACTCCACTCCGGCTGAGTCCGAAGCCGCCACCGCAGAAGAAGCCACCGAAGAGGCCACCGAAGAGGCCACCGAGCAGGCCGATGAGGCCGCCCAGGCCAATCGCGAAGACGCCGTAGCTGACAACGCCGAGCAGGCCGGCACCAGCGGCACACTCGCTGCAAACAACGCCGCCATCCTGCACCCGGAAGCCGCCAACGAAGAGGCTCCCGAAACCTTCAAGATCAACTTCGGCACCACCGAAGGTAACTTCATCGTGGAGGTTAACCGCGAGTGGGCCCCTCGCGGCGCGGACCGCCTCTACAACCTGGTCAAGATCGGCTACTACGACAACATCGCCTTCTTCCGTGTCATCAACGGCTTCATGGCCCAGTTCGGCATTCACGGCGATCCCCGCGTCAACCAGATCTGGCGCGACGCCCGCATCAGCGACGACGCGGTCAAGCAGTCCAACGAGCGCGGCTACGTCAGCTTCGCCACCGCCGGCCCCAACACCCGCACCACCCAGCTCTTCATCAACTTCGGCAACAACGCCCAGCTCGACGGCATGGGATTTGCCCCGGTCGGCCGCGTTATCGAAGGCATGGACGTCGTCGACAGCCTCTACAAAGGCTACGGTGAAGGAGCCCCCCGCGGCCGTGGCCCCGACCAGGGCCGCCTCCAGGCCCAGGGCAACGCCTACCTCAAGGCTGACTTCCCCGAACTCGACTACACCACCGAAGTTCGCATCGTCGAATAATCACGACGGCACCGCCAAAGACGCTCCCTGCGCCAGGGGGCCTCAACTCCGGCTCAGGACACGCGTCCTCCGAAGCCCTCGCCGCCCGGCGAGGGCTTTTTTATGTCTTCGCCAACGCATCGTGTCCCTTCTCCGCGTGCTGGCTCCCTTTCGTTCCCCCGCGCCGCGCTCAAGCCCTCCCGCTGCATCGCCCGACGTCCAACAACGCTCATCAACCCGACGAACAGAACCCGCGACCATGCTCGCCCCCCCACCATGCCCGTGAAGCCGGGACCGATGTCATTCAACACCGTCACGCCATCGACGACCTGATATCCTCGCGGGTCGGCGTCACCCTCTACGACCTGATGTTGCCGCAGACAACCGACGTGACATCTGCCCCTGCGTGAGCCCTGGCTTGCCGACCGCCATAACCGCCTGATCTTTAAGACAGAAGCGCCCGCAACCTGGACCAACCCCTTGAACTCGACGCTCTTCGCCGGCTCGTGGTGCAACGACATACGAGCGCCGCCGCCCAGGCTGAGTGCAAACGCAGGCCACGCCCACACCCCGGCGTCACATTTGCATCTGCTCGCCACACAGGCTACCAACACTCGCCCCTCATACCTCGCGCTTCGAATAAACGCGCGTCCTTCACGTCAGACTTCCAGCACGAGGCCACTTCGGGGATCGACATCTGTGTGGTCGCGTTTACACTCGCTGCCGTATTGTGGGCACCAACGCTTTCGTCCGAGGATTCCGATGTTGAACATCTCGCTCAACCGCACCGCTCGTCAGGGGCTCTTCGCCCTGCTTACCTTCGCCCTGCTCCTGACCGGCACCTCCGTAGCCTTCGCAGGCTCCAGCGAGCCTGTGCGCCCTATTAACCTCAGCGACAGCCAGCGCGCCCGCATCGAGCGCGGCGAAGTGCTGGTCAGTCTGCAGCAAAACGACGACGTCAACCGGGGCGTTGCAACCGGCATCATCCAGGCCCCCATGCGTGATGTGGTTCCCCTGGTCGAGGAATGCTGGAAGTACGGCGACTGGCGGGACAACATCAAAGACACCGCCCTTATCAGCCGCTCCAGCGACGAGCGCGTCGTCTGCGCCGGCACCGCCAAAGTCCCCTTCCCGGCCCGTGACCGCGACGGCCACTTCAATGTCCATAACCACACCCGCGATCTTGGCGGCGTGGAGAGTTTTGTCTCGACCTTCTCCTACATTGAAGGCTCCGGTAACCTCGGAGATATGTTCGGCTACTGGGTCCTTCAGCCCTACGGCCCCAACAATGAGCACACCCTGATGCGCCACGTTCTCAACGTCGACATCGGCGGCTGGCTCCCCGACTTCCTGGTACGCTGGGCTACCCGCAGCACCCTGCCCGACATGGTCATCGGCGCGCGCGCCTACCTCAACAAAAGAAAGAGCCAGAACCTCCCCGGCCCCAACTTCTGGCGGGAGCATTCCTACGAATAAACTCCCCCGATGACCTCACGCTTCAACATGCCGCCCGGCCTCCTCTCCCCCCACACATCCGGGGCGAGGTCGCCGGGCTGATTCCTTGATGTTTGCTGCGCAGGAGTTTCTATGCCCCGAGGTTGTAGTACCATCGGCGCGTTGCTCGGCACCCCGCTCTTTGGACTGGTAACCCTGGCCATGATCGCGCTGGGGCTGCTGGTGCCCGACCAACGCCTCGCCGGTACTGCGGGCGCGCTTATCTTCGGCGCGCTCACACTCCTCTGCGCCATCCTCGTCGTACGTAACATGCGCGCCAGTCGCGAAAGCGCCGCCATCGATGAGCTCTCTCAAGAAGAGAACCGCATCCTACGTTTTGCCCGACATCACCAGGGCCGCCTCACGGTCGAAGAAGCCGCCCTGGGGTGTCACCTCTCGGTGGAACAGGCCCGACAGCTTCTGGATCGTCTTGTCATGCGGGGCAGCGCCGACACCTGGGTCTCCGACGCTGGCACGCTCGTCTATGTTTTTCGCGGCTTAAGCGACGACACAGATAAACTCACTGCTGAAGATCCCTTCCTGCAACTCGAACCCTGATAGTGCGCAGCCCCTGATGGTGAGCACACCCTGAAAGGACGGTCATGGCTTCCCTCTCTCGTGTTCTTGTGGCGATCCTGGCATCACTGACCTTCGTCAGTACTGCCCCGGGCATTGCCAACGCCCAGCGCCCCGCCCCCGACACCCTGCCCCAGGTCGCGCGACTCTTTGAGCAAAGCCGCGATCAGGTCGTCTCCGTACAGACCGAGATGGCCGCCCCTCCCGGCACGCTCAACCCCTTCTTTAATCCCTCCCCCGGCGAACCGTCTCGCGGGCAGGGCTCCGGGTTTATCGTCGATGAGAGCGGGCTTATTATTACCAACTGGCACGTCGTCAACGGCGCCCAGACCATCCAGGTAGCTCTGGCCAAAGGCGATATCCTCTCCGCCCGTCTGGTCGGTGCCGACCCGGCTACCGACCTGGCCCTTTTGCAGGTCAGCGCGCCGGTCAACCTCTCGGCGGTTACCCTGGGCACCTCCGAAGACATCCGCCCCGGCCAGTGGGTCGTTGCCATCGGAAGCCCCTTTGGTCTGGAGCACTCCGTCACCGTCGGCGTGCTCAGCGCCACCGGCCGCTCCATTGGTATGGGCCCCTTCGATAACTTTTTGCAGACCGATGCTTCCATCAACCCGGGCAACTCCGGAGGCCCCCTCTTTAACCTCGACGGCGAGGTCATCGGGGTGAATACCGCGATCATTCGCAACGGTCAGGGGATTGGTTTTGCGGTGCCCATTGACGTGGTCACCGAGATCCTCGGCCAGCTCCGCGAACCGGGCTACGTCTCCCGCGGCTTTATCGGTGCGGGCATCCAGGAGCTCTCCGAGGCCCTGGCCACCACCTTCGGCGTCGCCCCCGACGCCGGCGCGCTGGTCCGTTCGGTCGAGTCCAACAGCCCCGCCTCCCGCGCCGAGCTGCAACCCGGCGACATCATCACCTCCGTTGCCAACCAGAAGGTCAGCAACCCCTCCGAACTTCTCAAAATCATTGGCCGCGTCAGTCCCGGCTCCACCATCGAGTTGACCTACCTGCGCGAGGGAAGTCGCGAGCAAACGCGCCTGACCGTCGCCGAGCGGCCCGATCCCACCCGCCCTCAGGTCGAGCGTGCCCGCGGCATTGAGCCTCGCCCCTTCGAAGGCCGTCTGGGCGTGTTTTTGACCGCGATCACCTCCCGAAACGCCTCCCGCTCCGGGGGCCCCCCGGGTCAGGGCGTGCTGGTGGAGCGCGTGGAAGCAGGATCCCCGGCCTCTGGCATTCTGCGCCCCGGCGACGTCATCCTCAACATCGCCGGAACCGACATCTCCGCTCCCGAAGAGGTCCCCCGCGTGCTCAAAGAGCAACCTGCCGGAAGCCCCATCCGCATCCTGCTCCGACGCGGCGGGCAACCCCTCTTCGCCGCAGTGCGACTGAAAACTGCCTCCTGAACCGCCCGCTGGCGTCTCCTCTCCAGGGGCGCCCCTCCGACGCGTTTTACGCTCGGAGGGGCGCATCCCTCAGTCGAGCACCTCAACCTCATCGCGCGTCACCGCCCGCAGAAGCTCACTGAGCTCCCGCCAGCGAGCCTCATCCTCGCGATGCACCTGACGCACCTGGCTGACCAGATCTTTGGCCCGCCGAAACGCACCAACAAGGTCGCCTGACATATCCGTCGGGTTGCGAATATCCATCAAAAGCGCGCTCAGCGACTCCCCCCTCGCCCAACGCTCCCCGAGCGGCATCAGCTCCGGGGTAAAGACCGACTCCTGCCCGACAAGCTCATCGCCGTCAGCCACCACATCCGACTCATAGACCGCGTTGATGGCCTCAAAGATCTCCCACCAGCGATCATCATCCGGCGCATGCACCTTTGCTGTGCGCGGCAGGGTCTGCACAAGCCCACACATCACCCCGAAGAGCTGCGCCGGACTCAACGCCTCCAACACCCCGTTGAGAATGAGCTCGGTCACAAAGAGCTCCTCGATCTTGATATGCCGCAGGATCTTCGCCGGCGTGTACAGCTCGTTGTCGGTTCCCAGGTAGCCGTGCGTCTTCAAAAACGCCACCTTACGCGCAAACGCCTCCCACAGCCTCGGGCGTTCCACCGTCACCAACTCGCGACGGAGTCCGGCCAGGTCACGACGCTTGCGCCGCGTAAAGCTCTCCTGGCTTTCTTCCCCCTCCAGATGCTCGATCTTCGAGCGCAACGCCGTGGCCGAGCGTCCATCCTGATACGCCTTAAAACTCTGCTCGAGCATAAAGCGAATGCTCTCCTCATCGAAGCGATCGACGAGGTTGACCACCGAGTGAAACGAGAGGTTAAAGGCCGAACGCACAGGCTCACTCTCCCCGCTGAGCAGTCGTTTCAAAAGCCCGCGAACCTCCCCGTAACCCCCAAAATCCTGACGAATCAAGACATTGCCCACCGGGTCGATTCCCCGACGCCCCGCCCTCCCGGCCATCTGCATAAACTCGCGGATGGTCAGCGGCACAAACTCCGTACCGTTGTAGCGCGTCAGACTATCGAAGATCACCGTGCGCGCCGGCATGTTGATGCCCAGCGCAAAAGTCGAGGTGCAGTAGAGCACCTTTAAGAGCCGCCCCTCGTAGAGCTCTTCCACCAACGCTTTGAGCGCCACATGCAGTCCGGCGTGGTGAAACGCAATCCCCTGGCGATACATCCCCCGCAACTTACGCGTGAGCACCTCGGGGTGCTCGGCCTCAAAGCGCTCCAGACGCTCATCAATCTGGCGGGTAGTATGCCCGTCGCCCAGCTGCCGCCCGACCCTCGAGTGGGCCAGCTTCGCCGCAAAAATCTCGACCATTTTGCGACTGTAAATAAAGTAGAGCACGGGAAAATCGCCCCGCCCCAGCATCTCCATCATATCGAGATGCGTCGTCGGCTTCGTACCCGATGCGAAATCTTCGCGGCGCCCCCGACCTCCTCGCCCTCCCCCACGACTCTGGCCACGCCGGCCTCCCCGGCTTCGACGTCGCCCCTTACCCTCATCGCCGCCCTCGCGCGCCTTCTTTTGCTCCTTCTTCCACCGGGCAAACGCCTTCTCGAACGCCCCCACCTCACTCGGACCGCTCTCGGTGTTCGCCAGCCGTATCTGCAGAGGCACGGTGCGCTCAGTCTCCAGCACCACCTTCACCTCGGCCTGGCGAATCTGCGTGAGCCAGTGCGCAAACTCCTCCAGATTGGAGAGCGTCGCCGACAACCCCAGAATGCGAACCTCGGAAGGCAGGTAAATCAGAAGCTCTTCCCAGACCGTGCCCCGCTCCGGATCATCGAGAAAATGAATCTCATCGATGATCACCGCCTTGAGCCTTTTCAGGTCGGGAAGCGCCACATCCGATGGCGAGAAAAGCTCCACGTCGAGCGCCGTCTCCCCGGGCGTATCAACGCCGGGGGGCCTGACGCCTTCCTCCACCCGATGCCCCTCAAGAAGCATGTTGCGCAGAATTTCGGTGGTCATAATGCGCACCGGCGCATCCCGGTTGATCACCAGGTCGCCGGTCACAAGCCCCACCTTCTCTCGCCCAAAAAGAGCGCAATACTGACGGTACTTCTGGTTGGAGAGCGCCTTGACCGGCGCGGTATAAATGACCTCTCCCCCCTCCTCGAGCACATGCTCAATGAGGTAGTCGGCGATCAGCGTCTTTCCGGTCCCGGTCGGCGCAGCCACAAGCACGCTGTGCCCGCTCGCAATGGCCTCAATGGCCTGGCGTTGAAACCCATCGAGCTTCAGCCCGCGGTACTCCATATCTCGCTCCTGAGGTGGCCTGTCTCTTCGCCCCCGATGGCGCCCCCTCAATGCGAGTTAACGCCTCAGAGGTGCTCTTCGATGCGACGAATCGACAGATCGAGGTACTCCTCGCTCTGATCCAATCCCACGTAGTGGCGACCGTTCTGCACCGCGGCCACACCGGTGGTCGACGAGCCGCAGAAAGGATCGAGGATGCGGTCGCCCTCGTTGGTCGAGGCCTGCACGATGCGGTCCAGAAGCGCAATCGGCTTCTGCGTGGGGTGCTTGCCGTGAGCCTTCTCCGCTTTGCGCGGCGCCATGATGTTCCACAGATTCTTCATCTGCTTGCCGCCGTTCATCTCCTTCATCACCTTGTAGTTGAAGGTGTGGCGGGTGTCATGATCGCGCCCGGCCCAGATCACCGTCTCAGTGCCGTGGGTAAAGTAGCGGCACGAGAGGTTCGGCGGCGGGTTGACCTTAAACCAGGCGATGTCATTAAGGATCTTGAACCCCAGCGACTGCATCGCAAACCCGATCGAGAAGATCACGTGGTGCGTACCACTGACCCACATCGACCCGTTGGGCTTGAGCAGGCGCTGACACGCCTCAAGCCAGCGCAGATTGAACGCGTGATTTTCCTCCACGCCCTGCGAGCGGTCCCATCTCCCCTTATTCACCGAGACCATCCGCCCCGACTTACAGGTCACCCCGTCGTTCGACAGGAAGTAGGGAGGATCGGCAAAGATCATGTCGAACTGCTCCGGCTCCATCGCCTCCAGCAGCTCCAGCGAGTCGCCCTTATAGAGCGTCACCCCGCGCTCATGTTCGTAATAAGGAGAGAGTACCGCCGCCCGTTCTTGCGCACGTGCTTGCATCGACTTCCCTGTCGTCTAACACCCCGCGCAACCATGTCCGTGGTCTGGGGGTGGGCCATCCGTGGCCATTAGCGAAACGCATCCATGGTTCCGGCCGAGGTATGCTGTCCCGGAGCGAACGCATACCCAGCTCTGTGGCGATCTCGCGCCGGCGTCCGGCAGAGATCGCAAAGCCTGTCTAAGTGCTTGATCTTGATCGCTTTTTCGGCGTTCTAATGCCCCTGATAACGCCCGATGGATCAATGATCTCAAGGCCTTAACTCGATCTGGGACCGAGCCTAAGAGGGTGATCGATCGGTGTCAAGCTGCTTCATCGAAAATTCTCCGTTGATCGATCGTCTAACGATCACATTCGATCCGTTTACCCTTTAATTTCAAAGAGTTGAACCAACTCCGACCATACTGTATCGCGAGAATCCCTGAGCTGATGGCGGTCATCCACCTCCACCAGACGTCCCCCCTCGTACATCTCAACATAACGTCGTGAAGACGCCACCGGCACCGTCGGGTCGCGCGTACCGTGCACGATCACCACCGGGCACGAAACCTCCGGCCAGGGCTCGTGCGTGCGAGCATCTTCAATAAAATTCCAGCTCACAGGCTGCATGCGCTCATCGGGGCCGGGCAGTTTCAAGGCCCCCTCCTCCTCCCAGCGCTTCATGCGCTTTTTGCCCACCAGATGCGGCCAGCGCGCCGGCAAATCAAAGCCCGGTGCCAGCAACAACAGCCGGTCCACGCGCTGCGGGTTAAGCTGCGCCCAGCGCGCCGCCAGATACCCTCCCATGCTCGAACCCATAAGCCTCCAGGGCCTTCCGGTGCGCGCCACGTCCGCATCGAGCCGGTCCATCACGCGCAGCGCCTCACTGAAGGTCAGCTCATAGAACGAGGGCACGTTGAGCTCCGGGCGATGCAGCTCGTAGCCTCGCCACTCCAGCTCGCGGGCAAGCCAGGCCCCCATCGTCGAACGCGCGCTGGAGGCAAAACCGTGTAGATAGGCAAGATGAAACTCAGGCTCCCTCAAACCACCTCCAAAAGAATCAGCCAGACGCCGCAGAATCGCCCTCAGGCCACTCTCAACCGGATCGCCTGCCGATATGCGCGGCAACCAGTGTCGACACACCTGCGTGGCCCTGGATCAACAACGGCCGCCCCTGCCGGGGCGGCCGTCATCTCAAAACCATGGCGAGGCACACCCGCCCTTGCCCTCAATCCTTACCAAAGAGCTTGGACATAAACCCGCCCTTCTTCTTTTTCTCGCCAGGCTGCGGCACCGCGAACGTCGGCGCAGCAGCAGGGGCCGGCGGAAGATCATCATCGCCCAGAAGCGCATCGAGGATATCGCCCTTCTTCTCCTCTTCGGGCTCCTTCTTGCTCTCGATCTCGCGCTTGGCGCTGGCCAGCAGCGCCTCAAAGCTATCCGGCTCATCATCCTCACTGCTTGACACCGAGCTTTCGGCCAACCCGGCGCCCAGGCTCAGATTGAGCTCGCTTTCTGCTTCCGACTCCTCGTCCATCGAGAGCAACGAAAGAATCTCCTCGTTAGGCCCGTCATCCGAGGCCTCCTGCTCCGCCTCAAACTCCCCGGATTCGGAGATCTCATCGAGCAACAGCTCTTCGGAGTCGGAGGCGTCCTCAAGCTCAAGCTCTTCGGAGTCGGAGGCGTCCTCAAGCTCAAGCTCCTCGGAGTCGGATACCTCGTCGAGCAAAAGCTCCTCGGAGTCCGACGCATCCACGGGACTGTCGAGCTCAAAGATATCATCGTCCTCATCCGCCATCACGGCGTCGTCGCTCACACTCGCCACATCATCCGGTACAAAGGCGGGAGGTTCAGGAGCGGCCGGCAACTCAGGCACCTCAACGTCACTCGCCATAGCGGAGCCGCCACCGCCGAAGACGTCGTCCTCCCCGCCGCCGAAGACATCATCGCCGCCGCCTCCGAAGATGTTATCGAACATCTCGTCGATCTCATCATCATCACCGGCTGCGGCAAACATCTCAAACTCGCGCGCGGCCTCTTCGGCCAACTCATCGCCGTCGAAGGCCATCACCTTGAGGCCTCCTTCGGTACGCTTGAGCGTGCGATCCTCATCGACCGGGGGAGCCGGCACCACATCGGGCTCGGGCGTCAACTCGGCCAGCGGCTCCTGCGCCTCGCTGGCAGACGCAAAGATAGCGTCATCACTCGCGTCGTCCGGCGCACCGAAAAGATCGTCGAGCGAGTCCAACTCCTCCTCATCCGACGCCGTTTCCGGCGACGCGAGTGGAACTCCGGGCTGCCCCGGCGCTTCGCCCCACTGCGGCTCCGAGCCCTGGGCCAGCGCCGCGGCCACCGCCTCGGAGGGATCATCGAGCCCACCGGGCATCGGAATCTCAGGCTCGGACGCGCTCCCGAAAATCTCATCGCCGGAGGCCGCCGCGCTCTCCGGCGCCTCATCAGATGCACCGAAGAGATCGTCGGGGATCTCCGCCTCGGCGGTATGCTGCTCATCCTGGGAGGCCAGCGTCTCCGCAGGCTCCTCCGAAGTCACCGGCCTGCCATCGTCGACCGCATGCGCGCCGGAGCCCTCCGTTTTTAAGCGCACCACCTCATCGACAAGAGCCTTGGACTCCGGGCTGAGCTTGGTGAACTTCACCAACATGCCCACCGGCCCCGACTCTCCGCCATCCATCCCGCGGATCTGACGCACCACACCTTCACCCAGCAGAGCGGAGGTGCCGTCGGCCAGCAGGAACTGAAAACGCACCGTCGTGCCCACCGGCTTGAGCTTCTGGGGCGACATCGGCACGAACATCCCGCCCGCAGAGATGTAGCGGCCGTAGCCCTCTTTGAAGGACGCTATCGACGGAAATTTTAGCCGCGCACGAATCGCGGAGAAGTTGCTATCGCTCACCGAACTGCCTCTTACCTGCAAGAAAGGTCGGGCGCCTCACCGAGGATGGCCAGGCGCACACAACCGGGGGTGCGACCTCAATACTGGTAGACCACGCCTACCTTCAGGCCCTGGTTCATATCGAACGCATCCGACTCCGCAAACTCGCTCTCCCCCTCACCGGTGAAGTCGCTGCGGGTGATGCGAAATCCATATGACGCCGACATAAACAGGTTGTCCATAAACTCGTAGACAAACCCAAGCTCTGTACCAAACCCGTAGCTAAAGGAGTCTGTTCCGAAAACCTCCGCCCCCTTGCTGAACACAGACACCGGCGCCACATCCACCCCGGCGGTCACGGCGAACTCCTCAACGATCACCGGCAGCACCAGGCGAGTGCCGATGACCAGTGAGATGACGCTGGTCGAGGGCAGGATGGGGTTTTCGGTGGCGCTGAAGCTGTCGTAGCGCGCGCCCAGCTTAAAGCGAAGCTGGCGGTTGGAGTTGTCCAGCGGCGAATCCAGGCGATAGATCGCGCCGCCCTCAAGGACCATCGACTGCAGGCTGACAGCCTGCTCGCTCACACCGGTCTCATCTTCGGTAAGGATATTAAGCCCGTCGAAGCCGTGGCTGTAGTTGACGTAGAAACCGGCCGCGACCATCTCCGGGTTGGTACGACCGAAGGGGAAGGCCTCCACATCGAGCTCAAAGCCCGGGAAGCTGGCCGACTTGTAGCTGAAGATGGCGCTCTGACCGGCGACCATGAAGTCTTTGCGGAACATCCGGCCGTAGCCGCGAACCCACAGCCAGTTGCGGGAGAGCGCGTCGAGCAGCGCTTGCTCTTCGGCCGCCGCCCGCCGACGCATCGCCTCGGGATCGCTCGGATCGAGATCGTCCTCGACAGGCGCAACCGCCGCCTGCGCCGGGGCGCTCTCGGTGTTCTGCGCCGGGGCGCTCTGGGTCGGCTGAGATGGGGCCGGCGGTGCCGTCGACTCCGCGGGCTGCGGCGCTTCCTTCGGGGCCTGTTGCGCCACCGGCGCACCGCCGATACCCAGAAAACGCTCCAGCTCCGTGCGGATCATGCGCGCGCCGGTGCGGTTAAGACCTTCTTCGCTGCGATCGATGGGAAACTGATGCTCCGGGGTGCCGCTCTCGGCGGTAATAAACTGCACCCGGTACTCCTGGGCGTCGTACTCCACCAGGTTAACGACCACCGCGATGCTACCACCGCGCATCACCCACATCATGTCCGAGGAGCGCTCGGTGATCCCGTCGATGCGAAATGCGCGGCCACGCACCTGGTTGGCAAACCAATCGGCATCGCGCACATCGAGCCCGCTGATATCGCGAAGTTCCATGATCAGGCGCGCGGTGCCCCCGCCGGGAACCTCGATCAGGGTCACACGGGTAGCCTCATCATCGTCGCGTTGCCCCTGGGCGGTGGCCACACTGGCCATCAACATCACCGCCGCCCATGCCATGATCGCCGCGAGCATCTGCCAGGAAGCCCTCTTGCGCTGCTCAATCTTCACGTCTCGACCCCGTCACCGTAGTTCCTCACGCGCACTCGCCATCAACGAGACGCCCTGTTGGATTCAACATCATCGCACCCTGGCACCGAACTCTCGGTTTCGGGCGCTGCTCTTAAAATCGATCGATCTCAAACTCATCCAGATCGAAATCATCCTCGACCGGGCTGGCCTTCTCACGGCCCTCAAAGCCCTGCCACTGACCGTCGCCACTGGTCGATCCGATGCCGCTGACACGCAGCGCGAAGTCATCGGGGTTACTCGATTGGATCAACGCCTCTTCGTAGGTGATGTAGCCGTTCTGCAGAAGCCACATCAACGACTGGTCGAAGCTCTGCATCCCGTAGTTATCAAAACCTTTGGCGATCTGCTCGGTGAGCGAGCGCGCGGTGGCCTCCTCCAGGATCATCTCCCGCAGACGCGCCGTCGAGAGCATCACCTCGACCGCCGGCACTCGCCCCTTGCCGTCGGCGCGGGGCACCAGGCGCTGCGAGATCACGCCGCGGAAGAGGTTGGCAAATTGATAACGCGCCTGGTCACGCATATGCGGCGGAAACGCCGTTACGATACGGGTCACCGCCTCGGCGGCGTCCACCGTATGCAGAGTCGACATCACCAGGTGACCGGTCTCGGCGGCGGTCATGGCGATCTCAATCGTCTCCAGATCCCGCATCTCCCCCATCATGATCACGTCCGGATCCTGACGAAGCGCCGCCTTGAGCGCGCGGGCAAAGGTGTTGGTGTCGTTTCCGATCTCGCGCTGATTGATGATGCTGCGCTTATCGCGAATCAAGAACTCGATGGGATCTTCGATGGTGATGATATGCGAGGTGCGCGTCTGGTTGATGTAGTCCACCATCGAGGCAAGCGTGGTGGACTTACCGCTGCCGGTGGCCCCGGTCACCAGGATCAGCCCGCGGCGCTCCTCGGCCAGGGTGCGCACCGCGTCGGGAAGCAGAAGCTCGTCGATCGAGGCGACCTTAAAGGGAATCACCCGGAAGACCATCCCGATCGAGCCGCGCTGCTGAAACACATTGACGCGAAAACGTCCCACCCCGGGCACCCCGTAGGAGAGGTCGATGTCGAGCGTCTCCTGGAACTGCTCGCGCTGAAAACGCGCCATGATATCCGAGGCCATCTTCCCGATCTCTTCGGGACTCAAGCGCCGCGCTTCGCGCAGCGGCAACAGCGCCCCGTCGATCCGAAAGATCGGCGGCAATCCCGCCTTGATATGAATGTCGCTGGCCCCGCCTTTAACGGCGATCTGCAAGATCTTGTTGAGGTCCTGATTGCTGCTCATCGCCCTAGTCCTGGTGCTTCGCCCGACGCTGTGAGAACTCCCCCGAAGAAGCTCACTGGCGCCCGGCGCGCTGGCTCAGGCCGCATCGCACGGCCGACGCTGTAAAGTGCGGGGAAACTGGGCCGATTGTGGCATGCCAGCCGGGTAAACTCAACACGCCATCTGGCAAGCACTCCGCCCCTCCGAGCTGAAAAAAAAAGCGGCCTTCCCCCATCGGGAAGGCCGCTCATAACCGACGCGCTCAGCGCCGATCGTTATCGCAAGGTCCTGCAGAGCGCTTACGCCTCGGCGCTCTCTTCAGCGACCTTCGGCGCTGCCATCCCGTAGTGCTCACGGATCTTGGCCTCGATCTCGGCCTCAATCTCGGGATTGTCGACCAAAAACTGCTTGGCATTCTCGCGGCCCTGCCCCAGACGATCATCGCCGTAGCTGTACCAGGAACCGGCCTTATCGATCACCCCGATCTCCGAGCCCAGATCCACCAGGTCGCCCTGACGGCTGATGCCCTGGCCGTACATGATATCGAACTCAGCCTCTTTAAAGGGCGGAGCCACCTTGTTTTTGACAACCTTCACGCGGGTACGGTTACCGGTCAGGTCGGTGCCATCTTTGATGGCGCCGATGCGGCGAATGTCCATACGCACCGACGAGTAGAATTTAAGCGCGTTCCCCCCGGTGGTGGTCTCGGGGTTTCCGAACATCACGCCGATCTTCATACGGATCTGGTTAATGAAGATCACGCAGGTGCGCGACTTGGCGATCGTACCGGTGAGCTTGCGCAGCGCCTGACTCATCAAGCGCGCCTGGAGGCCCATGTGCGAATCCCCCATCTCGCCCTCAATCTCAGCGCGCGGGGTGAGCGCGGCCACCGAGTCGACGACCAGCAGGTCAATCGCGTTGGAGCGCACCAGCATGTCCACGATCTCCAGGGCCTGCTCCCCGGTGTCGGGCTGGCTCACCAGGAGCTCTTCGATGTTCACCCCCAGCGCCTGGGCGTATTTGACATCGAGGGCGTGCTCCGCATCGATAAACGCCGCCACACCACCGGCGCGCTGCGCCGCCGCCAGAGCGTGCAGGGTCAACGTCGTCTTACCCGAGGACTCCGGACCGTAGATCTCCACGACGCGGCCGCGCGGGTAACCTCCCACGCCCAGCGCAATATCCAGCGAGATCGAGCCGGTGGGGATCGGATTCTCCACGCGCACCAACGAGTCGTCGGTGCCCAGGCGCATGATCGATCCCTTGCCAAACTGCTTCTCGATCGCCTTGACCGTCAGGTCCAACGCCTTGTCTTTGTTGCTCTTATCGTTCGACATATCGCAATCTCCAAAGAGTGGCCCCCCAACCTCCATGGCTGGCGAGCGAAGTCTGAATCGGTCTGTTTGCGAGGTCGGGAACCACTGCACACCCGAGCACTAAACACGTGTATAGCCACCCTGACGGTCCCCGTCAACAGGTCTTAACGGCTCGCGATACGATCATAAATACCCTCAAACATCTTCTCGGCCGCACGTTTATTATCGTTTGCCGGACGCAGATCTTTCCGAAAATTTCAAAAAAAATGAGCACGCCTCTTCAGGCGCGCTCACACAGGGGCGCTTCGCGCCGGCAACGCGCGGAATTCACACCACTGGCCTTCGGTGTCGACGTACTCCGCCCGGCGCAGACCTTGATGCCAATGGATGCGCGATCGCGAGCACGACGCAAAACGCAGACGATGCTTTGGCACCCCGGTCCGCGCTGCCCTCGATGCAGCAAACACGATGCCAACGCTAGCTCACGACGTATTAACTCAATCGCACCGATTTGCGTCCGAAAAGACGCTCGATCGCCATCAGCAACCCGTCGGTGGGTCGGGTCGCAAAATCAACCGGCAGCACCACCTGCGCCTCTCCCACGCCCTGGGCGGTCTGTTTTTTAAAGACCAGCGTGGTACGGCAATGGCCGGAGTTTGCAGCGAGTACCTTCTGCAGCTCTTTGAGCTGTCCGTTGGTGACCTGCGCAACGCCGATCTCGACAATCACCTGGCGCACCTTCGACTCGCGCTCCGACTCCAGCGTCGACGCCGACTCCAGACGAATCCGCCGGGTGCGGTTCTCCGGATCGCCCTCCTCCTGGATCTGGCCTTTGATCAGGAGCGGTTCGCCGCTCTTGATCACCTCCTCGGCCTCAGCGTAGGCCGAGCTGAAGGCGATAGCCTCAATCTCCCCGGTCTTATCTTCGATGGTGATAAAGCCCATGCGCCCGTCACCACTTTTCAGCGGCACCTCGCGCATCGCGCTGACCACACCGGCCACCGCCACATTGGCGCGGTTGCGAAGCGAACCGTTCGTCATCAGCTCATGGGTGGTCGAGGCGCCGTAAAGACCGAACTCGCTCTCAAAACGATCCAGGGGGTGGCCGGT
Source organism: Lujinxingia sediminis (assembly GCF_004005565.1). NCBI lineage: Bacteria > Deltaproteobacteria > Bradymonadales > Lujinxingiaceae > Lujinxingia > Lujinxingia sediminis. The sequence goes on along the minus strand of NZ_SADD01000001.1, from coordinate 64,762 downwards.
GACGTAGAAACCCAGCAGCGTCTTTTCGTTCTCCAGAAGCTCGCGATCGTTCCAGGCGAGACACTCCGGGTAGCTGTCGTCGAGCACCTCCTCGCGCACATCCTGGGCCATCATGCCAAAGAGGCTGGACTGACCCACGGCCTTATCATGCTGGGCCTTCTGGCCGCGCTCCACGGCGGTGTCGATCGCGGCGAAAATCGAGGCACGCGTCGCGCAGATCTCGCCGATATACTGCTCGGTGATCGCCGGGCCGATCGAGTCAAACGCCCCGCATTTGACCAGCGCCTCAATGGTGCGTTTGTTGATCTTCTTGAGATCGACGCGGCTGCAGAAGTCATAAAGATTCTCAAAGGGACCGTTGGCCGCGCGCTCGTCGAGAATCACCTCGATCACGCCCGCGCCCACCCCCTTAATGGCCGCAAGCCCGAAGCGGATCTTCTGATCGACGACGCTGAAGTCGAGCAGCGACTCGTTGACGTCGGGCGGCATAACCTCAATGCCTAAGCCTTTGGCCTCGTTGATAAAACGCACGATCTTGTCGGTGTTGTCGCGGTCGCTGGTCATCAGCGCCGCCATAAACTCCACCTGGAAGTGCGTCTTCAAATACGCCGTCTGGTAGGTGATCAGACCGTAGGCCGCCGAGTGCGACTTATTAAAACCGTAGCCGGCGAAGTAGGCCATCAAGTCGAAGATGTCCGAGGCTTTTTGCTCGTCGACCTCCTTCTCGAGCGCGCCGGCCACGAAGATCTCTTTTTGCTGGGCCATGACCTCGGGCTTCTTCTTGCCCATGGCACGGCGCAGCAGGTCGGCGCCCCCCAGCGAGTAGCCGGCCATGACCTGGGCGGTCTTCATGACCTGCTCCTGGTAGACCATGACCCCGTAGGTGGGCTTGAGCACATCTTCGAGCCAGGCATGCGGGTACTCGACCTGCTTGCGGCCGTGCTTGCGGTCGATGAAGTCATCGACCATGCCGCTTCCCAGCGGCCCCGGGCGGTAGAGCGCCACTGCGGCGATGATGTCTTCAAAGCAGTTGGGCTTGAGCTTCTTCAGAAGCTCCTGGAAGCCCGAGGATTCCAGCTGGAAGACGCCGGTGGTGTTACCGGCGGAGATCAGCCTGAAGACCTCCGGATCATCGAGAGGGATCGCGTTGAGATCAAAACGCTCTTCGCCGCGGGCTTCACGCTGCTGATTGATGAGCTTGATGGCGTCCTGCAGCACCGTAAGCGTCTTCAGCCCCAGGAAGTCGAACTTGACCAGCCCGGCCTCTTCGACCTCGTTTTTGGCGTACTGGGTGACAAGTTCGCCGTTGGCACCGCGGCAGATCGGAACAAAATCCCAGAGCGGCGTCTCGGAGATCACGATCCCGGCGGCGTGCATACCCGCCTGGCGGTTGAGGTTCTCCAAAGAGAGCGCGATGTCAAAGAGGGTATCGACCCGCTCATCTTCCTCGCACATATCACGCAGGCGTTTTTCCTGGTCGAGCGACTCCTGCAACGAGATCCCGAGCACGTCGGGCACAAGTTTGGCCAGGCGGTCGGTCTCCCCGTAGCTGAAGTTGAGCGCACGCCCCACATCCTTGATCGCCGCACGTGCCTTGAGCTGACCGTAGGTCACGATCTGACCGACGTTATGGTAGCCGTACTTCTCGGTCACATAGTCGATGACCTCCCCGCGGCGGTTCATGCAGAAGTCGATGTCGAAGTCCGGCATCGAGACGCGCTCCGGGTTGAGGAAACGCTCAAAGAGAAGATCATAGGGCATCGGGTCGATGTCGGTGATGCGCATCGCATACGCCACCAGACTCCCGGCACCGGAGCCACGTCCCGGACCCACCGGGATATCATGCTCGTGCGACCAGGCGATGAAGTCCCACACGATCAGGAAGTACCCGGGGAAGTCCATCTGGCAGATGATGCCGATCTCCACCTCCAGGCGCTCGTCGTACTCCTGGCGGTCGTAGCTCACGCCCAGGGCGTCGAACTCCGCATAACGCTCCCCAAGCCCCTGACGAGCGACATGGCGGAAATACTCATGGATGATCGTCTTGCTGTCTGCCCCCTCATGCTCGTCACGAAAGGACTGAGGCACGTCGTACTGCGGCAAGAAGACCTCGCCCAGCGGGATCTCCAGGTCGCACATCTCGGCGATGCGAACGGTGTTCTCACAGGCCCGCGGGATGTCGGCAAAGGCCTCGTACATCTCCTCGGCGCTGCGCACATAGAGCTGATCGACGCCATGCTCCATGATGCGATCGATGTCGACGGTCTTGCCCAGCTGAATGCACATGAGCACAGCGTGGGCGCGGGCATCTTCGCGATCGAGGTAGTGGCAGTCGTTGGTTGCGACGAGCTCAATATCGAGCTCGCGCCCGATCTCCACCATCGCCTGGGTGCATTTGCGCTGCTCGGGGAGCGCGTTGTCCATGACTTCCAGGTAATAGCGCTCCTTGCCAAAGACCTCGCGGTAGCGCGCGGCCGCCTCGCGGGCGGCGTCCATATCGCCGCGAAGGATGTGCTGGTTGACCTCCCCGCCCAGGTCACCGGAGAGGCAGATGATGCCCTCGTTGCGCTCGGCCAAAAGCTCAAAGTCGATGCGCGGCAGACCGGTGCGCGGGTGCTGGCCATGTAGCCAGCCCATCGAGTTGAGGTACATCAGGTTTTGGTAGCCGGTGAGGTTCTGCGCCAGCAGCGTCAGGTGGTAGCTCTTGGGCTCTTTGGACTCTTCGTAGGGGTGAGATGTCATGTACATCTCAACGCCGATGATCGATTTGACGCCGGCCTTCTTCGCCGCCTTCTGGAAGTCCACCGCCCCGTACATATTGCCATGATCGGTCATGGCCACCGCGCTCATGCCCTGCTCGGCAACGCGGCTCATCAACTTCGGGATGCGGATCGCCCCGTCGAGGAGGCTGTACTGGGTGTGGACGTGCAGGTGAACGAAGTCAGACATCGGCAAAACCTGGCAAAAATCACGGAAAACTCATCGGAATGCGGTGCCTCTCGGCAACGGCGCGGATGATACTCCCCGGCCTTAAGGAGCGTAAAGGACCCGGAGGAACTCTCCATAGAGCCGGCGAGAAACGATCGCGTAGGCATGGAAAGTCGCATCGACATGAGGCTTAGAGTCTGCATGCACGAACGCGACGATCGTCCAGCACGGTTGAATAAAAAGAGGCGATCGAGCTCCGCTCGACCGCCTCAAAGAGCGCCCACATCGCGCTCCGCTCGACCTTCTCACACCGCGCGCAGCTACTCGGCAGCCTGCGCCTCCGCGGGCGGCTCCTCACCGCGGAGCTTATCGGCAAGAAGATCGCGGGCGATGTCCATAAAGTCGCGCTCGGTGATGATCCCCACGAGCTTCTCCCCGTCGACCACCGGCAGACAGGAGATGCGTTTTTCGCCCATGATGCGGATCGCATCCAGGGTGAGCGTATCGGGAGTGACCGTGATCACGTCGCGCTCCATGATCTGGCTCACCGGCACTGGCTCCTCATCGCGCAGCGCGCCGCTGCCCAGAAGTCGCATCATCGTGCGACGCGTCACAAGTCCCACCAGACGATGCTCGTTATCCTCAACGGGCACATGACGCAGGTGCTGCCAGTCCATCACGCTGGCCACCAGATCGATGAGCTCCCCGTCGTTCACCGTGATCAGATCGGTGGTCATGTACTGGGAGACTTTCAGGTAGTTGTCGCGCCAGGTGGTGCGCTCCTTAACCGAGGCCAGCGGCCAGGTGTGCACGGGCTCGTTGGCCTCCTGGCGGCGCACGGTGGCGGCGGTCAGGGCGCTGAGTTTTTCGCCGGCCGTCAGACTGCTTCCGAGCTCCCCGTAGGACTGCAAAAGCCAGCTTGCGCCGGTGCGCCGCGTGCTAACGCGCTCTTCGATGATGCCCATGTAGCGGTCGACGTCCTGCTGGCGAATGCCATGGCGAGTGAGCGCCTCGCGGGAGAGTGGCAAAAGCGTCGATTCGATGACTTCGCGCACGGTGCCCGACTTCCCGTCGAGCCAGGTCATCGGGGCGTCAAGCCCGTGGCGTGCGGCCGCAAAGAAGTTGTGACGCGCATCATCGAAGTTCATCTTCTCGCGCATATCGCCGTAGGCGTCGACGACGCCGGCCATCATCCCGAACCAGAAGGCCGCGTTGGCCACCTCGTCGGCAGGGGTGGGACCGGCCGGGAGCACACGGTTCTCGATGCGCAGGTGCGGCCGCCCCTCGCTGATGCCGTAGCAGGGGCGATTCCAGCGGTAGACCGTCCCGTTATGCAAGCACAGCGCCTTGAGCCCTGGCACGCGGCCTGCGGCCAGCGCCTCAAAAGGATCTTCGTCAAGCTCGGTGGCAAAGAGCAGGCGGAAGCGGGCGATATCTTCGCGGAAGATCTCCAGCACCGAGTCATCGATCCACTTCGTGCCAAAGGTCACCCGGGGGTTGAGATCGCGCATATGGTGGCGGGTAGGCCGGGTATCGATCGACTGCTCCAGGAGCGCGATGCGCGTCTCATGCCAGAGGCGCTTCCCGAAGAGCAGCGGGCTGTTGGCCGCCAGCGCTGTGACCGGCGCGGCGACGACCTGCGCCACGTTGTAGAGCTTGGCGAACTCGTCCGGCCCTACCTGAAAATGCACCTGGAAGGACGTGTTGCAAGCCTCAAGCATCACCGAGTCGTGTTTGACGATGAACTCATCCTGGCCCTTGATGTAGAACTCGTAGTCGCCGCCGCGCAGCCGGCTCAACGCATCATTGAGGACGCGGTAGCGGGGGTTGGGCGTCATCGAGTCCAGCCCCAGGTCGCTCTTCTGCAGGGTGGGCAAAATGCCGGCCAGGGCCACATGGCCCTTATCCTCGGCCAGCACCTGGCGGACCTTATCGACGAGCTCGACGATGTCGTCTTCCATCTTGCCCAGGCAGTCGTCGCCGAAGATGCGGGGCTCGAGGTTGAACTCCAGGTTGAACTGCGCGAGCTCGGTGGTGAAGCGCTTATCGTTAAGTCGCTCCAGCGCGCGCATCGCAAGCGGTGCGGGGCGATAGGAGCTGTCGAGCAAAAAGAGCTCCTGCTCGGCACCGATGCGACGAATGCCGCTCTCGATCATGCCCTCATCGAGCATCTTCTCCAGCGCTCGAACATCGCCCAACAAGCGGCGCATAAAGTGGCGGAGTTGCTCTCCACCGACCATGCCTTTGACGTCGTGTTCACCCATTGCGACGAACTCCACGGGGGGGTCTGCGTTTGTGATCTGGTAACCATCAGACTAACCCACACCTTCCCCTGGATAAAGGCGATATCGCCCGCAAAGGCGCGAAATATGGGGTAGATCGCGCGTTTTGCCCCCCAAACTGAAGAAAAGATGACGCGGCGCGCCATGCATCACTGCGCGGCGGCCTCTGCAGCGAACGCCCGCAGATCAGCCTCCGAGTGCAGCCCGGAGCTCGATGTGACCACACGTCCCTGCGCGTCCACGACCACAAGGGTGGGTACCGCCCGCACCTTAAAGCGCGCCCGGACCGGCCCTTCATCAAGGAGTGTGGGCAGCGTCAAGCCATTGTAGTCGAGGTAGGTCTCCACCAGAGCTTCGCGATCCGCGGTGGGATCATCGGTGTTTACCGAGAGCACCGCCGCCTCAAACTCCGGATCATCGGCCAGGCGCTGCAGCGTCGGCATCTGCTCGCGGCAGGGCGGGCACCAGGTGGCCCAGAAGTCGATGAGCACCACCTGACCGCGGTAATCCTGAAGGTCCACGACCTCACCGGTACCCAGCATCGGCAACGCAAGATCTGGCGCGGGCTGGCCGGAGCGCAGCCCGGCGGTGGGCCCCCAGAGGTTCCAGGCGTTGACCACCAGCAACACCCCGACAACAAGGCCAATCAACGTGGAGAGGGCCATGTTTTTCTTGTCGACGGGCGGCGCGCCTGAAGGCGTCGTGTCGACGCTCGGTGCGTCCTCCAGGCTGCCCGGGGGCATACCGGGGGTGGGCTGACTCATGGCTGCACCTCTGGCGTCGGCTGGATGTTGGCTTTATGCGCGGGGACCACCTGCTTGAGCGCATCAAAACGCGCGTTGGGCGTGGTATAATACCGCTCGGTGCCCTTACGCAGCACGGCGATATTGTCTTCGTGCCAGAGTGAGACGTAGGGGAGCTCGCGCGCGAGAATCTGCTGCACCTCGCTGTAGATGGCGCGGCGCTTATCAGGGTCGGTCTCCCGGTCGCCGGCTTCGAGCAGCTCGTCGATGCGGGCGTTGCGGTAGGCACCGCGGTTGGCGCCGGCGGCGCGATTGTCTGGCGAGGGAATGTTGTCGGAGTGAAAGATCCAGCGGTAGAGGCTGGGCTCCAGTACCGAGGGCCACTGCAGGGTGGTCATCGCGAAGTTACGGCTGCGCACGTCATGAAAAAACGTGCCCCACTCATAGGAGCGCACCCGCACAGCAATCCCCACCTCGCCGAGCTGCTGGGCAATAAGCTCGGCCATGGAGCGGCGAAACTTACTGGCGGAGATCTTAAAATCCAGCTCAAAACGCACCCCGTCGGGCCCCGGCGCGTAGCCGGCTTCATCGAGGATCTGTCGGGCGCGCTCCGGATCGAAGTCAAAGCGTTTCACGTTCGACTCGTAGGCCCAATGCTCCGGAGCGAGCATGCCGGTGGAGAGGCGCGCCGCACCACGAAATTTATGTTTAATGATCGCCTCACGATCAATCGCATGTGCAATCGCCTCCCGGACACGCAGATCTTTTAAGATCTCATGCTCCAGGTTGAAGGCCAGGTAGGTGTATTTGAACGAGGGCGTGCTCATCGTCTCCAGGCGATCGGAGTCTTCGACCACCGGGAGCATCAGCGGAGCGACAGCGTTCTGCACAAGATCGGCGGTATTACCGAGCAGCGCGAGCAGGCGAGCGTTATCGTCACGCACGACTTTGAAGACGAGGCGATCGATGGAGGGCCGCCCCTCAAAATAGTCGTCGAAGGCGCGCAGCTCCACGCGCATATCCCCCTGCTGTGACACATAGGCAAAGGGGCCTGCGCCCAGCGGCGCGCCGGGGCATTCTTCAAAACCAGCGCACTGGTGACGCGGCACAATTCCCAGCGCCATATCGCTCATAAAGGGGGCGTGCGGCGCTTTGAGCGTAATGACAAAGCGACGCTCATCGAGCACCTCAAAGCGCTCAATGCGGCGCGTAAGACCGGCAAAGGGGGAGCGCACAAGCTCACTGTCGAGTTCCATATAGGTGTATTCGACGTCGGCCGAGGTCACCGGGGTGCCGTCATGAAAGTAGATATCATCGCGCAGCTCGACCTCATAACGCACCGGTGAGGTCTGCTCGATGGTGTGGGCCAGGCGCAGTTCCCGGTCGCCGTTGGCGGTATCGAGAGAGACGAGTCCGGCATGCAGAAGCCCGACAATTTTGGCGCTGGAGTCGCTGGTCGCAAAACGCGGATCGAGGCCTTTGGGCGAAGCGTCGAGGATCACCACGAAGGCGTCGCCCTCATCGACCTGCTGCGAACATGAAGGACAGGCGCTTAAGCTGAGGCAGAAGGCCAGCAGCACGACCGGGAAAAGCGCGCGCCGCACAAAGCGAAACGGGGAGATGCGCATGAAGGGAGACTCGCAACGTGGACGGTGGCGGGCGCCGGACTCGCCGGGTCTCTCCGGTTGAGAGAACCCGCGTTGTCATGGTTGAGGGCGCGCCGCGCGGGGTGCGCGAGCTTCGAAGATACGCAGGGCGATGCCGGGGGTCAAACTCCGCCGGCGTGCTCCACCTCCGGCTGACGGCTGGCACCAAAGGCCCAGGCGGCCACCATCAAGGCCGCCAGACAGAGGAAGGTGAGCACCGAGCCCAGCGCAAAATTCAAAGCGAGATAGGGAGTGATGGCCGCCAGCAAGAAGTTCGCGCCAAAGCTCACGCGCAGCCCGCGGCGAAGACGCATCACGCGGTCGTGGTGAATCCATCCAACAAGGCGCGCGCACTCCAGGGCCAGTTTGGCCCCCAGGCCGAAGAGCACTGCCACCCCCAGGGCGATCAGGGTGTAGCGCACTACCAGAGCGCTGGTCGCGTCCAGCTCTCCCGACGCCCAGGCCGGCGAAGCCAGGCCCATCATCGCCACAAACGTAGCTGTTTGAAGAAGGTTGCGACGCCCCGCTCCCGATGCCCGTCGTCTGCCCATGCCACTGCCCTCGTCTCACCGCGTCCAGCTTTCATCGCCCTGAGGCGCTCCCACCCACACCTTCTTTCAAATGTTGTGCCACAGCCCTCAGCGGGCAACGTTACGGCTTGCACAGCGCGGTAAACACACCACGCCACGCAGGATCCGGAGTACGTTTTGACCAGGTTCGGCAGGCGCTTGCGGCGCTGCGTTCAGGGCAGCAGACCTCAGGGCGCTTCGCCCTCCCCTCCCCCCGATTGCTCGCTGTCGGCCTCCGCATCTTCTGCCTCGCCATCGGCGCCGGGATCGAACTTCACGGAGCCCAGGCGCAGGTCGAGTTCGGTGAAGAACTCCTCGATGTTGCGGGCGTTCTGACCGAAGTCCCCCTTGCCCACCCTTGAGGCGCTGCGCACGTTGACCTGGCTGACAAACTCGGTGACCGGCTCGACGCGGATGGTGATATCATCGACAAACCCCAGGCGAGTGCGTCGCTCGGCGGCAAGCTGGCGCCGGGCCTCATCCTGCTCGACGAGCGTCCAGCGCTCCAGGGCTTGAACGCTGGCGGCCGATTCGCGCAGAATCCGCTCGGGCTCGGTCGAGTAATAGCCCGGCTGAACCTCCGGGTACTCCGGTGTTTGACCGGTCTCCACCACATTGATCATCGGCCACATGCAGGCGCTGACCAGCATCAAACACACCAGAACACCGGCCAGAGAGCCGACGGCGATAAAGAGCTTTCGTTTCATGTCACATCCGATACGACCGTCATCACTTCTTCAAAGGTCGTGAGGCCTTGAGCGAGTTTTTTGATGGCGCATTCCCGCAGCGACATCATGCCGTTGGCGCGCGCGGCTTTGCGAATCTCCGGGGCGCTGGCGCGCTTTGCGATCAGCTGACGCACAGTCTCATCGACCGGCAAGAGCTCAAAGATCGCGGTGCGCCCGAAGTAACCGGTGCCCCGACATTTGACACAGCCCTCACCATACCACATCGGCAGGCTCTGAGAGCTTCGGGGTGGGAGCTTGATCTGCAAGAGTTCCACCTGCTCGGCGTTCAGCGTGCCCTGGACTTTGCAGCGCGGGCAGATCGTGCGCAGCAGGCGCTGTGCCATCACCCCGACCATGGTCGAGGCCATCAAAAAGGGCTCGACCTCCATATCGATCAGCCGATTGATGGCCGAGGGGGTGTCGTTGGTATGCAAGGTCGAGAAGACCAGGTGGCCTGTGAGCGCGGCCTGGGTGGCCATGGCGGCGGTTTCCCCGTCGCGGATCTCACCGACCATAATGATGTCGGGATCCTGACGCAGAATCGTGCGCAATGCGGTGCTAAAGTCCACGTCGATGCGGCGCTGGACCAGCACCTGGTTGAACTCCTCGTAGACCATCTCAATGGGGTCTTCGACGGTGGTGATGTTGACGTCGGGGCCGGCCAGCTCGCGCAGGGTGGAGTAGAGCGTGGTGGTCTTACCGCTGCCGGTGGGGCCGGTCACAAGGATCAGACCATGGGGGCGGTTGATGAAGCTGCGCCATTGCGTCAGGTCATCTTTATAAAAACCGATATGGTCGAGGTTCTGAATCAACGCCTGCGGATCGAAGACGCGGATGACCGCCTTCTCGCCAAAGGCCACCGGCAGGGTCGAGACTCGCAACTCCACCTCGCGCCCGGCGCGCTCGGTCTTGATGCGACCGTCCTGGGGGCGGCGTTTCTCGGCGATATCCATGCGCGCGAGCATTTTGACGCGGCTGATCAGTGCGGCGTGAATGGCGCGCGGAAACTCGTAGACCCCGTGCAACACCCCGTCGATGCGCAGGCGCACCACGGTGCGATCGCGCTTGGGCTCCAGGTGAATGTCGCTGGCGCGCTGGTCGAAGGCATAATGCAGCAGGTACTCCACCGCGTTGACGATGGGGCGGTCGGTGGCCTCGATATCGCCCACATCTTTAAGGCGAATGAGCTGCTCGAGGTTACCGATATCAATGCCCAGCGAGAGTTCTTCCTGGGCGGCCGAGATCGAGGATCGCAGCCCGTAGACCTCGGTCACAATGCGCAGGATGTCGCTCTTGGGGCTGACCACGATGCTGAGCTCACCGGGGATGAGCGTGTGCAGCTCGTGGAGCAGCTGAGGGTCGTAGGGGTTATCGAGCGCGATGATGGTGCGGCCCTCCTCGCGGCGCAGCGCCACGCAGCTGTGACGGCGCGCAAAGGGCTGGCTCATCGTGCGCGCGATGAGCTCCATGTCCAGCTCCAGCGGGTCGGGCTTCTCGAAGGGAAGCCCGGCGTCGCGGGCCAGCGCGGCCATGATGGCGTCCTCGTCGAGCAGATCGCCGGAGGGCTGGCGAAACTCCAGCTGAGCGATGACCTCGGCCGGAGTCACCTTGTAGCTTGCGCGCCGGCGACCGGCCTGGTCGGCCCTCGCCTTGAGCAGCCCGTGGCGCACCACGGCCTCTTGCTCCACGGCTCGGCGAGCCTGCTCCTGGTTGAGAAGCCCCTGGGCCATCAACGCCTGGGAGAGGTGGCGCACTGAATAATCGACAAAGGAGGTGGGTCCAACCATAGAGGTTCTGCCTGGGGTTCTGGCCCTTGAGAAGCGCCCTTGAATCGGGCGCTGGAAGCGGCCCGGCGGCCATCCTAAGATGAAGCGCGCCCGGGAGCAAAAATCCTCCCGGCATCCATGATGTTCACCTCCCATCAGGGCCTGAAGGCCCCCGAAACCGAAGATCCTGTTTTGAACCTACGCTTGCAAACCGTTGCTACACTTGCGCTCTGGGGCGCGCTGGCAGGGCTGATGGCCTGCCCCGCTCCACTTCAGGAGCGCCCCGCCGACCAGAACACAGCCGCGATCTGCGAGGCCGGCGCTCTGGATCCGGGACCGGGCTACGCCCGGCGCCTGACCCATCAGGAGTACATCTGGAGCATCCACGATATTCTGGGGGTGGATTTGAGCGCCTGGCGCGAGAGCCTGCCCCGGGAGTCCTACGTCGACGGCTTTAAAAACACAGCCTGGGGTCTGACCGTCTCAAGTCGTCACGTGGAGGTGTACGCGCACCTGGCCCGGGAGGCCACCGCCGCGCTCTCGAACGACCACCGGTGGTTACGCAACCTGAGCCTCTGCGAAGAGACCGCCGAGCGCTGCGCCCGCATGCTGGTCGAGGAGGCAGGCATGGAGCTCTTCCGCCGCCCGCTCAGCAGCGATGAAACGCGGCGCTTCGCTGCACTCCTCGCGCAGGAATCGTCGCCGGAGGCTGGCGCCCGGCTCGTGATCGAGGCGATGTTGCAGGCCCCGCAATTTCTCTATCGGCTGGAGAGCGACCGTGCCCCTGACACGTTGAACGCCGCCGCGCTCAAAGAGCCGGACGCCTTCGTTGGCACGCTTGCCGAAGAAGGCATCGCCGCCCCGTTGAGCGTAAGGCCCGGCACCTACCGCGTGAGCGTCCAGCTGGCCAATGATGCGCCCCACCCCATCGTCGCAACCCTGAGCGTGGGCGAGGTCCGAAGCATCGAGCGCGTCGCGCCCTTTCGCACCACACGCTTAAGCCTGCAGTTCGCGCCAACCACTGCCGGTATGACCTCGATGCAACTTGCCGCATCCCCCCTGCATCGTCCCCCCGGCGCTCCGGTTGCCCCGCGGGTGATCCACGTGGAGGTGCTCGGCCCGCTGGCCTCTCAGCTCAACGCCGAGGCCGAGTCCTCCTATGAGACGCGCGCGCTGAGCGGCTTTGAGATGGCCAGCCGCCTCTCCTACTTCATCTGGCACTCCGCGCCCGACCGTGAGCTGCTCAACGCGGCCGCCGGCGGGGAGCTCGACGACGCCGAAGGCGTCGCCCGGTGGGCCCGCACGATGCTCGAGGATGCGCGCGCGCGCCGCGCCTTTAAGAGTTACCTGGCTGAGTGGTTGCACCTCGACACCCTGGCCACCGTCGAGCGCAGCCCGGAGCGCTTCCCGGACTTCTCCGAGCATCTCATTGAAGATATGCGCCTGGAGATCGAGAACTTCTCTCAGGCCATCGCCTTTGACGACCAGGCCGACTGGCTCTCGATCTTCGACGCGCGCTTTAGCTACCTGACCCCTCGCCTGGCCCGCTATTACGGCATGGAGACCGAGGCTGCCCCCGATGAGCCGACGGCGTTTGATGAGAACAGCCCCCGCGGCGGCCTGCTCACCCAGGGGGCGCTGCTCACAGCGAGCACCAGCAATGACACGACCTCCCCGGTTAAACGCGGCATCTTCGTGCGCGAGCGTTTTCTATGTCAGTCCGTACCCTCACCGGCCTCCAATGCCGTGATGCAGGCCGCGCCGGATACCGAAGGATTGAGCACCCGCGAGAGGTTGCAGCGCCACAGCGATGATCCCTCCTGCAACTTCTGCCACCGCGCGGCCGATCCCATCGGCTTTGGTCTGGAGGCCTTTGATGCCACCGGGCGCCACCGCAGCGTCGATGACACCGGGCACCCGCTCGATGTGCGCGGCGCCATCACGCAAAGCCCCTACGAGCGCGACACCCTGCATTTTGAAGGCGCCCGCCAGCTGGGCGAACTTCTCTCCGAGAGCGAAAACGCTGAGCGTTGCATGGTCGAGCAGATGTACCAGTACGCGGTGGGCCGACCTACGGTCGACGTCGACCGGTGCACACTCAACGCGATCATCGATGAGGCACGAAGCCAGGGGCGCTCTTACACCGACATCACCGTGGCGATCGTATCGAGCGAGGCATTTCGCCATGTACGCCAGCATCGCTACCCGGGAGGCACGCCATGAGTACCCACCGAACGATGACACGACGCGCGTTTTTGCGCGGTGCCGGCACGCTGGCCATCGGGCTACCCTTCATCGCGGCGCTCGGCGGCGACGCTTTGCTCGGGCACCGTCTGCTGAGGGCGAGTGAGGCATCGGCGCTGGCACCGCGTCGGCTGATCACCTTCTTTTTTGCCAACGGCTGCCCTCCCGAGCTCTGGCTTCCGCAAGACCCCGGCCCGCTCGAAGCGCTCCCAGGCGTGCTCTCGCCATTGGAGCGGGTGCGCCACCGTCTGGCGCTCGTCTCGGGCTTGAGCGATCCGGCAGGCAAGGAAGGCTCCGGCGACGATCATAGCCGGGGCAGCGGCGCGTTTGCTGTAGGAGCGTCCAACCCTTTTCAAGAACACGATCACGTGGATCACTACGGCAAACGCTATGCGAACTCCGCCGGTGGCCCCTCGCTCGAGCAGGTTGCGCTAACGCATCTTCGCCCCGAAACCGCACTGCCCTCGCTGGAGTTGGGTGTGATGCGCGGTGCCCCCAAAACTCGCACCTATCACGTAAAGTCCTGGCGAGGGGTCAACCAGCCCAACCCGCCGCTCTTAAACCCGCTGGACACCTTTCATCGTCTCTTCGGCCACGATCCCGCCGCGGCCCCGGGCGATACCGAACGTGCGCGTCAGCAGAGCATCCTCGATACGGTGCTTCCCGAGTACCACCGCGTCATCAGCGATCGCTACGGGCTTGACCCGCTTAGCCGCGCGCAGATCTCGGACCACCTCGACCAGCTTCGCCAGCTGGAGCGGCGCGCGCAGCGCCATGACCACGAGATGCGTGCACAATGCCTGCAACCCGACCAACCTGCCTCCTACGCGGAGACGCGCTACTCGGAGTACGCTGAGGTCTTTCGTCTGCAGGCCGACCTTCTGGCCACGGCGCTGCGCTGCGACCTGACGCGTTTTGTAAGTTTTACGCTGGGCGCCGGCGGCGAGGACTTCTTTCTGGCGGGCACCCAGGCCGCCCACCACGAGCTGGGACACCGCTACAACGCCCGGCCCGACAACGACTTTTCCACCTACACCCTCTTCCAGATGACGATGCTCGCCGAGCTCTTAGAGCGCCTGGACGCCCCGGAGTTTGAGGAGGCCAATGGCGAGACGGTACTCGGGAACTCACTGCTCTTGGCGGGCACCGAGATCTCCAACCCCTCCACCCACAACCACGATGAGATGTTTTACCTGGTCGCCGGCGGCTCTTTTGCCGCGCGGACCGGCTACCATCATCGGGTGAGCGACGGACGCTCTCGGGCCGTCAACGATCTTTACACCGCCTGCCTGGGAGCGATGGGAATGGAGACCCGCACCTTCGGGGATGAGCGCCATTGCACCGAGCCGCTCAACCTGGGGTAAAAGCGACCCACGGTCATGTTCAAAACGACCCACGGTCGACGTTTGGATGACCCGCGGTCACTGAAAACCACCGGAAAAAAATGACCCACGGTCGACTTTTGGATGACCCAGGGTCACCTGCGCAACGACCCACGGTCACCGAAATCTGCGACCCACGGTCACCGAAAATCTGCCGCCACACATGACCCTCGGTCGACTTTTGAATGACCCACGGTCACCGAAATCTGCGACCCACGGTCACCTGCGCGACGACCCCACGGTCACCGAAATCTGCGACCCACGGTCACCTGCGCGACGACCCACGGTCACCGAAAATCTGCCGCCACACATGACCCTCGGTCGACTTTTGAATGACCCACGGTCACCGAAATCTGCGACCCACGGTCACCGAAAATCTGCCGTCATAGATGACCCTCGGTTGACTTCGCAACGACCCACGGTCACCGAAATCTGGACCCACGGTCACCGAAATCTGCGACCCACGGTCACCGAAATCTGCGACCCACGGTCACCGAAATCTGCGACCCACGGTCGGCTTCGCGACGACCCACGGTCACCCGAGCAAAGGTTTGGGCAGATGGTCCGGGTGGCTAGATTTAAGGGTGTTCGCCCGATCAGGAGTCTCATCGCTGCCGGGGAGGCACGCATGACGCATCTGCATGAACACCATCACGATGATGGGCATAAGCACGGCCCGGGATGCGGGCATACCGCCATTGAACATGAGGATCACGTCGACTACCTCCACGATGGTCACCTCCATCACCCGGAAGGCGGAGATATGGTGGAGGAGCACCGTATTGAGGTGACCGACATCAACCCCAACCGCTGCACGCCCTACCACCGCTGCGGCGCACACCCTCCCGACCATGTGCACGGACCGGGCTGCGGGCATGAGCCGGTGCCCCACGGCGATCATATCGACTACCTGGTCGACGGGCATCTGCATCACCCCCACGGCGACCACTGTGATAACCACGGTCCCATTGAGGTTGTGGACGAGGAGTGAGCGCTATTTTCGGATGGCGCGCGCTCTCAAAGGGTCTTCAGGCCAGGGGTGTTTGGCGTAGCGCGCGCGCAACTCTTTTCGCACCTCGGGGTAGGTGCGCTCCCAGAAGCCGGCCAGGTCGTCGGTAACCTGCTGAGGGCGATAGTTGGGCGCGAGTAGATGCAGGAGCACTGCGACCTGTCCGCGGGCCACCCGCGGAGAGTCTCGCCAGCCGAAGACCTCCTGGATGCGCACCGCGAGCACCGGCGAGGCGTCCAGGCTGTAGTCCAGACGAATGTGACTTCCAGAGGGGACCTCAAGCCGGGGTGGGAGTTCCTCATCCAGAAGGCGGCGTTGCTCGCGGTTGAGGTACGCGCCGAGCTGAGTGCTGAGCGCCAGGCCGCAAAGCTGGCCAAAGGTGCGCTTGCCCCAGCAGACCTGCTGCCAGATCGCCTGGTCTGGATCGCCGCGACGCGCGTCCAGCATCAGCCGCGGAAAATCGGCCTCGGGGAACCAGCGACGCGCACACTCCCAGCGAAGTAGAAACTGCGCCTCATCGGTGTTGAGGCCGAAGGCGCCAACAACATCGTCCAGCGCGTGCTCAAGCAGGCAGGCTGTCACCTCCGAAGGGTCAGCGTGTTCGGCCACCGAGACCACCTGGCGCTCAAGCGCAATGCCATCGAAGAGGCGCTGGCGCTCGGCCATCACTCGCTGGCGTTCGCGGTCAAAGTCGACCACCACCCGCTCCTCAAAACGCTCGGGAAAGGCGTCTTCAAGCCAACGCATCTCCACGGTAGAAGCCATGCGAATCAACCCGCGACTCTGCACCCCGCCGACGGCATCGCGCGCCCGGGTGCGACCGCCGATCGCAGCGGCGACCACCACCGGGGCATCTCGCACCACGCTCTCACGCGCCAGCGCAAGGGCTTCGCCGCCGACCATCACAAAACGCTTCTGCCCCTCCTCACGCCGAAAGGCGATGCGGTCGGGATAAGCGCTGAGCAGGGTGCGAAGCGCGTCGTCCTCGTCGCCTGTATCTCGGTGCGAAGACGCCCCCGTCGATTTCCGAAGTTGGTCGCGAACCTCGGCTACCCGGCGCGCCCCGCCCTGATGCACGCTCACCCCGACACGCCGCGCGGCCGCGCCACTGCCCCCGGCGGCATCGTCCAACAGATCCGCGCGCAACACCACGTCGCTCGCCGCAGCCGGCGCATCCGCTGCGACGGCGGTGACGAAGTCCCGCTCCGATAAGATAGCCGCCATCGCGCAGGCGCGCGCCGTCGTGCCGCGCCGCTCCCCCTCGATGAGCATCCGACCCAGGCGCGGGTGCAGCGGAAGATCAAGGAGCCGGCGGCCCAGCTCCGTCGTGCGGAAGTCGGCGGACTCCAGCGCGCCGAGCTGGCGAAGAAGTTCGACCGCCTGCTCCAGCGCAACCTCGGGTGGTGGCTCAAACCAGCCAAAATCACGCGGGTCTGCGCCGCTCCAGGCCACCACTTCCTGGACCACCGTGGCAAGCTCGACACGCTGCAGCTCCGCCTCATCGTAAGGGGCCATACGATGCTCAAACGCCCGCGTCCAAAGCCGCAACGCTCGCCCCGGTCGCACACGTCCTGCCCGCCCGGCGCGCTGGTTCGCTGACGCCAGGCTCACATGCTCGAGCACCAGTTCATCCAACCCGCTGGCCGGTGAGCTGCGCATCACGCGGACCTTGCCCGAGTCGATCACCAGCGTGACCCCCTCAATCGTCAGCGAGGTTTCAGCGATGTTCGTCGCGCAGATGATGCGCCGGGGGCCGCCCGGCGCAAGAGCGCGGTCCTGTTCATGGTTCGGAAGCGCCGAATAGAGCGGAAAGCAACGCATGCCCTCCTCCGGGGCCCAGCGCTCCAGAGCCGAGAGGCAGCGATGAATCTCGGCCTGGCCGGGCAAGAATATCAGAATATCACCGCCATCATCGGCCGCACTGCCCACATGTCGGCGCGCGGCACGCGCGGCCTCCACCTCCACGCGCTCTTCGGGAGGCTGCTCCAGGTAATCGACCTCCACCGGGAAGGTACGCCCCTGACTTTTGATCACCGGTACGCCTGAGAAGTCGGCGATAGGCGCGGTGTCGATGGTCGCCGACATCACCACGACCTTGAGATCGTCGCGCACCTGCTGAACTTCTCGCAAAAAAGCGATGGCCAGATCGCTGTGCACACTGCGCTCGTGAAACTCATCGAGGATCACCACGCCGACCTCGTCGAGCAACGGGTCGCGCTGCAACCAGCGGGTGAGGATGCCCTCCGTAATCACGAGAAGCTTTGTGTCGGGGCCGGCACGGCGGTCAAAACGCACCTGGTAGCCTACCTCAGCGCCGAGGCGAACGCCGCGCTCCTCGGCGATGCGGCGCGCGGTGGCCCGGGCGGCCACGCGACGCGGCTCCAGCATCACGATCTGGCGGCCACCGGCCAGCCCGGCGTCGAGCAACGCCGGAGGCACCCGCGTGCTCTTGCCGGCGCCGGGCGGCGCCTCAATCACCACGCCCGAATGCTCGCGGAGCGTGTCCACGACCTTATCCAGGACATCGTCAATCGGGAGGTGATTCATCGTCGCCCACCGAATCGCAGGCGAGTGTCTCTGGGCTGCGCGATCATTGCGATGATTTCAGATACTCCAGAAACTCGCTCTCGGTGCTGAGCATGAGCACCGAGTCACTACCGATGACATCCTCGTAACTCTCCATCGTGCGCAAAAAGCGGTAAAACTCCGGGTCGACGGCGTAGGCCTCCGCATAGATGGCGGCAGCCTCAGCGTCGGCCCGCCCTCGAATCTCCTCGGCCTTGCGGAAGGCCTCCGACTCGATGCGCTTGAGCTCACGGTCGCGCTCCCCGCTGATGCTGGCGGCCTCCCCCTGCCCCTGGGAGCGGTATTTTTCGGCGATGCGGAAGCGCTCGGCAACCATGCGCTCGTAGACCCGGTTTTGCACATCTTCGTTGTAGTTGATGCGCTTAACACGCACGTCGAGCACCTCCACCCCCAGGTCGGCAGCGAGCAGGGCGGACTGCTCCAGAATGTCGGCCATGATCTTGCTTCGACCGTGAACAATAGGCGTGAGGCCCACCGCCAGATCTTCGCCGTCGTCCTGCTGCAGGTCTTCATCGACCAGGGGCACGCGGTTGGTCGAACGCACAAGCTCAATCAGGTCGTGGTTGGCCACCGCATCGCGGGTCGCCCCGTCGATGATGTCGTCGAGGCGAGATTTGGCGCCGCGCTCATCGCGGACGCGCTGGTAAAAGCGCAAGGGGTCGACGATGCGCCAGCGTGCATACGTATCCACCCACACAAAGCGCTTATCACGGGTGGGGATCTGGTTGCGGTTTCCGTTCCACTCCAGAAAACGCTTCTCAAAACGATGCTCACTCTGGATGAAGGGCGTCTTATAGTAGAGCCCCGGCTCGGTGAGCGCCTCGCCAACGGGTTTGCCGAACTGAGTGATAACGATCTGCTCGTTTTCATCGACGACGACCGTGGCGCTGCTGAGCAGAATCAGCGCGATAATGGCACCGGCGATCATGAACGAAGACTTCCAGCTCATTTCTCACCTCCCAGGGTCGACAGGGGCGCGGCCTGAAACGTGGAAGCTCCACCGAGTTGCATCACCGGCATCATGTTGGTGGCCTCGGAGTCGAGGATGACCTTGTTTTTGATCTTCGGCAGCACCTCGCCAAGCGTCTCCAGGTAGATGCGCTGACGGGTGATCTCGGGCGCCTTCGCATACTCCGAGTACAGACTGGCAAAACGCGCGACCTCGCCGCGGGCCCGGTTGGTGCGGTCGATAAGGTAGCCCTCAGCCTGTTGAATCTGCTGCTCGGCGCGGCCCTCGGCGCGAGGGATGACCGCGTTGTAGTCGCGACGCGCCTCATTGATCATGCGCTCCATCTCCTGCTGGGCCTGGTTGACCTGGTTAAAGGAAGGTTTGACCGGGTCGGGAGGCGTCACATCCTGGAGGATGACCTGGCCCACGGTGATGCCCATCTCGTAATGATTGCACAGTTCCTGGAGACGAGCCTGCACCGAGCTCGCGAGCTCGGTACGGCCAGCGGTAAGCACCTCGTTGACGGTGCGGTCCCCGACGAACTCCCGCATCAACGCCTGCGACATGTACCGAAGGGTATGCTCCACATCGCGCACTCGAAAGAGGTAGAGGTAAGGGTCGCTGATCCGGTACTGCACCGTCCATTCCACCTCCACCACATTGAGATCACCGGTGAGCATCAGGGACTCATGCCCGTAGCCCTCGGTGCTGTAGCGGGTGGCGTCGCCGACAGCCGCCGTGCGAAAGCCGAATTCCTCTTTGCGCTGCTCTTCGACGGGCACCTTGTAGACCTTCTCGATACCCAGCGGCGCCTTAAAATGCAGCCCCGGCCCCACCGAACGCGAGAGCTTCCCCAGGCGCAGCACCACACCGACGCTGTTGGCGTCGACCTGGAACATGGAGCTGCCGACGACCACCAAAAAGAAGATTCCCAGGGCGATGACGCCGGGCATCTTCGAGCGGCCCATCGTACGTAATTTATCTATGTCGATCGCCATCGCATCGCCTCCTGGGGGCCGGTTGTCGTTCGCAGTGTAGCAGACTTAGAGCCCGGGGAAGAGGGGGCGGAACCAGGGGATACCGCCGAGCACGAGAAGAAGTCCCACGGTGTAGAAGATCGCGCCGCGCTTATGCTTTTTGGCGTCGTCGTCGGCCTTTTTGGCCATGATCGAGCCGGCCTGAATGACGGCGACGGCCACGATCATCAGGAAGATGTGCTCGACCACAAAAAAGCGGATGCCGCGGGTGCTCATGGCGGTGGACATATCCGCAAAGCCGGAGCGCACGATCGGGCTTAAACCGTAGAGCACAAGCCCCAGCAGGAGCTGGGTGTGCATGGAGGCGACCAGGGCCACCGAACGCAGGCGGTCGCCCCGGGTGTAGGCCCGTTTGGAAAGCACGCCCTGCCAGGCGGTGCCCACGGCTGCAAACGCAGCGATAAGAGCCACCCAACGAAACACGTTATGAATCGCCACCAGAACTTCGACCATCAGCTTACTCCTCGACGGCCCCGGGGCCGCGTAATGACGTCGCGAGCGACCGTTGATGTGATTCGTCTGCTACATCAACTTCTGCTCAACGCGTACGAAGACGAACATGACGGGAGAGCGCGGCGCGCTGTCCCGATCACCACGTTGGTTGGCCGGGGTTATAACGAGGGGAGATCAGCGGGGCAAGGATCGCTGCTCAGCCCAGGGCAAATCGCCGCAGCCCCTCCAGATCGAGCACGTGCAGGGCGCGACGGTCGCGACGAATAAGTCCGGCGCGCTCCAGGAGGGTCAGCGCCTGGCGGGCGCGAGGGCGGTCGAGGCCCGCGAGCGAAGCGAGCTGGGCCGAGGACAGGGGCGGAGCGACGCGCTGGTCCTCCTCACCCGGCTCTCCATAGCGCTCGGCGAGCTCCAAAATGGCCTGCGCCTGACGGGTGCTGGCCGACGTGCGCAACAGCGGGGCCAGGGGCACGCTGAGTTCGCGGCGCTGAAAGATCGATCCGACCTGCACCACACGCTCCGGGACGAGCGACTCGACGCTCTCGCGCAACGCTTCCTGCTCCAGAATCACAATGGTTGTTTCCTGGTGGGCAAGCGCCTCAAAGTCGGGATCAACCTCGGGGGGCGGCGGCGCGAAGGCGTCGCCACGTGTGAGCGCAGTCCTATCGCCCAGGAGTACCTGGCCTTTGAGAACGACGACGCGCTCATCGTGCTGGCGATCCAGGTGAATACGGGCCGCATGGCCCCAGCGCTCCACGCGTCCGCGCTCGCGCAAAAGGTCAAACGCTGCCTGGGCCTCGGGCCCGGTGATGAGCTGGCGAAAACGCCAGTGATTCGACTTCGATTGCGACTCTGCCACGGGCTCCTCAACTGCGCTGCGACTTGCCAGCGCGGCAAGCCTTTGAGGCCCTATCCTACCTTCGCGGCGTCAGAGGCGCACCTGCTGATGAGCTCCGCTTTGAGTGTGAGATGCTCATCGAGAATAGCAACGACCTCACGCAGGGAGGCGGCCTGGGGGCTGGCTGCATCGATCGCAGCCAGGGTGTGCCGGGCGTGGGTCAACGCGTCGCGAAGTTGCCCGGGAGGTGGGGCGTGCGGAGGAGGTTGCAGCCGCTGCGATCCGACAGGCTGCCGGTCCCCGAAGAGAGCAGGTTTCTGGAGAAACTCCCCCATCATCGGGGCGACCTCTGCCGGGAGGTGAGCCTCCTGAAGATGCTCGGTAATGGCCCGGCGCAGGCCGCCGACCTCCTCATGGGCCCGGGGGGACCAGGCGGTAGCGCCGGGGTGACCTCCGTGATCGATGCGTCTCATGGCTGCTGCTCCCGCCACAGACGCGTGGCTACCTCATCCATCTGCGTTTCGGCTTTACGTCGGCTCACGGTACGTTGCTCATCGCTCCAGGCCTCATGGTGACTTTCTACTGCCTTGAGCGCGCTGATCGCTCCCTGCATCGCCTTCTGGGCGGCGTGCACCTGACGTTGGGCGCGTTGCTCCTCTTCCTGCACCTGGGAGAGAGCCTGCTGGGCTTCGTCGCTGAGCTGTCGCAGTCCTTCGAGGTAGCGATCGATGTTTTGAAGCTCGATCAGTGCCATGCCCTTCTGGCGAGCCCGCTCATCGAAGGTCTGTGCGCCCTGGCGTCGCTGGGCCTCGACGCGCTCCCATCGCCCCTGGGCTTCGCGCACACGACGGCGCACCTTTTCAAGCTCACCGACGGCCTCGGCAAACAACGCCTCGGCCTGCTCTCTCTCCCCCTGGCGCAGTTCCAGAAGTACCTGAAGTTCATAAGCCTCACTGGTCATTTCATCCTCCCTCTGTGAGTTTCGGGGGATACCGCGCCCCGCGGTTGTTCACGCGCTACGCAAATAGATCGCTGATGCGTTCAATCGTCTCATCAAGGCTTGTGTGCTCATCGAGCCCCTGTTTGAGCACCGCCTCCATCTCTTCGATGCAGTCGATCGCAAAATCGACCTCCTCATCAGCCCCGTACTCGTATGCGCCCAGGCTGATAAGATCTCGCCGGCTCTCGTAGGTGGCGAGCACCTGACGAAAACGCTCGGCGACCTGGACGTGCTGCGGGCTTGTGACCCCCCGCATCACGCGCGAGAGCGAAGGCAGCACATCGATGGCCGGCCAGTGACTACGGCTGGCGAGCTTACGGCTTAAGATGATGTGACCGTCGAGGATGCCGCGAACTTCGTCGGCGATGGGCTCCTCCATATCACCACCGGCAACAAGCACGGTGTAGAGCGCCGTGATCGAACCGGTCTCATCGTTGCCGGTACGCTCCAGTAGACGCGGCAACATACTGAACACACTCGGGGGGTATCCCTGACGCGCGGGCGGCTCGCCGGCGGCCAGACCGACCTCGCGCTGGGCGCGGGCAAAACGTGTGACCGAATCCATCATCATGAGTACCTCGGCGCCTTCGGCACGAAAATACTCGGCGATCGCAGTCGCCACAAAAGCTGACTTCAGGCGCACCATGCTCGGCGCATCGCTGGTGGCCACGACCACCACCGCCTTTTTCATGCCCTCCTCGCCAAGCACTTCTTCGAGGAAATCGCGCACCTCGCGGCCACGCTCACCAATGAGCGCAATCACGATGACCTCGGCATCACAACCGCGGGCGATCTGGCCCATCAGGGTCGACTTCCCCACGCCGCTGCCGGCGAAGAGCCCCACACGCTGACCTTTGCCTACGGTGAGTAAGCCATCGATGGCGCGCACCCCCATCGAGAGCGGCGCGGTGATGCGACGGCGCTTAAAAGGATCTGGAGCTTCACGTAGAATCGGCCAACGCGCAAAGCCCGGGCCTCCCAGAGGGGGGCCGGCGTCAATGGGGCGCCCCAGCCCATCGAGCACACGACCGAGCAGCCCCGGTCCGCAGTGAATGCTCAGCGGTTGGCCGGTTGACTCGACCTCGGCACCCGGGCCAATCCCCTCGACGCTGCCAAGTGGCATCAGCACGGCCAGATCCCCCTCAAAGCCCACCACTTCAGCGGGCATGGTGCCACGGGCGCCCAGGCGAATCTCCACCAGCTCACCGACCGCGGCATCCGGCACACTGGCCTTCACCACCAGGCCTGTGACCGCCTGCACCCGGCCGGTCACGCGCACCGGGCTGGCCGCATCCAGGCGATCCATATAACGGGAGAGGATCGAGGTCTGTTCAAGGGGCATCAGGAGCCTCCATCCAGCAATGCGGCCTGCAGCACATCGAGTTGCGTCTGCAGTCTGGCGTCAATCTGTCCGGATTCGGTCTCAATGAGACATCCGCCGCGGGCCACCTCGTCATCAGCCTGAAGATGCACAGGCGCGCCACCGATCACGTACGAGAGGCGCGCCTCGGCCGCCCGCAAGGTTGCAAGGTCCTCGGGATGCACGCGCAAGAGCACCTGGCGTTTGCCCCGCACAAGCTCCAGCGAGCACGCGACCATCTGCTCGACGCGCTCCGGCGCCATTTCGAGCATCTCCCCGATCAACCTTGAGGCGATCTGAAAGGCCAGGCGCACCATATCGGGCTCGGCGCGTTTAAGGAGCAGGTCGTACTCAGCGCGCGCACGGGCAAGCGCTTCCAACATCTCTTCGCTCGCCAGGCGCTGCCCCTCTTCCAGGGCACGCGCGCGGATGCTCTCGGCCTGCGCTTTCGCATCCTCGACCTCCCGGGCAACGTCGGCACGCGCCCCGGCGATCGTCGCCTCCAGAGCCTCAAGATCAGCGATCACGCGCTTTCGCACGATTGTCGCGCGGGCGAAGACCGGCTCGACCGCCAGTGCCACCTCCGAGCCGGCCTTTAATATCGTGGGAATCTCATCGCTCGGGTGCATCATCAACCTCCTTCATCTCCATCGTCTCGCCATCGGGCGCGGGTCGTCGGGAGAGCTCGGCTATGACGTCTTCGATCGCCGGGAGCAGTTCGGCCTGACTGGAGCGCAACGCAGCGGCCTCGAAGTCATTCTGACGAGCGCGCAGTCGGCCGGTGAGCTGATGGCGAAGGAATGCCGCCAGTCCGGGGTGACGCAGCGTCGCGGGCTGCATCACAAAATAAAGGCCGAACTCGACGACCTGATCGGGACGGCGCTGCCGACCGATCAGTCGCATATAGCTCTCACGCACACGGCGACTTAAGCCCTCGCTGAGCGCTGGAGGGCTAAGCAACCAACCGCGAAGCTCGATTGCCAACGTGGGCTCAAGGCCCAGCGTCAGTTCCATCAAGGGACGCAAGGGGGCTTGAGGGCGCATCGATGCGATGAGAAAGCCACCGATTCGCGTCAGGGCCTGAAGGAGCGAGGCCTCATCGCGCAGCTGAAGCAACGCGCGGGCGTCCGGACACGGACTCGACGTGAACTGGCCGCCCGACTCAGACGCGATCGCAAACGCGTCGGGGGACGATGAGGCGGTTGCTCGCCAGCGCTCAAGCAACGCTGAGAGCGGGGCGCTGGTCGCCGGATCGACCCCGACCGCACCCTCTGCATCACGGGAGCGCAGCGCCACCCACGCCGTGGCAAACCCCTGCTCGGCGCCTGTCAAGGCCACGAGGTCACTCACAGCCCCTCCTGCTGACGGCGTCGCACCACCAGGACCACCAGCCCCGCCGATAGTCCCATGATCATCAGGGCCATGCCCACGATCAACGCTTTGACCATCGAGGCACTCTGCGGCGCCACCACCAGAGGACCGACCGCCGCAAAAACCACCTCTCGCTCCGCAGTCGGGACCATGGTCGCACGGGTCATGACGACCTCAATGGCTTCGGGCTTAAGCTCTTCGACCGCACCGGCGACCAGAGCGCGCACGTCCTCCTCGCTCAAAGGCGGCGCATCGCTCGCCAACGCCCGCCAGCGTACCAGGACGCTGGCTCGGGGCTCGGCCTTCGGAGCGTTGCTCAGTTGCACCCGCGCCTTCTGCGGGAGCACCAGGTGGACGTGAGCGTCGACAACGCCGTCGATCTTCAGAAGACTTGTGCGCACCTCCTGGGCGGTGGCGTACTGCAGGATCACCCTCTCCTCCTGGGAGGTGGGGATGAGGCCCGCTCCCGGATAGAAGTCGCCAAAGCCGGATTGGACAGGCCTGGGAAGCCCGGCCTGCTGCAGACGCTCCCAGGCCTGCACGCGGTCGACGTGCGGCACGTTGACCACCCAGAGAGTGGTATCGGCCGGATCGGGCTCCTTGGTCGCACCAAAACCGGCGCGGCTCAGCTCCACAACCATCGCGTTAGCCTGGGCCTCATCAAGCCCGTGATACAGCGGCTCGGTACAGGCCAGCGCCCACAGCACAACACTCCCCACAAGCAGATACCGCCATCGCTCCAACATGCACGCCCTCCCTCAGACCTGGGTGTTCATCACCTGTTTGATGCCGCCGGTGGCCTTCTCAACGACCTTGGTCGTCAATTCCACCTTCTGGCTGTAGCTGTAGATCAACGCCTGCATCTGCAGCATCTCCTGGGGCCCGAGCGCATCGCCGCGCATGCTCGACTCCAGAAGCTCGCTGATGCGGCTCTCATCGCCGAGAATCCCCTCAATGTAGGCGTCCAGCGCCGCGGGCTCGGCAACCTGCTCGGGAGCCTCCACCGGCGTCACCTCCGGCGTCTGCTCCACCTGGGGAGGCCCCTGATGGAGCACCTCGGCAAAGCTCTTGCCGGAGGGCTGCGCGCCCTCTGTGGCAGCGCTCTCCTGCATCATCTGTGCGGCCTGTGAGGCCATGGCGCCTGAAATGGGATCGGTCATCTGCACGTCTCCTGTTCACATCGGGTTTCCGGGCTTGTTCTATTATCGAAGCCGGTGAACGAAGTTTGCGTCAGACCCCCACTTTTTTTTGAATCGAGGAAAAAAACGTGCCGCTGCGGGCACTCAGCGCGGCCGCAGATCGATCTTATCGCCCTGCAATGTGGCGTCGATCGCCAGATGGGCGTCGGCCTCAATATCGACCGATGCGCGCAGACGGCGACCCTCGATCGTCTCAAAGACCAGAGTGTGTGAGCCCGCTTCAAGCTCGAGCTCCTTGATCGGGCCTGCTCCAAACGAGCGGCCTTCGATGTAGATCGCCGCCGCCGGCGACACGCTCAGGCTGAGGGTGCCCTGCCCCGTTTCCAGAGGTGAAAGCGCGGTGTCGATATGCACACTTCCCACCGCATTGAAGTCCAGGACAAAGGCCTGGGCTCGTCGCTCATGAGCACTGATCTCAACCCGGCCGAAGCCCGCTGCAGCCACGACCTCTTCGAGGGGCGTCGTACCGATGGACGCCCCATCAAGCATCACCCGGCTGCTGCGCGGCCGGCTGCTCACCCGCACAATGGCCCGGGTGGCCTCCTGGCTGGCGAGCATCCCCTCGATCCGGTGGTGCTGCTCCGGCGAGGGTTGCACCCAGGAGACGTGAGCCTTGTGGCCGGCGAGCTCAAATTGGACGTGGCTGAGGCCATCGGCCACCACGTTCTCAAGGCGCAAGGGCGTGACCCCTACCCGCTCCCCGTTGAGGTAGATCGCCGCGCCGGAGGGCGTGCTCTCAAAACTCAGCGGGGCCCTCGCTCCTCCGACCGAACGCTCCAGGACCACCGGTGCAAGCGGCGTTCCGGCCCGCGCTTCCAGGCGCACCGGGCGGTACCCCTCGGCCACCACCCAGAGGTCATGGGTCGGTCCGGCTTCGAGTTGAGCCTGAAGCGGGGTGGCGCCGTCCAGACGCACGCCATCGGCAATCACCCGCGCTCCCGGGGGCTCCGTAACGATGCTTAAGGTTGCCATCTGGCGAGGTTGATCCCGCAACGCCGGCGCCTCCTCGAGCGCCTCACTGCCATTCCCCCCGGACCACAGCAGAGCCGCCAGCCCCGCCAGCAGAATCAGCGCTCCGAGCCCCGCCCAAAGCAGGATCGGTCGCGACCCTCCGGCCCGATCTGCTTCGATGGTGGGCATCGCCGCGGTTGCCGCGATCGAGGGCACCGGCGGCGCCCAGGGCGACGGACCACTTGAGGAGGCCACGTCCAACTCCGGGATTTTACGCCAGAAGGAGTCATCATTGCCCGCGGAAGTGCGTGTTGAGGGAGCTGCAGAGGACGTGGATGCGTCCGCCGACTCAGGGACACGCTCCAACGCCTCCTCCCCGGACACGTCCCTCTCACCATCCGACAAGGAGAGCCACGCATCGCGCTCGTCCAGCCCCTCCCCCCGAGCCTGCATCCCGCCTGTAACATCGTCATCGACGCGCACATCGACCAGCGTCTCGTCAATCGACGCCCCTTCGGCCTCGGCATACGCGTGCGCCGCAGACGCGCGGGCCTCGACCCGACGCACTTCCACCACCGGCACCCCACCCGGCTCACCGAAGGCTTCACGGCGCGCGCCCTCCCCGATCTCCAGGGTCGTCACATCGATGGAACTTGCGCGGGTGCGCTCTTCGAGCACATCGACATCTTCCAACACTTCGAGGTCATCATCACCGAGCACAAAGTGCTGCTCGGAGATGGTCACCGGACGCGTGGCATCTTCGCCGCCATCGTCCCCGGGTTCGGTTGGCTCCTGCGCGCGACGCTCCAGCTCGCGGAAGTACTCGGCAAGCTGGCGCGAGCCCACTCTGACCCTCCGCTCAAAGAGCCAGTCCTCCAGCGCCTCGGCCAGCTCACCGGCGCTCTGAAAGCGATCCTCAGGATCGCGGGCCAGAGCGCGCAGCACGATCGCCTCAAGCTCCTCGGGATAGTCCGCGCGCACCTCCGAGGGCCGAGTCACTACGCCCTCGGTGATCTTGCGCATCGTCTCGTACTCGGTGCGCGAGCGGAACAGGCGCGAGACCGTGGTGATCTCGTAGAGCACAATTCCCAGAGTAAAAATGTCGCTGCGATGATCGAGCGCACCGCCGTCGAATTGCTCCGGGCTCATGTAGGAGAACTTCCCCTTAAATTCCCCGGTTCGCGTATGCGTGAGCCGACTCTCGGCTTTGGCAATGCCGAAGTCGCAGATCTTGACGCCACCCTGCACGCTTAAGAGCACGTTTTGTGGTGAGATATCGCGATGGACCACCCGCATCGGGCGTCCCTGGTCGTCGCAGCGGGTGTGCGCATAATGAAGCCCGCTGGCCACGTCGGCGATGATGCGAACGGCCAGCTCGCGAGGCAAAAAGAAGTCCTGCTTCACCCCCAGCTCACACACTCTGCGAAGGTCCAGCCCTTCTACGAGTTCCATCGCCAGGTAGAAGGCCCCGTCCACCACGCCCAGATCGTAGATCTGTACGATATTCGGGTGCAGCAACCTGGAGGCGATACGCGCTTCATCGATGAACATCGTGATGATGTCATCGCGATCGACCAGATGCGGGAACATGCGCTTGATCGCTACCGGACGGCTAAACCCGCCGATCTCTCCGAGGGCGCGCGCCTCGAAGACTTCCGCCATCCCCCCCTGTGCGATCTTTCGATGAAGTTGGTACGTCCCGAACTCTTCGGGCATCAGCGACCTCAACGCCCGCGAACAGGCAACCCAACAAATCCACTTGAGACAATCCGGTGCCAACTCTAAAAGAGGTGCGAGAAGAGCGTCAAGCACGCCCCCCCCCCGAAGCCGGCATCGCTACGATGAAGGGAGTCTGAGATGATCAAGCACGTGGGCATACTTTGCATCGGCGACGAGCTCCTCGACGGGCGCGTCAGCGACAAGAATGGCCGTCATGTGATGAGCCTTGGCGAGGACCGCCTCTTCCAGGTCCGCGAGCTGCGCATTGTGCGCGACGACGAAGATCGCATCGTTCAGGCGCTTGATGCGCTGAGTTCCTGCGATGTGATCGTGGTCAGCGGAGGGCTCGGCCCCACCGCCGACGACCGCACCCGGGAGTCGGCTGCGGCCTGGAGCCAGGATGTCTTGCATGAGGACGCCGCAAGTCTGCAAAGGCTGGAGGAGCGCGCGCGGGAACGAGGCTATACACTGACCGAGAATAACCGTCGGCAGTGCTCCTTCCCCTCCCGCGCCACCATCCTGGCCACCGAGGTGGGGACGGCACCGGGGTTTCGCGTGGATCATCGCGGTTGCGCCACCTTTTTCTTTCCCGGCGTCCCCCGGGAGTTTCAGTGGTTCGTGCAGCGCTACCTTTTAAACGAGTTGACGCCGGACCAGCACGCCCCGCGTGCCAGCGCTCGCCGGCGTTACTACGGCCTCGGTGAATCGAAGCTCGAGACGATGATCGAGGGCATCGAGGCGCTGGCGCGCCAGCTCGGCGCTCGGGTGGGCTATCGGGCGAGTTACCCGGTGATCGAGGTCTCGTTGAAGGCTCCCGATGATACGGCGCTCACCGAGTTGCTCACCTTCATTGATGCACGCATCAGCCCCTGGCTTGTCGCCGAGGGCGATGACGACTTCTTCGCCCGAGTGGGACGACGGCTCGTTGAGCACAAGGCCACCGTTGCCGTGGCAGAGTCGTGCACTGGAGGGCTGCTCGGCGGGGCGCTGACCAGGACGCCGGGAAGTTCCGCCTGGTTTGAGCGGGGCTATCTTACGTACGCCAACCAGGCCAAGATCGATCTTGTGGGCGTCAACCCCGCCACGCTTGCGAGCGAGGGTGCCGTGAGCGCGGCGGTGGTCTGCCAGATGGCCCTGGGGGCTGCGCGCGCTGCCGGCGCCCCCTATGGCCTGGCCATCAGCGGTGTGGCCGGTCCCACAGGTGGGAGCACTGATAAACCGGTGGGCACCGTCGACTTCAGCCTGCACACCCCGCAGGGCACCTTTCATAAGCGTGCGTACTACCCGGGTCGTACCCGCGAGGAGATCCGCACCGCATCGGTCTACACCGCGATGGCCCTGCTGCTCTGGCACCTCGAAGGTCGCCTGGATGCCCACGCCGTGCGCGGCCCTTTTGACCCGGCACGCGTTGAGGCCGGCGTGCCTGGCGCCTCGTAAGCCCGTCCTTGTCAGCACTCGACTGATGGTCGATAACACCCCATCCACGCTCCGCTTCTCTCTCCCAGGCCGATGTGCCCCATGATGCGACGCCTCTTCATAGCCGTAGACCTCTCGATCAACGTGGTGGAACGCCTGGTGCTCTTCCAGGATGAACTTCAGGGCCGCCTGCGCGGCGCCTTCGGCGACGATCTCAGCGTGCGCTGGACCGACGCCGAGAACATCCACCTCACCCTGAAGTTTCTGGGCGACACCCCCGACGATCTGGTTTCGATGTTGGAGAGTACAGTCCGCCGTCTGGCCGAGCCCCTCTTTCCTTTTGAGGTGGAATGCCGCGGCTTCGGCGCCTTCCCGCGCCCGGACCAGCCCCGCATCTTATGGGCGGGCCTCGACACCAAGAGTGCCGAGGTGTTGGGGCTTCTGCAGCAGGCGCTGGAGCGCGACCTTCAAGAGATCGGCGTCGCCGCCGACCCCCGAGAGTTCCTGCCACACATCACCCTGGGTCGGTTGAAGTCACGGGCTAACCCCGATCTCAGCGAGCTTTTCGGGCGTTACGACGAGCTGAGCTTTGGAAAGAGCTACATCAAAGATCTGGTGCTCTACGAGTCACACCTGCGCCATGATGGCCCACGCTACGAGGTCCTGGAGCGCTTCGCTCTGGGGCAGCATGGCTAACCTAAGACCTTCATTTTATTCACAAAACCGACACACCCAAACCTTCTACTCCAGACCGCTCGAGCGTCGGAGCTGCTCGCTCTGAAAGCGCGCGATCGAGGCCTGTGGACCGTCGGGCAATCGGGCCAGGTAGGTCTGGTAGGCCTCGATCGCAGCCCCGATGTTGCCCCGGTCGCGCTCCGCCCGTCCCAGGCCGATGTACGCATCCCCGTAGGTCGCATCGCGGTAGATCGCACGGCGAAACTGGGCCACCGAGGAGTCCAACGAGCCTAACTCCAGAAGTGCCCACCCCAGACCGGTGATCGCCTCCGGGTTCGTCTCATCGAGCTCAATCGCACGGTGGTAGCGTGCCCGGGCACTCTGTGCATCCCCCCGCTGCAGCGCACGACGTGCCGAGGCCAACACGGCCTCCATGTCGGGGCGTTGCGCCTTCCGGGCGACGCGCTCGCTTCGCTCGCTCGCCACGCCAACCTCCTGCACCGCCGCGCTTAGCGCAGCCTCCCGGACCGGTGCGAGCGCCGCCCGACGCGCCACGTCGTGCGCCTGCCCCACGCGAGTGCGAACCCGATCTAAGGGCTTCTTCGCCGCCTCTTCAGCCTCCAGGGGGGACCGGGCTTCGGCCGACGTCGCGGAGGCCTCGACGGCGCTGCGCTCTTTCATCCAGGCATCGAACGTCCCGCCGTACCACGCACCGATGCCTGCGCCGAGCGCAAGCACTAGCAGCACCGCCGCCAGGAGCGGGCCGCGCGAGCGACGAGAACGCCGCTCCGGGGCCACGACGATCTGAGAGCCGGACTGCGTCACGCTTAAGTCGCCGAGTGACCAGTCATCCTCTTCGGGGGCCACCGGACTCAGATGCGGTGCGCGCCCGGGAGATTGTCGCGGCGTTGGGGTGGGTTCAACCGCCGGGGGCGCCCCGAAACGCTCGGCGTCCAGGTTAAGACTGGGCGAGCTCGGTGCTTCCGGGCTCGCCAGACTCGGGGTGACCCGGGCGCGGCGTACCGGTGATGGTGTCTGATGCACCGGACGAGGTGGCGAAACGCCAGGCTGCGTTGCGACGTGATGAGGCTCGGTCGTTCGACGGGGACGCATCGGCGTCGATGCCGGCCCGAAGTGCTGCGTGGCACGATCCTCCAGAGGCTCGCGCCGCTCCCCTCGCCCCAACCCCGCGATCGAGGCTACCGCCTGAAAAATCGGTGCAAACTCCCCGATGGTCCCCAACTCGCTCCAACGCTCGCCGGTGCGAGAGATCGCATCATGAGCCTCAACCTCACCATTCATGATCCAGCGGTGAAGTTCGTCAAAACCCCAGAAATAAAGAACATCCCCGCTGGACGCCTTACGGACCATCCAGCGACGCTGGCTCTCATCGCGCAACTCGTCGGGCACCTCCAGACGAAAGAGGTGATCGCACTGACTGCACTTGAGGTTGACCGAGCCCACCGAGCGCAGCTGCGCCTCATCAAACTCGTAGAGCGTCTGACACTGCGGGCAAGAGACGTCCATCGTCATCGTAGGAGGTGAGCGCCGGGGGCGACCTCCTTACTCCATCGTGGGAGGTGGCGAGCCGCCCTGACTACGC
The DNA here is from genome assembly GCF_004005565.1 of Lujinxingia sediminis. Lineage (NCBI taxonomy): Bacteria > Deltaproteobacteria > Bradymonadales > Lujinxingiaceae > Lujinxingia > Lujinxingia sediminis. Next base: position 32,311 of record NZ_SADD01000001.1, on the reverse strand, counting down.
AGCTTACGGGCCTGTTCGCGCATGGCTTCGACCTTGTCCTGCTGACCAAGTTTCTCGTGCACCTGGGCACTCATGTCGTAGATCTGAACACGATCGGGGTCGAGCATGCGCGCGGTCTCCAGGCGATCGAGCGCCGAGGTAAGACGGTTGGATTCAATATCCACCCGGGCATCGTCGAGGATGCGGTCAACCTCCACTCGCCGGTCAGGATTGGGCGGCGCCGGGGCGGCCTCAGCAGGTGCAGCTTCGGCTTCAGCGGCCGGGGCCGGCGCCGGTGTGGGTGCGGGAGATGGCGCCACCGATTCGGACGGAGCAATGCCGCCAAGCGCCGGGAAGTTGATGATTCCGCCCAGATGAAGCCCCAGAGCAACCGCGACCAACCCGAGCAATCCGAAGACCCCCCAGAGCACCATGGTGAGCACGTTGCTGTCACGTGAAGGAGGTCGGAATCCGGCGTTCGGGTCGATCTTCTCTCGTTCTGAGGTCGCCGACGGCTTTTGCCCAACCGCGGGCATCCCGGCGGTCATAAATGGCGAGGCCGGCGAAGGTGCCGGAGTCGGAGCCGTACCGGGAACCGAGGGCATCGCACCGGGAGGCGTCATCGCAGGCGCGGCTCCCGAGCCTGCGGGGCTCGTCGGAGCAGGTCCCATCCCGGGCATCGGAGCCTGGGCCCCGGAAGAGGCCACGGAGTAGTTCCCCGAACGCTGCGCCGCCCCGCCGCCCGGCGAAAACTGCGGATAATCACTCAGCGCGAAGAACTCACCGCCGGAAGAGAGCTTGTAGCCATTGAGCTCTTCGCGGCTGGCAAGCCAGCTGCGCAAGCTCTTGTTGTCGGCAAACTCGTAGGTCAGCCCGAAGTTGGTCTGTAGCTTCCAGGGGCCTTCGTGGCTGCCATCAACCCCGCCGGCGGGTGCGGCGGATGCGGTCATCCCCGGCGAGGGACCAGACGCCTGAGGCACAGCAGGGCTTGTGCCGAACGCCGGCGCTCCGGCCGGAGGCGGGGTGGGCTCAGCCGAGGCCGAGAGGCGTTGCCCGGGCATGGCCTGTTGCACCACAGGAGGAGGCGCAATCTCGGTAGCAGGGCCTCCATCATCGGGCATGGAGGGCGGACCACCGGCCGGGCGCGCGCCCAGATGCTGCAGGCTCTTCTTTACGAGGTCTGGCGAGAGCTCCTGAGTGTGGAGTTCATCCTCCTCGACCGAGGCTCCGAGCCCGGGCAATACGCCGCTGACCAATGGATTGGACATCTCAATGGTCTGATCGCCACCGACATCGCCGAACATCGAGGAGAAATCCGGAAGTTCCGCGCCCGACATCACCTCGGTCTTGGCGACCTCATCCTCGACCGGCGGCGCCGCGTTCTGTGCGGCGGCCTTGTTCTGATTCATCGAGTTGAGAAGCTCGTGAATATTGGGGCGCGCGGCAATCGAGGTCTTATCCGCCTCGTGCTCCGGCTCCGCCGCTACCTCAGGGTACACCACGAAGGCGTGCGCACAGGAAGGACACTTGATCTTGCCCCCCGAGGGCGGAATATTGGCGTCATTGACGCGATATCGCGATGAACAGCTGGGACACTGGACGATCATTCCGTGGTCTGCTCCGGATGGGATGGATCAAGCGAGGAAAACAGCGCACGCCCAAGGCCTCGATGGCTTCAGGGCCTGAAGCGCAGTCGCTGCATTCGCGCCGAGGGCAGGCGCAGCCGCCCTCCTCAAGGGGCCGCATTAGACCACACGCACCCACCCCACGCAAGAAGGAGGCCGGGCGCTTTTTTTAGCCCCCAGAGCACAAAAAAGCCCGGCCGAAGCCGGGCTTTTTCACATCGTCAACCTGCGACTTAGAGCGCCGCGGTGATGTCGATGTTAAGGACCATCAGAATCGAGATAACGAACGCGTAGATCACGAGCGACTCGATCAGGGCCAGACCCAGAATCAGCGGAGTGAAGAGCTTACCGGCGGCGCCCGGGTTGCGAGCGATACCTTCCAGGGCGGCGGCAGCAGCGCGACCCTGACCCAGCGAACCACCCAGCGCGGCAAGACTCACGCCGAAGGCCGAAGCGGCGCCCAACCATGCGTAGGTCGTGAAGACGTTATCGGCCGCAGCAGCGGTACCCTGGGCAAACGCCGAGGTGCTCCAGAGTGCGACAATTGCGAACGTGCTCAAAAACGTGATCGTGCTTTTCTTCAGCATGGACTGCGTCCTCCTAGCTCGCGCGACGCCGATACAAGTTGCGGCGTGCGCCATTGTGACGGGTATCAATATGTTGATACGCCCTGATGAAAGCCGTCTAGGCCAACAACCTTTCTGGCGAGTCGTTTAATGGTCTTCGTGCTCAATGGCAAGGGCGATGTAGATGCTGGACAACAGGCTGAAGACCAACGCCTGAATGGTGCAAACCAGCAAGCCCAGGAAGAGGAACGGTACCGGGATCAGAAGAGGAATTCCGAAGATCCCGGCGGCCAGGTCCCCAAACACGCCCAGGACCATGTGGTCCCCGGTCATATTACCGGTAAGTCGCACTGCAAGACTGACCGGGCGGAAGGCGTGTCCCACCAATTCGATGATAAAGATCAGGGGAGCCAGCAAGAGAATCGGCCCCATGAAATGTTTGATATAGCCGAATCCCTGCTCCATGAAACCGGAGACGTTGTAAACCAGGAAGACGACAATCGCGCAGGCCAGCCCCGTATTGAGGTTTGAAGTCGGCGGCGCAAAGCCCACGACCAGCCCCATCAGGTTGCCCAGGTAAATAAAGACCGCCAGCGACGCGATCAGCGGGAAGAACTTCTTAGCAGCCTTCTCGCCCATCAGGTCGCTCATCATGCCCATCACCGCTTCGAAGAGCACCTCGAAGAATCCGGCCACCGAGAATTTACCCACAGGGATCAGGGCTTCGTCGCGCTTTCGGTACCTGCGACTGGCGACAAGTGCGAGCACCGTAATCAGCAGCACCAGTACACCGGTGAACACCACGTGAGTGATACCGACCGCGGCCGAGGGATTCAGCACAGGGTCGCCGAAGATGTGATTCCATCCCTCTCCGTGTTCTTGTTCGGCAAACGCGGGAATGAGGTCTAAAAACGTATAATCAGCCATGAACTACGTGCTCTCGTTGTCAGCGGCGTTGTCCTCAACGTGCTGGCGACTCTTACGAGTGGAAACAGTCTGCCAGCCCAGCGCGAGTAACAACACTTTGTAGCCGAGGATAAAGCCTACGGCGTGGGCACCCAGGGTCGAAAGGCAAAACCAGATGGCAACGCAGTTTGCTGCCAGCTTAAACACCAGAACAACAGCGCCTCCCCTTGCTGCGGGATTGCCGTTGACGGCGCCATTAAACATCTTCCTGACGAGAAAAGCTGTCGCACGGAGGCTGAGCGCCGCAAAGAGCGTGCCCAGAGCCATGGAGTAGCCGAATCGCAGGGAGACTACCTGGCCCGTCATCAGCGCCAGCAGTGCTCCCAGCGCCAACATGCGCCAGAAAACCCCGTTGACGAAGCTTCGGTCGAGCCTGGCCATCAGTCTTCACCTTGTGTTTTCAAAAACCGTTGCGAGATCTTCCAGACATGCCACCCGGCGCTGAGCATCGCCACCGCCATGGACACCAGAAGCAACACCGGGGCCGTTTCAAAGTGGGCATCGAGTCGGGTGCCGATAAATGCACCGCCGAGTACAAGTCCTACAAACTCAAAGCCCAGGGCTCCGATCGCGCCTGCCACAAGCCAGGGATTGCGGGTGGAGTGACGCGACTCGTCTTCTGGTGGAGAGGCCATCTAAATCACCTCGCGCCGTGCTCTGGAAAATGCCCGCAGACCGTGTCTGCAAGCGCCTCCCCGAGCAGCGGCGCGCACCCTGTAACACAGGGAATTGACGGGCGTCAACCGCCTCAGATTAACTGTCTTCGCCGGGCTCTTCCTCTGCGGATTCTTCACCGGTTGAGGCGGCCTGCTCGGGGCTTTCATCGCCCTGAATCTCCGCACCTTCCCCGGCCTCTGCGAGTTCCTCACCCTCGAGCTCCTCGTCTTCCTCCTCGGCGACCAGCGCCGCGATGGAGACGACCAGCTCATCGTCGTCCAGGCTCATGACGCGCACGCCCTGCGTGTTGCGTCCGTAGGTTGAGATCTGCTCGACGCGGGTGCGCAGAACCTGGCCCTTATCGGTGATCATCATCAGCTCATTGGTGTCGTCGACCACGCGGATGCCCACCAGCATGCCGTTGCGCTCGTTGGTCTTAATGGTGACCACACCTTTGCCACCGCGGCGCTGCAGCGGATACTCATCGAGCAGCGTGCGTTTTCCATAGCCCCGCTCGGTGATGGTGAGGATGGTGGAGTGGTCATCGCCTGCGGGAACCACGTCCATTCCCACCAGCGTATCGCCCTCGCGGAAGCGCATCCCGTAGACACCGGCGGCCACGCGCCCCATCGGACGCACATCCTCCTCGTGGAAGCAGATCGCCTGGCCATCGCTGCTCGCAAGGAAGATGCGATCATCTCCGCCGGTAGCGCGCACGCTGATGAGTTCATCATCCTCGTCTTTGAAGCCCAGCGCGATGATACCGCCGACGTGCACATTGGCGTACGCCATCAGATCGGTCTTCTTAATCACGCCCTGACGCGTGGCGGTGACGATGTAGCGCCCCTCTTCAAACTCCTCAAAGGGCAAGATGGCCTTGATCTTCTCATCTTGCGTGATCGGCAACAGGTTGATCACGGCTTTGCCGCGCGTGGTGCGCGAGCCCTGCGGCAGCTCGTGGACCATCAATTTGTAGACCTTACCCACCGAGGTGAAGATGAGCAGGTTGGTGTGGGTCGAGGCCACGAACATATCGGTGACGAAGTCTTCGTCTTTGGTGTCCATGCCCCGCTTTCCACGGCCGCCACGGTGCTGAGCGCGGTACTCGCTGAGGGGGGTACGCTTGATGTAGCCGGCGTGGCTGAGGGTGACCACCATGTCTTCTTCGGCGATCAGATCGAGGTCGGAGAGCTCGGTGACGTTGTGCAGGATCTCGGTGCGACGCTCATCGGCGTAGGCCTCGAGTACTTCGTTGAGCTCCTCGATGATGACGGCCATCAACTTCTTCTCGTCGGCCAGGATGCCTCGCAGACGATCGATCTCAGCGAGCACCTCGGCCAACTCTTCGAGGATCTTGTCGCGCTCCAGACCGGTGAGCTTTTGCAGGCGCATATCGAGAATCGCCTGCGACTGACGCTCACTCAGCGCGAAGCGGCTCATCAGCCCCTCGCGGGCCTCGTTGGGCGAGGCCGAGGCGCGAATCAACGCGATCACCTCATCGAGGTGGTCGAGCGCGATCTTGAGGCCTTCCAGGATATGGGCACGCTCCTCGGCCTTACGCAGCTCAAAAATGGTGCGGCGCGTCACCACATCGCGGCGGAAGTCGATGAAGTGGTTGAGCACCTCCTTGAGGCTCATGATGCGGGGCTGACCGTGAACGATCGCCAGCATGATGATGCCAAAGGACGACTGCATCGCCGTCATCTTGTAGAGGTTGTTGAGCACGACCGCCGGGATCATGTCGCGGCGAAGCTCAATGACGATGCGCATGCCGTCGCGGTCGGACTCATCGCGCAGGTCGGTGATGCCTTCGATGCGCTTGTCACGGGCCAGCTCGGCGATCTTCTCAATGAGACGCGCCTTGTTGACCTGGTAGGGCAGCTCGGTGACGACGATGGAGCTCTTGCCGCGCTTCTCGTCCTCTTCGATGATCGCGCGGGCGCGCATCTTGATGATGCCGCGGCCCTCGGCGTAGGCGTCACGCAGACCACGCGCGCCGTACATGATGCCGGCGGTGGGGAAGTCGGGGCCGGGGATGTGCTGCATCAACCCTTCGACATCGATCTCCGGGTTCTCAATCAGCGCCAGCGTGCCCCGAATCACTTCGCCAAGGTTATGCGGCGGGATGTTGGTGCTCATCCCGACGGCGATCCCGGAGGAGCCGTTGATCAGCAGGTTGGGGATACGCGTGGGCAGAACCGCCGGCTCTTCGATGGTGTCATCGTAGTTGGGGATCCACTCGACGGTCTCTTTGTCGATGTCGCTCAAAAGCTCCTGAGCGACGCGCGCCATACGCACTTCGGTATAACGCATGGCCGCGGCCGGGTCGCCGTCGACCGAGCCGAAGTTGCCCTGGCCGTCGACAAGCGGCACGCGCATGTTGAAGTCCTGGGCAAGACGCACCAACGCATCATAGACCGAGGAGTCGCCGTGGGGGTGGTACTTACCGATGACGTCACCGACGATACGCGCCGACTTCTTGTAGGCGGCGTTCCAGCGGTTGCCCAGCTCATGCTGCGCAAAGAGGATGCGCCGGTGCACCGGCTTCAGCCCGTCGCGAACGTCGGGCAATGCGCGCCCGATGATCACGCTCATGGCGTAGTCCATGTAGGACTGGCGGATCTCTTCTTCGATATTGATCGGAATGATGCTGACCGAATCCGTCATCGCGTTCCCTTCACCAAAGCGGGTCGTTTCATACGATTGAGAGGCTCCCGGTATGAGCGGGCGCTCAAGCGGGGCGTAAAGCCGCGGAACCCTACCAAGGAGGGGGCGATCTCACAAGGGAGTCCGCCCAGAGCCTGGCACCGGTGAGGTGGTCTCTGTGAAGGCAGTGCTTAGCTTGCCAGGCAAGACATCGCTTCGGGTGTGTCGGCGCGTCTGCCGCAAACGCTGAAGTTTAGTGAGAGCGGAACTTTTTAACCCTGGCGCAAACTTTTTTGAAACCTCCGCCCCCCGGCCGGCGTCTTAACCATGAACACCGCGTGATCCCTCTCTCCCCTCCCCTCGAAGGCCGGAGCGGCGAGTTGCGATAAAAACGAAAGGAGTCCCCCCATGCTCAAGCTCAACGAATTCAATCGCTCCGACTCCGACTCCCCCAAAAACGAGGGGTTCGAGGAGACGGCCCTCACCCACCTCGATGAGCTCTACGCCACGGCGTTGCGCTATACCAAAAACGAGAAAGACGCCGAGGATCTCGTCCAGGAGACCTTCATCAAGGCCTACACCAACTGGCATCGCTTCGAGCAGGGCACGAACTGCCGCGCCTGGCTCTTTACGATCCTCACCAACACCTTCATCAACAAGTACCGCCGTAAGAAGAAAGAGCGTGAGATCCTCAACGCCGATGATCTTCGCCCCATCGAAGAGAACTTCTTCGATCGCGAGCGTACCGAGTTCTACAACAGCCCGGAGCGCGAGTCGGTTCAGAAGAGCTTTACCAGCGAGTTGCAGGACGCCCTGGAGCAGCTCAGCGACGAGTTCCGCACCGTGGTGGTGCTCGCTGACCTCAACGACTTCTCCTACAAGGAAATCGCCCACATTCTGGACTGCCCGGTGGGTACGGTGATGAGCCGGCTCTTCCGCGGACGCAAAATGATGCGCGAGCTGCTGGTGGAGACGGCCTATGAGCGGGGCATCATCCGCGATATGGAGCCCTTCCTTCATGAGGAGTCCAACCGCACCCGTCGCTCGGTGCGACGCGAGAAGCTCAACGCCATCAAAGAAGAGCGTGACGACGACGCGGTGGAAGCTGCCTCCTGACCATCGCCTCGATCGCCCGTGGGCCCGTCCCCACGCCGGGCCCACGAAAAAACCTCCCGGGATGACTCCGGGAGGTTTTTTCATGTCTGGGTGAGCCCGTTGGTGTCCGCGCTCTCAACCGGTCGCCGACGAGCCCGGCTTATCGGGGCCGGGCTCCTCATCAGCCGGGTCCAGCAGCGCGCGCCAGCGCTCAGCCTTGGAGCTCTGGTCACGGCGATGCCGACTCATCTCGCGCACGAACACCTCGACGATTGCCGGATCGAACTGCGAGCCGGAGCAGCTCTCGATCTCCTGCATCGCCACCTCGTGGGGCAACGCCCGGCGGTAGGCGCGGTGCGAGGTCATCGCATCATAGGTGTCTGCTACCGCCAGGATACGCGCCATCAGGGGGATCTCCTCTCCACTCAATCCCACCGGGTAGCCGCGGCCATCCCAGCGCTCGTGGTGGTGATAGACCCCGGGGATGAGCGGGTGCAGAAAACGAATCGGCTGCAAGATCCACTTTCCACGCGTGGTGTGGCTCTTGAACATCTCATACTCCGACTCGGTGAGGGGATCGGCTTTGTTGAGCTCTTCAAAGCGGATGCCCAGCTTGCCGATGTCGTGCATCAGGGCACTGTCGGCGATGCGCTCGACCTCATCGGGTTCCAGCCCCAGACCGACTGCGATCTGGCGCGCATAACGGCTGACCCGCTCGGAGTGGCCGCGGGTGTAGGGATCGCGATCTTCGAGGATGTTGGCCAGCGCCTGAATGGTCTGCTTGAAGGTCTGCTGCAGGTCGCCGTAGAGGCGCGCGTTATCCATCGCCGCGGCGGCGCGCCCGACCATGATCGCCAGAAGTTTACGTTTGCTCTCGCGGAAGGCGGGGCGCGGCTCAAAGCGCGCGGCGATCAAGATCCCCAGAAGTTGATCATTGGCGCAGAGCGGCGCACAGAAGATCGAGCGCGGCAGGGGACGCGTGCTCAACCCGAGCCCGGCGATCGCGTCACCGTGCAGTACCCGCGCGCTCGTCGTGGAGCACAGCCCGGTGATAACCTCCGGTGTGAGGCCGGCCAGAAACGCTAACCCCGGCGCGCTATTCGACGCATCGAGCCAGCGCGCGCCCTCTTCCAGAAGCTCGCTCCCCGGAGCGTTCGGTCGCCACAACCCCACCACGTCGGCCTCGGCCTGAACGCCGATGGTCTCCACCAGAAGGTCGTGGACGTGAGCCTCGGCCAGGCTCTTTCCCAGCTGCTCGGTGACGTCGTAGAGATCGACAAGCTCTTTGAGGCGCACGTTTTCGCGCTCCAGACGCTTTTTCTCCAGGCCGCGCTCAATCACGCGGATGACATCATCGACCTTAAAAGGCTTAAGCAGGTAGTCGTAGGCACCGACCTTCATCGCGGCGATCGCGGTCTCCACGGTGCCGTAGCCGGTCATCATCAGCGGAAGCGCCCAGGGGTGGTTGCGGCAGACCTGTTCCATGAGCTCGATGCCGTTCATCCCGGGCATCTGCAGATCGATGAGAGCCACATCAAACGGGCGCTCGTTAAGAGCGATCAGCGCTTTCTCGGCGGTGGGCACGGCGAGCACGTCGTAGCCCTCCATCCCCAGAAAGTCGACGAGCACGTCGCGGATGGTCGACTCATCGTCGACCACCAGTACTCGAACCGGCCTGATCTCCCCGGAGGGAACTTCGTCGCGCACCATCGTGTTTGACCTGGGTTGAGACTCCACCTTGCGAACTTCAAAGAGCTATCACAGCGCTATTTTATGCGTCAAACTCGCCGCTACCGGGGCAGCTGTCGGGGAATGCCCGTCTCGCACCGCGGCGTTGCCTCAAAGCGATCGAGCATGCTACTGAGCCGGCCCCTCAAGCCCACCTCGACGCCGACACATCTTCTTGCAGGAACCACCGATGAGCTCGCGCGCTCCTGACTCCAGGTCCAACGACGCGCCTTCCCAGGCGCGCTCCACCGAAGCAGCCCCGGTCGTCCTTGGCGAGCGCAGCGGAGCGGCCACGCCGGCGGTGCGACTGCTTCCGGGCCGCGTGGAGGCCTCACGGGTGCTCTACCCGGGCTATCTCCTGGTGTGGGTGGGCGCGGCGCTGGCCTCACTCTTTGCCTGGCAGCGTGGCGAGTGGCACCCGCTGATGGTCTTTGTCGGCTGGGGCGTGCTCTTCTGCTGGTACTGGGTCTACGGCGTGGCCTATCGCTACCGTCGCCGGCTGATAAAGGTTCTGGCCGTCGGAATGTCGGCGCTGGTCGGCGCGATGCTCATCTGGGTGAGCGCCACCCGAGCCGCACCGATGCGCGTACCGGTCGACGGCGTCCTCGTCGAGCGCGGCGCACTGCTGCTCCCCGGACTCGCCGCGCTGGCCACCCTGCTGAGCCTGGCGCTGCTGGTCGCGCACCTCCTCTACTTCGGGCGAGGCTACCGGGAGAAACGCGCGCGTGATAGCGTCGAGACGCCGCGCTGATAGGCACGCGGCGGTGATTTCAGCTCCTCTTTCGACCTGAGTCTGCATGTCCGTCGACGTCTTCTTTTACCTGCTCACAGCCTTCGCCTTTATGCTGGGCGCGGTGGTGGGGAGTTTTCTCAACGTGGTGATCTACCGCGTCCCGGCGGGACTTTCGGTGGTGCGTCCGGGCAGCCGATGTCCGCATTGCGAGACGCCGATCGCCTGGTACGACAACATCCCCATCCTCTCGTGGCTCATATTAAGGGCCCGTTGCCGCCGCTGTAAGGTGCATATCCCGGCGCGCTACGCGCTGGTCGAGCTTTTGATGGGCGTGCTCTCGGCCGGACTATGGCTGAAAGTCTCGTGGCGGCATGTGGCGATGCTGGGCGAACCCTGGCGAGCAGGCTTTCCGCCCCCGGTGGCCAGCCTGGAGCAGCTCCCCTGGAGCTCGATGGGGATTGCGTTTGGGCTCTACTTTATCTTCATCGCGATGCTGGTGGTGATCACCTTTGTGGACCTGGATCACTACCTGATCCCGCATGAATTTACGCTTCCTACCATCGCGATCGGCATCGTTGCGACGCTGCTTCTCAACAGCGAAAAGGTGATGAGCCCGGGCTCGATGACGAGCTTTTTCCCGCCGGTGACCCTCTCGATGAGTCTTATCGGCGCGGTGGTGGGCGCGGTGGTGGTGCTGGCGATCTTCTACCTCTACTTCGCCGCCCGCGGGGTGGAGGGCATCGGCGGGGGGGATTTAACGCTGATGGCACTGATGGGTGCCTGGCTGGGCTGGCCGGCGCTGATTTTCATCTTCTTTGCAGCCAGCGTGCAGGGCTTGATCGCCGCCGGCCTCGGCACCCTTCTGGGCGCGGGGTTTGTGCGCGACTCCCGCGAGATCCTCGCCGAAGATGATCCTCGCGAGGTCGCCCGTCGTGCTCGCGAAGCGGCCGGCGCCGGCCTCGCCGATGAGACTGCTGCGCCCTCCCCCGCCGACGATGCTCCCCAGGCCGATGCCCCGGACAATGAGGAAGGAGGCGGACTTGCCGTGCCCTTCGGTCCCTTCATTGTGCTGGCCGGACTGGAGTTTTTCTTCTTCGGGGAGTTCATCCCGATGTACCTCTCAATGAGCTACCTCTACTACGGGCTCTGAGACGATGCTGCCCGCACCATCCAGCCATACCAGACGCGGTGAGGCGCGACGTTGGGGGGGGCTTCGAGCGCGCCTCTCCCTCGGGCTTCTTGCTGTGTTGGTTGCAACTCTGGCGCTGGTGGCTGTGGGCGTGGAGCAGCTGCACACCACGGCGGCTCGCCAACAGCTCATCGCCGAGGCCACCCGCCACGCCCGCACCCTCTCGCAGATCGCGCCACGTGAGCGTACGCCCGCCCTGGTCGCGCTTGGCAACCAATCCGACGTGCTCTTCGCCGGTGATGTCGCCCCCGACGGGGCTCCGACAACCACCCCGAGCTTCGGGCGTTACGCCGGACGTCCGGCGCTCTTTGCCGAAGTATCGGGCGTGTGGGTGGTGCTCGATACCACCGAGGCACAGGCGCGCGCCGACGCCGGCCAGCGCGCCCTGCTCCTCTACCTGGGGCTGACGCTGCTTTTTACCATGCTGGTCGGCTATGCCTTCTTTTCCTTTGTGGTGATGCGCCCCTTGCGCGCCATTGGCGTGGCGACGCGGCGGGCCGCCGGCGGCGATCTGGCGAGCCCTATCAAAGTGCTGCCTCGCAATGAGTTCGGGGAGGTCGGTCGAAGTTTCAATCAGATGCTGCAAACACTTGACGCCCAGCGCGCCGAACTCCAGGAGCGCGTTGATGCGCTGGAGCGCGCTCACCTCGAACTTCGCCAGACCCAGAGCTCCCTTATCCGCTCCGAGAAGCTCGCCGGTATCGGCCAGCTTGCCGCCGGTGTGGCGCACGAGATCGGCAACCCGCTGGCCGCGGTGATGGGCTATGTCGATCTTCTGGGCGATCGCGACCTCGACGAGGAAAGCGCCGCCGAGGTCGTCGCGCGCACCCAATCCCAGCTCTCGCGTATGCGCGGGATCATCCGCCAGCTCCTCGACTACAGCCGCCCCGACCCTCACGCCGAACCCGAGGCCGTGGCGCTTCGACCGATCATCGAGGAGGCGCTTGAGCTCGCACGCCTAAGCCGCGGCGGCCGTCACTGCACACTCAAGCTGCACGCGCCCGACCCGCTTCGACCGGCCTACGCCGTCCCCGGGGAGCTCAGCCAGATCGTAGTTAACCTGCTCCTCAACGCCCTTGATGCCATGCGCCAGGCCGACATCGCCGAGCCTCACCTTCAGGTCGAGCTTCACCACACCGACGACGCACTGTGCATCGATATCCTCGACAACGGCCCGGGCATCCCGCCAGAACTTCGCGAGCGCATCTTTGAGCCCTTCTTCTCCACCCGAGAGCCCGGCGAGGGCACGGGGCTGGGGCTTGCTATCGCGCTGCGTCTGGCTGAGCGCGTCGGTGGCACATTAACCCTGGGCCAACGCCTGCTGGACGGCCACATCAGCGGTGCCCACTTCCAACTTCGACTTCAGCCGGCCGGGGATTGACCGTCTCGCCATGCCAGCCCTATCGTTTCAGCCACATCTCACCCAACGACTCCAACGCCCACCGAGCCTCGCCCATGAATGAGCTGCGCGTTCTGATCATCGACGATGAAGAGAGCATCCGACACATGCTCTCAATGACGCTGCGCAAAGAAGGCTGCACGCTGCGCGCGGTCGAACACGGCGAAGATGGCCTCAAGGAGCTCATCGCCAACCGCTACGACGTGGTCTTATGCGATGTGCGCATGCCGAGGATGGGCGGACTGGAACTGCTCGACGAGTTGCGCAGCCGCCAGATCGAGACGATGGTCATCGTCATGAGCGCGTTTGGAAACCGTGAGCTGGCCATCGAGGCACTCAAGCGCGGCGCCTACGACTATATCGACAAGCCTTTTACGCGTGACGAGATCGTGCTCACCCTGGCCAAGGCCAGGGAGCGGCTGCGGCTGCGTCGCGAAAACGAGGAGTTGCGCGCCCGGGTCACCAACCAGAAGGGGTTGGGTCGTCTCATTGGCCAGTCCGAGCCCATGCAACAGGTCTTCGCCACCCTGGAGCGCGTGGCCACCTTCAAGTCCACGGTGCTGCTCACCGGGGAGTCGGGCACCGGTAAAGAGCTCGCCGCGCGCGCCATTCACGAACTCTCCCCGCGCAGTGAGGGGCCCTTTGTGGCAATCAATTGCGGTGCGATCCCCGAGGCCCTCCTCGAAAGTGAACTTTTTGGCCATGTGCGCGGCGCCTTCACCGATGCCAGCAGCGATCACGAGGGGCTTTTTCTGGCGGCCAGCGGCGGGACGCTCTTTCTCGACGAGATCGCCGAGCTGCCCCTCCCCTTACAGGTGAAACTTCTGCGCGTGCTCCAGGAGGGCGAGGTGCGACGTGTGGGCGACACAAAGAGCGTGCCGATCGATGTGAGGATTGTCGCCGCCTCCCTGCACGATATGGCAAAACGCGTCGACGAGGGGCTCTTTCGCGAAGATCTCTTCTACCGCATCAACGTCATCGCGCTGCGGCTGCCGGCGTTGCGAGAGCGCCCCGACGATATCCCCCTGCTGGTGCGTCACTTCATCGAGGAGCAGAACCAGCGCCAGGGAACTTCAGTGCGCGGGGTTGAAGCCCAGGCTCTGGAGGTGCTCACCCGCTACGCCTGGCCGGGCAACGTGCGCGAGCTCTACAACGCCATGGAGCGCGGCGTGGTGATGAGCGTCTCGGAGCAGATCACCCTGGAGGATCTTCCTCCCCAGCTGCGGCAGGCCCAGAGCCCGCTGCAAGCCGTGCTCAGCAGCGACGAGCTCTCCATCAAAAAACTCTCCGCCGAGCTTGAGCGCGTCCTCATCACCCGGGCGCTTGCGCGCACCGAAGGAAACCGAAGCGCCGCGGCGCGCCTGCTGGAGATCAGCCACCGCGCCCTGCTCTACAAGCTCAAAGACTACGCCATCGACACCTAAGCCACTGAAATCATTACACTTTCCTGCTCAGGCAAGACGGTAGAGCTTGAAGCCAAACGCCGGATTAGAGAGCTTGAGGTTCAGGTGCTGGTCGAGCACAAAGCCACCCAGGTTAAACTCCCCGGGTGCCTGCTCGGCGACGTCGCAGCTGGCGAGCGCTCCCATCGCCTGATCGTACGCCCGGATGATGGCGGCGTCATCCAGGGAGTCGAGACGCGCCTCGACAACGTCCTGATAATGACGGGCGTAGATGTCTAAAAAGATCCCGCCGATGCTCTCGGCGTTACCCAGAGTGCGCCGGTAGATCTCGGGCATAAAGCGCTCCGCGTCGACCCCGCAGACCTCGCTGGAGAAGGTGAAGAAGTCATCCAGGTAGGGCTCAAGCCCCGTATCGCCCACAGCGCGCAGCACAAAGTAGGTGGCCTTAAGATGCTGGATGATATGGTCGCGGGCCATCGGCTTGACCAGGTGCTCGTTGAGCAAGCGCAAGAGCGGGCGCTCGCTTCGCTCGCTCACCGCCCTCCAGCGCCGCGGCGGGATCATCCCCATCAGATAGGCGCGTCCCCGGGTCAGCTCCACCTTCTGCGCCACCTGACGCCAGGGCTCCACCTCGGAGGGCTCCCGGGTGTAGAGGTGCATCGCAATGCCTGCACGCTCCTGCAACGTCGCAAAGATCGCCGGCGCATGCACATCCTCGCGCAACCGCTCGGCCGAGAGCTCCGCCTTGAGCACATCGACCACCTCGGCACGGAGCGCCTGCCGACGGCGGATGCCCATGCGCAGGATCATATCCTCGTAAAAGATCTGACGATCGTTGGAGATCCTCGTCTCCGCGTTGGCCGGAAAGAGCTGCAGGAGCAACTTCACCTGGCCGAAACTTCCGGCAGCGAACTTCTGCTCGACCAGCCGTGCCAGCGGATCGACACGCTGCTCCACGCCGCGCGCCTGCGCCACGATCTGGGTCCAGAGGTCGGCGGCGACCAGCAGCTCTGCCACGTCGAGTTGGCAGGAAAGTGGAAGACGATCGTTGTCGAGGAGCACCGCCAGAAGCACCCGCGCCCCGTGCAACATCTCGGGCTCATCCAGGTGCACCGGCCAACTTACACCGGGCTGAGCGCGCACCTGCGGCACCTCGAACTCCGCGGTGTCATCCAGCGCGCTGACAAAGCCCGCGGGCGCATCCGCGTTGGAGGAGACGACGGCCACCTCCCCGGTCTCATCGAGGCCCGTCGGCGCAATGGCGTCCTCCTCCCCAAGAACGACCTCGCCCACCACCGAACTCTCATCGAGCGTCTCAAAGGCCTCCGAGTCCTCCTCCGCATCGAGGCAGACCTCGCCCACCACCGAGCTCTCGTCGAGCGTCTCAAAGGCCTCGGACTCTTCGTCGCTCGCGGTCGAAGCGGCCCCGGGAACCGGGGGCGCAGGCGGCCCGCCTACGGGAATGGGCGGAAGGGTCATCTCCGGCGGGGGGGGGGGGCGTGTGCCTGGGGGTAGAGCCGTCGCTGAGCGGCCCCTCCAACGCCTCAAAACGCGTGGGAAACATCGCCATGAGCGCCGCCGCGGCGATCTCAAGCACCGGATCGCTCTGGGGATACAGCTCCAGGCGCGCGCGCACTCGCGGACGCACCTCATCCAGGAGAAGATCCAGGTACGAGCCTCCGTCGAGTTGCTCGGCCATCTGCTGCAGATGCGGATGATCGATATCCCGCGACAGTTCGCCGGTGTGCCGAAAACGTTTAAAAAGTTGCTTGAGCATGGCCGTCCCCATCCCGGGCGGGGGTTGAGCCGCGGGCTGCGTACCGGGCTCCCAGATCACGTGCACTGGCAGGCCGCATACGCACCGGCAACATGGGCAGCGCCGGTGGACGTCAGGCTCAGCCGGGGGTCGCCGTAGACCTCATTCACACCCTCAAAAAGTCCCACAATAAAGGGGGCGTCGCAAGCGTTTTCCCGTCCCTCAGGGGGCTCCCGAATAGCTATGGCCTTCGCCGGTGATCTGACGCACGTAGACGCCGAAATCAAAGCCAGGGGAGTGCTCCTCAACATGGCAGCTCGCGCAGGCCTCTTCGGTAGGCTTGCGCAAAATATGCTGAGGCGTCCCGCTGGCATCCAGAGGCTGAAGGCGATGCTGGGAGCCAGGGCCGTGGCAGCTCTCGCAGCCGACGTTATTAAGATCTTTGGTAAAGGTCGTGCCGCCCAGCTCCGCCTCGTAAGTGATCTTTCCGAGCACGCTGCCTCCGGGCTCTTCCCAGCCGACCACGTGGCAACCGATGCAGCTCTGGTCAAACGCCTTATTGCGCTCCTCCAGCGTGGCCACCGCCGCGGCATGATCGGTGCCTTTCCAGAACTCATGAGCCTGCACGTGGCAGGTCGCACACTGAGCGGTACCGATGTAGAAAGGCTGCCCCTCTTCCACCGGGACGACCTCCCGTTCCACGTCGGCGTTGAGACGCGCCAGATCGGCGTTGTAGTCCTCGCGGGCCTTCTCGATGGCGTCGTCCAGGCGGTAGCCCGGCTCCATATCCACGAGTTCAAAGAGGAACGCCCGCCCCTGCTCGGGAATCTCAAATCCCTGACGCTCCAGACGAGCAAGCTCTTCTTTGAGCCCGTCGACCCGCTCCTGAAGACGTTTGCGAAGCGGAGTCTCCTCCCCGCCGGTGCGCACGTCGAGCAAGCTGATGTTGCCCTCCACATGCTCGATCTGAGTTCGCAGCGCCTCGCGCTCTTCGGCACTGACCGAGCGGGCGTCTTCAAACGCACCTTCCGCCTCCAACCCATAGAGCTTGAGGCGGCCCACGTAGCGTCCCTGGTCGTAGGCTTCAAGCAAGAAGGTGTCCCCGTCGAGCGCCACCGCGTCGACGCGCTTTTCGGGATCATGCCCCTGAATCACAAAATCGATACCCGCGAGCGCAGCCAGTTCTTCAGCTCGATCGGGCGAACCCTGGTATACGAGCACCGTGGCGTCGACGTCGGGAAGTTGGCCCAGGGCCTCGCGCAGCGCCACTTCTTCGTCACGCGCTTCAACCTGCTCGATCGTCTCCACCAGCGCCGGCTGGGTCAGCCCGATAAAGCCCACCTTCCATGCACCCAACTCAGCGATGTGAGTGGCCTTCGGCGTTGTCTCCTGCAGCTGGAGGTTGGCCGAGAGCGGCATCATGCCGGCCTGGTTCATCTTCTCCAGGTAGAAGTCCACCCCCAGGGCCAGGTCGCGGGAGCCGGGCACCGAGAAGAGCGTGCCCATCGATTTATGTGCGGCAGCGAGCACATCGGCCTTCGCGCGCTCCTGGGGCTCCATATGAGGCTCGATCGTGTCATACTCCAGGAGCCAGTCGCCGCCGTCGATCATCAACGCCTCGGGGTGCAACGCGCGTGAGTCGCTCACGAAAGCGGTGATGCGATCGATGCCTCCGAGCAACACATCGGCCGTGCAACCGCAGGGCTCGGTGTAGCCTTTGAGTCCGGTGGTAAAGTAGATCGCCGGCGCCTTCGGCCCCAGATCGGAGGGCTCGATAAGCTCCACCGGATCGTCCTTCTCGGTGATGGTCTCATCCTCGGGGACTTCGGCCTGCACCTCCGACGTTGCCTTATCGTCCGGGGTGGGCTCGCGCTCACAGGCGCTGAGCAGCAACGCGGTGGTTGAGAGGAGCGCGCAGAGCGTCCATCGAGCGGGGAATGCCATCGTCACCATCATCGGTCCATAAGTCGGGGCAGGTTATGTTGTTCCCAGGCCATGGCCTCGGCGTAGCGCGGAAAACGCGCCTCCATCTCGCGAAAGCGCGGGGTGTGCACCACGCGCCGGGTCGCCGTCTGACGGGGCGGAAAAAGCGCGTGGAGCAGCTCATGATACACCACGAACTCCACAAAATAATCCGGCACCCAGGGCTGGTCGAGCACCGGGTGAATGCGGATCAGGCGGCGATCGAAGTCGAAGCTACCAAAGCGAATCGAACGCCGGCCCCGGCCATAGCGCCCCCAGGTGATGACGATATCAGCGAGTTCTTCGACAGGAAAACGCGCTCGCCAGCGATCGAGCATCGCCTGAAGGTCATGGATTTGACCGCGAGCCTGCAGTTGATCCTCGTCGACATCAAAGCGGATGGTGTCGCGGTTTCGCGCGATATAATCGCGGATGGTAGCCCGAGCCTCATCGAGCTCCTCGGCGCGAAGGGCCAGACGGGCCAGCGCTTCGATGACCTCCGCCTCACAGCCCACGAACATATGGTGGGCGCGAAGTTCGATGCGCGTGCCAATACGGCGCGCGCTGACCATACGGCGGCGGTTGTCGGTGAGCACGAGCACCACCGCGCCCAGGTGGTCTTCCAGCGCCTTATGCAGCGCCTGCGCCTCCGGTACCGAGAGGCGCAACCCGGCGGGCAGCTCGCCAAGCACGAGCTGCCCGCGTCGGGGCCGACCACCTTTTTTATCCTTCCATAGATTTTGCTGCGACATCCCTGACTCGCACGTGCTTGCTCCGGGGTGAACTCAGGCCTTGTTGGAGGCAGCCAACGCCTCGATCTCGGCCAGGCTCTTCTCTAACGTCGCCAGTTCTTCCTGATATGCCGCCAACTTTTCGCGTTCTTTCGCGACGATGGCTTCCGGCGCTTTGGCGACGAACTTCTCGTTACCGAGCTTTTTGGAGACAAACCCGATGTCATCGCGCACCCGATCGAGCTCTTTGGAGATGCGAGCGCGCTCTTCCTCGATATCGATCAGCCCGGCAAGCGGGATGCGGATATCGACGCCGGCGGCCACCGCGGTAGCTGCAGCGCTGATCGCGTCGCCCTGCTCGCGGCCAATCACGCTGACGGCATCGACGCGAGCCTGGCGCTGGATGTAGGCCGCACCGGCCTCGATGATGCGAGCCTGGGCGGGATCTTCCGTCACAAAGAAGACCTCTTCGATGGTCTGCCCGGGCTTGACGTTGGTCTCACCGCGGATGGCGCGGATGGCGGTGATGAGCTCGATGAGCGTCTCCATGGAGGCCCGCTCATCGGCGAAGGCAAGCTCCGGGCGCGCTTTGGGCCAGGTGCTCACCATCACGCTCTCGGGGCCACCTTCACCGCGCGGCAACGACTGCCAGATGTCCTCGGTGATGTAGGGGGCGATCGGGTGCATCAGGCGCAGGATCACATCGAGCGTATACAAAAGCACCCCGCGCGTGGCGTTACCCCGCGCGGCAAACTCCTCACCGTCCTCATACAATGTGGGCTTGATCAGTTCGATGTACCAGTCGCAGAAGGCCCCCCAGACGAAGTGGTAGAGCTCCTGGGCGGCCTCATTGAAGCGGAAGCCCTCCAGCGCGCTCTCCACCGCTTCGATGGTGTCGTTGAGGCGCGCAAGAATCCACTTATCCGCGGTGGAGATCGCCGAGAGGTCAAAGGGAGGCTCGCCCTGCTGCCAGTCCCCATCGAAGGTGGTGTAGGCGGCGGGCTCAAAGTCTTTGAGGTTCATCAGGGCAAAACGCGCCCCGTTCCACAGCTTGTTGAGGAAGGCGCGGTAGCCCTCGATGCGCTTGATATCAAGTTTCACATCGCGGCCCTGCGCCGCATAGATCGCAAGCGTAAAGCGCAGCGCGTCTGCCCCCTGCGGGTCGACCCCTTCGGGGTACTGACGCAAGAGCTCGGCGTGAATGGTCGGGTCAAGCTCCTCGGCCTTTGCCCCGTAGATCATATGCAGCGGGTCGATGACGTTGCCGCTGGTCTTCGACATCTTGCGCCCTTCGGCGTCGCGCACCATCGCGTGCAAAAAGACCTTCTCAAAGGGCACCTCACCCATGAAGTGAATGCCCATCATCATCATGCGGGCCACCCAGAAGAAAAGGATGTCGAAGCCCGTCTCGAGCACCTGGGTGGTGTAGAACTTCTCAAGCTCCGGGGTCTTCTCCGGCCAGCCCAGGGTCGAGAAGGGCCACAGGGCGCTTGAGAACCAGGTATCGAGCACGTCTTCATCGCGCTTGATGTCGGTGCTGCCGCAGGCGGTGCAGGCGGTGGGATCTTCGCGGGTGACAATGACTTCGTCACACTCCTGACAGTACCAGGCCGGAATCTGGTGGCCCCACCACAGCTGGCGGCTGATGCACCAGTCACGGATGTTGTACATGAAGTGGTCGTAGGTCTTCTTCCAGACCTCCGGGATGATCTCGGTCTGACCGTTCTCCACGGCCTCAATCGCCGGGTCGGCCAGGGGCTTGCCTTTGACGAACCACTGCAACATCGGGAGCGGCTCGACGATCACGCCGGTGCGCGAGCTTCGGCCGGGGGCAAAGGGGCGATCTTCGATCTTCTCCAGCAGGCCGAGCTCCTCAAAACGCTTAATGACGAGCTTGCGGGCCTCATAGCGATCCAGTCCCACGAAGTCTTCCGGGGCCGGCGCGATCATCGTCGCGTCGAAGCCGATGACCTGAATCAGCTCCAGATCGTGGCGCTTTCCGCACTCGAAGTCGTTGGGATCGTGGGCCGGGGTGACCTTGACGGCGCCGGTGCCCTTCTCGGGGTCGGGAAGTTCGGTATCGGCGATGATCGGGATCTGTCGACCGACGATAGGAAGATCGATCATCTTGCCGATCATCGAGGCGTAGCGTTCATCGTCGGGGTGCACGGCCACCGCGCTATCCCCGAGCATCGTCTCGGGGCGCGTGGTGCCCACCACGATGTGCCCGGAGCCGTCGGCCAGCGGGTAGCGCATGTACCAGAACTTGCCGGGCTCCTCCTCGCGGTCGACCTCAAGATCCGAAAGCACCGTCTGGCCGACCGGGTCCCAGTCGACCATGCGTTCTGCGCGGTAGATCAGGTCCTCTTCAAAGAGGGTCACAAAGGCCTCACGCACCGCCTTGCTCAAGCCCTCATCAAGGGTAAAGCGCTCACGCTCCCAGTCGCAGGAGGCGCCCATATGCTTGAGCTGGTCGATGATGCGACCGCCATGCTCACGCTTCCACTCCCAGACCCGCTCGATGAACGCCTCACGACCGAGCGCATGACGGTCGGTGCCCTCGCTGGCGAGCTGGCGCTCGACCATGACCTGGGTGGCGATGCCAGCGTGGTCGGTTCCGGGCAACCACAGTGCCTCGTAGCCCTGCATACGCTTCCAGCGGATCAGCAGATCCTGCAGCGTCACAAAGAGGGCATGACCCATGTGCAGGCTTCCGGTGACGTTGGGCGGCGGAATCATGATCGTGTAGGGCGGCTTCTCGCTGTGGGCGTCGGCCTTGAAGAAGCCCTTTTCGGTCCAGAACTCGTACCAGTCGGATTCCACCCGGGTCGGGTCGTAGGTCTCATCGACTTTCATGAAGCGCACTCACTGGCTGTGGAAATTCGTTCACATTAACATCGAGCGATTCTTGGCGTTCTCTTCTTAGTCGCAGCCCGGGCGTCCAGCAAGGGAGAGCGGCGAGAGTTTCACCCGGCGGGTTCTGCGGGGAGAGAGACGTTGGCCGGAGAAGGCGACTTCCGGTCAGGCGGCGGCGCCAGGACGCGGTGCAAAAAAAAGGCCCGAGGCTCTCTCAAGCCTCGGGCCAAATGCGTCACCAGAAGCGGCAGTCGCCTGCCTTACTCCTCGCTGAGCAGTCGCTCGAGCTCCATGCGTACCTGGCGGGAGATCCGCTCGGAGAGCTGGGCGTCGAGGGTTTCCTGGATCTTGTCATCGCTGTGCTGAAGGAGCTTCGGGAGCACCTTCTGCTGGAAGACCTCACCCATGACGTTTCGCAAGAGGCCGGGGAGCTCATCGCGCACCGCGTTTTTGACCTCTTCGCGAATGAAGTTCTCAATCTCGGCGCGTCCCATCGGGAGCGGACTCACCCCCGAGCCAGACGCTGCACCCGGCATCGGAGTGGTCGCCGGCGAGGGCTGGCGGGAGGACGCATTGACGTCAGGCGTGGCGATGCGCGGCTGGCTCCCGGAGGGGATGCGCGGCTGACTGCCGGAGGGCGTGCGCGGCGGCGTAGCCGAGGGGATACGCGGCTGGCTTCCGGTGTTCATCGGCTGGCGCTGCGGAGCGGCCGGAGGCATGGGCGTGGCGTCGGGTTGCGCAAAGGGGCGCGCCGGAGTCTGGGGAGGTTGCGGTGCCGCGACCGGAGCCGGCGGGAGCGCAGGTGCTTCAGCTGGCTGGCTGACCGCCTGATCGATGGCCTTGATCAGGTCATCGGTCTTAAAGGGCTTCATCACCACCTGCGATGCGCCGCAGTCTCGGGCCATCTGGGCGTCGAAGCTCTTGTAGGCACCGCCGAGCATAATCACCGGGATGGCGCTGGTCGCCGCGTTATTCTTGAGCGCGCGACAGACGTCGTAGCCGCTGCCATCGGGCATGTAGTAATCGAGCAAGATCACCGAGGGACGCTGCTGCGCCGCCTCCACGGCTTCGCGCGCGCTCCCGACACCGACGACGTCGTAGGTCGAGGCTTTGAGCGCCATCTGGACCACTTTACGGATCGTGCGGCTGTCATCGGCGACGAGGACCGTCTGGCTCATGCAATCTCCTTCCAGGACGCTGAAAACTCGCGGACTTTCGCCCGGACCAGCTTCTTTCTTACTACGGTCATAAGGGAGACGCCAGTAAAGAGCTGTGGACCAGGACTCTTTTGACGCCGCCATCCCGACATCGGGGGCCTGCGCGAGGCGGACGACCTGCGGTACAGGGGGTAAATCTACCGCTCTGATCGCTAACACGCACCGGCGTAAGGGGTCAAGGCGGCCAGAACCCGCGCCCGCGCGCCCGGTACGACGCCGCGACGCTGGCGTCATGACGCGTTGACGCAGTGCATAATCGAGCTTGAAAGGGTCGGCCGCCAAAGCCATCATACATGAAGGTAAGCCGGGGGCGTGGACGCCCCCATTTTGCCGTCTTCGTCCCTGTCGCTCTATCGCCCGGTCTGCGATGACACCCCCTCAATCACTGAGTCCCGGCGCGATCCTTGCCGATCGCTTCGCCATCGAAGCTCGTCTGGGCGCAGGTGGTTATGGCGAGGTCTACGCTGCGCGCGACAGCCACGGCCCCCGTCAGGTCGCGCTGAAGATTCTGCATCATGAAGCCACCGCCAACGACCCCAGAGCGGTGGTGCGCATGCGTCAGGAGGCGGAGTTTTTACGCGCAATCGATCACCCTCATATCGTCAGGGTGTTTGAAGTCGTCCACGACCCGACCTTTGGCGAGTTTCTGGTCATGGAACGCGTCGAGGGTCAGGGGCTTAACGCCCTGATCGCCGCGCAGGGGCCGCTGTCCTCGGAGCGCGTGCTGCGCGTCGGCACCCAGCTCTTAAGCGCCCTGGATGGTGCGCATACCGTGGGCATTCTGCACCGCGATCTCAAACCCGAAAACATCCTCATCGGAAAGGATGAGCGGGGCGACGATCACGTCAAGCTGGTGGATTTTGGCATTGCCAAGGGCTCGAACATCCTCAACGCCGAGCCCGACGAGGGCGTCACACTGGTGAAGACCCGCGTCAACAGTTTTGTGGGCACCTCCCGCTATGCCGCCCCCGAGATGATGGTTGGCGATCCGCTCGAGCCCAGCGCGGATATCTTCTGCGTGGGACTGGTCCTCTTTGAGGCGCTCACCGGTGAGGCGCTCGTCAAGGGGGCGACGCGCAATGCCTTGATGCAGGAGCTTGTCTTTCCCCGGCCTTTCGATCTTTCTGCCGCGCCAGACATCTGGCGTCCCTGGCTTGAGAAGGCGCTGGAGAAGTCCCCCTCGCGTCGCTTTCAAAGCTGTGAAGAGGCGCTTGATGCGCTGGCGGAGGCCTTTGGCTCCCTGAATGCGATGCTTCCCGACGAGGCTTCCATTACCCTGGAGCCGGCGCTGGAGTTGGCCGAAGACGATCTTCTCACGCGCTCGCTGGAGGCACCCGCCCACACACTCTTCTCCGATGACGCGCTCCGCGCGTCCTTAGAGCGGGCGGCCAGCGCCGAGCCCGGAGCGTCTCCCCTGCCGACGGCCACATCCCTACCGCCGGAGCTGGACCCGGAGGAGATCGCTGAGACCAACCAGTGGGAGTCGCTCGATATCGACTACGCCGCGCTGGCCGAGCGGCGCCAGCGGGCTGAAACACCCCGGGCTCAGCTCGCCCCCCCCTCTCCAGGCCCGTCGCCGCCTCCGGCGGCGCGGGAGCAGGGGTTTGGGCCCATGACATTTATCTCTGTGGCACTGCTGACTTTTCTGATTGTGCTGGCGATCTTTTTCGCCCTGAGCTCGGGAGGCCCGCTGTGAAGCTGGCGTTAATCTCCACCAACCGAAATCTCTACTCCACGCGTCGCCTCTGGGAGGCCGCCCGAAAGGCCGGCCATGACGTGCGATTCTTACACCCGCGCCGTTGCACCACCGGGGTCGACCTCAAGGGCACTCTGATCAGCACCGACGGGCTGCGCATGGAGGGGTTCGACGCCGCCATCCCACGTTTCGGGGCCTCGCAGACACGCGCCGGGCTGGTACTTCTCGATCTTTTACAGGCGCGAGGCGTGGTCACACTCAATACCAGCGCAGCAATCGAGCGCTGTCGCGACAAGCTCCGCTCGATACAACATCTCGCCATTGCCGGCCTTCCCGTGCCGCCGACGGTGAGTCTCTACGACGCGGAGCGTCTCGACGAGACCGTCGACCAGCTCGGCGGGCTGCCGATCATCATCAAACTCATCAAGGGCTCTCACGGCGTGGGGGTGATACGCTGCGATACGATCGAGACGCTTCGCTCCACGGTGGAAACGTTGTGGTCACTTAACGAAGAGGTGCTCCTGCAGCGTTACATCGGAGAGAGCGCCGGCAAAGATCTGCGCGTCTTCGTCGTCGCCGGAGAGGTTGTCGGTGCGATGGAGCGTCGCGCCGGCCCGGGCGAGTTTCGGGCGAACCTGCATCGCGGTGGTTCGGCGCAGGCCGTTGACTTAAGTGACGAGCTGCGCGAGATCGCTCTGAGGGCCACCGAGGCCCTGGGTCTGGGGATCGCCGGCGTCGACCTCCTGATGAGCGCCTACGGACCTCTGATTCTCGAGGTTAATGCCTCCCCCGGCCTGGAAGGCATTGAGGCCGCCACCGGCAAAGACATCGCCCGCCAGATCATCCGCGCGACCACCGCGCTGAGCTCCAGCTAAGCCTTACGCCCCCTCCCATCGAGTTCACGATGCATGCTTACACGCTCTCTCGTCTCCTCTTTCTGTCACTCCTGCCGGCGATGATGCTCCTTATGGCCGGCTGCAAGAACGCGCGCCTGGCCCCGCCGCTGAGCGAGGAGGAAGTCACCGAACTCACCGAAGACCAGCCCGAGGTCTTTGTGCCCCGAGGCGGTGCCCTGGGTTTTGATCAGTTTGAAGCCCTCCACCTGGGCATGCCCCAGGAGGAGGCGCTGGCCGAACTGGAGCGCATCTGCGGCAAACTCGAAGTGTACGAGGGAGGCTGGCGCCATAAAGACGCTACGTTTCGCGGATGTGTGATCGAGAATGACGATGGCAGCCAGACGGTGATTCGCGGGGGCTTCTGGCCCTTTAATGACGACCGCCTCTCCACCCTGGAGTTGAAGTCGCGCAGTCTGACCCCGGGTCTTGTGCGGGCGCGATTCTCCCAGGTGGCCGGCCCCCTGGAAGAGGATCTTCCTCGCCGAGGTACTCTGATGATGGCCTCGGATCGCTATCGGCTTTTCGCAAACTGGGATGATGGAGGCCAGGGCCCTACCCACCTGACCATCGGCTACCAGTCGGATCTTTTCGACTGAGGGCCCCATGCTGGCACCGCGCGATCCTCCATGAGGTTATGCGGCGCCACACCTCGCGGGACGTTTCATACATCCCCGCAGACAAAAAGGCCGCCGGCGTTAACGCCAGCGGCCTTTTTGCGGCCTGTCACTCCTTCTCGCATATCAGCCGATCCCGACTGCTCGAAGTCCCCATTCCGCCAACGAGCCGGCGCCCGACATGACCAGCGCGGCCCCTAACGCCCAGCCGAAGCTGTCGATCGTGACCTTATCGGTGATCCCGTCGACGATCTTTAAGATGATCGCGTTGATGATCCATCGGGTGATAAAGGCCAGCAGCACCGCCAGCCCCAGGGTGCCGATGGCGAAGATCGTGAAGAAGAGCCACCCCAACAAAAAGTTGAGGACACCGAAGAGCGCCGCGACAACGATCGCGCTCCCAAAGCCTTTGATTCGAAAGCCGGGCAAGAGTAACGCGGTAACCCACACCGCGATCGTCAGGACCAGCCAGGAGAGTAAGATGCCCATCGCAAACCTCCGCAACTACGAGTACGTGGCCTGAATCGCGACTCGAATATCCGACATACTCGAAAGCGCCCAGGTGAGGCAAAGATGCCCACCCGAGCGCTCGCTTCAAGCCCTCTCCCGCGCCTCCCCGCCTTACTCCGGAGCCGATCCCACGGTCTCAATGGTGTAACGGTAGCCTTGCTCGGTCAAAAAGAGCTGGCGCTTGTTAGCGTACTCCTGCTCGGTGGTGTCCCGGGTCACCACCGAATAAAAGTGCGCCTCGTTGTTGCCCTCTTTCGGCCTCAGCACTCGCCCCAGCCGCTGGGCCTCCTCCTGACGACTGCCAAAGGTGCCGGAGACCTGAATGGCCACACTGGCGTCGGGCAGGTCGACGGCGAAGTTGGCCACCTTACTCACCACCAGCACCGGCACCTCCCCCTTGCGGAACTGCTCGTAGAGCACCTCGCGCTGGGGCTGCGGGGTGCGCCCGGTGATGATCGGGGCATCCAGGCGCTCGCTGATCTGATCGAGCTGATCGAGGTACTGCCCGATGATCAAGGTCTGCTCGCCACGGTGCTTCTCCAACAGCGTATCGAGCACCTTGAGCTTGGCCGGATTGGTCGCGGCGATCTTGTACTTCTGACGCTGCTCGGCCAGTGCGTATGCCATGCGCAGGTCATCATCCTCAAACTCCACCCGCACCTCGGCACACTCGGCCGTGGCGATAAAGCCCTTCTTCTCGAGCACCCGCCAGGGCACATCGTACTTCTTGGGGCCGATCAGACTGAAGACCTCTTCCTCTTTGCCGTCTTCGCGGACCAGCGTGGCGGTCAGCCCCAGACGGCGGCGGCTCTGCAGGTTGGCCACCGCGCGGAAGACCGGCGCCGGCAAGAGGTGAACCTCATCGTAGACGATCAACCCCCAGTTGGCCTGATTGAACACCTCGAAGTGTACAAATTCACTGTTCTTATTCCGACGGTAGGTCAGCAGCTGGTAGGTCGTGATCGTGATCGGCTTGATCTCTTTGACCTCGCCAGAATACTCCCCGACCAGCTCCGGATCGATGTCGGTCTTATCGATGATCTCATCACGCCACTGGCGCAACGCGGTGATGTTCGTCGTCAGAATCAGCGTCTGCGCCTGAACCGCCGCCATCGCCCCCAGCGCCACAATCGTCTTGCCGGCGCCACAGGGAAGCACGATCGCCCCGGAGCCGCCTTTGACCGTACCACCGGCCCAGAACGCCCCGACCGCCTCGCGCTGATAGTCGCGCAGCCCGAAGTCTTTGCCTCCCACCGTCGTCTCGCGGAGCGCCACTTCCAGGGGCTCGCCCTCGACGTAGCCCGCCAGGTCTTCAACCGGATAGCCTACGCGGATCAGCGCGTGTTTGATGACGCCACGCTGATCTTTGACGACCCTGAATCGCGTCGGGCTGACACGCCCGAGCAGGTAGGGTTTAACGGTGCGCTGGCGACTGATCTCTTCGAGGAGCGCATCGTCCTCGCTCTCCAGAAAGAGTTCATCGTCTTCGCCCACCAGCTTCAGCCGTCCGTAGCGACTCATGAAGTCGTCGATGTCGGCCAGGAGGTTCGAAGGCAGCGGGTACTTGCTGTACTCGGCCAACTTCCCCTTGATACCCTCGGGCTCGTAGCCCAGGGCGGCGGCGTTCCACAATGAAAGCGGTGAGACGCGGTAGGTGTGGATATGCTCCGGCGATTTGACGAGCTCAGCGAAGATGGAGAGCGCGTCGCGGGCCTCTTCGAACTTATCGTTCGCCGTCTCCAACAGGACTGTGCGGTCGGATTGAACGATGAGCGGATTATTCGGATCGTACGACATAGACCGTCGGGGCAAAGAGCGGGTGAGCGGGCGGCGAAATCTTCAGGTTTAGCGGCGGGTTGTTGCCAGATTGAGGGCCGTAGAAGATGCCAACGCCCTCGGAGGGCAGCGGGCAACTTAGGCACGCCGCGCCCTTAACACAACCGCCAAACGAACGGAACCACCCGAGGTGGCATTCCCCCCACCCATTCCCAATCGACGCATGACCTTCCCCATGATGAGCCTTACGCGATGATCAACCCGCTGAAGTCGATCGAGATCAACCGCTACCGCCTCTGGCACCCGAAAGTCCCCCTCTCGCAAGAGGGCTATCGCATTGCGCAAATCAGCGATGTGCATCTGGGCCGCTGGGTCAAACCGAGACACATGGCGCAGGTCGTCGATTTTGTGAACCGCCAGTCCCCAGACCTGGTCGCGCTGACCGGGGATTACGTCGGTTACAGCCGCCACGATCTGATGCCGGCGGTAGAGACCCTGGCCAGGCTCAACGCGCCCACCTACGCTGTGTTGGGAAACCACGACCACTGGACCTGCACTGACACTGCCCATGAGGCGTTTTCTCGCTTTGATATCCCACTGCTTATCAATGAAAACCGCATCATAGAAAGCGCGATGGGACCGATTGAGCTGGTGGGCGTCGACGATCATGTCACCCAACGATCCGACGTCAACCAGGCGTTCTCCGCGATCGACGGCACTCCCTTTTGCCTGACCTTGAATCACGTGCCTTCGCTGGCACCGGAGCTGGCTGCGCGTGGTGCGCACCTGATCTTAAGCGGACACACCCACGGCTACCAGTTCAACATCCCCGGGGTCACCCACCGCATCGCCCAGAAGTTAGGGGCGCGCTACCACGTGGGGGCGTATTTTCTCGACGGGGCCTACCTCTACATCAACCGTGGGCTGGGCTCGGCCTCCTGGCCCTGGCGCATCGGAGCGGCACCGGAGCTGACCTTCTTTGAGCTGGCACACTCCAGCCGCCCGCGCCTGGAGCTGATTCATACCGAGACCATGGGTGTACATCACCGATGACTTCGACTGCCCTTGTTTGACCGGAAGCGACCCTGGGTGGCCTACCCGGGTCGACCACCCATGATAGGCGACAGCTTCCAGGGGCGACCGCTTCATTCGTAGCTGGTTTCTTCGGTCTTGTCGTTCGTGGCTGGCTTCTTCGGTCTCACAGGATGAGTGCACGTCGGGAGGGATGCGGTTGGCGCGGTGCACGAGCCCCAAGGTGCCTGGCCGAAGACCGTAGGGCCGATCCAGAGCCATAAAATGACTCGGCCTCAGAGTCGAGCGGGCGTCATTCTGGATGGAGCTCAGAGTTGACCCAGGGTCGTTCCCAGATCGACCCAGGGTCACCTTCCTGATTGACCAAGGGTCGTTCCCAGATTGACCCAGGGTCGCCTTCCTGATTGACCAAGGGTCGTTCCCAGATTGACCCAGGGCTGCATGAATCGGCTTGGTTATGCCCTATACCGACGTTACGTTCCGAACGCGTCGTCGTAAAAAACGTCCGGAAGCATCATCCTCTGAACGATGTCGGCATACAGATATCGCGTGCCTCCTGGTGGGCGTAGCGCGCCCACCGATGCCTCAAAAACACGGTTCTCCGGAACCGCCAGGGGGCATTGTCCCTTGAGCCAGGGTCACTTCCAGATTGACCCAGGGTCGCACGAAACGTGCGTGACTATGCCATGATTCGACGTTGCGCCCGAAAAATGCGCGCATGACCGGGAACCCGGGTGCGTCATTTCTCGCCGGGCGAGGTCGGCATGCTGAAGTAGCATGCCCCCCGGGGAACATGCCTCAAGCACGCGGCTTAGTCGCCGACGACCTCAAAGTTTGCTTCGGCTCGTGGGTCCACGCTGCGGTCGACCACGGCCTGCGCACGAAGGCTCCAGGTGGCGCCGTCTTCGCTAAGCACGGCATCTTCAGGAATGAGCACTTCTATGGGCACCACAAACTCATGTCCGCCGGGAAGATGAGTGTTGTGGGCGACTTCGGCACGCTGGTCATAATCCTGCCACTGCCCCTCGCGTTGGACCTGCCCACGGAGGCTGATGGAAATATGAGTGAGTTCGCGCTCTCCCGACTCCGGGGAACGGACCCGGGCTTCGGCGTGAATAGCCTCTCCAGGTCGAACCCGTGCCTCTTCCACTTCGAGCAGGAACTCCAGATCACTGCCGGTAATTTTGTTGAGCCGGGTTCCCAGAAAACGAAGCGTCTCACTGAGTTTGATCTTTGCCACGTCTTTCTCCTGCGCTCTGAATGCGCGACCACAGCGGAGCACCGCCACCATCATCCAAGGATCTCTACGAAGGTGGTAGCACAGCCGGTCGAGCGCTTCCAAGCCTGGCGCAGCGTGCACGAACGTGAAGGATGGCCTGAGAGCGTCGAGTACGTACTCACAGGGTCGGAGCTCATCACGGGTGTGCTCGGATGTGACACCGAGGGGCCGTCCGACGAGCATCAATATGCCATAGAGCTGCCTTCAAGCGACCCTCGGTCGACCGAAAAATGACCCAGGGTCACCTGTTCCGCAGCGAAAAATGCCCCAGGGACAACTGTCCCGTACGACTGTAACCGCCCCCCCGGGATTAAGCGAAGTCGGTGCCCCGCAAGGCTCATACGCCCGTTGAGCCAGCGCCAGGTGGCCATGCATTCAATCTCGGAGTCTCCGAGAGGCACCCCAGACACATCTTACGACATTTCACGGCGTGGGCCCGACGTAGTTAACATTGGACTTAAAGGTCACGTATGCGCCCTTGCCCAACTCCAGACGGATACCCTGAGCCATCCGGCCGTGGCAGTCCAATCCGTTGAGATGAATGGCTTCATCGAAACGATCGAACTCGCAGCGGTAGCGCCCCGGCGGCATGACAAGGTTTACACGGCCTTCATCGATGCGCACTACCAGCAACTCGGGCCTGTCTGCCATGATCACATCGATGCGTCCTCGGCCCAACCCTAACTCCACGTGCCGTGCGGTAATATGTTTGCCCACGATCGAGCCCTGCCCTACCGTAGCGCGCACCTCCGAGCCCAGGTGGTAAAGCCCCAGATTGCCCTGCTGCATCGCCACATCTACCAGTGTCGACTTTGCCAGCGCCAGGTCATACCGAGCACGACACTCCCCGCTACGCTCGCAGCTCGCCACAACGTCAACGCGATCGCCATCCTGCGCCTCCCCAAGCTCACGGTAGGCGTCGCCTGACTGAGTCCATCGATCAATGACCGCACCGCTCGTCTGGTCGGAGCCGAAGACGTGAACCTCATTGCGTTCTACGTTGACGGAAACCCGGGCGACGCGACTCTCAAAGACGCGGCGGGCCATCTCTTCTTGCCCGGATCCGCATCCCACCAACACCAGCACGGTCGCACACGCAAATCCCCCCCTTGCCAGCCATCGCGTCTGTCGCATTCTTCCCCCCTCAGCAAATCTCCACCGGTCTCGGTCTTAACCCACAAGCAGCGCGAGTGTCGGCCATGTGGCTGCGTCACCCCTCACCCACCTAAATGTCAACCCGTATGCGGTCATGGCTACCGCGTTCACGTAGACGCCAGTCTCGAGCCGAAGAAACAGCGGCTTTCTCGAAGACGTAGAATGCCCCGCGACAACCCGTCCCAGGCGTAGCAACCGAGGGGCGTGTGAAATCCAATTCGCAACCCGACCGTCAGTCAGGACCCTCGCGTCAGTCAGGACCCTCGGTCATCTACAAAACAACCGAGGGTTGCCTCAAAGCACGACCGTCGGTCATCTACAAAATAACCGAGGGTCGCCTCAAAGCACGTATTCATGCGGGGATCGCGACGTTTCTCGTGAGCAACGCCTGGCAATCACTACGCACGACCACCGTTGAATGGAGTGTGATGGGAGGAAACGGCTGTCTGATAATCCATGTTGCGCGGTCTCAGGTCAGCCCGTCGGCATGATGCCGGTGATACGTCACGTGTGTGGCCGCCTAACACGACCTCAACGCGCCAGGCCGGGCAGAGCCAGGCCCCCACGCGTCTTCAGCGCGAACTCGGCACTCCCGGGCGTATCGTCCGAACCGCGTAAGCGGTCCACGCTCGCCAGCGCTTTCTAAAGGAGCGAAGCCTCGCTGATACGCGTGATTTCGGGAATGTTTGAAGAGGCCTACGGCATCTGAAATCCAGGCACAACGTCTTCGCCCTCTTCGCCGAAAAGAACATTTAACGACTTATCCGGCCAGTGCGTCGACCCCGGTCGCGCTGTCCGAGCTGTGGGGCACGTAATTCGCCGCCAGTCCCGCCTCCCAGGGGTCG